>NZ_JBFUFA010000044.1:0-612 GCF_056403695.1 Mesorhizobium sp. P2_F7 | reverse complement strand
CCGGCGCGTCGTTCACACTGGTGACGTTGATGGTGAAGGTGTTGGCCGACTGGTCGAGATCGACGCCGCCATTGGCGGTGCCGCCGTTGTCCTGAACCTGGAAGGTGAAGTTCGCATAGGGCGAGCCGTTCTCGTTGGCATCCGCCACAAACGTCAGATTGCCGATGTCGGCGACCGCGATTGATTGGCCTGCCGTCACGTCGACGCCGCTCAGCTTGAGCACGCCGTTGCTCGCCAGCGTGGTGATCGTCACCGCCGCCAGGGCGTTGGCCGGGCTGTCGTTGGCATCGGTGAAGCCGAAATCGGCCGCCGCGAACGTGTAGGTCCCGTCCTCGTTGATGGTCTTCGAATTGTCGGTGCCGTCCGGCGCGTCGTTCACACTGGTGACGTTGATGGTGAAGGTGTTGGCCGACTGGTCGAGATCGACGCCGCCATTGGCGGTGCCGCCGTTGTCCTGAACCTGGAAGGTGAAGTTCGCATAGGGCGAGCCGTTCTCGTTGGCATCCGCCACAAACGTCAGATTGCCGATGTCGGCGACCGCGATTGATTGGCCTGCCGTCACGTCGACGCCGCTCAGCTTGAGCACGCCGTTGCTCGCCAGCGTGGTGATCG
>NZ_JBFUFA010000043.1:0-617 GCF_056403695.1 Mesorhizobium sp. P2_F7 | reverse complement strand
CGCCTGCGTCGCCGCCTTGCTGTTGTCGAGCACATAGGACCACGTGCCGTTGGCGTTCTGCGTCAGCGTGCCGTAGGTGCTGAGCGCGGTGATCGCCGCCGCATCGCCACCCGACCAGGCCACGAAGCTCTTGGGCGTATCGGCGCCCGAGACGTCGTTGGCAAGCACATCGCCCGAGACCGTGCTGGTCGGCGGCGTGTTGGCCGCACCTGCGCCGTCCTCGACGACCGCGTACGGGCCGTCATTCTGGGCTGTCGGCACATCGTCGACAACATGCACGACGAGATTATCGCTGGCGGTGGTGCCGCCATTGCCGTTGACGGTCAGCGCGACGCTGTCGTTGAAGCCGGTGGCATCGACGCTGTCGTTGCCGGTCGGCACCTTGCTGTCATTGTCGATGGTCGCCGACAGCGTGTAGCTGTAGGCGATCGTGCCCGAATGGGCATCACCCGTGTAGCCGGTCAGCGTCAGCACGCCTTCGCCGGTGTTGACGGTCTGGGTGCCGTTGAAGCCCTGGATCTGGGCCAGCGTGAAGCTGGTGCCGCCGATGACGATGTCGTGGATGCCGTCGGTGGCCGAGATGGTGAAGGATCCGGTGCTGGTCTCGCTGTTGGTGG
>NZ_JBFUFA010000042.1:0-644 GCF_056403695.1 Mesorhizobium sp. P2_F7 | reverse complement strand
CCCGGCCGCTGGCCAAGCCCCCCGGTATCTCCGAAGCGGTCGAATGGGCCAATGCGGCGACCATTCTCGAAAGGGGCGGCAGCCCGTGGCCCGAAGCTCTCCGCCGCGCCATCGGCGTGCTGATCAAGGACGAAGAGGACCTGGCGTCCATTGCGCCGGAGCTGGAGGCGATCGTTGAGGAGGCGCTGGGGTGAGCCGGGACGTCAGCGATCCCTTCTGCCTGTTAATTCCGCAACGCTGGCGGGACAGCGCCCCCCTCTGTCCTGCCGGACATCTCCCCCTCAAGGGGGGAGATCAGCTGTCATCCCGGCCTTCGCTAATCTCCGGCCTTGTAAACCTGAGCGAGGCGTCGAACCTGCCAATCTCCCCCCTTGAGGGGGAGATGTCCGGCAGGACAGAGGGGGGCGCGCAGGAATGATGCGCGGAGAAAACCTGCCCCGTGCCGCCGCAACGTTCCTGGACTTCGCTAGGCTGCTGCGCCGCCACGCCTTCGCAATCGCCCCCGAACAAGTCTCCAGCTTCATGCAGGCGGTCACCTTGCTCGGCCCTCGCTCGATGTCCGACATCCGCGAGGCAGCTCTTGCCACGCTCGCCCCCTCGCCAGACCGCCGCAATGAATTCGAAGCGCATTTCCGCATTCCGCA
>NZ_JBFUFA010000041.1:0-696 GCF_056403695.1 Mesorhizobium sp. P2_F7 | reverse complement strand
TTTGTAGGCCATGTCAAAAGCGGGCGACGGAACCAGCTTTGCCCAGTGATCCATCATGGTCTGCATCTGCGCAGTGGTCGGCATCACATAGGAGCCGCCTGTATTGGTCGCCCAGCCACCACCGCCGAACGACTGATAGACGGGTACGATCGAGCTCAGCGGGATGCCCGCATTCAGCGCGGCCGACACGGAACGGTCGATGTAATTAAAGTCGACGACCGTCGATCGCACCGGATAGGGATTTATTCCGTAGAAATCGATGCCGGTGTTGGCCGGATTGTAGGTGTTGGTGTAGTCGGGGGTGTTGAACGAGCCCATATTCATCAGAGTGATGAAAGTCTTGGCGCCCGGGAAATGGGAGTGAATCCAATCCGATTCAGCCTTAAGATTGGCAGCGCTGACCTGAGTATGATATTTGCCCGTGGGATCCGGCTCATCGGTGAGATAAAAAGCTAAGACCTTCGAATTGCCGATAAGAGGGGTCACCTTGTTGATGAAAGAGGCGGTCACCCCGTTGCCTTCATTGAGCCAAATAAGGGCCTTGGAGCCATCCGGCAGAGCGTTGACCGATGACGCGTACTGAAGATCAACCAGGTTGAAGCCGTTGGCTGCGGCAGCTGCGGCCGAGGCACCATAGGCGTAATGCATCGTAGCCATGCAAAAATCCCGTAATGCATCGTAGCCATGCAAAAATCC
>NZ_JBFUFA010000040.1:0-746 GCF_056403695.1 Mesorhizobium sp. P2_F7 | reverse complement strand
CACCGTCGAACGAACCGACGTCGCCGACGCCGATGTCGTAACGGACATAGCCGCCGATGCGCAGGCAGGTTTCGGTGCCGGGGATGTAGAAGTAGCCCGAGCCGTAAACGTCGCAAATCTTGACGTATTCAGCCGGTTCCGGCTCGGCGACGACGACGGCGTCGGCGGCGCGCGCACCGGAAACTGCGATCAGGGCCGCAGCGGAGCCGAGAAGAAGGCTCTTGATGTTCATTTTCTGACCTCCAGTCAGAATCGGAAGCGGAGGTCAGTGAAAAGCAGGTCGTTGCCCTGCTTTTCTGTTTTATTTCAAGCAGATGAGCCTCTTTGGCGATCAGTTGGAGCTGTTCGCAAAAAAACCGCTTGCTCGCAAAAGCCTTGCCTGACCCGGTCTTGAAATATCGCTCGAGCTGCCGTGCGTTGGCCTCGGTTTCAACTCCGATATAGGCCTTCAAGGCTACAGGCAGGTGAGCCTTTGTCGACGCCACATGGCCTGATCGGTGAGATTCGAATCGGCGTCGAAGGTCATTTGTCGATCCGACATAGACATCGCCGTTATGGAGCTGCAGGAAGTAGACGTACCACATGGTCCCCCTACGCTACTTCGTAGCTTCGGGCGACACTCCTACGCCCAAAATGCGGTTTCGGGTGGCCTGCCACCCGAAGCCCGCAGGGCGTAGGGTGGCGGAGAGGATGGGATTCGAACCCACGAGAAGCTTTTGACCTCTACTCCCTTAGCAGGGGAGCGC
>NZ_JBFUFA010000039.1:0-753 GCF_056403695.1 Mesorhizobium sp. P2_F7 | reverse complement strand
GCTTTTGACCTCTACTCCCTTAGCAGGGGAGCGCCTTCGACCACTCGGCCACCTCTCCGTTGCGCCGGTGGATAAAGAAAAGCGCCGGCACAATCAACAAGCCGGCGCCATTATCCGTGAAAAATCCGGATTCGGCCGCTGGAGCCCCTTCGCATGCGGCGATTCTGCGGCAGCTCGTTGGCCAGCGAGTCGGCAACGGAGCCGCATTTTCGGCCGGCCATTGCCGGATTCGGCCGCATTTCGAAGCCCAGGCCAAGGCTTCCGGGCTCTTCGATAGTTAATGAGAGCTTTCTGACTGAGGCCAAATCGTGTCATTTGTGCAACAACGCCAGGGGATAGCGCCCGAACAGTCCTTTTGCCGGTACGATCGTGGTTGAACGCCGCCGCCTCATGGGTAATGTCGAATTCGAAGGAGCGGCGCGGTGCGCATCTTTTTCGGTAGTGGGGATGGGGCAGGGAACGCTGTCCTTCAGCAAAGAATACCCAGACCCGTTTTTTAACTTTTGACTGGAGGTCAGAAAATGAACATCAAGAGCCTTCTTCTCGGCTCCGCTGCGGCCCTGATCGCAGTTTCCGGTGCGCGCGCCGCCGACGCCGTCGTCGTCGCCGAGCCGGAACCGGCTGAATACGTCAAGATTTGCGACGTTTACGGCTCGGGCTACTTCTACATCCCCGGCACCGAAACCTGCCTGCGCATCGGCGGCTATGTCCGTTACGACATCGGCGTCGGCGACGTCGGTTCGTTCGACGGTG
>NZ_JBFUFA010000038.1:0-1059 GCF_056403695.1 Mesorhizobium sp. P2_F7 | reverse complement strand
ATGACGGCCCGTACGCGGTCGTCGAGGACGGCGCAGGTGCGGCCAACACGCCGCCGACCAGCACGGTCTCGGGCGATGTGCTTGCCAACGACGTCTCGGGCGCCGATACGCCCAAGAGCTTCGTGGCCTGGTCGGGTGGCGATGCGGCGGCGATCACCGCGCTCAGCACCTACGGCACGCTGACGCAGAACGCCAACGGCACGTGGTCCTATGTGCTCGACAACAGCAAGGCGGCGACGCAGGCGTTGACGGCAGCCAGCCATCTCAGCTTCGACCTGCATTACACGATGACGGACGCCGACGGCGACACCTCGCCGGCGACGCTGACGATCACCATCGACGGCGCCAACGACAGCGCCTCGGTGGTGACGGCCCAGGCCCAGGGCGCCGACAACACCGTCTTCGAGGCCGGCCTCAACCCGAACGGCTCGAACGCGGCSKCCAACAGCGAGACCAGCACCGGATCCTTCACCATCTCGGCCACCGACGGCATCCACGACATCGTCATCGGCGGCACCAGCTTCACGCTGGCCCAGATCCAGGGCTTCAACGGCACCCAGACCGTCAACACCGGCGAAGGCGTGCTGACGCTGACCGGCTACACCGGTGATGCCCATTCGGGCACCGTGGCCTACAGCTACACGCTGACGGCAACCATCGACAATGACAGCAAGGTGCCGACCGGCAACGACAGCGTCGACGCCACCGGCTTCAACGACAGCGTCGCGCTGACCGTCAACGGCAATGGCGGCACCACCGCCAGCGACAATCTCGTCGTGCATGTTGTCGACGATGTGCCGACGGCGGTCAATGACGGCCCGTACGCGGTCGTCGAGGACGGCGCAGGTGCGGCCAACACGCCGCCGACCAGCACGGTCTCGGGCGATGTGCTTGCCAACGACGTCTCGGGCGCCGATACGCCCAAGAGCTTCGTGGCCTGGTCGGGTGGCGATGCGGCGGCGATCACCGCGCTCAGCACCTACGGCACGCTGACGCAGAACGCCAACGGCACGTGGTCCTATGTGCTCGACAACAGCAAGGCGGCGACGCAGGCGGTTG
>NZ_JBFUFA010000037.1:0-1171 GCF_056403695.1 Mesorhizobium sp. P2_F7 | reverse complement strand
GGGCCCGTTGCGTTATTAGGCTTTGGACGCCTGGAGAGACAGCAGGGGCGCATCGAGGTGCTTTCCGGCGCGGGTTTGCGGCCGGATGGGGTAGGAGTTGGCGTATTCGGTGGGTTTCGGGCGCACTGCGACCCAGGCTCAGGTGGCCAGCGTTACCCAGCGGCGCATGTTGAAGGCGATGGCCGCGATGAGGACCTGTCCTGCCGCCTTGGCCAGGCCGCGATAGCGGATGGCGCAAAGTCGCATGCGGTTCTTCAAGGTGGCGAAGGTCGTCTCGACGGCAAAGCGTTGCCGGGCGATCAGCTGGTTGAACTGCTTCAGGCGTGCCGGCAGGCGCGGATGATGCTTGTTGGCTCGCCGCATCAACCGCGGCTTGATCCCGCGCTGCCTCAGCGACAGCTCGCGCGCCTTGGTGTGATAGGCCGCATCCGCCAGCACCGCGCCTTCGTCGCCACAGATCAGATGATCCGCTTCGACCGTGTCGTTGACGTTGGCCGCTGTCGTCCTCACCCGGCGGATCAGGCCAGAACCCTGGTCGACACCGACATGGGCCTTGTAGCCGTAAGAGGAGCCAGGCTTGCCCTGCCGGCGTGTAAAGCCGGCATCGGGATCGCCGATCTCGCCTACCTCCTGCGCGGCCCCACTGGGTGGCCGCGCCGCCGCAGTCTCGATCACCGTGGCATCGAGCATCGTGCCGCGCCGCAGGATCAGCCCGGCTTTGTCCAACTGATGGTCCAGTTCGCCAAACAGCTTCTCCAGAAGCCCGGCCTCGACGAGAAGACTGCGAAAGCGGTTGAGCGTGGTGTGGTCGGGCACCGTCTCCTCGAGCGTCAGCCCAACGAAGCGGCGGAACGACAGCCGATCGGCGAGCGCCTCCTCCAGTTCGCTGTCCGACAGCCCATACAAGGACTGCAGCAGAAGCGCCTTGAACATCACCAGCGAATTGTACGCAGGCCGCCCTGGCCCCGCCGGCGAGCGCAGCCGCGCCAGAATCTTCTCGAAGCGATACCACTTCACCAGCGACGACAGCCGGTCCAGCCGACCGCTCCGACCAAGACCCTGTGGCAGCAAAGCCTCCACAAAACTGAACTGACCGCTCGGCTTCGTCGTCATCGCAAAATCCCCGTTTCAAAAACAGGGAATCACATCCATCCAATTTTGCAACAGTCCC
>NZ_JBFUFA010000036.1:0-1225 GCF_056403695.1 Mesorhizobium sp. P2_F7 | reverse complement strand
GCATTGCCATCGGGCCGCGCCGTCAGCGTCGCCGTCAGGGACGTCAGGTTCGCCGAGTCGACGTCGGTCACCGTCGCCGAAGGCGTAATCACCAGCGGCGTCTGCTCCGTGAAGGAAGCCGTCGCGTCATTGCCGGCGCCGGCGCCGTTCAGATCAATGACCGGCGCATCGTTGACCGGCGTGACGCTGATCGTGACGCTGTGCGAGGCACTGCTGTCGGTGCCGTCGGTCGCAACGACGTTGACCGTCCGAGCCACCGTCGTCGGCGTGTCGCTGGTGTTGTTGTAGACGATGCCGTCGAGGATCGTCTGGTAGGTCGCCTTCGCGGCCGAGCCTGTGATCGACAGAATGCCGGTGCTTGCGGTGTAGAGCACCGTCAGTCCGGCTGCGGCCGCCGTGGCGCTGGCATTCAGCGACAGGGATTCGACCGCATTGCCATCGGGCCGCGCCGTCAGCGTCGCCGTCAGGGACGTCAGGTTCGCCGAGTCGACGTCGGTCACCGTCGCCGAAGGCGCGATCACCAGCGGCGTCTGCTCCGTGAACGAAGCCGTCGCGTCATTGCCGGCGCCCGCGCCGTTCAGATCAATGACCGGGGCGTCGTTCACAGGGGTAACGGTGATCGCGACCGTGTCGCTGTCGGTCAGGGCTCCGCCCGATCCGCTATTTCCGGCATCGTTGGTAAGGACGGTCAGCGTGTCGCCGCCGTTGAAGTCCGCAACGCCCTTGTAGACGACGTTGTTGAGCGCAGCCAAGGTGGTGTTGATCTGCGCCACCGTGCCGGTCAGCGTCACGGATCCGGTGCCGCTGCCCGAGACCGCGGCGCCGCCTGCCGATGCGACCGTCAGTGTGCCGTGCAGCACCGACAGTGTCGTGGTGATGTTGGTGGCGCTGCCAGCATCTACGTCGGCAATCGCCAGGCCGGTGACAGAAAGGTTGGTGTCCTCGGCGACCGTCTGCAGTGCCGGGACGGTATTCACCGGCGCGTCGTTCACACTGGTGACGTTGATGGTGAAGGTGTTGGCCGACTGGTCGAGATCGACGCCGCCATTGGCGGTGCCGCCGTTGTCCTGAACCTGGAAGGTGAAGTTCGCATAGGGCGAGCCGTTCTCGTTGGCATCCGCCACAAACGTCAGATTGCCGATGTCGGCGACCGCGATTGATTGGCCTGCCGTCACGTCGACGCCGCTCAGCTTGAGCACGCCGTTGCTCGCCAGCGTGGTGATCG
>NZ_JBFUFA010000035.1:0-1528 GCF_056403695.1 Mesorhizobium sp. P2_F7 | reverse complement strand
GTCGTCGACTTTAATTACATCGACCGTTCCGTGTCGGCCGCGCTGAATGCGGGCATCCCGCTGAGCTCGATCGTACCCGTCTATCAGTCGTTCGGCGGTGGTGGCTGGGCGACCAATACAGGCGGCTCCTATGTGATGCCGACCACTGCGCAGATGCAGACCATGATGGATCACTGGGCAAAGCTGGTTCCGTCGCCCGCTTTTGACATGGCCTACAAATGGTCCTCGCAGAACGGCGAAACGTCGCTTGGCAACACGTCGTCAATGCAGGCTTTTTTCTTGGATCATAACACCCATAGCGGGACTGGAAGCGGGACCGGGACTGGAAGCGGGACCGGAAGTGGAACTGGGACCGGGACCGGGACCGGAAGTGGGACTGGGACCGGAAGTGGAACTGGGACGACAAACCCGCCTCCACCCGCGGATATAAAGGGCACAAGTGGCAACGATTTTCTACGCCCGACCGACAGCGCCGCTCACACCATGGCCGGCTATGGTGGCAATGACGATTACTACATCAACAATGCCGCCAGTAAGGTGGTCGAGGCCGCTGACCAGGGCCAAGACAGGGTGTGGACTTCTGTGAGTTATGCGCTTGCGGCTGGCTCGTCGATTGAAGTCCTTGGCACCCAAAAAGATGCGGGCACGACGGCAATCAATTTGACCGGCAACGAACTCGCTCAGCACATCATTGGGAATAACGGCGACAACATCATAAACAGCGGCGGTGGAACCGATACGCTGACCGGTTACGATGGTCATGACACTTTCGTTTTCAACAGCACCCTTACCAAGGGCAATGTTGCCACGATCGACGACTTCAATCCGTCTCTGGACAAGATCCAATTGGATGATGCCATCTTCAAAGGGCTTCCTGTTGGGGCGCTTGCCAGCAGTGCTTTCTATGCCGGCACGGCCGCGCACAACAGCTCCGACCATATTATCTACAACAGCGCAACCGGAGCGCTCTACTATGACAGCGATGGGCTCGGAGGAGCCTCCGCAATCCAGTTCGCCACCGTCTCTCCGCATCTATCGATTACGGCCTCGTCATTCTTCGTAACCTGAGGAACGCCGAACCTCGATAGGATTGAACTCGGGGCGATTGCGAGCATAGCCGCCGCATTGACCGCCCTGACCCAGTTCGGAACACCTTGGCTGGCGGCTGCTAAGGTGTTCGAAGCCCAGATCAAAGATTCTATCAACGAATTTCCGGTATTTGATTTGGCGCTAATGTGACCTGTCGGATAGGCAGGGATGGGGCGTAACGAATCAGAAGGATTTTTGCATGGCTACGATGCATTACGCCTATGGTGCCTCGGCCGCAGCTGCCGCAGCCAACGGCTTCAACCTGGTTGATCTTCAGTACGCGTCATCGGTCAACGCTCTGCCGGATGGCTCCAAGGCCCTTATTTGGCTCAATGAAGGCAACGGGGTGACCGCCTCTTTCATCAACAAGGTGACCCCTCTTATCGGCAATTCGAAGGTCTTAGCTTTTTATCCTCACCGATGAGCCGGATCCCACGGG
>NZ_JBFUFA010000034.1:0-1712 GCF_056403695.1 Mesorhizobium sp. P2_F7 | reverse complement strand
CCGCAGACGCGGTGTCGTGGCCCGTTACGCTTGTGGCTTCGGGGCCGTCCGAGTGTCGCTTACGCGGCTCTCTTGAATTCTCACAAGGGCTTATTCAGAAGCAAACTGCTTCGCCGCCAGCGGCGCACCGCCCTCGTTCGTGAGGCGTATATAGTCGCCACCAACCAAAACTGTCAACAGCCATCGGTGATGTTTTTTCGATTTCTCGTGGAGATATCCACGGGGCTGAAATTCGTGAGTTGGCTTGGCTGAAATTGCGAGCGGCATTCCGCGGTCGGATCACGTCTACGAAGCCTCCATCTCTCCGCGACGACCGCGTGCCATCGGGCCGAAATTGTTTGCCGGACATGGCGAATTCGGCCGCGGCGGCCGGCCTGAGCAGCACTTCAAAGCCGGTCTTCCAGCAATTCCGCCGTGATGTTCCGGCCGGCGTAAAAGATGCCCAGGACCAAGACCCGCTCGGCCTCGACCGCAAAGGCAATGCTGACGGCGCGGCGGTAGCCGATGATGCGCAGACCAGGCATGATCTCGACCCGCTCTGTGCCGCGCTGTGGAAAAGTCGACAGGCCAACGCAATGGTCGCGAATGCCGGCAACAAAATTCCAGGCGATCGCCGGCGACGCACGGTCGGCTATGTCGTCATAGAGCTGTTCGAGTTCAGCTTCCGCCTTGGGGTGGAAGGCAATGCGATACTCCATCCCCTACTTGGCTTTCGCCTGCTTCGCGCGATGACGCGCCTCAAGCCGCGAAAAAACCGTCTCGGCGGGAATAGCCTTCGCCGGATCTCGCTGGAGTTCGGTCAGGCGCGCCGGGATTTCCTCGCGCAGCCATCTCTCCCGCTCCGCCTCGAAATCCTCGAGCATACGCAGGCCGGCGCGAACAACCTCACTGGCATTGTTGTAGCGACCTGATTCGAGCTGCTTTCTGATGAAGCTCTCATAGTGGTCGTTAAGGGCGTAGTTGGGCATGGCAACCTCCTTGGGAGACTATGGCGCCGATCAAAACTGGTAGCAATAGATAGCAATAATTAGCAGCGTGCGCACGGCCATGCTTCGTTTCCACGGTCTGCTGGCGAGAGAATAATTCGTCCCCTGATTCTGCGGCATCGAATCACGATCGCGCTGGGACGATCGTGATTCGTGCCCAGAATCATCCACCGGTATTCGAGCGCATAAAAAACGTGACGGCCGCCTCGCCCGACAGAGTTGGTGAGCCAACTGGCATCGCCCGGGTGTGATTTCGCTCGGATATGGTTGCAAATTGCGAACATCGGCCTGGGAGCATTCCGAGAGGATGCGCCTGCGCCAGGAGAGCCAGCATTGAGAGATCTTGCTTCGAGAGGCTGGACGCCGAAAAGTTGGCTTGGGAATGGGACAGGATGCATGGGTCGTAGAAACGTAAAAGGCCCGCTTGTGGCGGGCTTATTGATTTGGTTGCGGGGACAGGGATTTGAGTTTTCTGACCCGCGGCGGCTACGCCTCCTTGCGAGCCCTGATGCGGTTGAACCAGCCCGGCCGACCTCCAGATACAAAAAGGCCCGCGCGAGGCGGGCCTGTATTTGGTTGCGGGGACAGGATTTGAACCTGTGACCTTCAGGTTATGAGCCTGACGAGCTACCGGGCTGCTCCACCCCGCGTCAACTTGTGTGTAGGCCGGTGTCTTTAGACAGGATGGCCTATAGATAGATAGATGGCTCACCAAATGAAAGGGCC
>NZ_JBFUFA010000033.1:0-1817 GCF_056403695.1 Mesorhizobium sp. P2_F7 | reverse complement strand
GCTTGCGCTCTTGCGCGAACAGCGAAAACTCCGTCGCGTTGGTTGCGCCACACAGGCTTGCCGCGATCATCATCACGATCAGATCGCCTAGCCGGTGCGTGGCGTTGGCCGCACGCGGATCTGGCACCGCCCCGAAATAGCTCTCAAGGCTGGAAATGGCAGTCGCTCCTTCGCTAAGACTGCCTTCCCAAAGAATCTCTTCTCAAGCCAACTTCAAGCCCAAAATCGCCATATGCGATTCCCCTGCCCCCCTCCGGAGGGAGAGGAAGGGCGCCAGGGTTGGCGAACGCTCCGGAGAACGTTCACTCCGCGGCCGCATCATGCTAACCACCCACTCATGGCGCAGAAAAAAGGATATGAGGTCGATTCGTGGCTGGCGAAGCCGGACGCGCGTATCTCGATCGTCCTGCTCTATGGCCCCGACCGCGGGCTCGTCGCCGAGCGCGCGAAAGCCTTTGCCGAAAAGACCGGCCTGTCGCTCGACGATCCTTTCTCGGTGGTCCGGCTCGACGGCGCGGAGGTCGATCGCGACCAGGGCCGGCTGCTCGATGAAGCCCGCACCGTGCCGATGTTTTCCGACCGGCGCCTTTTGTGGGTGCGCAACGCCAGTGGCCAGAAGCCGCTGGCTGAGGACGTCAAGGCGCTGACGGCGGAACCCGCCCGCGACGCCATCATCCTGATCGAGGCCGGCGACCTGAAAAAGGGCGTCGGGCTGCGCGCCGTCGTCGAGGCGGCCGACACCGCGATGGCGCTGCCTTGCTATGCCGACGAGGCCCGCGACATCGATACCGTCATCGACGACGAGCTGCGCAAGGCCGGCATGACGATGGCGCTCGATGCCCGCCAGGCGCTGCGCCGCAATCTCGGCGGCGACCGGCTGGCGTCGCGCGGCGAGATCGAAAAGCTGGTGCTTTACGCCCACGGCCAGCGGGAGATTGGCCTCGACGACGTCCGGGCGATGTCAGGCGACGTCTCCGGCGCTTCTTTCGACGATGCCGTCGACGCGGTGCTGGAAGGCAAGATCGGCGACTTCGACACCGCCTTTACCCGCCATTGCCTGTCCGGCGGGCATCCGTTCCTGGTGCTGTCGTCGGCGATGCGGCAGTTGCAGCAGCTGCAGGTCATGCGCGGCCAGATGGACTCAGCCGGCCGCAATGCCGCTTCGGCTGTGGCCGGCGCGCGCCCACCGGTTTTCTTCACCCGCCGCAAGCTGGTGGAAAAGGCGCTGGAACGCTGGAACGTCGAGGCGCTGAGCCGCGCGCTAAACCGCCTGCAGGCAGCGGTGCTGCAGACGCGGCGCAGGCCGGACCTGTCCGAAGCGCTGGCCCGCCAGGCGTTGCTTGGCATTGCAGTGGAAAGCGCAAGGCTGGGGCAGCGGTAAGGCGATTGGCTTTCCCCTCGACGCTTCGTCATCCTCGGGCTTGACCCGAGGATCCATGCCGTGGCCTTCAGCGTAGAGTGCAGCCGTGCAGAATTCTGTAATCGCAGCAACGCCTTAGTGTCACGGCATGGATAGAGAACGCTTGCGCTCCTTCGCGCCCCCTCTGCCCTGCCGGGCATCTCCCCCACAAGGGGACTGTTGCAAAATTGGATGGATGTGATTCCCTGTTTTTGAAACGGGGATTTTGCGATGACGACGAAGCCGAGCGGTCAGTTCAGTTTTGTGGAGGCTTTGCTGCCACAGGGTCTTGGTCGGAGCGGTCGGCTGGACCGGCTGTCGTCGCTGGTGAAGTGGTATCGCTTCGAGAAGATTCTGGCGCGGCTGCGCTCGCCGGCGGGGCCAGGGCGGCCTGCGTACAATTCGCTGGTGATGTTCA
>NZ_JBFUFA010000032.1:0-2000 GCF_056403695.1 Mesorhizobium sp. P2_F7 | reverse complement strand
CGATTACGGCCTTGCCGACATATTTGCCATCCTTTGCGAACAGCCCCTCGGAAGGCTTGCCGGCCGCTTGCTTGACGCCGATGAGATCCAGGTGGTCGACATCCCAGCATTTGGTTTTGACCCAGGCATCGGATTCACCACTGCGATAGGGACTGTTGCGACGTTTCGAAACCATGCCCTCCAGATTCATCTTGTCGGCCGCGGCGAAGAAGTCCTCGCCCCCGCCCTCGACGTGCTGACTGAATTGGATGATCCCGGTGGCTGGTTTCACCAAGTCCCACAGGATGGCCTTGCGCTCGATCGTCTGCAGCGGGCGCAGATCCTTCCCGTCCAGGTGCAGGATGTCGAAGGCGACGAAGGCGAGCAGTTCAGCGTTCCATGTCATGCGGGAATGCATCTGATCGAAGTTCGGCCGGCCGGCCGCCTCCGGCGCGATCATTTCGCCATCAATGATGAATGACTTCGCCGGCAGCTTTTCCGCGGCGTTGACGATCGGCCAGAACCGCTTCGAACAGTCGTGGCCGTTCCTGGTGAAGGTGCGGGCGCCGGCCCAGTCGAGTATGAGCTGAACGCGGAAGCCGTCAAACTTGATTTCGTGCAGCCAGTCGTCGCTGACCGGCGGCTCCAGCACCGAGCGTGGTTCCTGCGGTTTGATAAATCTCAGCCGGTCACCATCGTTACGCACACACTCATCCTCCCACCCGCCCCGATTAAATAAGCTTAAGCTAAAATAGTTCCAAGTCGTAAATCGACGGCCGATTGCAACAAACCGGCGAGCGCGACGTTGCGGATATTCGGGAAAACGGAGGCGCATCATGCCGGATGACAAAAGCAAAACTGACAACCGGGACCGCAGTCAGGTGGCTGGCGACGAAGAGTATGAGGTTGGTTACCTCGCCAGCAAATTCGGTCTCAGCATTCCAGATGTACGTCAGCTGATCGCAAAGCACGGAAACGATCGCGACACGTTGGAGCGTGAGGCCAAGGCACTCGGGAACAGATAGCGAAACACGGAATATGCCAGAGTACCAGATAGAGGAATGGCGTGGGAAAGAGCTTGTCTCATCTCACACCACGACCGCCGACGATCCCCTGTCAGCAGTGGAAAAAATAACTGGCCGACGAGTGTCACCCCGAGCACTTCAAAAACGCTGGTTTCGTGTGGTCGATGAGGATGCGCGAAGCGCCCAGGAATTCAGTCTTGCGGACGATGAAAAGTAATGCCTGAGGCCCCGCTCCTGTAGTCGGTTGTCCCCGGTCTGTATGAACGGGACGGAACGGCAAAGCCCGTTGTTAGATCATGACAAAATGCTAATGGTTAGCGATGTCCGATTTGACGACACCGCTGATCCGAAAGCTCGAAAGCCTAGGTCCACTTTCATCAGATGATCGCGCGGGCCTCGAAGCGATGGTTCTTGTGGGTAAGCAGTTGCAGCCCGGTGAGCAGATTGCGCAGGAAGGGGACGAACCCAGCCGCTGTTGCCTGGTGATTGAGGGGCTCCTGCGACGCTATAGCGTTTTGAACAACGGCAACCTGCAAACGCTCTCAATCCATGTCCCCGGCGATATACCCGATCTCCAAGGCTTGCATCTAAGGATCATGGATCACACACTCGCTTCGATAGGTAGAAGCAAGATTGCGGTGATTTACACCACGACATTCTCGAGGTCGTGCGGAAATCACCTCGCCTGGCAAATCTATTTTGGCGGGAAAGTTTGGTCGATGCGGCGGTCGCCCGAGCATGGGTCAAGGTGTTGGGAGGGCATGATGTGGAGGAGAGGTTGGCCCACCTCGCCTGTGAGCTTTACGTGCGCATGAAGGTCATGGGACTGGTAAAAGACAATTCCTATCCGTTACCACTAACGCAAGTTCAGATCGGCGAGACAATCGGCGCGAGCGTAGTGCACGTAAATCGCATGTTGAAGAAACTGCGTGCTGACGGCCTTTTGGAGCACAAAGAAGGACGGCTTGTCATTCTGAACTGGGACGCCTTATGCGG
>NZ_JBFUFA010000031.1:0-3923 GCF_056403695.1 Mesorhizobium sp. P2_F7 | reverse complement strand
GGCCAAGGCGGCAGGACAGGTCCTCATCGCGGCCATCGCCTTCAACATGCGCCGCTGGGTAACGCTGGCCACCTGAGCCTGGGTCGCAGTGCGCCCGAAACCCACCGAATACGCCAACTCCTACCCCATCCGGCCGCAAACCCGCGCCGGAAAGCACCTCGATGCGCCCCTGCTGTCTCTCCAGGCGTCCAAAGCCTAATAACGCAACGGGCCCCTTGTGGGAGAAGGTGGCCTCGCGAAGCGAGGTCGGATGAGGGGTGTTCCAGGGAACACCAACGTCTCACTCCGCTGGAACACCCCTCATCCGTCTCGGCGCTGCGCGCCGATCCACCTTCCCCCACAAGGGGGGAAGGGAAGACCTTATTTGACCGCTCCCACCCTCACCTGTAGCAGTCGGTGACGATCAGGCTAGGACTCCCTTTGATATGTTACGCACCGACGGCTTCTCCGACTTTTTCCACACCGCGCCGGACGGGCTCAGGCTTCACGCCCGCATTTACGGCGAGACAAACTCGGGAACCTGGCCGGTGGTCTGTCTGCCCGGACTGACCCGCAACGCGCGCGATTTTCATGAGCTCGCGCTTTACCTGTCGCAGCGGGCTGACAATCCGCGCAAGGTCATCGCCTTCGACTATCGCGGCCGCGGCCTGTCGGCCTACGACCCTGATATCAGCCACTACAATGTCGGCATCGAGGCCGGTGACATCCTCGCCGGGCTGGCGGTGCTCGACATCGCGGAAGCGGCCTTCATCGGCACGTCGCGCGGCGGGTTGGTCATTCATGTGCTCGGTGCGCTGCGGCCGGCGGCGCTGAAAGCCATTGTGCTGAACGACATCGGCCCCGTGATCGAGGCTGCGGGTCTGGCTCACATCCAAACCTATCTCGACCCGGCGCCGAAACACAAGAGCCGGACCGAGGCTATTGAGGCGCAACGCGTCGCGCATGGCGCGGATTTTCCCGCGCTTGCCGAGGCGGATTGGGATCGGATGGTGTCGGCCCTCTACCGCGAGACCGATCAGGGGCTGCTGCCGGATTTCGACCCACGGCTGGTCGACACGGTGGCGGGCCTGGACCTCAGCAAGCCGCTTCCGGATCTGTGGCCGCAGTTCGAGGCGCTGGTGGCCATACCACTGCTTGCCATACGCGGTGCCAACTCGAAACTTCTGTCGGTGGAGACATTGGAAGAGATGGGCAAGCGCCATCCCGGCATGGAAGCGATCACGGTCGAGGGCCAGGGCCACGCCCCCTTCCTGGACACAGGCTATCTGCCCGGCGCCATTGCAGCTTTCCTGCTGAAGGCACAGAATGCAACTTAGATAAAGTAAACCCCAAGATCAAATATGATCCTGGGGTCGTCCTTTCAGTATATGAACGCTCGGCAGAACTATTTGGCTTTCGAGCTTTTCCTGGGCGCCTTGGCCGGCTTCACTGCTGCCGCTTCGCTCTTTTGCGCCGGCGCTGCCGCTGAGACAGTGGTCAGCGGCGATGCGAAGGCCGAGTTTTCGCCGGAAAGCCCTTCGCCGCGCGGCGTCTCCAGCACGACGACACAGCCGTCGAGATCGTTGGTGGCCAGGTGCGCGTAGCGCATGGTCATCGAAAGCGTCTGGTGGCCGAGCCACATCTGCACGCGCCGGATGTCGATGCCGCCCTGGACCAGACGCGAAGCGCAGGTGTGGCGCAAGATATGCGGCACGACCTGGTCGTCGGCGCCGAGGCCGACTTCGGCCTTCGCATCGTTCCAGATGGCGCGAAACTGCGCCTGGCTGAGTTTGGTGAACGGACCCTTGGGCCTGCGGCCCTCCGAAGGCGGCAGTTTGATCACCTCCTTGACCCGTTCGGTCATCGGAATGGTGCGGCTGCGGCCGGATTTGGTGATCCAGAACGAGACGCGGTGTTCCTGGATGTCGTTCCAGATCAGTCCGAGCGCTTCGCCGAGGCGGCAGCCGGTGTCGACGAGGAAGACCGAGAGACGATAGGCATCTTCGCTGCGGCTTTTGATGGCGGCGAACAGCTGCGCCTCTTCGCTCCTTTCAAGGAAACGAATCCGTCCCGCCCGCTCCTTCTGGCGGCGGAACTCGGGCAGGCTGTGGATATCCCCCATCTTGTAAGCCTTGCGCAGCAGTTTGCTGAGGGCAGCCATCTTTCGATTGATGGTTGCGTTGCTGTTGCCGCGCTGGCGCAAGGTGCCGATAAGGTTGTCGAGGGTGCTCTGGTCAAAGGCGCTGAAACGCTCTCCGAGGAGAATCTCGTCTATCTCGCCGATGAAGGAGCTGACATTGTATTTATGCCGCCCATCATCCCAGAGTATGTCCCGGTATGCTGAAAAAAGCTCTCCGACCCGGTGCGATCTTACTTCTCTGATCTTGTTGTAGCTGTATTTTATCTTCGCATTTTGAGAAGAGAACATTGAGAAATGTTCGGAGGGGTCGCCCTCTTGTATCGCTTCGATGGTCATAAAATGCCACACCCCCGAGTGGATAGAGTCAGACCTATCCGCTTGGAAGCGTCCTTTCAAGAGATTTAATCACGCAGTTGTGAATTCATCCGCCCATCAGCGGATCCCACGAACTCACCCTTACGGACTGTTCAGCTGCCGATTCCCCCTGTTCCTTCTGCTTGTCTTGACCCAGTCACGAAACAAAACAGCCCGGGCGTTGAAGCGCCCGGGCTGTTATTCACCTGTCTAAAGCCAGCCCTTAGAACGAGCGCTGGAAGCGGAGCATGCCGCCGATAGCATCGTCGTCGCCATCAGTGATGCCGGTCCAGTTGGACACGGAGTCGTCGCCGAGGTGCGAGTAGTCGACTTCGGCCGTGATCGTCAGGCCGGGGACGACGTCGTAAGCAATGTTCGCGGCGAGGCCGATGTTCTTGCCGTCGTCATACGAAGCCTGGACGTTGAACGAGGTCTTCTCGTTGATGGTGTAGGTGCCACCACCCCAGACTGCCCAGTTGCCCGACCACTGCTTGTAGAAGCCGCGGCCGCCAGCCGGGAACGCCCAGGTCGGATCCGACAGGTTGTCGTCGGTGCCGTAGCCGCCCATGATGAAGAGCGACAGGTTCTGCATCGGGGTGACGTCCAAACGGACCTTGCCGGCGACTTCTTCGTAGTTGCTGTCGTAAGCGATAACGCCGGTGATGGCGCCCCAGCCCTGCGTGTACTTCAGGCCGCCGACGACATGCGGAACGTAGCTGTCGATCGTGTGGAAGCCCGAGCCTTCTTCGAGCGAGAGAACGGCGGAGAAGCCGTTGCCTGCGTCGAAGTAGTACTGGATGACGTTGGTGTCGAAATCGCCGTAGGGGACCAGCGTATCCTGGATGACGTTGCCGGCGTAGCCGATGAACGTGTTGAAGGCCGATTCGTCCTTACCGACGCGCAGGCCACCGAGCTGGATCCAGGCGAAATTCAGCGAAACACCGGTGCCGCCAGCAGCATTGATGGCGTTGGCCGGGAGGAGCGGACCCGTGCCATCGGGATCAACGAGTGCGCCCGAATCGCGGTTGTTGTTCTGGAAGTTGAAACGGGTCTCGGTGTAGGTCTTCAAGGTGCCGAGTTCGGTTTCCTGGCCGGTCCAGGTCTTCAGCGAGAAGCGGGCCTTCTTGTAGTAGGTGTCGTTGCTGCCGCCGTCCTCGTGATCGGCGCTTGTCGCACCGTCGAACGAACCGACGTCGCCGACGCCGATGTCGTAACGGACATAGCCGCCGATGCGCAGGCAGGTTTCGGTGCCGGGGATGTAGAAGTAGCCCGAGCCGTAAACGTCGCAAATCTTGACGTATTCAGCCGGTTCCGGCTCGGCGACGACGACGGCGTCGGCGGCGCGCGCACCGGAAACTGCGATCAGGGCCGCAGCGGAGCCGAGAAGAAGGCTCTTGATGTTCATTTTCGCCGAGAAGAAGGCTCTTGATGTTCATTTTCTGACCTCCAG
>NZ_JBFUFA010000030.1:0-7664 GCF_056403695.1 Mesorhizobium sp. P2_F7 | reverse complement strand
CCGCCGTGGATGCCGCAGCAGCTCCGGCGGCACCGGCCCCGGCAGCAACGCCGCCGGCTGCGGCAGTGGCCGAACCCAAGATCGTCGTCGAGGCGGTCGAGATCGACGGCAACAAGATCTTCGTTGCCGGTCTCGCCGACGCCGGCCGCAAGGTGCGCGCCTATGCCAACGATATCCTGCTCGGCGATGCCACGACTTCTCCCGACGGTCATTTCCTGGTCGAGGCGACGCGCGACATCCCGGTCGGCAGCTACACCATCCATGTCGACGGTCTCGATGCCGACGGCGTGAAGGTGGTGGCGCGTGCCGCCGTGCCGTTCGAGCGCGAACCGGGCGAAGCGGTCGCAGCCGTGGCGCCCGCAGAGACCAAGCCGGCCGACGCAAAACCTGCTGAACCGAAGCCGGCCGCACCGGCTGCTGCCGAAGCTCCGGCTGCGCCGGCCCCTGCAGCGCCGGCCACGGTCGCGGCTGCCCCGGCCGAGCCTGCACCGGCTCCTGCGGCCGAAGCGCCAGCCCCGGCGATTGCCGAGGCCCCGGCAGCGCCCGCTACCGAGGCTCCGGCTGTCGTCGCGGCGGCAACACCCGACGTGCCCGAGACGGTGGCGCCGAAACTCGAACATGCCGACGGCGCCGTCATCATCCGCCGCAACGACACGCTGTGGCGGATCTCGCGACGGGTCTATGGTCATGGCGTACGCTACTCGACCATTTATCTCGCCAACCAGGACCAGATCAGCGATCCCGACCGCATCTGGCCGGGACAGGTGTTCAAGGTTCCAGAAAAGTCGAAGGAAGGCGAAGCCGCCGACCTCAAGGCAATGGGCGAGCAAGCGACGACGGCGCCGGTGAAGGCGCAGTAAGTTCGGGACTATCTGATCTCCCCCCTCGTGGGGGAGATGCCCGGCAGGCCAGAGGGGGTCCTCGCGCGTGAAGCGCTGGCCTTCTCTTCGCTGCAAACGACGTCGCGTCAGGACGTACCGACCCCCTCTGTCGCCTTCGGCGACATCTCCCCCTCAAGGGGGGAGATTAGTCGCAATCTACCCATCGGGTTAGCTTGCCCTGCACCCGTTCATCGTCTATCGCCGATGAACGATGGCCGACTCCCTGACAGAACAAGATCACGCAAACTGCGCACCGCCCGCCAGCCGCGCTGTCGCCGCTCGCTTCGCGGCGCTCTCGCACCCGGCGCGCATCGAGATCCTGAAACATCTATCGGCCAGCAAGTCCTGCTGCTGCCGCGAGGTTGTCGACCATCTCGATCTGGCGCAGTCCACCGTTTCCCAGCATCTGAAGATCCTGGTCGAGGCCGGCCTGGTCCGCTTCCAGCCCGACCGCCAGCGCTCGCGCTATGAAGTCGACCGCGCAGCGCTCGCCGATGTTTCCGCATCGCTGACCGCGCTCGTCAATTCCTGCTGCCCCGGCCGCTGACTCCCACCCAAAAGGCAAGAAAAGTGGCAGAAAAAACCGTTTCCGACACCTCGACCTTCAGCACACTGCGCAATCTGTGGCCCTATATGTGGCCGGCCGATCGCGCTGATCTGAGGGCCCGCGTCACCTGGGCGACGCTGCTTCTGGTCGTCGCAAAGCTGACGCTGGTCGCCGGTCCGTATTTCTTCAAATGGGCGACGGATGCACTGGCCGGCGACGCCAAATCGCAGCCGCCGTTGCCGTCCTTCCTGCTGGCCCCGGTCATGCTGGTCGTCGCCTACAATGTCGTGCGGCTGGTGCAGCTCGGCTTCAACCAGCTGCGTGACGCGCTGTTTGCCCGCGTCGGCCAGTATGCGGTGCGCCAGCTCGCCTTCCGCACCTTCGTCCACATGCACCAGCTGTCGCTGCGCTTTCACCTCGAGCGCCGCACCGGCGGCCTGTCTCGCATCATCGAGCGCGGCACCAAGGGCATCGAGACGATCGTGCGCTTCATCATGCTGAACACGGCGCCGACCATTCTCGAATTCGCGCTGACCACCGGCATCTTCGCCTACACCTATGGCTGGAAATATGTGGCCGTAGTGGCGCTCACCGTCTGGCTCTATGTCTGGTTCACGGTCCGCGCCAGCGACTGGCGCATCTCGATCCGCCGCGACATGAACGACAGCGACACCGATGCCAACACCAAGGCGATCGACTCATTGCTCAATTTCGAGACCGTCAAATATTTCAACAACGAGGCGATGGAGGCCGAGCGCTTCGACCGTTCGATGGCGCGTTATGAAATGGCGGCGACCCGAATCTGGACATCGCTCGGCTGGCTGAACTTCGGCCAGGGCATCATCTTCGGCCTCGGCACCGTCATCGTCATGTGCATGTCGGCGCTGGAGGTGCAGGCCGGCACGCAGACCGTCGGCGATTTCGTCTTCATCAACGCCATGCTGGTGCAGCTTTCGGTGCCGCTCAATTTCATCGGCTTCATCTACCGCGAAATCCGCCAGGGCCTGACCGACATCGAGCAGATGTTCGACCTGCTCGATGTGCCGCAGGAAATCACCGACAAGCCCGGTGCCAAGCCGCTTGCCGTCTCTGCCGGCAAGGTCGAGTTCCGCGACGTGCACTTTGCCTATGATCCCAACCGCAAGATCCTGAAGGGCGTTTCCTTCGAGGTGCCGGCCGGCAAGACGGTGGCCATCGTCGGCCCGTCCGGCGCCGGCAAGTCGACCATCTCGCGGCTGTTGTTTCGCTTCTACGACGTCCAGCGCGGCCAGGTGCTGATCGACGGCCAGGATGTCCGTGACGTGACGCAGGAGAGCCTGCGCGGCGCGATCGGCATGGTGCCGCAGGACACCGTGCTGTTCAACGACACCATCGCCTACAACATCCGCTACGGCCGCGTCGGCGCCAGCGAGGCGGATGTCGAGAAGGCAGCTGAACTGGCCCAGATTGGGCCGTTCATCGCACGGTTGCCCGAGGGCTACCGTTCGATGGTCGGCGAACGTGGGCTAAAACTGTCGGGAGGCGAAAAGCAGCGCGTGGCGATCGCCCGCACCATTTTGAAAGCGCCGCCGATCCTGATGCTCGACGAGGCGACCTCGGCGCTGGACAGCCACACCGAGCAGGAAATCCAGGCCGCGCTCGACCTGGTCAGCAAGGGCCGCACCACCATCGTCATCGCGCACCGGTTGTCGACGGTGATCACCGCCGACGAAATCATCGTGCTCAAGGACGGCCAGATCGCCGAACGCGGCACCCATGCCGAACTGATGCGCCAACACGGCCTCTACGCTTCGATGTGGGACCGCCAGCGCGAAGCGACGGAAGCCGAGGAGCGGCTGCGGATTGCCAGGGAGGGCGATGAGCTGGGTGTGATTGTGCGCAGAAGGACTTCGGAGGTGAGCTAAGCGGCGGAGCGCCAATCTCCCCCCTCGTGGGGGAGATGGCCGGCAGGCCAGAGGGGGGCGCTGTCCCGCTGGCCTGTCATCGGTTGGAGAATACTTCTCGGCCGTCACTCGGTTGCGTAAAGGGTGCACAAGAGACGTCTGCGATCCTTCGCGCCCCCCTCTGCCCTGCCGGGCATCTCCCCCACGAGGGGGGAGATCGAAAATCTCCTCTTGACCTCAACCTAAGTTGAGATCGCAAACCCGTTCCTGAGCCACCGAACCCAAATCGTTCAGGAACGGAGACAGATTGAAATGGATCAACTAAATCAACAGCTTGTCAGTGAAGCCGTATTCCGGGTCGACAAATTCGTCGTTCCCGCCGAGGCCCGCGAAGAAATCCTCAGCAAGGTCAGGGCGACGCATGAACTGCTGCGTCTGCAACAAGGCTTCGTGCGGGATTTCGTGCTCGAGCAATTTTCGGGACCGGGCGAATTCAACCTCGTCACCATTGTTGAATGGGAGAACCAGGCGGCCGTCGACAATGTCGTGCCGATCGTCAAGGCGGCACAGGAGCGGGCGGGGTTCGACCGACAGGCGACGCTGACGCGACTCGGCGTTCGTGCCGATATCGCCAACTATCAGCGGGTTCCCGGACTTTAGCCGGGCCAGCCGACGCCAGGTGCCGGCGCTTCGACGCTGAGCACCTGGCCAGTGCGGGCATCGCTGATCATATGTTCGAAGCCGCGCCATTCGGCGGCGAGGATGAATAGGGTTTTGCCATCCGCTCCGCCCAGCATGCAGGCAAAGCAGCCGCGATCGGCATCGATCGTCTCCAGCACCTCGCCACCTTCACGCACCCGCACGCAGTGCTTGTTGGGAACATCCGCATACCAGGCCGCCCCTTCGGCATCGAGGCAGATGCCGTCGGGAAAGCCGTCGAGATCGGCCCAGACGCGGCGATTGGAAAGGCTGCCATCCTGCGCGATGTCGAAAGCGCTCAGCCGGTTGGCATGCGATTCCGCGATGATCAGTGTCTTGTTGTCCGGCGTCACCGCCATGCCGTTGGCAAAGGCGATGTTCTCGGCCACTTGCCGGACTTTGCCGTCCGGCGTGATCAGAGCGATGGTGCCCGGGCCGAAATGCTCTCCCGGCGCCGGCGCCGGTCCGCCGCCATTGACATAGATGTTGCCGCGCCCGTCGACGACGATCTCGTTCCACGGGCTTTTCGACAGCGATCGAAGATCGGCATGAGTGGCCAGCGTTCCATCCGCCTCCTGCCGCAGCAGCAGACCCTCGCGCCCCGAGATGACCAGCAGCCGCCCATCCGGCAGCCAGTCGATCGAATAGGGCAGGACGGCCGGTACTGTGAGCTCGACCTCGCTCTTGCCGTCGGCCTCGACGGCGACAATCTCGCCGGTGCCCCAATTGCAGACCCAAAGGCGTCGGTCATGCCAGCGCGGCGACTCCCCGAAAGCGAGGCCGGCGGCAACGAGATGCGTTTGGTTGTGCATTGGAGGACACTCCTTGTTGGAGCGCCGTCATGGCAAAGGTCGGCGCCGTCTCACCAAGGACGGGCGAAGGGGTGTCTCCCCGACAGCAAGCCTAACGTTTTTCGCTCAGGAAGAACGTTCCGTCGGCATGGCCGTTGGCGCCGCAGGATGGCGGTTCGGATCTGTCATCCTTGCCGGCGCCGCTCTGCTCGACGACAAGCGCATCGCCACCACGCCGAAAGGTGAAGACAAAGCCGGTCGGTTTGTCGTTGTCGTCGGTGTCGACCAGCCGCAAGGCCTTGCGCTTCTCGACCGTGCCACCGATGTCGCACGCACCGCTTCCCGAGACAGGATTGGTGACGATCTCTGCCGAAATCTCGAGCTTGCCCGAGCCCGCTGCCTTGATCTCGACCGAGCCACGCACACTGCTCCATGTGCCCATCAAACCTGCATCCGACGGCTTGCGGATGCCGGCCAGGAAGGTCGCGCGGTCGCGCAGGAATTCGCCGAGGTCGAAAGTCTGCTGTTCCTTGGGCGTGTTTTCGTTGAAGCCGGCGATCTGGTCGCGATAGGCGATGAAATCGCTCTGGTCGTCCCGCAGCGCCTTGCCGGCATGAGCATCGAGCGTCTTCAGCAGTGCGGCATAGGCCTTCGCCACATCGGCATCGGCTTGCGCCAGAACCGGGTCGGCGCAGATGGCCCTTTCCGCCACGCTGGCGGCTTTGGCGCAGTCGAAGGATGGCTTGCCCTGCGCCGCTGCGGGGTCGCTCGTTGCCAAAAGGGCGGTCAAAACAGCAACCATCGCTGCCAATCGCGTGGCAGTGAGCGGCGCTTTCCCTGATTTCGGCATCATGGGCGGTCGGCCTTTTCGCCGCGCACTGAACCAGCGTTGGCTGGAATTCTGCCGGCAAAGCCGCCGACAGGCAAGCACGTCGCCGTTGCTGCCGGCTGTGGCCGACGCGGCCTTGGCCAATGTTGCGTTGCGACGACGGAACCTTTCCGGTATTGAGGCCGGACCTGAAACAGGAACTGCCCCCATCCCATGAGCTCCATCCAATGAGCCTCGTCGACTCGGTCAAGAATGCCTTCGTTCCGATCCACCGCGAAGGCTATCCGTTCATTGCCGCCTTTGGCGCGGGCACGCTGTTCCTCGGCTATTTCTCCTCGGTGCTGTTCTGGATCGGCCTGATCCTGACCGCATGGTGCGTCTATTTCTTCCGCGATCCCGAGCGCATCACGCCGGTCGACGACCGGCTGGTGGTGAGCCCGGCCGACGGCATTATCTCTGCGGTCGGGCCGGCCGTGCCGCCGCGCGAACTTGGCCTCGGTTCCACCGAGATGACCCGCATCTCGGTGTTCATGAACGTCTTTTCCTGCCACGTGAACCGCGCCCCGGTGCGTGGCCGCATCACCAAAATCGAGCACCGGCCGGGCAAATTCCTCAATGCCGAACTCGACAAGGCAAGCTCGGAGAATGAGCGCAACGGGTTGGTCATCGACAGCCCCAACGGCACCGTCGCCGCCGTGCAGATCGCCGGCCTGGTGGCACGCCGCATCGTCTGCTGGGCCGAGACCGGCGGCTCGATCGCCATCGGCGAACGTTTCGGGCTGATCCGCTTCGGCTCGCGCGTCGACGTCTTCCTGCCCTCGACCGCCGTGCCGCGTGTCGCCGTCGGTCAGACGGCGGTCGGCGGCGAAACTGTGCTCGCCGAATTCGGCGGCATCGCCGCAACCCCGCTCGTCAGGATCTCGTAAGCGGTGGGCGCGCCGTTCAAAAAGTTCGAGGCTCACGGCAGCGGCGGCCCGCGCATCCGCGAAATCCCGATGCGCATGGTGCTGCCCAATCTGGTCACCGTGCTTGCCATCTGCGCCGGCCTGTCCGGCATCCGCTTCGGCTTCGAGGGCCGCTTCGAGCCGGCCGTGGTAATGGTGCTGCTTGCCGCGTTCCTCGACGGCATAGACGGGCGCCTGGCGCGCATGCTGAAGGCGACATCCAAATTCGGCGCGCAGATGGATTCGCTGGCCGATATCGTCAACTTCGGCGTCGCCCCGGCGCTGGTGCTCTATGCCTTCCTGCTCGACCGCGCGGGATCGCCAGGCTGGATCGCGGTACTGCTGTTTGCCATCGCCTGCGGCTTAAGGCTGGCGCGCTTCAACGTGCTCGATGAAGACCACGATCGCCCGATCTGGCAGAGCGAGTATTTCGTCGGCGTGCCGGCGCCGGCAGGCGCCGTGCTGGTCATGCTGCCGCTCTATTTGTCGTTCCTGCGCGTTGGCGTTGAGCCCAGCCGTACCGCCGCCTTCGTCGCCAGCGGCTTCACCATCCTGGTCGCCTTCCTGTTGGTCAGCCGGCTGCCGGTCTACTCCGGCAAAAGCCTGAAAGTGCCGGGCGACAAGGTGCTGCCGATCATCCTTGCGGCGGTGCTCTACGTGCTGCTGCTGATGACCTATCCCTGGTACACGCTGACCGCCTCGGTCGCCGGCTATCTCATCTTCCTGCCCTTCAGCGTCCGCGCCTATTCCAAACGCGCTTTGCGCGAGGGCGAAAAGGTGCCGCCTTCGGATATTGGGTAGAGTCGTGCAGCCACGCTCGGTCGAGTTCCTTCACACCCCCCTCTGTCCTGCCGGACATCTCCCCCTCAAGGGGCCCGTTGCGTTATTAGGCTTTGGACGCCTGGAGAGACAGCAGGGGCGCATCGAGGTGCTTTCCGGCGCGGGTTTGCGGCCGGATGGGGTAGGAGTTGGCGTATTCGGTGGGTTTCGGGCGCACTGCGACCCAGGCTCAGGTGGCCAGCGTTACCCAGCGGCGCATGTTGAAGGCGATGGCCGCGATGAGGACCTGTCCTGCCGCCTTGGCCAGGCC
>NZ_JBFUFA010000029.1:0-7667 GCF_056403695.1 Mesorhizobium sp. P2_F7 | reverse complement strand
GCATGCGACTTTGCGCCATCCGCTATCGCGGCCTGGCCAAGGCGGCAGGACAGGTCCTCATCGCGGCCATCGCCTTCAACATGCGCCGCTGGGTAACGCTGGCCACCTGAGCCTGGGTCGCAGTGCGCCCGAAACCCACCGAATACGCCAACTCCTACCCCATCCGGCCGCAAACCCGCGCCGGAAAGCACCTCGATGCGCCCCTGCTGTCTCTCCAGGCGTCCAAAGCCTAATAACGCAACGGGCCCTCAAGGGGGGAGATTGGATGTCACGACGGCTTTCGCCAATCACCAACTTCGCAGAATGAGCACATCGCCGACGCTGCTAATCTCCCCCCTTGAGGGGGAGATGTCCGGCAGGACAGAGGGGGGTGCTGCCCCTCCAGCGTCGAAAGGTTAGGCGGCCTCGGCTCTACACTTCGCACACGTCCCGCGAAACTCGATCACTGCCTTCTTGGCGGCAAACCCGGTTGAGCGAACCCACTCATCTAGCCGATGATCGACATCATGGTCCGACATCTCCGTCACCTGCCCGCAGGTGTCGCAGATGGCAAAGGCAGTCATCGAATGGCTGTGGTCGTGCGGTTCGGCGCAGGCGACGAAGGAGTTCAGGCTTTCGAGCCGATGCACGAAGCCTGCCTTCACCAGGCTGTCGAGCGCGCGGTAGACCTGCAGCGGCGCGCGAAAACCGCGCTCGCGCAGCTGGTCGAGCAGCGTATAGGCGCTGAGCGGTCCGCTGGCGGCCTCGAGCTTTTCGAGCACGCTCAGCTGATTCTTCGTCAGCACATCCCTTGCCGCCATGATCCTGTTTTCCGATCTTTCCACACCGCCTGCACGGCATTTCTGCCATGCGACGGTCTCAATTCCCTTGAGATAGCGATGAACCGGGCTTTTTGCCACTGTTTCCGTTATCGCCATCGACACCATGACCGCCACCGCCGGTTGACGGCATAGACCACATTCAAAATACTGACAAAATTCTCAACGAGGGGTAGCGCACTTGGAAATTCGATCGGGCTTGGGGAAGCAATCATGATCAAATTGACACGACGGACGCTGCTCGTCGGCACGTCGGCGCTGGCGGCCGCCAGCATGGCATCGTTTCAAGTCCGCGCCGCCTCGCGCACCTACCATGCGTTGCTGGTTGCCTGCACCGACTATCCCAATTTGCCGCAAAAGAACTGGCTGATCGGGCCGAAGAACGACGCCGGCCTGGTGCGCGACTATCTCCTGAAGAACACGCCGGATCCGGTGAAGTTCTCGGCCGAGAACGTCACCTTGCTTGCCAAGGATGTCGAAGGCGCCAACGGCCCGCCGACGCATGCGGCGATCAAGGCCGCCCTTGCCGATCTCGCCGGCAAGGTGCAACGCGACGATTTCGTCTATCTGCATCTGTCCGGCCACGGCGCCCAGCAGCCGCAGGCCAAGGCCGGCGACGAAACCGACGGGCTCGATGAAATCTTCCTGCCCTCCGACATCAACAAATGGATCAACCGCGAAGAAGGCGTGCCGAACGCGCTGGTCGACAACGAGGTCGGCGCCGCACTCGATGCCATCCGCGACAAGGGCGCCTTTGTCTGGGTCGTGTTCGACTGCTGCCATTCCGGCACGGCGACGCGCGCCGCGGAAGTCGATGACGAACTGGAACGCAAAGTCGAATTCGCCGACCTCGTCGGGGGCGACGATGCGGCGAAAGCGGCGGCCGTGAAGGCCTATGACGACATCACGGCCAGCGCATCGCGCGGCTTCGACGAGAATGGCGCCCGCAAGCCGGCCTTCAACCTGACGCCGACCGGCGCCGAGCCGATCGCCAGGGGCAAGCTGGTTGCCTTCTATGCCGCGCAGACGGTCGAGACGACGCCGGAAATGCCGCTGCCCAAGGGCACGCCCGACGCGCCGCGCTTCGGCCTGTTCACCTTCACCATCCTGTCGAAACTGGCCGAGAGCCCCAACGTCACTTATCGCCAGCTTGGCCAGGCCGTGCTGCAACAATATTCGGCCGATGGCCGCACAAGGCCGACGCCCTTGTTCGAGGGCGAACTCGACGCCCGCGTCTTCGGCACCGACAAGACCGACGCCGTTATGCAATGGCCGATTGCCGTCAAGGACGGCGACGTCGCGATCGGCGCCGGGCTGCTGCAGGGGCTCACCCCGGGCAGCAAGCTCGCCATCCTGCCTTCGGCGCTGTCGAACCTGTCCGACGCGGTCGGCTATCTCGAAGTGCAATCGGCCAGGAACCTGGAAAGCAACCTCAAGCCGGTCGAGTTCGACGGCAAGCCGGCGCTTGCGCCCACCACCGTACCCGCTGGCGCCTATGCGCGCGTCGCTGAACTTGCCGTCGACTACAAGCTTTTGGTGGCAAAGCCGGCGCCGACCGCCGGGCTCGAAAAGGAAACCGAGCTCGTCAATTCGGTTCTCGACGGACTGGCGGCAAAGCCGAATTCCGGCTTCCACATCGCGCTGGTTGAATCAGGCAAGGGCGCCGATTTGCGGCTGGCGGTGCTGCGCGAAAAATCCATTGCCGGCGCTGCCGCCGACGCCAGCGACGAACCGGCACTGTGGTTCCTGCCGGCGTCAGGCGATATCAGCTTGAAGGACGGCAGCAAGCCGCCGCGCATCGTCATCCATCAGGATGGCCGCAACAAGCTCACTGAGGCCACCGCCAGGAACCTGACGACGATCTTCCGCGCCACCGGCCTGTCGCGGCTCGCCGCCGCCTCCGACTACCGGCCGGACGAGGTCAGCGTCCAGTTCCTGATCAAGCGCCAGGACAGTGGCGCGATGGAGCCGATCGAATCCTCGACCGTGCCGCGCGTTTCGCCGGGCGACCAGGTGCATATCTCAGCCAAAAATGAGTCCGACGAGTTTGTCGACATCAACGTGCTCTATATCGGCAGCGACTATTCGATCACCCACATCGTCTCCGAGCGGCTGGCGCCGATCAACCAGCAGGCCGACCAGGGTCTGAAGGAAGGCCTGCTTGCCTTCACCGACACCAGCTTCGGCATGGAGCGCATGATTGCCGCGCTGACCGAGGCGCCGCCGCAAAGCGAGAAGGAAGATCTGAGCTTCCTCGCCCAGGAAGGCGTGCGCGCCGTGACGCGGGGGGCTTCCGCCCCGCCCGGCTTCTCCGACATGCTTGCCGACATCGGCATGGCGCCGGCGACCCGCTCGGTGATGCGGCTTGCCGACAAGAGCGGCCCGAAGGGCGCGGTGATGATCTTCCCGATGGAGACGGTGCCGCGCGCCTGACCTGACATTGCTTCGCCGGCTCTTGCCGGCGTGATATATGAACATTTCCCGGCTCGCGGCGCCTCGATCTGCCGCGGCGGGACGCAACAGATGAGGACTTCAGTGACTATCCCCGTGCTTTCCTGGCGCGCAGCGACCGCCGGCCTTGCCGCCGGCTTGTTGCTGGCCGTCAACGCTTCGGCGGACGAGAGCTGCGGCCTGTGCGTCAAGCAGGTCGTCACCAACTCCGAGCTCGCCACCTGCTTTCTCGACCAGTACGACCAGATCGCCAAGACCGGCAGCACGGCCGTCGTCGTCGATCTCTCCAACTGCGCCTCGCGCGGCGTGGTCGAGCCTTTGCCGTCACCCAACAAGGCGGCTGCCGAACCGGACGTGCAGTTCATGATTTCGCGCACGCAGCTCGATTGCCTGAAAAAGAAACTGGAGGCGCCCGGCATCGTGCTCGATCCTTCCGCCACCATCCAACTGGACAGCTGCGGATGAAAAAGCCGGGGGGCACTGCAACACAAAAACGGCCGGCCCTGCCGGTGCCGGCGTCGAACAAGAAGCCGGAGACCTTGCCGGAAACCACCGAAGGTTTTCCGTGGCCGAGCAGCCACGAGATCAAGAAGGAATCCAACCCGTTCACCGACCGCGACTGGCGCATGCTGGCCTACGCCTGGTCGGGTCTCGCCGTGCGGCTGGCGATCATCTTCACCCTCGCTTTCTCGGTCTTTCAGTTTCTGGCAAACCAGGAACAGAAGCGCGTCGAGCAGACGATGTCGCTGGTCGAGCTCTGGGAGAGCAAGGATTTTCAGCAAGCGCAGCGCGCGCTCAAGGAGCGGCTGGCGGCGCTCAACGCCAAATACGACAATCTGCTCAGCGCCACGCCGTCGCCGACCGAGGAACAGGTGTTTCGGCAACGCATCGGCATCGAGGCGATGACCGCCAGCGGCGGCGCCATGCCGATCGCCGATTTCAACGACAATTTCGACCGCATCGTCTATTTCCTCAACCGTCTCTCCATCTGCGTCGAAGGCAAGCTCTGTTCGCGCGACGTCGCCGATGCCTATTTCCGCGACTATGCCGTGTCGTTCTGGAGCTACTTTGCCGGCTACATAGAAAAGGAACGCAAGACCGGTTCCGCCAACTATGCCCAGGCGATCGAGAACTATGTGCGCCATGGGTCGCCCCCGCCTGCTGACTCCAAATAGCGGTGCAACAAGGTGCCGGGCAGCTCTCACCTCTTGCGTGCTTTCCGGTGGCTGATCGTGGTCGGTCTTCTGGCGCTGGTGTCGGTCGCCCGTGCCGAAGACCTCGATTTCCATCTCGATCTCGACACCGGCGGTCACAGCGCAAGGGTTTCCGACCTTGCCTTCACGCCGGACGGCCAGGAACTGGTCTCGGCGTCCGACGACAAAACCATCCGCATCTGGGACTGGCAGAGTGGGCTGACGCTGCGCACCATCCGCGGCTATCTCGGCAACGGCAATGACGGCAAGATCTTTGCCATCGCCGTGTCGCCGGATGGCAAGACGATCGCCACCGGCGGATATTTCGGCGCCGGCATCGGCGACAAGCCGCCCTACGGCGATGTCAGGCTGTTCGATTTCGCCACCGGCAAGATCAAGGCCGTGCTCAAAGCGGCCGACTACGCGATCTACGATGTCGCCTTTTCGCCGGACGGAAATATGCTCGCCGCCGGCGGCGGCGATGGCTTCGTCTATCTGTGGCGGGCGGACGACAAATCCGCTTCGGGCTGGACGCTGGCCGCAAAACTCGATGCCGATTCCTGGCGTATCGAAAAGCTCGCCTTCGCGGCAGCGGGAACCCGGCTGGCGGCGACGACCACCGACAATGGCATAAGGCTATGGGACGTCCCCAAGGGCGAAGAGATTGCTCTGCCCAACGAAGCCGAACCGCTGCGCGACGTCAGCGTCGCCGCCCTCGCCGTCTCGCTGGATGGCAACCTGTTTGCCACCGGCAGCAAGGATGGCGATGTCCGGCTCTGGCAGGCCAGCGACGGTAAGTTCGTCCGCGCCATGCCGAAGCAGGATTTCCAGATCGGTGCGCTGAGCTTCGCCACCGGCTCGCGGCTGGTCGCGTCGTGCAGCTATCGCTGCGCCGACAAGCACCGCTCGGTGGTCTGGAACACAGACGGCGGCGAGCAGGTGCTCGACTATAGCGGCCATGACGGCACGGTCTTTGCCAGCACCAGCAATGCGGACGGTTCGCTGGTGGCGACCGCCGGCGGCACCCGCAACGCCATCCAGCTCTGGAACCCGGCGACGGGCGAGCGCAAGGCGCTGCTGCAGGGCGTCGGCGAACCGGTGACTTCTGTCGGCTTCGATGCGGCGAGCAATTCCGTCGCTTGGGGCAATGCCAACCCCTGCCCCGAACGCGTCTCCTGTCCGGAGATGCTGGGCACGCTGGACAAGACGCTGGCGCTGCCGACGGCCGAGCGGTTCTTTGAGGACCCGGAGGCGTTGACGGAACAGGGCGCCTTTGCCCGCGCCACGTTGACCGACGGTGAATGGTCGCTTCGCGCCGTCCCCGGCGGCAAGGACGGCCTGGAGAATGCGGCGCTGGAAATCGCAAGCGGCGGCAAGGTCGTGCACAGCATCGAGAACGCCGCCACCAATGGCTTCGTCCATTCGGCCTATACGCTGTTCGGCAACGGGCTTGGCCTGATCACCGGCGGCAGTGATGGAACGTTGCTGGAATACAAAACCGCGACCGGTGCGGTGTCAGGCGAATTCACCGGCCACACCGGCGAGATAAACGCTATTGCCGCTTCCGAAAAGGAGGGACTTCTGGTCACCGGCAGTGCCGACCAGACCGTGCGGCTGTGGAATTTGAAGACGCACAAACTGATCGTCTCGATGTTTTTTGCCGGCTCCGAATGGATTGTCTGGATGCCGCAGGGTTACTACTACTCCTCCGCCGACGGAGACAAGTTGATCGGCTGGCAGGTCAATCAGGGCCGCGATCATGAAGGGCGCTTCATCAGCGCCGGCCAGTTGAAAAAGTATCTCTGGAGCCCGGAAATGGTGCGCCGGGCCATCGTGCTGCGCAGCGCCGAACAAGCCGTCCAGGAAATGCGTCCGGGCGTTGACCGCGAGCTGGAGAAGCTCTTGCTGCGCAAGCCGCCGGAATTCGGCATCAGGCTTGCTGACGACCAGAGCAATGTCCGCGAGGGGTATGTCGCCGTCGAGATCTCGGGCGCGCAGGAAGCCGGTGCCGATGTCGCCGGCTTTTCGATCCTGTCGAACAGCCGCAATGTCGGGGATGTGACCGCACGCTCGGCTGATGGTGGCAAGAGCACCATCGTCGAGGTACCGGTCGAGAACGGCGAAAACACCATTCGCATCACCGGCACCAATGAATTCGGCTACCTGACCGAGCGCAGCGTCACAGCGCTCGGCCGGAAAACCGAAAAGCCCGCCAACAAGGGTAAGCTCTACGTCGCCGTGATCGGCGTCGACAAATATCCTTTCCTCACCGATGCCTGCGCCGGCCGCGCCTGCGATCTGCGTTACCCCGTCGACGATGCCACCGAATTCCTGAAGGTGATCTCGCAGAAATCCGCGCCGCTGTTCTCGTCGATGGAGACACTGGTGCTGGTCAACCGCGAAGCGCTGGACGAGGCGCCCGACGCCGGCAAGGACGTGTTCAAGGTCGCCAGCGCCGACAGCATCCTGGAGCCGGACTCCGACACCATCGACGACCAGCTTGCCGACTTCCTCGACAAGCCCGGCGAGAACGACACCACCATCATTTTCGTCGCCGGTCACGGCATCAACATCGACGAGGACTATTATTTCATCCCCACCGATGGCCGCAAACAGGATGCCGACCGCTGGAAGCGCTCCTCGCTGGTCGACTGGGGCGACATCCAGAAATCGGTCGAGCGGGCCAAGGGCATGCGCTTCATGCTGCTCGACACCTGCCATGCCGCCAACGCCTTCAACCCTCGCCTGGAAAAGGACGCGCAGGACGCACGCATCGTCGTCTTCTCCGCCACCGCCGCCAACAACACCGCCGCCGAACTGCCCGAACTCGGCCATGGCGTCTTCACCTATTCGATACTCGAAGGCCTGCGCGGCCGGGCCAAGACATCGGATGGCGGCGTGACGCTGTTCGGCCTCGCCGACTACATTTCGCGCGAAGTGGTGCGGCTGACCGCGGCGAAACAGAAGCCGTTTTACTATGTCGGCGGCGTCGAAAACATCGTGCTGGCAGAGCCGTGACCACGGCAGGACGGCGCCAAGGCACCCCCCTCTGTCCTGCCGGAGATCTCCCCCTCAGGGGGGGAGATTGGCTGTCATCGGCGACTTCGCCAGGTATCAACCTTTCAAAAGATGAGCTGGCGACGAGGAGATTAATCTCCCCCCTTGAGGGGGAGATGTCCGGCAGGACAGAGGGGGGTGTTGAAGG
>NZ_JBFUFA010000028.1:0-9735 GCF_056403695.1 Mesorhizobium sp. P2_F7 | reverse complement strand
ATCGCGGCCTGGCCAAGGCGGCAGGACAGGTCCTCATCGCGGCCATCGCCTTCAACATGCGCCGCTGGGTAACGCTGGCCACCTGAGCCTGGGTCGCAGTGCGCCCGAAACCCACCGAATACGCCAACTCCTACCCCATCCGGCCGCAAACCCGCGCCGGAAAGCACCTCGATGCGCCCCTGCTGTCTCTCCAGGCGTCCAAAGCCTAATAACGCAACGGGCCCCTTGAGGGGGAGATGCCCGGCAGGGCAGAGGGGGGTGCTGTCCCTCCAGCGTTGCGGAGGATTGCTCCTCAGCCGAGTAAAGGCGCACCGCCCTAAGGCCTGAGGCTCATTTGCGCTTGTTCGCCCGGCCCGCGAACGGGTTGTCCGACGTTCGCAGCGCTATCCTGATCGGCACGCCCGGCATGTCGAAGGCTTCGCGCAGGCTGTTGGAGAGGTAGCGGACATAGGATTGCGGCATCGCATCCGGCCGCGAGCACTGGACGACGAAACCCGGCGGCCGGGTCTTGGCTTGCGTCACATATTTGACCTTGAGCCGGCGGCCGGCGACGGCGGGCGGCGGATGATGCGCAAGAATGCTTTCCAGCCAGCGGTTGAGCTTGCCGGTGGACACGCGGCTGTTCCAGACCTTGTGCGTCTTGATGACGGCATCCATCAGCTTGTCGAGGCCGCGGCCGGTCTCGGCCGAAACGGTCACCGCCTGGATGCCGCGCACCTGCGGGAGCAGCCGTCCGGTCTTTTCGCGCAACTCGGCCAAGAGCTCCTGCGGATTGTCGATCAGGTCCCATTTGTTGAAGGCGATGACCGGCGCCCTGCCCTCGCGGATGATCAGGTCGGCGATCTGCAAATCCTGCTTCTCGAAGGGGATGGTGGCGTCGAGCACGATGATGACGATCTCGGCAAAGCGGATGGCGCGCAGGCCGTCCTGCACTGACATCACTTCCAGCTTTTCGTGGATCCTGGCCTTGCGGCGCATGCCGGCGGTGTCGAACAGCTTTAGCCGGCGGCCATGCCAGTCCCAATCGACGGAGATGGAATCGCGGGTGATGCCGGCTTCCGGGCCGGTCAACAGCCGCTCCTCGCCGATCAGCGCGTTGATCAGCGTCGACTTGCCGGCATTGGGGCGGCCGACGACGGCGATGCGCATCGGCTTGGTGTCGTCATAGGCGGGTTCGGCATCGGGATCGGTGATGTCCTCGCCGATCAGTACCTCGCTGGCGGCGACGTCTTCCTCGGCGTCGTCCTCTTCCTCGTCGAAAGCGCGCTTCTCGCCAAGGGCTTCGATGACAGCGTCGCGCAAATCGGGCATGCCCTGGCCGTGCTCGGCCGAGACCGGGATCGGCTCGCCGAGACCCAGTTCCCAGGCCTCGAGCATGCCACCCTGGGCGCCCTTGGCCTCGGCCTTGTTGGCGACCAGCACGACCGGCTTACCGGACTTGCGCACGATCTCGGCAAAGGTGCGGTCGTCGGGCAACAGGCCGGACTTGGCGTCGATGGTGAAGAAGATCAGATCGGCTTCGCGGATGGCGATTTCGGTCTGCGCACGCATGCGGCCCGGCAGTGTCGAGGCGGCCGCGTCCTCGAAACCGGCGGTGTCGATGACATCGAAATGCAGGTCGTAGAGCTTTGCCGCGTGGACGCGACGGTCGCGGGTGACGCCCGGCGTGTCGTCGACAAGCGCCAGCTTCCTTCCCACCAGCCGGTTGAAAAGCGTCGATTTGCCGACATTGGGACGGCCGATAATGGCGACTTTGAAGCTCATCCGGCCCTACAATCCATGTCATCGCCCAAAACCGCAGCGCATTTTTGGGCGACGCGTATCATGACGCGCCAGAGCCGCGGATCAGTTCCGACATCAACGTCGCCCGCTGGCGCGCATTGCGCGGGGCGCCGTCATCGGCGGCGATCTGGTCGAACAGTTTCAGCGCATCCTGGGTCTTGCCTTCCTTCCAGGCGGCAAGGCCAAGGGCTTCGCGTGCCGTGTGGCGCAGCGTGTTGTTGTCGGCGGTCAGCGCCTCGACGCGGCTGGAGACGTCGGCGAAGGAACCGTGGTCGACGAGCAGCAGGGCTGCCCGTAGGCGAGCCATGTCGCGAATGCCCTGGGGAATGGCAGTGTCGGCGGCGACGCCATCGAAATCGGCGACGGCGGCGGCAAAGTCGCCCTTGTCGGCCTTGACGGTTGCCGCGCGCATGCGGGCGAGCAGCGGATAGGCGCCGTAGCCGTCCTTTTCCAGCTGCTGAAGGGCGGTCAGTGCTTCGTCGCTCTTGCCGTCATTGGCAAGCTTCAGCGCCTGCGAAAAGGCATCGCCCGAGCGGTTGGCGCGGCTCTCGTCCCAATAGCGGTAGCCGACGAACGCGGCCGTACCGAGCACCACCAGGATGGCAAGGCCGAGGATCGCCGGACCGAAACGGTCCCACAGCGCCTGCGCCTGCTCGCGACGGATCTCGTCGTTGACTTCGCGGATAAAACTGTCGTCGGACATCAAACATAACCATTGCTGCCCCGGGCGGGGCGCTTCTTGAGCCCGCGTTTTAGCGAAATTTTGTCGGCATGGAAGGGGCTGGGCAGGAAAATCGGCTAATCGCTAGGCAGGCAGTAGTCTGCGGCTGACCGCACCCACGCCACATTTTGCCGATAGCCGGCTTGGACTGCCTCCGGATCAAGCCCAGATTGCTTATGCCTCTTCTGTCCCGCGTTGTTGCGTTTTCCACAGCCGTGCTTGCCACGGCGGGCGCTGCTTTCGCCGACCCGCCGGCTGCACCTGCCCCGGCCAAGCCGAAGCAAATCGTCATCATCTCGTTCGACAGCGCCCGCGAGATCTCGCAATGGCAGCGCAGCCGGGCACTGGCAAAGCGCACCGGGGCGCATTTCACCTATTTTCTCTCCTGCGTCTTCCTTTTGTCGCAGCAGACGCGTGCCGAATACACCGCGCCCGGCAAATCCGCGGGCAAATCCAATATCGGCTTTGCCGCCTCGAAGCAGGAAGTTGCTGAGCTGCTGGACCAGATCGGGCTCGCCGCATCGGAAGGCCATGACATTGCCAGCCATGGCTGCGGCCATTTCGACGGCAAGGACTGGAGCAAGGCCGACTGGCTGAAGGAATTCGCCTCGTTCGAGCGCATTCTGGAGAACGCCTATTCGATCAACGGCATCACGCCCGAGCCCGCCGGCTGGCGCAATCTTGCTCATGCCGTCGTCGGCTTTCGCGCGCCGTACCTGTCGACCAGCAAAGGGCTCTATCAGGCCCTGCCACAGGCCGGCTATCACTACGACGTCAGCGGCGTTTCAAACGGCCCGGTCGAGCCGCCGACCAGCGGCGGCCTCACCCGCTTTTCCCTGCCGCAGATTCCGGAAGGCCCGAATTCAAGGCCGGTGATCGCCATGGACTACAATCTCTATGTCAGACATTCCGGCGGCTTCGAGCGGCCGAGCCGGGCGGCCGAGTTCAGCGATCGGACCTACCAGGCCTTCCGCGCCGCCTTCGACAAACAATATCAGGGCAAGCGCATTCCGCTGGTGCTCAGCTTCCACTTCACCCTGATGAATAACGGCGCCTACTGGAACGCGCTGGAGCGCTTTGCCGGCGAGACGTGCACCAAGACCGATGTCGAGTGCATCAGTTTCCGCGACTATGTCGCGCGGCAGCACGGCGCCGACAGGCAGGCGGCGGTGGGCGGCTGAGCCGCCCACTTTCCTTAGCCACCAATGGTCAGGCCGAATCCGAAGCCTGTGCCTGACGCTCGATGAAGCGCTGATCGATATCTGGTAGCGGCTCGCCATTGATTATGGCTTCGAATGCACGCAGGCGCTTGTGAACTGACAAGAGCTCAACGATCGTCGACCAGGAATTCACTAGATACTGGAATGAGTTCGTCACCTGGCTGAACGCCGAGTTGACTTGGTTTATAAGACCCAATGTCAGAGTTCCGGCGATCATGGAAGGAACCATCAGAAAAAGAGCAAATATGGTGTTCAACTGTAAATATAGATAACGAACCACGTTGAAATAGACGTAGTGAAAGTAAAGTCGGAAGTAATTTTGGCGAACCCTTCCGAACAACTCAGAAACAGTGAGCGGCTGTGCCCGAGCCGAATCGTCCTCACCGTAGACAAGTTCCTTGCGGTAGGCGGCTTCGACGCGCTGGTTGCGGAATTGCAAGCCAGGAAGTTTTATGCCGGCTCCGGCAATGCATACAGTGCCGAATATTGCCCAGAATATTGCTGCGACCACAAGCGGCTGAGAAACTTGGCCGATGAACGGTAAGGCCGTGATGTGCTTCGAATAAGCCAGCAAAATCGGCATGAAAGCGATCAATGTCATGATCGAGTCAATAAATGAAGTCCCAAGATCTTCCATGATTTTAGAGAATCGCATCGTGTCCTCTTGTACACGCTGAGAAGCTCCCTCAATATTACGAAGCCTAGGCCAATAGGACATGTAGTAGTCGTTCATCGCCGTGCGCCAGCGAAAAACCCAGTGGCTTACAAAGAAGTTTGTCAGAACGTAAACCGTAACAGCTACAAGGGCGATGCCGAGGAAGGTTATTATTTGGGCGTAAACATCCCACTCTGTGGCCTTCACACTTTTGCTGACAATTCCCTGAATGAGGTCCCAGAACGGCCCGTACCAGGCATTGATCGCCACACTGACCTGAACCTGAAAATAGGTCGTGAACAGGATTAGCGAACTGCCAAGGATCGACCAGCCATCCCACGGGTGCGGAGAATACCAATGCCAGAAGGCGTAGAAGAGCAAAGCGCCGGCGGCAAAGTAGAGGTAGAACCAAAGGAATGGAGGCGACCAGAACACTGAAACGCCGATGATAGGCGCCGCGTCTGCCGCTGCAGGGGGCAATCCGAACAGAGCGCCGAATTGCTCGCCGCCCAGAAACCATGCGGCCACCATGACCGCGCACCACAAGACCGCCGAGGTGAAGAAGACTTTGGGCTTTGGAAAAAACGATACGAACACTGTGGTGAAATCCTCGGTCGGTGGGCAAATCAGCGGGGTTCAGCGGGCATAAAGTCACACATTAGGTGGAAAGCAAATGCCCGTGCCCGATGCCCGGCATCGAGCAAGACCACAATCATGGCGATTTTGGCGCGGCCGACCAGGTGATCCCAGCAGATACCAGCAATACGGCGGCAGCTAGGATCGAGGCGAGGAAGAAGTTGCCCGACGCCTGCGCCAGCAGGCCGGCTACGATCGGACCGACGATCTGACCGATACCGAAGGAAGCAGTCATCAGCGCGAAGATGCGGCGCGGCGCCTGCGGCACGAGCAGCCTTGCCGTCTGCAGGCCAAGCGCGGTGACGGCGATGAAGGTGCCGCCAAGCAGGACGCCGCCGAGCAGCGGCCCGATGGCGCCGCCCATGGCGACGCTGGCGGTGACGCCGACCACCTCGACCAGGCAGCCCAGGGCATAGGCTGCATAGAGCCCGATCCGTGCCGCTATCTTCTGCCAGAGCCAGACCGAGGGAAAGCCGGCAAGGCCGGTGACCATCCAGACGGTCGCTTCGAAGACGCGGCCGCCGCCACCCTGGCGCACAATGGCGACGAGGAAGGTCGCCGTCACCACATAGCCGAAGCCGAACAGGCCATAGGCAACGATAACCTTCATTAACGACCGGTCCTTCGGCAGCGCCGGTTCGCGGCCGGCCACGTTGCTTGCGGGCGCGGTGTCGCCGGCGAGCAAGGCGACGAGCACCAGGCCACAAGCGGAAATCGCCGCCGACCACAGCCAGCCCGCCGGCCAGCCGGCATGGTCGGTGACCAGGATCGCCATCAGCGCCGAGGATGCCGCAATGCCGAGGCCGACGCCGCCGAAATGCAGCGCCTGCAGGTCGCTTCTGTTGGCGGCAGCCAAATGACCGAAGACGATGCTGGCCATGAACACCATGACGAAGGCGCTGGCCAGACCGGCAAGAAAGCGGATGACAACAAAGGCCGTCATCGTGTCGGTCAACCCCATCAGGGCGGCGAGCACGGCACTGGCGGCAAGGCCGCAATACATCAACTGGCGCTCGCGCCCATGCGCCCAGCCGCCGGCCGCCGCGAGCGCGCCGACGAGGTAGCCGAGATAGTTGGCCGAAGCGATCCAGCCGGCATCGGCCGGCGACAGATGCAGCTCTTCCATCATGCCGGGCAGGATCGGCGTGTAGACGAAGCGGCCAAAGCCCATGGCGACGGCCATGGCAATCATGCCGGCGAGAGCGAGGCGAAGGGGTGACGGCGCGGCGTTCATTGCAGCGCACAATAGATTTGGCGACCGCCGAAACAATCCGCTTTGTGTTGGGCCAGCAGGTCGGCGACTAGGGCTTCAACCGCAGCCGACCGCGCCCGTCTCGTAGGCGGTGCGGCGCGCCGTCAGCCGGAACGGCATGTCGCCGAGTTCGCGCTCCGACATGGTGTCGAGCACCGGATGCGATAGCGGATCGGTCACCCAGTTGAGGGCATCGCCGTCAGAGCGCCGCCGCGTGTAGCCGGCGGCAAAGACTTTGAGCAATGATACGATGGTCACCATCCTCGCCTCCTCGGTCTGATTGTCTTCGCTAAAATCTGCCTTCCCGCGCCGTCTTTCAATTGAGATTTCGGCCGGAGCGGTTTAGAAAAACTGAAATGGCTATGCTGAACCGCGTCCATCTCAACGGCTTGCGCGCCGTCGAAACCGTCGCCCGCCTCGGCTCGCTTGCAGCGGCAGCCAGCGAGCTCAACGTCTCGGTCAGCGCCGTCAGCCAGCAGATCAACCGCACCGAAAAGCAGCTCGGACAGGCACTGTTCGAGAGAACGGCAAGCGGGCTGGTGCTGACCGAGTTCGGCACGGTTTTTTCCGCCAGGCTCGGCGCCGGTTTTCGCGAACTGGCGCAAGCGGTGGCGCTTGCCGATGAGGCGAGCCAGTGCACGCTGGTGGTTTCGGTGGCGCCGGCCTTCGCTTCGAAATGGCTGCTGCCGCGGCTGTCGCGGCATTTCGATCGCCATCCAAACGTGCTCCTTCGCATCGACGCCTCGGTGCGGCTGGCCGATCTCGAGCGTTCCGATATCGACATCGCCATCCGGCTTGGCGACGGCAAATGGCCGGGCGGGCGGGCCGAGCTGCTTCTGGCGCAGGAAGTGTTCCCGGTCTGCGCGCCGGTGATCGCCAAAAAGCTGAAGTCGATCGGCGACCTCGCGCAGACCTGCGCCATCACCGACGAGCGGGCGATGATCACCTGGGAGAGCTGGTTCAAAGCCGCCGGGGCGGAGCCGGTCACCTTCCGCAAGGGCGCGCGCTTCACCGATCCGATGCTGTGCCTGGAATCGGCGATCGCCGGCCATGGCGTCATGCTCGGCTGGCAATTGCTGGCCGCCGATGCGCTGGCCGACGGCCGACTTGTCGCGCCTTTCGGCGTGCGGGCGCAGAGCGGCCTCGGCTACTGGCTGGTGACATCGGCGACCAAGACCGAAAGCCGCAAGGTGCGTGATTTCAAGATCTGGATCCGCGAAGAGATCGCCGCGACCGTGGCGCAGTTCCGGTCGCTCGATAGCGCTGCGTAAACGCCAGCTATCGCGACGGTGCTGGAAAGCACAGCCGCGCCGCTCTATGTTGGAACCTTCACCCCCAGGACCAAGGCAGGCAGGATCATGACCACACATTCGCGCGGCGTTTCCGCAACGATCGACCCGGTGAAGCTCGACAGGCTGGCGGAAGTCGCCATCAAGGTCGGGCTGCAGTTGCAGCCGGGGCAGGATCTGGTGCTGACCTCGTCGATCGCCGCGCTGCCGCTGACCCGGCGCATCGTCGAACATGCCTACAAGGCCGGCGCCGGGCTGGTGACGCCGATCTTCAACGATGACGAGATCACGCTGGCGCGCTTCCGCTATGGCGCGGACGCGGGCTTCGATCGCGCCGCCGGCTGGATGTATGAGGGCATGGCGAAAGCCTTTTCCAACAATGCGGCGCGGCTTGCGGTGCGCGGCGAAGACCCGTCGCTTCTGTCGGCGCAGGACCCAGCCAAAGTGGCGCGCGCCAACAAGGCGAACTCGATGGCCTACCAGCCGGCGCTGGAAAAGATCACCGGCTTCGACATCAACTGGAACATCGTCGCCTATCCGGATCTTGCCTGGGCAAAACAGGTCTTCCCCGGCGATACCGACGACGTCGCGGTGGTCAAGCTCGCCGACGCCATCTTCTCGGCATCGCGGGTCGATGTGGAAGACCCGATCGCAAACTGGACGGCGCACAATGCAGCGCTGCGCAGCCGCACAAAGTGGCTGAACGAGCATAATTTCCATGCCTTGCATTTCACCGGGCCGGGCACCGATCTCACCGTCGGGCTGGCCGACGGCCATGAATGGATGGGCGGCGCCTCGACCGCCAAGAACGGCATCACCTGCAACCCGAACATCCCGACCGAGGAAGTTTTCACCACGCCGCACGCCCGCCGCGTCTCCGGCCATGTCTCGTCGACCAAGCCGCTGTCCTACCAGGGCACGCTGATCGACGAGATTTCGGTGCGCTTCGAGGAAGGCCGGATCGTCGAGGCCAAGGCTTCGAAGGGCGAGGATGTGCTGAAGAAGGTGCTCGACACCGACGAGGGTTCGCGCCGCCTCGGCGAAGTGGCGCTGGTGCCGCATTCCTCGCCGATCTCGGCCAGCGGCTTGCTGTTCTTCAACACACTGTTCGACGAAAACGCCGCCTGCCACATCGCGCTCGGCCAGTGCTACTCGAAATGCTTCGTCAACGGCGCCTCGCTCAGCCAGGACGAGATCGCCCAGCGCGGAGGCAACAAGAGTTTCATCCACATCGACTGGATGATCGGCTCGGACAAGATCGACATCGACGGCGTCCACAAGGACGGCCGCAAGGTGCCGGTGATGCGCAAGGGTGAGTGGGCCTGAGACTGCGGACGGTCGGATGGGTTTCGATCTGGCGGTTAAACGCGTCTACGAAGCACCCGCGCCCTATGACGGGCAGCGGGTGCTGGTCGACCGCATCTGGCCGCGCGGCGTCAGCAAGGAGGGTGCCGCGCTGACGGCGTGGCTGAAGGAGATCGCGCCGAGCGATGAATTGCGAAATGGTTCGGGCATGAGCCGGTGCGTTGGGCGGAGTTTCGGGAGCGGTATGCGGCCGAGCTGGATGGGCATGGCGAGGCGGTGGCGCAGCTGCGCGGCCTGCTCGGCAAGGGCCGGGTGACGCTGCTCTACGGCGCGCATGATGAGGCGCACAACAATGCGGTGGCGCTGGCGGGGTATTTGCGCGGGACGGAGTGACACGCACCTAGATTCTGCAAAGGGTGGAGATTGGCGAAAGCCGAGGCGACATCCAATCTCCCCCCTTGCGGGGGAGATGCCTGGCAAGGCAGAGGGGGGTGCTGTCCCTCCGACCTAACAACCAATCACGGCCATCACCTCAGACAGGTTGGCGTCGGAACAATCCGTCAGGGTTGGCAATCCTTCACACCCCCCTCTGGCCTGCCGGCCATCTCCCCCGCAAGGGCAGGGGAATCGCATATGGCGATTTTGGGCTTGAAGTTGGCTTGAGAAGAGATTCTTTGGGAAGGCAGTCTTAGCGAAGGAGCGACTGCCATTTCCAGCCTTGAGAGCTATTTCGGGGCGGTGCCAGATCCGCGTGCGGCCAACGCCACGCACCGGCTAGGCGATCTGATCGTGATGATGATCGCGGCAAGCCTGTGTGGCGCAACCAACGCGACGGAGTTTTCGCTGTTCGCGCAGGAGTTTTCGCTGTTCGCGCA
>NZ_JBFUFA010000027.1:0-15165 GCF_056403695.1 Mesorhizobium sp. P2_F7 | reverse complement strand
GTCGCGCCACCAGCGGACATTCGCCGCTTGTGGCAACGATATAGGACCTAGGCACGAGCGAGTTATCTCGCGTCCAGTTGACCAGTAATGAAGCTACGCCAAACCCGCGCGACGGGCGCCTTCTCTGATCGCAGCAATGGCGACAGGATTGGTAACCGGATAGGTGCTGATAAACACTTCGGGTGTGAAGTCCGGGAACTCGGACTTCAGTCGCGAATTGATCCTGGCGACCTGAGGCGTTTCATTGAGCATCGCATGAGCCATTGCCAGAAACAGAAGTGTGGCGGGTGAATCTGGCGCAGATTGACGTAGCGCGACYAGCGMTTCCCGATAAAGGCCTAGAACGTAGCTGCATCGCGCAAGCATTCCATAATACCAGGGAACATGAGGATTTAGCCGGACCGCTCGCTTGGCCAGTTCGTATCCCCGCATCGGGTCGCTGCCAACAAGAGCAAGGCTACCCGCAAGGAAGGCAAGTGAGTCAGCGTCGTTTGGAGCCGCAGCCAACACTCGGTCGTGTTCTTCGACAGCAGCTTCGACATCACCCTGCAATGCTCGAAGATCAGCAAGCATTATGCGGGCGTAGATGTCGGCCGGATCGAGCGCCAGCGCTTTCTTGACACATTTGCCCCAGCTCTCGATCGAGCTGGAAACGTCGTCGGTAAACCCGTTGATGGCGTCCACAGAATGCGCAAGTGCAAGCGCGGTCCAGGCTCTTGCAAGGCCCGGATCGAGTTCGATTGCGCGCGCCAATAGCAGTATCGCCTCCTTGTTCGACTCACGGGTGAAAAGGTGCTTCTGCTCAAGCCCAAGCAGGTAGCAATCATAAGCCTGCAAACTTGCTGGAGGCTTCCGACGAGCCGCATCGCGTCGCAGATTGGCGAGCTGACCGTGGCAAGTTGCGAGGACATTGATGACATTCTCGGTCACGCTGTCCAGCATCGCAAACAGGTTGTTGGCGGAACGATCGTAGCGCACGGTCCAAACATCGACCCCTGTGTGGGCGTCGACGAGTTGGACGCGGATGCGCACCCGCTGCCCATCCACTTGAAAACTTCCTTCGATCACATAGTCAGCATTCAATTCGCGTCCGAGTGCTCGCACGTCAACATGCCGTCCCCTGTAAGTAAGCATCGTCTGGCGGGCGATCACCGCAAGGTCGCGGTAACGAGCAAGATCAACTATGAGGTCCGCCGACAAACCATCTGCGATACGAGTCCAGCGTTCTTCTCCGCCTAAATTGTCGAACGGGAGCACCGCGAGGACCGGCGGACCCGACTCGTCGGTCGAAAGGCTTCCCGGTGGTGCCTGGCTGCGGTCCTGCTGGCGATCCGCAAGCAACGCAGCAAGCGCCACTTTGCTGCGAACGTCGAGCTTCCGATAAATGGCCGAAAGATGGGTCCGAACGGTGGTAGGCGCTATGAAGAGTGTTTCGCCGATTTCGCGATAAGTCATTCCCTCCGCGAACTTTGCCGCGACCAGCAACTCCCGATCCGACAAACCGGCGAGAGGATCGCCTACGGCGCGAAACATCGTCCCGGTTTCCCTTCCGCTGCCGACCTGTGGCCAGAACCCGATGACCTTACATCAGGGTGAAAATACTACAGATGCGACATCGAAAACACTGCATTTGCACGATTCCATCCGACCGGTCTGCATCCTAGCCTCCGCAAGTCGACAGGGTCAGCTCGCTTGGCAGACCTGGTCGATTCAGAACACGGAGGGCCCCTATGACAAAGTTGTCTGTCTTGACCGCAATACTGGTGCTGTTGGTGTCGGCGGGGCCATGCTTGTCCGAAGGCACCCAAACTAGCGGCAAACTGATTTCCGAAGCAGCAGTGAAATCTGCCAGCGCTGAACTGTATTCCCACATCCTCGTGCGGGCATGCAGGAACGGATGGCGGTATCCTCGCAGCTACATCGAAAACGGATTCAAGCGCCACTTGGCGGAGCTGAAACTGCAGCTTGTCGACCAGGGTTACAATGTCGTACCCGTCATGACCGCGAATGATCCGCAGGTCCAAGGAACGATATTGGGCGCAAAAGGCCGTCTGGTTGGCTCGCGCCAATTCAGCTGTTCCCATCCATACTGGCGCGATGAATGACCTTCTTAGTCGACGATATGCAATCCGACAGGCTGGTTCGAATCCGTAGAACGTCATGAAGCGAAGGTCCGGATCGGGTCAGATCGTGACAATGCCCACGGCGCCCATTTATGTCCGCTCACGAAGACTCGCAGCCTGAACCTGCCAGTCCGCAAGCGGCCCCAAAGCCGCCAGGCGGAAAAACTGATGAACTCCGCCGCTCCTGTTAGTCGAAATTGCAAGCACGCCCGCTAACAATCCTCGTTGCGACTTAGGGCATCATGATTCAGACCGCTGATGGATTCGAACTCATGTTGGCTTTGCAATCGGATCATCGCTGCCGACGATTGGTGACCTATATAAAGGGCATGTCCAACGAAAAATCAATTGCCACAGCGAAACCGATTGGAGAGTGGCCTTTAACCCCGGCTGCAACGCTTGGATCATCCGTCAGAGCTAGGGGTATTTTTCTCGAAATACGCGCGCGCGTTCCAACGAAGTTCAGGAAAATGCTCCATATCGAGTCCCGCGTGCTTACCCTGCGCCTGGCTGAGGGCGAGGGCGGCGAGAATGATGTGCAGGTGGCAATCGGGATCGTAGCCAAAGCAATGCAGAAGATCGAAGGCCTTCCCATTATCCCCCGTGAAATCGAGGACATTCTGACAATCTCGACGGCCGAACGGCACCGCTGGTTGAAAGATGGTCGCTTGCAAAGCGCGGGGACGAAAACGGTGAAACTTCGCGGGCGGGCAAGGAACGTCACCTTTCACGTATTCGACCCGCAGCACGTGGAGGATGTGCTTGACCGCGACCTGGTTACGGTCTGGCGCGAACAGGACGCCGCGACAGCCGCAGAGAATAGGCGGCGCGCCGCAGGGAAGGCCGCTATGAAACGTGCGCAAAGAAGCGGCGAAACTTCAGTTTCAACTGTCCGCGATGAGAACTCGCACTCCAGTTTGCGCGGCTGGGAGGATTTTGAGAATGACGGACTCCTGCGCTGATAGGCCGGGTGCTCCAGCAGGTTAGGCCGTTTGCCTGCGCCGTGCGAGATGCGCAAGGAGGGCCGTCGAACGCATCGCATTCAGGATCCGCTTGGCAGGGACACCGCCCTTACGCGCCATCTCGACACCCCAATGCATGTGGTCGAGCTCCCGGATCGAATGAGCGTCCGGATTGATGCTGAAGATGCAGCCATGATCGAGTGCCTTTTGATGCCAGCGCCAGTCGAGGTCGAGTCGCCACGGATGTGCGTTGATTTCGACAGCAACGCCGTGTTTCGCACACGCCTTGAGGACTTTGTCGACGTCGAGATCATAACCGGGCCGGCGCAACAGTTGGCGACCTGTCATGTGACCGATGATTGTCGTACTAGGATTTCGGATCGCTTCAATGATACGCTCCGTCTGTTCCTTCTTGGGCAAGTTGAAGCGGCTGTGCACACTTGCGATGACGAAATCGAACTGCTCCAAGATATCATTCGGGTAGTCGAGCGAGCCATCCGCCAGAATGTCCGCCTCGATGCCCTTCAGTATCCGAAATTTTCCCTTGTATGCCTTGTTCAGCCGGTCAGCTTCGCGGTGCTGTTCAGCAATCTCCTGCGGCGAAAGGCCGCCTGCGTAGTGGGCGGACTGAGAATGATCTGCCACGCCGTAGTATTCGAAACCGCGCTTGCAGGTGGCTTCAGCCATTGCTTCAAGCGTTTCAGTGCCATCCGATGCGGTCGTGTGAGAATGCAGGATGCCATGCAGATCTTCGTCCCGAATGAGGGCGGGTAGCTTGTGCTTTGCCGCTCGCTCAATCTCGCCCCTGCCTTCACGCAATTCAGGCTCTATGAACTGCAAGCCTACCGCTTGGTAGATTTCTTCTTCTGTCGCCGACGCGATCAGCTTTCTCCCGCTATGAAGCCCGTCGGCATTCAGGGTGAATCCCATGTCGGCCGCGAACGACTTCAGTTGCTCAAGGTGGTCTGCCGAACCGGTTGCTTCGAGCAGGCTCGCGCCAAAATGCTTCTTGTCCGTGACAACAAGCCTGAGACTCGTATCTCGATACTAGTCAACTTGCTGCCCTGCGCTACCAGGGCGAGGTCGGAGACGAGTTCGCAACCACGCCGGAAGTCACCTGCGATTTCGACGCGCGAAAACTCTGGATGCTCTTGCTTAATCGATATGACCGCATGTTCGAGAAGAGCGGCGGCCTTGTGCAGGTGAAGTTGCGTTTCGCCGCTTCGCACCATGGCCAGGTTCTGCAGGAGCTTTGTCTGAAGCGCGGCGCCGAGGCCTTTTACCGCGCGTATGCGGTCTTCTCTTGCTGCGGCCTCAAGTTCCGCAAGCGAGTTCACGCCGAGCGCCTGATGGAGCTTGAGTATCTTATCGGGACGAAGCCCGGGTATGGCAAACAACTCCATAACGCCCGCTGGAACATCCTCGCGCAGCTTTTCAAGGGTTGGGTGCGTGCCGGTGTGGTAAAGCTTGGTCACAATGTCAGCGATCGCGTCACCGATCCCCGGGATCTTTGTAAGGGCGCCGGCGGCGATGATCCGATCGAGCGGCTGCGACAGCGCGGTCAGACTGTCAGCCGCACGCACGTATGCCGTTGTGCGATAGGGATCGTCGCCGCGCATAGACCTTCGTTGCGCGTATTCCCTCAAAAGACCGGCAACTGTACTCGCATCAATTTTTGCCATGACTTCAGCCAACGAAGCCGACCTTCACAGGTTCCAATCAGGGAGGCCGTGAGCGCCACGTTGCCCTTCAATCCCGCTTTACTTGGGCAAGGGTGGCATCGAGAAGGACCGGGTCCGGCGAGACGTCGACGACTAGTACTCGAGGCAAGGTTTGGTAGACTCTCGAAGGGGCGCTTCGGCGCCCCTGATTTTCGTCAGCGAGCATCACCTCGCCAGCACGCGGCAGCGGGCTCGTTTTCGCCGCCCACAGCACTAGGTTTCTCAGGCAAAAGGGGGTTCCCAATGATTCCGAAATGGGCCCCTTGCATGTGCGCAAATAATTGATTGTGCTGCCGCAGGCGGATCGAACAACACAGCGCCGGGTTTGCAACTCTACCAGCAGTTCGGCGGGCGGTCGCCACATACATCTTTCGCAGCGCCACCTCACCGTCTTTGGCGCCGGCATGGACTGGGCGTGTCCACGGCTGTTGTGTCGAAGTCCAGCCATCGGTGGGTCTGGTCCATGATCGCAACGAACCTCATTTTGGCGCTCCCAAATATCAGCGCCTTAAAATTCGTTGCGCCCGCATGTTCCCAACCCTGTCGATAAAAGGGCGAGAGAGACGGCTAGCCACTACATAATTTCCAGACGCCGAGCGCAAGCGAAGGCTGGGCTTGAGACCGCATGGGCGCGCGCCCAAAAACGAAAATCGCAATGTCTGAGTGATCGGCGGGGCTATGGCCGCCGTCCGGTCTCTAGCGGTCACAAAGCGTCGTGTTTCCCGGGGTGACCAGGTGCAACTTGAAATCTCCTTCCTTACGGAACTCGGCGCATTTTTCGAAGTTTCGGAATCGCTCATTGTGGGCGTTTTTGAACAAAGGAGACTGCACATGGCCACGCCAAAAAAAGCCAATGGCAACAATAAGGACCTGGAGGACCTTCTCCTGGACGGACTAAAAGACATCTATTACGCCGAGAAGAAAATTCTGAAAGCTCTGCCAAAGATGGCCAAAGGAGCATATGACGAGCAAGTCTCAGCCGCCTTCCAGAAACATATTGCAGAGACGGAGGGGCAGGTTGAGCGCTTGGAGGAAGTCTTCGAACTTCTCGGCGTTCCAGCACGCGGCAAAACCTGCCCCGCCATTGATGGCATCCTCGAGGAAGGGTCCGAAATCCTTGAGGAATATAAGGGTTCGCACTCGTTGGATGCTGGTCTGGTCGGGGCCGCGCAGGCGGTAGAGCACTACGAAATCGCTAGGTATGGAACTCTGATCGCTTGGGCGGCTGCCTTAGGTAAGGAGGATGTGATTGAGCTGCTCGATGCGACCCTCGAAGAGGAAAAGGCTACTGACGACGCCCTCACGGCGCTCGGCGAGGCGGGAGTGAACGAACGCGCAGCCAGCCAGGCGGCTTAACCATTCTCCAATGGCCTGGGGCAGTAGCTTCGAGGCCTTGCGCATTGTAGGGAGATTGCCATGCGTATCTACAAACAACTGCAAAGTCTGTTTCTTGAATTTTCAGCCGCTTTGGTTCGGCGGCGCGCCCTAGGTGACGCCTATCGAAATAGCGTGATGCAGCCTGTTCTATCTCAAAAGCCAAAGTAGCCGCAGGGGAAACGTTCCCCTATATTCATGTCGAGGAAATGGGTGGCGATTTTCGGATCGCCACCCGCTTTTGTAGGTGCCTCCATAACCGTTCAGGGTCGCTACGAGACCTTACGTGCTCGCGAGACGTGGAAATTTCCAACCGACGAGAGCGGTCCGCAAAAGCGATCTCTATCGTGAAGGGGACGAACCCAGCCGCTGTTGCTTGGTGGTTGAGGGGCTCCTGCGACGCTATAGCGTTTTGAGCAATGGCACCCTGCAAACGCTCTCAATCCATGTCCCGGGCGATATACCCTCCAAGGGTTGCATCTAAGATCATGGATCACACACTTGCGTCGATCGGCGGAAGCAAGATTGCTTGATTTCACACCAGCCTCGGCACCCAGCAGATCCGCCATCAAACACAGGGAGACACATTCTCATTCCTTGCACCCGCGTCCAGCACTGGCCGCAGAAGTAAGGCCTCCGCTCCAATGCCGATCTCCGGCGGTATTTCCACTTATCGTCAACCTCCAGATTTCCGCACCGGGCTCTTTTGCAACCAAAACATCACAGGCACGTTGTATTTGGATCCGCAATCAGGAGGAGGATGCCGTGAACGGAATAATCTATCTTGTTGGCCTCGTCGTGATCGTTTTGTTCATTCTGTCCTTTTTTGGACTTCGGTAAGATCATGGCCAAAATAGCCCCAATCGAGAGCGCTGCAGAGACCCCAAAAGTGGCTACATCGTCCTACCTAGAGTGGGGAGGCATATTTGGCGGAGGTGTGATCGCCTGCGCGATTTCGGTGGTTCTTCTGCAATTCGGGTCGAGCGCTGGTGTGGCGCTGGGTTCTCCAAATCTTCCCAACGGTGGCGCATCCTGGAATGTACTGGTAGCCGGGCTGTGGGTAGTTATCGTTGCTGTGGCAAGTTCCGGAGCCGGCGGTTATGTAGCTGGACGCATGCGCACGCGCTGGCAAGACAGCAACCAAATTGAAAGCGAGTTCCGGGATGGGATACACGGCATTGCAGTCTGGGCCCTTGCGACACTTGGAGCAGCGTTTTTCTTGGCAATGATTGAGCACGGCGCCCCCGCCGTGCTCAATGGCCCCGACGCGCAACTCGACGAAACCACAGTGCGGCTTTCAGCCCACATAACTGCCATCTTTAGCTTCGCGACTGCTGCAGGATCCGCGCTTGGCGCTGCAGCAGCATGGTTTGCAGCGATTGCCGGGGGTGAACACCGCGATGAAGGCATCGCTTTTCACCACGTCGTACCGGTTTTCTTGCGCAAGCGTTAGCACAACAATTCACTCGCCTGGCCGGCAAAGCCAACCCACTATTCCACGATCCATTGAGATGCCGTTGAGCGGTTAGCGGCAAGCGCTATGGGATCGCGTACAGGGGAAGGTAAGCGGGCCGGTGCCAAAAGGTCACAAGAAGGAAAAGACCGAATGGCTGAAGCCAGGGCTTGTCGGTCGGATGAAGACCCTGAAGAGCGAAGAGAAACTTCGCCATGCGAAGCTGCTTGATTTTTGGGAAGATAACTAACGGATGTTGCTCGCGGAATAGCCATCGCAGCGCCCGCAGGTGAGTGCGGATCTCTTATCGACTACTGGCAGGCGATTTTCCCAGGCCATGGTATTCGAAAACGGTCGTCCGGCGCTTATTGGCTCTTGGGTTGTGTGTGATGTCGGTCACACCACCCAGTCTGTCTCCGACCTTCGCAAGGTAACAGTTCTTCCAATAGCCTTCGAAGCGGCCTCGAAGGGTGTCGGAGCTTCCACCATTTGTGTGGACCGGACCGCGTCGCTCGCCTTTTGTTCGACACGGTAGACCTTCACGGCTTCGACCTTGGAAAATGATGATCTTCTAAAACGCTTATAGCCAACATTTGTTCGAAAGCGTACAGTGAAATAGTCGTCGGCCAACAGAAGGGCGCCGACGCTTGGGAGCGGCCACCGCACTCCTGCCCCAAATGGAGGCCGGAGAATTGTCGTCCGATTCAAAACTGAGCGAACAAGCCGTTCAGGCTCTCGTCCGCGAGACGGGCGCCACGGAACAGCAGATCAGGGAAATCATCTAGCTGATCGGTTTTGACCGCGCTTCGATCGTGAGGGAAGCGCGCATGGTTGCTCGCAAAACTCAGCCCACGAACTGACAGCACGTATCGAATTGTCGGTTTCGTACGAAGGGCAGACAGACTCTGCCACTTTCCGCTATTCCTCGCCCAACTACGATCTTGGGACCGCCACGGCGGAGGGAACACGCAATCTCGCGGGGAGCGAGCTCTATGGACCTGCATTTGGACACAACCAGAAACGCGCTTCTGCGGCGTTTTGATCCCGCTGATCTGGATGGTCTCAAGCCGCACCTTCGCGAAACCTTCCTCGAACTGCACACGCCGCTCGAAAAGGCCGGGCATAAGATCGAGCTTGTTTATTTCCCTTGCAGCGGCCTTGCCTCGGTAGTGGCAAAGAAGAATTTGGGAGCGGGGGCAGAAGTCGGCGTCATCGGTTTTGAGGGCATGACTGGCTCGGCTCTCGTCATGGGCGATGACCGTGCCCCGCATGATTGCTTCATTCAGATCCCCAGCGAGGCGCTGGTGATCGACGCTTCGCAGTTCAAGACGGCTTTAGACACGAGCGGCACCCTCCGGCCTTTACTGATGCGCTACGTCCACGCCTTTCACATCCAAGCCACCTACACCGCTTTGATCAACGCGCGGTGCAAAATCGAGGAACGCTTGGCCCGATGGCTGCTGATGTGTGACGACCGCGTTGTCGGCAATCGCCTTGTCATTACCCACGAATATCTGGCAGTGATGCTTGGCGTGAGGCGCCCTGGCGTCACGGTCGCCCTGCAAGTGATTGAGGGCCGCGGGCTGATACAGTCTCGGCGCGGGGAAGTGATCATTCGCGACCGTGAGGGCCTGATTGCGCTCGCTAACGGTGGCTATGGGGGACCGGAAGCGGAATACAGAAGGCTCGTTGGGAAAATCGAGATGCAGCCCCAGACTGGCGCTCAACGGGAACCAGAACTATAGAGGCGAGTTGGGTAAATGGCCTTGTATTACTTCGACGTCGACGACAACGGCACGGTCTATCCTGATGATCAGGGAACCGAGTGTGATACCTTCGATAGAGTAAAGGAAGAGGCCATCCGCGCCCTTGTTGAAATGATCAAGGACAGCCTGCCGGATGGCGATCGTCACAGGCTGATGATCAAGGTGCGCGATGACGGCGGCACCCTTGTGTTGCAGGCCTCTCTAAACTTTGAAGTCGAAGCAGAGCACCGTTCCCGCGGCAGCAGCTCCCCGGATTCCCACGTCTAGGAGCGGCCCCGCAACTTAAGCGCCGCGAGGAAGGCCCGCGCCGCTGCGTCGCATGCCATTTGCGATTGCCTATTGGCATGAAGTATGACCTTGGCGGCTTTCAACGAAAGGCCGGACTTTCCGCGAAAAACTCTACCAGATAGAGTCGACCTTCTGGGTTCAAGTCTAGCGTTCCTTGCCGCTTTGACATGTTCCTGTCCCTGACCATTTCCAAGGATGGCCGACGCGACATTGCCCGGTGAGACAACAGTGAAACTCGCGCCGGCCATTGCGGAGTACGGGTCTCCGCTGGGGCGGATTTAGCGCTCGCTAAAAGGCCGGCAACGGTTGGTAAAAAGCGTACAGTGAATCCCGTTGATCCCCTGCACAGCAGGAATAAAATTGGATAGTCGCCGACTGGCAGTTGTGGGCGTCGGCGCTTGGTGAGTTCGCAAAGCTCCCGCCCATTCTCGGGGGTTGCAGTCATGGACCAGAGCCATGAGGACGGACACATTTCAGCCTTTGCCTTCGACATTGTCCGCGAGGCATTCAGACGATCAGTACGAGAGACAAACCTGGCGGAAGAGCGTTGGGCCGAATACGCCAAATTGCTCTGTCAAGAATTCACCGGCGTCGAGCCGGATCAAGTCTTGATAGACCGGATCATCGGGCGCTAGGCCTAGTCGGTTGGCCGAAAATCGTATCTCTGAAGGAACCTGGGTAAGCGTTCCAGATTAGGAGTCCTTAACGACTTTTCGGCAGTTCACCGATGAAGATACCCGACGAGAGGCGAGATCTGGATTTGACATTGAGTGCCCCGCTATGGCGGCCTTCGGGGTGTGGATGTGGGTTCAAGACTGCCGGCTTTATCGAGGCTGTCAACGTAAAGCTGACCCGTCCGTAGCTGGATCGCGGTAACCCATGAGACGATACCAACGGTGCAAGCTGTGAATACGTCATCGCCTCGGCGCGATTCATAGCTAGGCCTCTACTGACCGACGAGGTGCCCCGCGCTGCGAAGCTTCTCGAGCAAGATCACCGCGGTTCCGTGATAGGCAACGTGCGCTTGCTCACTAAGTGGAGACGCGTACCACGCGGCAAGCTCTTCCACCAGAAAACGTGTTTCGCCGTCTACTGACGCGCATCTAAGCTGTCCGTCCTTGCCCATTACAATGATCGCTGTCCCGGTAGTGCCGTACCCGATCGCCGCCATCCGCTGAACGTCCACTTCGCCGTCAACGCGGACGTCGAATAGAACCGACCCGTCGGTTTTCTCTGCAGCGTCAGACACCCGATCACGAAACGGCTGATTCATGCCGTTTGGACTGGCGAACGTCTGCTCAAACAACGCCAATTCAACATGCCCCGACACCATAGCGGCGACTATGGGCTTGCCGGCGCAATCAGCAAATCCTCCCACGACCTTTTCACATAGGAATCCTCAATGCCCACCCATCCGGAAACGCGCCGCGCGTGGCTCTTTTCGAAATGCAAGGGATTGCTAATATATACTCTGGAGATGCGGATGAGGAAGCAGAATCCTCAGAAGTCCAAAACGGCCTATCCGAAAAGCGATCGGTTCGCAGAGGACGGCCGACGCCGATCCAGCGCCTATGATGCTGCCAAGCTGACCAAGGCTGCCGACGCGGCGAAGTCGGCGTTCATCAACGCGGTCTTAAAGGTTGATAAGCCGTCCCCTCGCGTCAAACGACAGCGGCGGTCAATGCTCATAGGCGGGGCCTCTCTCGCTGCCGTTTTGGGCGTGCTGTTGTACCTGATCTGCGCGGGCTAACTCTCGTCCAGCAAGCCACTGGCGACCGCCAGAACGCGTCCTCGTGAGGTTACCCACAGGTAGTCCCCAGCCGATCACGGCTGGCAATTGCTCGACGACAATCGGGCCTTCCTATCGCCTCCCATAATGGTTGCGACCTTCTGAAAGACCTCCATATCAGCTTCTGTGATGCGCGCGCTGCGCATCCTGGCTCTGAGAGAGGCCACGCGGGTACCGAGGGCTGGCGAAACTTCGGCGTTATTCATCATCTTCATCCGTCCAGGGGCGCGATAGGGCTACTGCAAAAATGTTCCGCCGCCCTCGCAATGTAGGAAGGCGGCGGAACCAAAGGCGGTCGATGAGGGGGAGTTCAATCGACGGTCGCCAATCAATTCACCTGTTGGCCAACCGTTCCCTAGCGTTCCACTTTTCGGACTTTTTGTCTGAGTTTAGGACCTAGGTCTGAGCCTAGTGTGCTCAGGTCGGGACCACGGAACATTTGTGAAGGCGCCACGTTCGGCAGTGTCGTCACATCGTTGTATTGGGGAGGTCGCTCATGCCAATTTCGAATGAGTTGAACCACGACTACCTGGAATTTGAGTGCCCCAACTGTTCCCATGTGATGGTGAAGAAGGGCTCGTGGTTCAAGGTGATATCGAACTTCAACTGCGACCGATGTGACGCGAAGATCAGGCTTGGCTATCCGGCCAAGCTCGCGCTCTTCGAGCAAAAAAGGCAAAGCATGAACACGTCTGGGCGGTAAGGCCATTAGCGGGCCCGACATGGTTGGTGGCAGGTCGTACCGTCCCTGTTCGGGGCGACCGGGCCGGCTCGTGGATCGTTCGACTCCTTTCAAGCGTGAAAAATGGAAATTGCCGGTTAGACAACAATGAAAACCCCGCCGACCACTGCGATATAAGATCCCGCCCACGGAAATTAGCGCTCCGAAACGATCGGCAACGATTGGTTAAGGACGTATAGGGAGTCCTGGTTGAAGCCACTTCTGAGCGGATTAGATCCCCAAGGTCACCGGCGACGACGTATTGGCTCAGTGCCCGAGAGTTCTTTGCGCTTCCGCCGCGATAGGGAGGTCGGCATCATGACCCAGCGAAGTGTATCGGCTTCCGACTGCAATGTCCTGCGCGGCGCCTTCGTAAAATCCGTCATCGAAAAGAACATCCCAGAGGACTGATCGCGAGATGAGGCTGCGCTTTTGATCCGCAATTTTACGGATGGCCATGACGATTCCAACTTGCTGGAATGGATCATAAGAACTGGCACTATCTAGCCGTAGGCGAATGGACCGGACCCAGGCGGGGGCCTCATTCAACGAACTCCCGCGAGTATGATAATGATAAGGCCTAGGGCGGCCAAAACGAGACAACGATCATGGGGCAATCAAAGGCGCTTCCGCCATTGCCTAGGTTGTCTTCCATCGCCCGCTGTTAATGGCTCGCCTCGATTTGCGAAGTCAAATGGACGTGAGAACGGCCCGACTGCTTGCGCGATTTCTAAAATACTGGAGGGGAGCCGGCGGCGGCCCTCCTTTTGTCATGCCGGAAAGGAAAGATGGCCGGCGCCGTGGTGGGGTTGATGGGCGTAGCGCGCCGGCCAATGCGGGGTTGGGGTCCCGCGCAAGTCAAGCTATCCGAGTCGTTTGTGGCGCGAAGGGTGAGAGCCGAGAAGGACTGCTGCTATGGTGAACAGTGGGTTACTATCCACAGGCGTTCCCTCGCCGTTGAGCCGGCCCTGTCCCGTTCCACTGGATGAACGGCGCCCGCTTGCCGGTGATTGTCTAGATCGACTTCAGCAGCGGCTCATGCACCTCACGAAGGGCGCGATCGTGCTCGCTGTGATACGCGAGAAGCGGGCCGATGATGCTCTTGTGCAAAGCTTCTGCTGCCACCAGAAAGCGGTCGATTTGTTCCTGGGAAAGCTGTTGTGAGGGTTTAGTCCTAGCCATGTTAGCGATCTCCGTTGAAGGGGTTCGCCGCAACAGGACTATAATCTTACATGCCAGATTGAACGGCAAGAGCGGTCGAACGAAAAAGCCCGTCGCAGCTAATGAGCGTCAGCGACGGGCTTTTTGCACTTCTCGCGGCTACACCCATGGAGAGATCGACCGATTACCTACGCAACTCTCGATGGTTGGTTGCAAACACTTTGAGTAATTCCCACAGGGAGAACCCCGCGCGGCGCCCGGCCGGTCTGAGGGAGCTTGATGCTTTTTGGCGGAAACGAAAATGGCCGGCGCCAAAGCTGGGAGAAGTCTGTGGAGCGCCGGCCTGGCGGGATAGAGGTCCGCCGCGCCTCAAGACATAGTCGAGTCTTGACGCAACGTCATGTGTGCTTGGCCGGGCAGCCCTTAGCTCTCGCCTAGCGCTGTGGCTTCTCCTGCGGCGCTGGTCTTTGCCCAAGCCCGCAGCCTTTGCCAATTCCGATCGTTTTTCGGAATAGCTAGGGCGCTGTCACAGGGTAACTGCCGGGGAGGTCCCATTTGGCGCGATAGGCCTCAGGCGTCATGCTGTGTTCGGCCATCAAATGGCGCCGGAGTGATTTGAACTTTTTTCCATGCTCAAGGCAGTAAATGAAATTTGGCGTTACCGACCGCTTAGGATTCACCGCGGGCTCCTTGGGCTCGGCCTGCGGCGGGATTTGGCCGCTCAGACCCGACACTGAAGCGTGCACAGATGCAATCATGTCGGGCAGACTGTTAACTGGCAACGGATTATTGCTAACGTAGGCAGAGACAACGTCCGCGAACGGCCACGACTGGTCCAAGCGGTTCTGGCCGATCGTCAATGCCGCGGAAAAGCTGCCGGCAAAGTCATTCATCATTGATGGTGAAATGATCGCGCCGGAGGCGGATGGCCGGCCGCGCCGATCCCGCGACAGTAAGCAGGATTAGACCCGTCAGTTCGCGACCGGGCTTTTTTGCAAATGGCAGGAACTTCGTTCCAAGGAAGCTGTTATGCCGTTTCCCAGCCCGTTCTTTCAGCGGTCCGTGCTGGGGGACCAACAGAGCCCAAACATCATGGTCAGGCCCGCGCCGCCTACGCCCTGGCGAGCGCGGGCATTTCATTTGAATGCACCGCAACCAAACCTTCCGCCGCTCATTGACAAATTGCCGGGCCAGGCTCCCCCGGCACACTCCAGAAGACTTGCCCGCCTGTTTCCGCATTCGGCGGGCCTTTTTCGCGTTGGCTTATTTAGCGTGCCTTAATGTTCCATTTACCAACCACGCGCATCCTTTTGTGGCGCGGCAGTGTTCGAGTACCGCGCGGCTCAGGCAACAACTCGTCCTCGCTGGACCCCTGAGAGCGACGAGAGCGAGGTTGCAACCGACATCTTCAACGTTCGTTGAACTCGCGCCGGCTATTTCGGCTACTCCAGACTGATTGCCCGCTGGCCCTCAAGCCCGCGGGCATTTTGTTGCCCCATGGAACTGCCTAAATGCCGCGAAGTTAGATGGGGGCAGCGGTGCGGCGCATCTCCTCCCGCTGCCGACTGGTCCAGTAAGACAGTCGGGCCCGCGCTTCCTTCATCGAGACGCCGCTGCGAGCAAAAGTCGGGCCGACGCGTGCCTCGCAATAGGCCGATGCTAACCGACTGTGACTGGCGTTACATCCAGATAGTGTGGGTCTCGCAGGTTTAGGTACCCGGGGTCGAAGTCTGCCATCTCGCATAAGGCGTCCCAGTTCAGAATGACAAGCCGTCCTTCTTTGTGCTCCAAAAGGCCGTCAGCACGC
>NZ_JBFUFA010000026.1:0-27519 GCF_056403695.1 Mesorhizobium sp. P2_F7 | reverse complement strand
GTGCGGCCGCCTTCACGGATGGCGAAGCGCAGCTTCTCTTCCATGGCGATCGGCACGATCAGCTCGACATCGACCGTGATGTTGTCGCCGGGCATCACCATCTCGGTGCCTTCCGGCAGCGACACGATGCCGGTCACGTCGGTCGTGCGGAAGTAGAACTGCGGACGGTAGTTGGTGAAGAACGGCGTGTGACGGCCACCTTCGTCCTTGGTCAGGATGTAGGCTTCGGCCACGAACTTCTTGTGCGGCTTCACCGTACCGGGCTTGGCCAGAACCTGGCCGCGCTCGACACCTTCACGATCAACGCCGCGCAGCAGCGCGCCGATGTTGTCGCCGGCCTGGCCCTGATCGAGCAGCTTGCGGAACATTTCAACGCCCGTGCAGGTCGTCTTGGTCGTCGGACGGATGCCGATGATTTCCAGTTCCTCGCCGACCTTGACCACGCCACGCTCGACGCGGCCGGTGACAACCGTGCCACGACCCGAGATCGAGAACACGTCTTCGATCGGCATCAGGAACGGCTTGTCCAGCGGACGAACCGGCGTCGGGATGTAGGCGTCGACCTGAGCCATCAGCTCGCGGATCGCGTCTTCACCGATCGTCTTGTTCGAATCTTCAAGAGCGGCCAGAGCCGAGCCCTTGACGATCGGAATGTCGTCGCCGGGGAACTCGTTCTTCGACAGAAGCTCGCGAACCTCGAGTTCGACCAATTCCAAGAGTTCCGCGTCGTCGACCTGGTCGACCTTGTTCAGGAACACAACGATCGACGGCACGCCGACCTGACGGGCAAGCAGGATGTGCTCGCGGGTCTGCGGCATCGGGCCGTCGGCGGCCGAAACGACCAGGATCGCGCCGTCCATCTGCGCGGCACCGGTGATCATGTTCTTCACATAGTCGGCGTGGCCGGGGCAGTCGACGTGGGCATAGTGACGGTTGGCCGTCTCGTATTCCACGTGAGCCGTCGAGATGGTGATGCCGCGGGCCTTCTCTTCGGGCGCCGCATCGATCTGGTCRTAGCGCTTGTATTCGCCAAAATACTTCGTGATCGCCGCCGTCAGCGACGTCTTGCCATGGTCRACGTGACCAATCGTGCCGATGTTCACATGAGGCTTAGTGCGCTCGAATTTACCTTTTGCCATGTGATGTCTCCAATCTGCTGCCCGTACGGGCCTTGAATTAAGTTACCGATGCAACCCGTCCGGGTTACGCGTATTTCTTCTGAACTTCCTGGGCGACCGCGGTCGGCACAGGCTCGTAGTGATCGAACTGCATCGTGTAGGCCGCACGGCCCTGGCTCATCGAGCGCAAGTTGTCGACGTACTTGAACATGTTGGCCAGCGGCACCATCGCGTTGATCACGACAGCAACGCCACGCGCTTCCTGGCCCTGAATCTGGCCGCGACGGCCGTTCAGGTCGCCGATGACGCTGCCGACATAGTCTTCCGGCGTCACGACTTCGACCTTCATGATCGGCTCGAGCAGCTGCACGCCAAGCTTGGGCGCAGCTTCACGGAAGCAGGCGCGGCCGGCGATTTCGAACGCGAGCACCGAGGAGTCGACATCGTGGTAAGCGCCGTCGATGAGCGTCGCCTTGACGCCGATCATCGGGAAGCCGGCGAACGGGCCGGACGTCATGACGCTGTTGATGCCCTTTTCGACACCCGGGATGTATTCCTTCGGAACCGCACCGCCGACGATCTTCGATTCGAACTCGAACTCCGAGCTTTCCGGGTTCGGCTCGAACTGGATCTTGACGCGGGCGAACTGACCGGTACCGCCGGTCTGCTTCTTGTGCGTGTAGTCCTGCTCGTGCCTGCGGGTGATGGTCTCGCGGTAAGCCACCTGCGGCGCACCGACATTGGCTTCGACCTTGAACTCGCGACGCATGCGGTCGACGATGATGTCGAGGTGCAGTTCGCCCATGCCCGAGATGATGGTCTGGCCCGATTCCTCGTCGGTCTTGACGCGGAAGGACGGATCCTCGGCGGCCAGGCGGTGAAGGGCGAGGCCCATCTTTTCCTGGTCGTTCTTGGTCTTCGGCTCGATCGCGATCTGGATGACCGGATCGGGGAATTCCATGCGCTCGAGGATGACCGGGTGCAGCGGATCGCTGAGCGTATCGCCGGTGGTCGTGTCCTTGAGGCCAGCCAGAGCGACGATGTCGCCGGCAAAGGCTTCTTCGACGTCGGCGCGCGAATTCGCATGCATCTGCAGCATGCGGCCGATGCGCTCTTTCTTGCCCTTGACGGTGTTGTCGAGCGAAATGCCCTTGGTCAGCTTGCCCGAATAGATGCGGGCAAAGGTCAGCGAACCGACGAACGGGTCGTTCATGATCTTGAAGGCCAGCATCGACAGCGGCTCGTTGTCGTCGGCGTGACGCTCGATCTCGGCGTCGGTCTTGGCATCGACGCCCTTGATCGCGGGAACATCGGCCGGCGACGGCAGGTATTCGACGACGGCGTCGAGCAGCGGCTGCACGCCCTTGTTCTTGAAGGCCGAGCCACAGAACATCGGGTAGAACTTGACCGCGATCGTACCCTTGCGGATCAGCGAGCGGATCTCGTCATTCGACGGCATCTTGCCTTCGAGGTAATTCTCAAGCGCCGTCTCGTCCATTTCGACGGCGGCTTCGATCATCTTCTCGCGATATTCCTCAGCGCGAGCCTTGAGGTCAGCCGGGATCTCGACGACGTCCCAGGCAGCGCCCAGCGTCTCGTCGCGCCATACCAGCGCGTTCATCTCGACGAGGTCGACGACACCCTTGAACTCGGTCTCGGCGCCGATCGGCAGCTGCATGACGACAGCCTGCGCACCGAGGCGCGAACCGATCATCTCGACCGAGCGGTAGAAGTCGGCGCCGATCTTGTCCATCTTGTTGCAGAAGATCATGCGCGGAACGCGATACTTGTCGGCCTGGCGCCAGACAGTCTCGGTCTGCGGCTCGACACCGGCGTTGGCGTCGAGCAGCGCAATGGCGCCGTCGAGCACGCGCAGCGAACGCTCGACTTCGATGGTGAAGTCGACGTGTCCGGGAGTGTCGATGATGTTGAAGCGGTACATCTTGCCGTCACGGCCCTTCCAGAAGGTCGTGGTGGCGGCGGACGTGATGGTGATGCCGCGTTCCTGCTCCTGCTCCATCCAATCCATGGTGGCAGCGCCGTCGTGCACTTCGCCGATCTTGTGCGACTTGCCCGTGTAATAGAGGACGCGCTCGGTGGTCGTCGTCTTGCCGGCGTCGATATGCGCCATGATACCGAAATTGCGGTAGTCTTCGATTTTATATTCGCGGGCCATCTTGGATGCCTTCTCAGTCTCGTTCGCGCTTTACCAGCGGTAGTGTGCGAAAGCGCGGTTGGCTTCAGCCATCTTGTGGGTGTCTTCACGCTTCTTGACGGCCGTGCCGCGGTTGTTGGCCGCGTCCATCAGCTCGCCGGAGAGGCGGTCAACCATCGTGGTCTCGTTGCGGTTGCGAGCCGCCGCAATCAGCCAGCGGATCGCCAGGGCCTGACGGCGCTCGGGGCGCACATCGACCGGAACCTGGTAGGTGGCGCCGCCGACGCGACGCGACCGGACTTCCACATGCGGCGCGACATTGTCGAGCGCCTGATGGAAGACGGTGACCGGCTCCTGCTTGGTCTTCGACTGAACCTGGTCGAGCGCACCGTAGACGATGGTCTCGGCAACCGACTTCTTGCCGTCATACATGACGGCGTTCATGAACTTGGTAACGATCAGATCGCCGAACTTCGGGTCCGGATTGATCTCACGCTTTTCTGCACTGTGACGACGCGACATGGCTTTTGTCTCTCAATCTCGTAGCCTTGCGCAGCAAAAGCGCGAAGGCCGGAAAATCTTACTTCGGACGCTTGGCGCCGTACTTCGAACGGCGCTGCTTGCGGTTCTTCACGCCCTGCGTGTCGAGCACGCCGCGGATGATGTGGTAGCGCACGCCCGGAAGATCCTTGACGCGGCCGCCGCGGATCATGACCACGGAGTGTTCCTGAAGGTTGTGACCTTCGCCGGGGATGTAGCCGATCACTTCAAAGCCGTTGGTCAGGCGGATCTTGGCCACCTTGCGCAGTGCCGAGTTCGGCTTCTTCGGCGTCGTTGTATAAACGCGCGTGCAGACGCCCCGCTTCTGCGGGTTCTGCTGCATGGCCGGGACCTTGTTGCGCTTCACCGGCGCAATGCGCGGCTTGCGGATCAGCTGGTTGACGGTAGGCATTAAACCCTCTTGTCTCTCAATTCCGTGTCTCGCCCGGTCAGGGCCGCTCAAAGCGTCAATTCCATACGCAAATTCGGGCCATAAACCGCGCCTCGCGGTCCTGCCCGAACAAAATGCAGAGGAAGCGGAAACCGCTTCATGCGCGCCGGAAATGTCTTTTCGCTCGTAAAACGAACCCTGTTTGAGGCAAACTCCAAAGCGTGTCGCTTCGGAAGGGAGAGCCTCACATCGGTTCTGACTGGGCGGCTTCTACTCGCAAGACCGTGAACCGTCAACCCCGGCGCGCCAAATATTGCGCGCCAGACAGGGCGTGGCAGCCATGCGAAAATCGCATGTAATTTTCTTTCGCCTTTTTGCAAGAGCGAGGAAGAAAGTAACCGCGCAGGCAAGAAAGTGACCGGCTTTTGGCTGTCCTGCGCCGGGGCTTCATGGCAAAAGGCGCCATGGACAGCGCAAATCCCCTCGCCCGCCCCCGATCCAAGAGGAATCAGCCCGTGAACGACAATGAGGAACGCCCGGTCACCATCATCACCGGCCGTGTCTGGAAAAGGAAAGGCGGCAAGCCCGAAGGCGTGCATGTGATGCTGGTCGCGCCCGACGACGATTCGGCCGTGCGCCGTGCTCTCGAATCGCTCGCCGCCGAAGGCTATGCAGAGGCCGAGCTCGACCAGATCGGCGACATGGAGGGCGAGCCCGACGATGAGCCGCATCTGTCGGCCTTCCAGGGTGCACTCGAAGGCGAAGTGTCGATCGTGACGTTCGAGGTTCCGCTCTAAACAAAAAGGGCGGCAAATGGGGGAGCGGTAGGCCATGGCCATCTCAGCAGCGGCAAAACCTGCATCGCGCGCCTGGGCCGACCGGGCGGTTGCCGCCATCGAAGCCGACCAGCACCGCTCGGCCGATACCCATCTGTGGAAGCTCGACCTGCCGGCGCTTGCCGGCATCGACTTCTACCTCAAGGATGAATCGACGCATCCGACTGGCAGCCTGAAGCACCGGCTGGCGCGCTCGCTTTTCCTCTATGCACTGTGCAACGGCCTTGTCCGCGAAGGATCGCCGGTGGTCGAAGCCTCTTCAGGCTCGACGGCGGTGTCGGAAGCCTATTTCGCCCGCATGATCGGCGTGCCGTTCTACGCGGTGATGCCGCGCTCGACCTCGCCGGAAAAGATCGCCGCCATCGAGCATTATGGCGGCAAATGCCATTTCATCGACGATGGCCGCCGCATCTATGCCGAATCGGCCGAACTGGCGACCAGGCTCGGCGGCTATTTCATGGATCAGTTCACCCATGCCGAGCGCGCCACCGACTGGCGCGGCAACAACAACATCGCCGAATCCATTTTCGGGCAGATGCGCGACGAGCGGCACCCGATTCCGGCCTGGATCGTGATGAGCGCCGGCACCGGCGGCACCACCGCCACGATCGGCCGCTACCTGCGCTACAAACAGCACGCGACGCGGCTGTCGGTTGCCGACGTCGAACGCTCGGCCTTCTTCGATGGCTTCTCCACCCACGATGCCAACTGCCGTTGCGAGCAGCCGTCACGCATCGAAGGCATCGGCCGGCCGCGCGTCGAACCGTCCTTCGTGCCGGGCGTCATCGACCACATGCTGCGCGTCCCCGATGCGGTGTCGCTTGCCGCGATGCGGGTCCTGTCGCGTCACCTCGGCCGGCGCGTCGGCGGTTCGACCGGCACCAATTTCATTGCCATGTGCTTTCATGCCGCGCGCCTGATCGCGGCCGGCGAGACCGGATCTTTGGTGACGCTGATCTGCGATTCCGGCGAGCGCTACGCCAACACCTATTATTCCGACGAATGGCTAAAGGCGAACGGCCTCGACCCCTCGCCCTTCGAACCGGCGATCGAAGCGTTTCTGGCCGGCGGAGAGTGGTCGCTCAACTTCCAGGAAAGCTGGGGCTGAGACGTCTGCCTGGCGCTTGCCCGCGATCAGAGTTCTGCTAAGAACCGGACGCCTCACCAATCCTTGGAGTTCCCATGTCTGTGAAACCCATCAAGCTCGGCATCGTCGGCGTCGGCAAGATCGTGCGCGACCAGCATCTGCCGGCGGTGGCCAAGGATGGGGATTACCGCCTGATCGCCGCCGCCAGCCGGCACGGCAAGGTCGACGACATCCCGAATTTTCCGACCATAGAGGCGATGCTCGAGGCGGTGCCTGAACTCGAGGCCGTATCGCTCTGCATGCCGCCGCAGTATCGCTACGACGCGGCGCGCACCGCGCTGATCGCGAAAAAGCATGTCTTCCTGGAGAAGCCGCCGGGCGCCACGGTCAGCGAGGTCGAGGATCTGAAGCGGTTGGCGGACGCCAACGGTGTCACGCTGTTCGCCAGCTGGCATTCGCGTTACGCGCCGGCAGTTGAGGCCGCACGCACCTTCCTGGCTTCGGCCAAGGTCACCGCGGCGGCAATCGTCTGGAAGGAAGATGTCCGCCGCTGGCACCCGAACCAGGACTGGATCTGGGCCCCGGGCGGTTTCGGTGTCTTCGATCCCGGCATCAACGCGCTGTCGATCGTGACCCACATCCTGCCGGCGATGTTCATCACCTCGGCCATGCTCGACTTTCCCGAAAACCGCGCCTCGCCGGTCGCCGCCCACGTCAATTTCCGCACTTCGGATGGGTTGCCGGTCACAATGGAACTCGACTGGCTGCAGACCGGCCCGCAGAGCTGGGACATTCTGGCCGACACCGACAAGGGCAAGATGGTGCTGTCGGGCGGCGGCACCAGGCTCGCCGTCGACGGCACGGTGGTTCATGACGAGCCGGAGGCCGAATATCCCCAGCTCTACCGGCGTTTCGCCGAAATCGTGCGCGCCGGCATCTCCGATGTCGACCTGGCGCCGCTCCAGCACGTCGCCGACGCCTTCATGCTCGGCAAGCGCAATGTGGTGGAAGCGTTCTTCGACTGAGCGTCAGGCGATCTTGTCAGGGCGTGTCTGCCCGGTTCCCGTCATCTTGGCTTGCGGCCCGGATATTCTCCCGGCCGAGGCCGGGAAACGCGAAGGGCGGTCGGACGTCCGAGTTCCAGTTCGTTCAAAACATCTTGAACGGCAACCTCCAGGTCGTCTTGCCCCCAGCCAAGCTCGGCAATCTCGCCATACCGAACGAAACGCGAGCGGGCGAAGCCGTGTTCGATCTCGTTGTAGGAGATCACGCTTCGACCGACTACGGCTACGACCCAGACATGATGATCGTCGCGGCCTGGGGAGCGGTGGACCCACACCTCCGGATCTATCATGATCGCATTCCAGAGCCGTCTCTGCGCAAAATCCATGCGCTCCCGGCTCTCATTGATCAGGTCCCAGACTGCCGCTTCGTCCAAACGCTGTTCCTCAGCAGCCCATTGAAAGATGGGGCATTATCACACTGAGCCACCCGGCACGAAACCACCGAAATCGTCCGATGGCTTCGCGACTGGAGACGAGACTATTGTTTAATCCGGCAACCGGCGCGCTTGATCATGTCGGCGACGATGAGCGGCGTCGCCGGCGTTTGCGCCCAGCTTTGCTGTTTAGGCGCCCCGTTCTCCAATGCCGTCCGCAATGACGCAGTGTCCAGACTGAACGCCTGGCGACAGGACACCGATGCATTCTTGCCCATCGTGTCGAGAACCACCCCGGCACTTTCGCCGACGCCCGCGACATAGGCGATCAGCACCTGCTTCGCGACCGTGCTGGAATCAGCCTTGGCCATCATCTCCATCACCTGCGCTACGGAAATCTGTCCCTTTGCCGTCGATGGAAGCGCGAAAGCGGCGTTGGGCAATATGGACAATGCGACTGTACCGGCAATGGCAATTACAATCCTTGCGAAAGGCATTTTTCGTCTCCTGTTGATGCCGACTTGACATTTGGCATCATTATGCATAAATTTATTATTGTAAAACGATAATTTTTGGAACCACTCAGGAGAGCAACATGCCGACCTCCAGCCCCGATACTGTCCGACTGGTACGGCTCAACCGCATCCGGTCTTTCAGCCAATTGCTGGCATGGTCCTGCGGTCCGCTCGCCATTCTGTTGACGGCGGGGCTTTTGCTGTTCTGGTTCGGAGCGTCCACCGGATCGATCGCCGCCGGCGCTCAAATTCCGGCCGAATGGCTGGCAGATCTCAGCATCGGACGACGGGCGGCCGGCTTCGCCATCTCGTTTGTTCCGCTGGCCTGTCTGATCGTTGCGCTGATGGCAGCCCGGCGCTGCTTCAAGATCTTTGCCACGGGTGAATTCTTCAGCCGCGAGGCGGCCAATGGTTTGAAGGGCTTCGCAATCGGTCTTCTGGCGTCCGCGCTGTTGAAGCCGGTCTCGGGCGCGGCGCTGTCGGTGCTGCTGAGCCTGGATGCACCGGCTGGCCAGCATCGGCTCACACTCGGCATCGACAGCGACACGATCCTCATGATCCTCGGCGCAGGCATTGTTTCCGTCATCGCCTGGGTGCTGGCCGAGGCATCCGCGCTTGCCGAAGAAAACGCCGCCTTCATCTGAGGAAACCATGCCGATCAAGGTCAGGCTCGCCGTCGTCCTCGCCGAACGCAATGTGAAGTCCAAGGATCTCGCAGAATTTGTCGGCATCACCGAGGCCAACCTGTCCCTGCTGAAACAGGGCAAGGTCAAAGGCATGCGCTTCGACACGCTGGAGCGCATCTGCGAGTATCTCGAGTGCCAGCCGGGCGACCTGCTGCGCTATGAGCCGTCAACGGATTGAGGCCGTCATCGCGGCCTCAATCCGCCCTTCGGCAGATTCACTCGACGATAGCGATGGCAAAGCCGTCATAGCCCTTGGCGCCGACGGTCTGGATGGCGGTGCCGTCCAGGCGCTTGTCGGCGCCGATGAAGGAGAATGCGACGCGTGCGCCTTCGACATAGGCGTCACGGCCATCGTCGTTGAGCACCGTACCGTCACGGACGACGTTGTCGCAGATGATGACCGATCCCGGCCGTGACAGCCGCATCGCCCATGACAGATAGTTCGGGTTGTTCGGCTTGTCGGCGTCGATGAAGATCAGGTCGAACGGACCGGCATTTTCGCTGCTGAGCGTTGCGAGCGACTGCAGCGCCGGGCCGACGCGCAGGTCCACCTTGTCCGACACCCCTGTGCGCTCGAAATTCGAGCGCGCGACCTTTGCGTGGTGTGGATCGAGTTCAAGCGTCACGATCTTGCCGTCGGCCGGCAGCCCCCTTGCCATCCAGATGGTCGAGTAGCCGCCAAGCGTGCCGATCTCCAGCACCTTCCTGGCACTGCTGATGCGCACCAGAAGCGACAGCAGCTTGCCTTGGGCGGCCGACACGTCGATCGCCGGCAGGCCCTGTCTGCGATTGGTTGCGATCACCGCGTCAAGCATGGGATCCGCTTCGAAAAGGGAGGAGACGATGTAGTCGTCGACAGCCGTCCAGGTCTTGTTGCTCATGGTGCTTCCTCGTTCGTAAGGCCAAAACGCGAAAAGGGGCCACTTGGGCCCCTTTCCTTCTTCTCGTCATGCCGCGCTTACTGCGCGGCGTTGACCATGTCGGTCAGCATCGGCTCGGCGATTTCGACACCGGAGGCCTTGCGGCGCTCGTCGATGATCAGTTCGTCGCGCGAGGTGGCGATGCGCCGGATCTGGCTCATCGTGCCGCCGGTACCGGCCGGGATCAGCCGGCCGACAATGACGTTTTCCTTCAGGCCCTGCAGCATGTCGGTCTTGCCGGCAACCGCAGCTTCCGTCAGCACCCTGGTCGTCTCCTGGAAGGAGGCGGCCGAGATGAAGGACGGCGTCTGCAGCGAGGCCTTGGTGATGCCGAGCAGAACCGGCTGACCTTCGGCCGGCTTCTTGCCGTCCTCGATCAGGCGCTCGTTGACCTCTTCCAGTTCGATCACGTCGACGTGGTCGCCCGGAATGTAGGTCGAGTCGCCCTGCGTGGTGATCTCGACCTTCTGCAGCATCTGGCGAACGATCACCTCGATGTGCTTGTCGTTGATCGACACGCCCTGCAGGCGGTAGACTTCCTGGATTTCGTTCACGAGGTAGGAAGCAAGTGCCTCCACGCCCTTGATCGCCAGAATGTCGTGCGGCGCCGGATTGCCGTCGAGGATGTAGTCGCCCTTCTCGATGACGTCGCCGTCCTGGAGATGGAACGGCTTGCCCTTCGGGATCAGGTATTCGACTGGCTCAAGCGTCGAGTCATGCGGCTCGATGATGATGCGGCGCTTGTTCTTGTAGTCGCGGCCGAAGCGGATCGTGCCATCGATCTCGGCGATGATGGCGTGATCCTTCGGACGGCGTGCCTCGAACAATTCGGCAACACGCGGCAGACCGCCGGTGATGTCCTTGGTCTTGGCGCTTTCCATCGGGATACGCGCCAGCACGTCACCGGGGCGAACCTGCGAACCCGGCTCGACCGAGAGAATGGCCTCGACCGAGAGCAGGAAGCGGGCATCGCCGCCCTTCGACAGCTTGCCGACCTTGCCCTTGCCGTCCAGGATGGCGATCGCCGGCTTCAAGTCGTTGCCGCGCGGCGTCGAACGCCAGTCGATGACCTCACGCTTGGTGATGCCGGTCGACTCGTCGGCCGTTTCCTGAACGGAAATACCGTCGACCAGATCCTCATACGCCACCTTGCCCTCGATTTCGGTGAGGACCGGGCGGGTATAGGGATCCCACTCGGCGATACGCTGGCCGCGCTTCACCTTGTCGCCATCGTCCACGAAGATGCGCGAACCATAGGTGACACGATGCGTGGCGCGTTCCTTGCCGGCCTCGTCGAGGATCAGCACCGCCATGTTGCGGCCCATGACCATCTGCTGGCCGTCCGAGTTGCGCACCACGTTGCGGTTGCGGATTTCGACCTTGCCCTCATACGAGGCTTCAAGGAACGAGCTATCCACCACCTGCGCCGTACCGCCCATGTGGAAGGTACGCATGGTGAGCTGGGTGCCCGGCTCGCCGATCGACTGCGCCGCGATGACGCCGACGGCTTCGCCCTGGTTGACCGGGGTGCCGCGGGCCAGATCGCGTCCGTAGCAGACCGCGCAGACGCCGACCCTGACTTCGCAGGTCAGTGCCGAACGGATGCGAACCGACTGCACGCCGGCCTTTTCGATCTGCTCCACGTCACGCTCGTCCATCAACGTTCCGGCCTTGACCAGCACGTCGCCGGTCACCGGATGGTTGATGTCGTCGAGCGCGGTACGGCCCAGCACGCGCTGGCCGACCGAAGCAACGACCTGACCGGCATCGACGATCGGCTGCATGGTGAGGCCCTTGTCGGTGCCGCAATCCACGGAGTTGACGATGCAGTCCTGCGCCACGTCGACCAGACGACGGGTGAGGTAACCCGAGTTCGCCGTCTTCAAGGCGGTGTCGGCCAGACCCTTGCGGGCGCCGTGGGTCGAGTTGAAGTACTCGAGCACGGTCAGGCCTTCCTTGAAGTTCGAGATGATCGGCGTCTCGATGATTTCACCCGACGGCTTGGCCATCAGGCCGCGCATGCCGGCGAGCTGGCGCATCTGGGTGGGCGAACCGCGCGCACCCGAATGCGACATCATGTAGATCGAGTTCATCGGCTTCTGACGGCCATTGTCCTCGAACTCCACGGCCTTGATGCGGGCCATCATTTCGTCGGCGACCTTTTCCGAGCACTTGGCCCAGGCGTCGACGACCTTGTTGTACTTCTCGCCCTGCGTGATCAGACCGTCATTGTACTGCTGCTCGTATTCCTTGGCCAAAGCCTCGGTGTCGGAGACCAGTTTGATCTTGGCGTCCGGGATCAGCATGTCGTCCTTGCCGAACGAAATGCCGGCGCGGCAGGCATGACCGAAGCCGAGAGCCATGATGCGATCGCAGAAAATGACCGTCTCCTTCTGACCGCAATGGCGGTAGACGGTGTCGATCATCTTGGAGATGTTCTTCTTGGTCATCTCCTGGTTGGCGGTCTCGTAAGGCACGTTGACGTTCTTCGGCAGAAGTTCGCCGATGATCATGCGGCCAGGCGTGGTGTCGTAGATCTTCGACACGACCTTGCCTTCGGCGTCGACCGAGCGGAAACGACCCTTGATCTTGGCGTGCAGGGTGACGGCCTTGGTCTCGAGCGCATGCTGGAGTTCGCCCATGTCGGCAAACACCATGCCTTCGCCCGGCTCGTTCTGATTGACGATCGAGAGATAGTAGAGACCCAGAACCATGTCCTGCGACGGCACGATGATCGGCGCGCCAGAAGCCGGGTGCAGGATGTTGTTGGTCGACATCATCAGCACGCGGGCTTCAAGCTGAGCCTCGAGCGACAGCGGCACGTGAACGGCCATCTGATCGCCGTCGAAGTCGGCGTTGAAGGCCGTGCAGACCAGCGGATGCAGCTGGATCGCCTTGCCTTCGATCAGGATCGGCTCGAACGCCTGGATGCCCAGGCGGTGCAGCGTCGGCGCGCGGTTCARCAGCACCGGATGCTCGCGGATGACCTCGTCCAGGATATCCCAGACTTCCGGACGCTCCTTCTCGACCAGCTTCTTGGCCTGCTTGACGGTCGAGGAGAAACCCTTGGCGTCGAGGCGGGCGTAGATGAAGGGCTTGAACAGTTCGAGCGCCATCTTCTTCGGCAGGCCGCACTGGTGCAGCTTGAGCTCCGGACCGGTGACGATGACCGAACGGCCCGAATAGTCGACGCGCTTGCCGAGCAGGTTCTGGCGGAACCGGCCCTGCTTGCCCTTCAACATATCGGACAGCGACTTCAGCGGACGCTTGTTGGCGCCGGTGATGACGCGGCCGCGGCGGCCGTTGTCGAACAGAGCGTCGACGGCTTCCTGCAGCATACGCTTTTCATTGCGCACGATGATGCCGGGGGCGCGCAGCTCGATCAGCCGCTTCAGGCGGTTGTTGCGGTTGATGACGCGGCGATAGAGGTCGTTCAGGTCGGACGTCGCGAAACGTCCACCATCCAGAGGAACCAGCGGGCGCAGGTCCGGCGGGATCACCGGAACCACCTTCATGATCATCCATTCCGGACGGTTGCCGGATTCCATGAAGTTCTCGACGACCTTGAGCCGCTTCAGATACTTCTTCTGCTTCAGCTCGGACGTGGTCGAAGCCAGTTCCGAACGCAGGTCGCCGGCGATCTTCTCCAGGTCCATGCCGGCCAGAAGGTCATGAATGGCCTCGGCGCCGATCATGGCGGTGAAGGAATCCTCGCCATACTCGTCGACGGCGATCATGTACTCTTCCTCGCTGAGCAGCTGGTGCTCCTTCAGCGCGGTGAGGCCGGGCTCGGTGACGATGTAGTTCTCGAAGTAAAGGACGCGCTCGATGTCCTTCAGGGTCATGTCGAGCAGCGTGCCGATGCGCGAGGGCAGCGACTTCAGGAACCAGATGTGAGCGACAGGGGCTGCCAGCTCGATATGGCCCATGCGCTCGCGGCGAACGCGCGACAGCGTGACTTCGACGCCGCACTTTTCGCAGATGACGCCCTTGTACTTCATGCGCTTGTACTTGCCGCACAGGCACTCATAGTCCTTGATCGGGCCAAAAATGCGCGCGCAGAACAGACCGTCACGCTCCGGCTTGAAGGTGCGGTAGTTGATGGTCTCCGGCTTCTTGATCTCGCCGAACGACCAGGACAGAATCTTCTCAGGGCTGGCGAGCGATATCCGGATGGAATCGAACACCTGCGCCGGCGCCTGCGGATTGAAGAGATTCATGACCTCTTGGTTCATGCCGTTCTCCTTTTCGGGGTCCTCGAAAACCCCTTGCATCTAACGCGGACCAAATGCCCGCTGAGTGGTCGGCCCACCGGCCGTAGAATTTGGTGCATCCGGTCGCGGGCTCCCGCGACCGGATGTCTTGTTTTTACTCGGCTGCGTCGGGCAACCGGACAGGGTTGTCGTCGAGCTTGGTGTTCTCCAGCTCGACATTGAGGCCGAGAGACCGCATTTCCTTGACGAGCACGTTGAAGCTCTCCGGGATGCCGGCTTCGAACGTGTCGTCGCCGCGCACGATCGCCTCGTAGACCTTGGTGCGGCCGGCGACGTCGTCCGACTTCACCGTCAGCATTTCCTGCAGCGTGTAGGCGGCGCCGTAGGCTTCCAGCGCCCAGACCTCCATTTCGCCGAAGCGCTGGCCACCGAACTGCGCCTTGCCACCCAGCGGCTGCTGGGTAACGAGCGAGTACGGACCGATCGAACGCGCGTGGATCTTGTCGTCCACCAGGTGGTGAAGCTTGAGCATATAGATATAGCCCATCGTCACCTTGCGATCGAACGGCTCGCCGGTGCGTCCGTCATAGAGCTGCGACTGACCGCTGGTGTGCAGGCCCGCCTGCTCCAGCATGATGTTGATGTCGACCTCATGCGCGCCGTCGAACACCGGTGTCGCGATGGAGACGCCGCGGCGCATCTGCTCGCTGAGGCGAACGATGCTCTCGTCGTCATACTCGCGGACCGGCTCGTTGCGGTCGTTGGCCGGGATGAAGCTCTCGAGCGTCTTGCGCAGCGGCTTGATGTCTCCAGCCGTCTTGTACGCGTCGATCAGCTCGCCGATCTTCTTGCCCATGCCCGCACAGGCCCAGCCCAGATGCGTTTCCAGGATCTGGCCGACATTCATGCGGCTCGGCACACCCAGCGGGTTGAGCACGATATCGGCATGCGTGCCGTCCTCGAGGAAAGGCATGTCCTCGACCGGAACGATGCGCGACACGACACCCTTGTTGCCGTGACGGCCGGCCATCTTGTCGCCCGGTTGCATCTTGCGCTTCACGGCCACGAAGACCTTGACCATCTTCATGACGCCCGGAGGCATTTCGTCGCCGCGCTGGACCTTCTCGACCTTGTCCATGAAGCGCTGCTCGAGCGCCTTCTTGGAGTCGTCGTACTGGCCACGCAGCGCTTCCAGTTCGCTCTGGAGCTTTTCATTCTCCACCGCAAACTGCCACCACTGCGAACGCGGATACTCATCCAGCGTGTCCTTCGACAGCTTCGAGCCCTTCTTGAAGCCCTTCGGCCCGGCAATCGCTTCCTTGCCGACGAGAACGTCGGAAAGGCGCGAATAGACGTTGCGGTCGAGGATCGCCTGCTCGTCGTCGCGGTCCTTGGCGAGGCGTTCGATCTCCTCGCGTTCGATCGCCATGGCGCGCTCGTCCTTCTCGACGCCGTGGCGGTTGAAGACGCGCACTTCGACGACGGTGCCGAAGGTGCCCGGAGGCATGCGCATCGAGGTGTCGCGAACGTCGGACGCCTTTTCACCGAAGATGGCCCGCAGGAGCTTTTCTTCCGGCGTCATCGGGCTTTCGCCCTTCGGCGTGATCTTGCCGACCAGGATGTCGCCCGGCTGCACTTCCGCACCTATATAGACAATGCCGGCTTCGTCGAGGTTCTTCAGCGCTTCTTCCGAAACGTTCGGAATGTCGCGCGTGATTTCCTCCGGTCCGAGCTTGGTGTCGCGGGCCATGACCTCGAACTCCTCGATGTGGATCGAGGTGAAGACGTCGTCGGCCACGATGCGCTCGGAGAGCAGGATCGAGTCCTCGTAGTTGTAGCCGTTCCACGGCATGAACGCGACCAGCACGTTGCGGCCGAGGGCCAGATCGCCGAGCTCGGTCGACGGACCGTCGGCGATGATGTCGCCCTTGTTGACGCGGTCGCCCATGCGCACCAGCGGACGCTGGTTGATGCAGGTGTTCTGGTTCGAACGCTGGAACTTCATCAGCCGGTAGATGTCGACGCCCGACTTGCCGGGATCGAGATCTTCCGTTGCGCGGATGACGATACGCGTCGCGTCGACCTGGTCGACGATGCCGCCGCGGCGGGCGCCGATGGCGGCGCCTGAGTCACGGGCAACGATCGGCTCCATGCCGGTGCCGACGAACGGCGCCTCGGCGCGCACCAGCGGCACGGCCTGACGCTGCATGTTGGAGCCCATCAGCGCGCGGTTGGCGTCGTCGTTCTCGAGGAACGGGATAAGCGCCGCGGCCACAGACACCATCTGCTTGGGCGACACGTCCATCAGATCGACGTTTTCGCGCGGCGCCATCATCACTTCGCCGGCGCTGCGGCAAATGACGAATTCGTCGACGAAACCACCATTCTTGTCGAGCTCGGCATTGGCCTGCGCAACGTGGTGCTTGGACTCCTCCATAGCGGAGAGATAGACGACCTCATTGGTCAGCTTGCCGTTGACGATCTTGCGGTACGGGCTTTCGATGAAGCCGTACTTGTTGACGCGCGCGAAGGTCGCCAGCGAGTTGATCAGACCGATATTCGGGCCTTCCGGCGTCTCGATCGGGCAGATGCGGCCGTAATGCGTCGGGTGCACGTCGCGCACCTCGAAGCCGGCGCGCTCGCGGGTCAGACCGCCCGGTCCAAGCGCCGACAGGCGGCGCTTGTGGGTGATCTCCGACAGCGGGTTGGTCTGATCCATGAACTGCGACAGCTGCGAGGAACCGAAGAACTCGCGCACGGCGGCAGCCGCCGGCTTGGCGTTGATCAGGTCCTGCGGCATCACCGTATCGATCTCGATCGAGGACATACGTTCCTTGATCGCGCGCTCCATGCGAAGCAGGCCGACGCGGTACTGGTTCTCCATCAGCTCGCCGACAGAACGCACGCGGCGGTTGCCGAGATTGTCGATGTCGTCGATCTCGCCCTTGCCGTCGCGCAGTTCGACCAGCGTCTTGACCACGGCCAGGATGTCGTCCTTGCGCAGCACGCGCACGGTGTCCTCGGCCTTGAGCTCAAGGCGCATGTTCATCTTGACGCGGCCGACAGCCGACAGGTCGTAGCGCTCGCTGTCGAAGAACAGCGAGTTGAACATGGCTTCTGCGGTTTCCAGCGTCGGCGGTTCGCCCGGGCGCATGACACGATAAATGTCGAACAGCGCGTCCTGGCGGCTCTCGTTCTTGTCGACGTTGAGCGTGTTTCTGATGTAGGCGCCGACATTGACATGGTCGATGTCGAGAACCTTGATCTCCTGCTCGCCGGTGCCGAGCAGCACCTTCAGCGTCTTCTCGTCGATCTCGTCGCCGGCTTCCAGGAAGATCTCGCCGGTGCCGTAATTGACGATGTCTTCGGCCAGGTAGTTGCCGAGCAGATCCTCGTCGGTCGCCTTGATCGCCTTCAGACCCTTTTCGCCAAGCGCCCTTGCCTGGCGTGCGGTGATCTTCTTGCCCTGCTCAACGACGATCTCGCCGGTGTCGGCATCGACCAGGTCGCCGACAGCCTTGAGGCCGCGGAAACGCTCCACGTTGAACGGAATGCGCCAGTGATCGCCGGCGCGCTTGTAGGTGATCTTGTTGTAGAACGTCGACAGGATCTCTTCGCCGTCCATGCCAAGCGCCATCAGCAGCGACGTCACCGGAATCTTGCGGCGGCGGTCGATGCGGGCGTGCACGACGTCCTTGGAATCGAACTCGATGTCGAGCCACGAACCGCGATACGGGATGACGCGCGCGGCAAACAGAAGCTTGCCCGACGAGTGCGACTTGCCCTTGTCATGGTCGAAGAAGACGCCCGGCGAACGGTGCATCTGCGAGACGATGACGCGCTCGGTGCCGTTGACGATGAAGGTGCCGTTCAAGGTCATGAGCGGCATGTCGCCCATGTAGACGTCCTGCTCCTTGATGTCCTTGATCGACTTGGCGCCGGTATCCTCGTCGATATCGAACACGATGAGGCGCAGCGTCACCTTCAGCGGCGCAGCATAGGTCAGGTCGCGCTGACGGCATTCGTCAACGTCGAATTTCGGTCCTTCGAACTCGTACTTCACGAACTCCAGCATCGAGGAGCCGGAAAAATCGGAGATCGGGAAGACCGACTTGAAAACGGCCTGCAGCCCTTCGTCCGGACGGCCGCCCTTGGGCTCGTCCACCATCAGGAACTGGTCATAGGATGCCTTTTGAACCTCGATCAGGTTCGGCATCTCCGCAACTTCCGGGATCTTTCCGAAGAACTTGCGTACGCGTCTGCGGCCATTGAAAGTCTGGGTCTGGGCCATCGTCGCTCCTTAGCTATAAACTCGGGACGAGCCTCGCCGCGGCTCACCTTGCATGCGCGGCCACCTCGGTGGCGGCCCCTGATCTGTTTTCCCGCCGCCTGGCGGCGACGGCTAAAACGGGAGAAAACCCGTTTCCTGAAGGCCGGTTTCGGCCCTCAGGAAAGAGGTTCCCTTACATCTCGCGCTACGCATCCTCCCTTCCATGAAGGGAGTGGCGGACGACGCGAGGCCGCCCGCCGCTTTACGCTTACTTCAGGTCGACCTTGGCGCCGGCTGCTTCCAGCTGGGCCTTGAACTTCTCAGCGTCAGCCTTGGAAACGCCTTCCTTGACCGGCTTCGGAGCTGCTTCGACCAGATCCTTGGCTTCCTTGAGGCCCAGGCCGGTGATGGCGCGGACTTCCTTGATGACGTTGATCTTCTGAGCGCCTGCCTCGGTGAGGACGACGTCGAATTCCGTCTTTTCCTCGGCCGGAGCAGCAGCAGCGGCAGCGCCGCCAGCAGCGGCAACCGCCACCGGAGCAGCAGCCGAAACGCCCCACTTTTCTTCAAGAAGCTTCGACAGCTCGGCCGCCTCGAGGACGGTCAGCTTTGAAAGGTCGTCTACGATCTTTGCCAGATCAGCCATTGTTGTATTCCTTCATCAGGTTCGAACGTGTGTTTGTGATAGCGAGGAACGGCCTCATGCCGCCTCGTCCTTCCGGGCGTAAGCGCCGATGACGCGCGCGACCGAAGCCGCTGGCGCATTGACGATCTGGGCGATCCGGGTTGCCGGCGTGGCGATCATGCCAACCAGCCTGGCGCGCAGCTCATCGAGCGACGGAAGTGTGGCGAGTGCCTTCACACCGTCGGCGTTGAGCGAGGTGGTGCCCATTGCGCCGCCGAGAATGACAAGCTTGTCATTTCCCTTGGCGAAATCGGACGCGACCTTCGGCGCCGCAATCGGATCCTCCGAATAAGCGATCAGCGTCTGTCCCTTGAACAGGTCGATGATCGATGCGGAGTCCGTGCCCTGAAGAGCGATTTTGGCGAGACGGTTCTTCGCGACTTTGACGGTCCCACCGGCAGCGCGCATTTTCGACCGAAGGTCGTTCATTTGCGCGACGGTGATACCGGCGTAGTGGGCCACGACGACTGAACCAGCGCCTGCAAAAGCACCATTCAGGCCCGTGACGAGTTCGCGTTTTTCCGCTCTGTCCACTGCCTATCTCCAGTTGACCCCTGCCCCTCTAATAGGACAGGCGTCGGGTTGCCTTTTTGCCGGCCGGGCCATCCAGTAACGGATCTCCCGAACGACGCTCGAGGATCCTGCCCCCTTTCGCCACACCGGCCGGCAAACCGGACGATGCGCAGACAAAAGGCAAACACGGTTCGAACCTTTCATTGGAGCTTGTCGCTCCGTTGTCAGGTTTTCACCCGTCTCATGCAGGCCCAATTGAATTAAGGCTTCTGGGCCGCCTGCAATCTCGGACAGGATGTCCGGAAACCTCTCGGCTTCCGGTACCGGGCCGCCGACAAGTCGGAGGCCCGGAATTCACTTGCGGATCAGCGCTTTAGCGGCCGATCCAGATGTTCGTATCAGGACGCTGCGAGCGTCGAGACGTCGAGCTTGAGGCCCGGGCCCATCGTCGAGGTGACAGACACCTTCTTGACGTAGTTGCCCTTGGCGCCAGCCGGCTTCGCCTTGGTCACCGCATCGGCGAAGGCGCGGATGTTTTCTTCCAGCGCCTTGACGTCGAACGAGACCTTGCCGACGCCGGCCTGGACGATGCCGGCCTTCTCGACGCGGAACTCGACAGCGCCGCCCTTCGATGCCTTGACGGCCGCTGCAACGTCGGTGGTGACGGTGCCGACCTTCGGGTTCGGCATCATGCCGCGCGGGCCAAGCACCTTGCCGAGACGGCCGACCAGCGGCATCATGTCCGGCGTGGCGATGCAGCGATCGAAGTCGATCGTGCCCTTCTGGACGATCTCGACCAGATCCTCGGCACCGACGATGTCGGCGCCGGCGGCCTTGGCTTCCTCAGCCTTGTCGCCACGTGCGAACACGGCGACACGGACCGAGCGGCCGGTGCCGTTCGGCAGATTGACCACGCCGCGGACCATCTGGTCGGCGTGACGCGGATCGACGCCGAGGTTCATCGCCACTTCGATGGTCTCGTCGAACTTCACCGTCGAACGGTCCTTGAGCAGCTTCAGCGCTTCACCCAGGGCATAAGCCTTGTTGGGATCGATGCCTTCGCGGGTCTTCGATACACGCTTTGCAATCTTTGCCATGATCTCAGCCCACCACTTCCAGACCCATCGAGCGGGCAGAGCCCTCGACCATGCGCATGGCCGCTTCGACGTCGTTTGCGTTCAGATCCTTCATCTTCTGCTCGGCGATGGCGCGCACCTTGTCGCGGCCGATCGTGCCGACCTTGACCTTGCCCGGCTCCTTGGAGCCCGACTTCAGGTTCGCAGCCTTCTTCAGGAAGTAGCTCACCGGCGGCGTCTTCATGACGAAGGTGAACGACTTGTCCTGGTAGTAGGTGATGACGACCGGAATCGGCGATCCCTTTTCCATTTCCTGGGTCTGCGCGTTGAACGCCTTGCAGAATTCCATGATGTTGATGCCGCGCTGACCAAGCGCCGGGCCGATCGGGGGCGACGGCGTAGCCGAGCCCGCGGCAACCTGGAGCTTGAGCTGGCCTGCAATTTTCTTAGCCATCTCTTTCCTGCCTTTGTGTCATGCCGGCCCCACTATCGGGGAATGCCGGCGGTTGCAGTCTGGTGGTGCGGTTCGCGCGGCCGGCTAAAGCCACATTCGCCTCCCACCCGTTCTGGCCGCGCGTTTTCGCGCCGCCTCCCCTTGCCGGCGAACCGGCGTGGGGTTTTCGGATCAGCCCTTTTCGACCTGTCCGAATTCCAGATCGACCGGCACAGCACGCCCGAAGATCGAAACTTCCACCTTGAGCCGCGCCCGCTCCTCGTCCACTTCCTGGACGAAACCGTTGAACGAGGCGAACGGCCCATCCGAAACGCGGATCGCCTCGCCGATCTCGAAGGTGACCGAGGGCTTGGGCCGCTCGACGCCTTCCTGGACCTGGTTCAGGATGCGCTGCGCTTCCGCCTCGGTGATCGGCACCGGCTTGGAGTCACCGAGAAAACCGGTGACCTTCGGCGTGTTCTTGACCAGCGAGAACACTGCGTCGGTCAGATTGGCCTTCAGCAGCACATAGCCCGGAAAGAACTTGCGCTCGGCATCGACCTTGCGGCCGCGGCGGATCTCGACGACCTTCTCGGTCGGCACCACGATCTGCTCGATATCGGCGGACAGGCCCTTCTGCTTGGCCTTGTTCTCAATGTCCTCGGCGACCTTTTTTTCAAAGTTCGAATAGGCGTGGACGATGTACCACCGCGCGGTCATTTCAAGACTTCTCCGTAATCGCCGGACTTAATGGCCGAGGCTCAGTAACCGCTCGATCGCGTAGCCCATGGCCACGTCGGCGGTGAAGAAAAAGATCATCGCGATGACCGCAAACACGAGCACCATCACCGTCGAGATCATCGTCTCCCGGCGCGACGGCCAAGTCACCTTGGCGGTCTCCGCGCGGACCTGCTGGAGAAAGACGAAAGGATTTGTGGTTTTCGAAGCCATATGCCGCTCTGTCTTCAAGACCCGTTGGCCGGGTCTCCTGGATGATCCCGCTGGCCGGGACGTGCCGCCTGGGTTTCAAGTCAGCGCCGAATCAGCGCAACCATTTCGCCCATGCAAATCGGACGCGTAAAGCCGGCTTCCCAGCTCCACGCGTCGCGTGTCTGTTGTGTCTACATAAAACCGATTCTTGATCCACGCAAGTGGCAAGTGTCCGCTTTATGACCAAACGCCGCCTCGGAACCATCCAGTCGTCCCGTCCCGGCTATGGGGGCCTTATGCCTCAGTTTCCCTAATATGGCAAGCCACCTGCCATTTTTCAATGCGGGGCACGGGACCGAGTTCGTTCGTTAAATCGCCATTTGAGAAAATGGCACGGGCAGCAGGGCTCGAACCTACGACCTGCGGTTTTGGAGACCGCCGCTCTACCAACTGAGCTATGCCCGTACGCGCGTTTCGGCGCAGGCGCTTCCTAAAAGCTTCCGGGCGCGCTGTAAAGAGTGGTCTGACGCGCTTTCATATCCTTCGCCAGAAATCCGGATAGGTGACGACCAGCCCCTGCCCGTCAACCTCGATTTCACGGCGAAAACCGCTGACCAGCGACTCGTAGAGATAGCGCCCGCCCTCATCGAGACACGTGTAGCGCTGCCGGCTCCTGACGATGCTGAGCTCCGGAAGCTCTATAAAAGCTGCGACAATCTCGGCGCTTTCGCCGCGTTTGAGCTGCAGACGCTGGATCGGCAGCGTGTTGGTGAACGGCGTGACGGTGAGGTCGGGATAGCGCGCGCCCTCCAATTCAGCGACCGGAACGCCATCCTTCAACCAGTTGCCCGAGCCGTCCGTGGTGAGCCTAACACTTGTGCCGCCGACAAGATCGACCTCGACCTCTCTCGCCAGCCAGTCAGGACCGCATTCTATGCGGTAGCGGACAGCGAAGGGTTCGGCATCGGCCGAAACCGCCACGGAGGTAGCCAAAATTCCGTCCGCACTCTGCCGCAGGACCAGATGTTCTATGCCAGGGCTTTGCCACTGCCGCCAGCGGACGATGCTGGTCGTCTCTCCGGCCTGTTTCGGCACGGCTCAGGATTTCCCTTCCGGCGGCGTGTACGGGCCGCCCGGCACGCCCCAGCCCCAGGCCGGCATCGGTTCGGTCTGCGGGTCGCAGGTCTCGCCAAGGATGGAATTCATCTTGGCCAGCCGCGATCCCCACTCGACATAGCCCATGAAGGCGGAGCGGAATTCGGGATCGTCCGGCAGCCCGACCGCGTCGGCGGCATCAACAAGCAGGCTGATCCAGCGGCGGCGCTGTTCTTCGCTCAAATGCTTGCCGAGATGGTGCATGACCATCTCGCGGTGGCCGCCATGCTTTTCGCTATAGGTTTTCGGTCCACCGAAAACCTCGCCGATGAAGGCCGCGACATGGGCGGGATGATCCGGCGACATGTGCTTGAACACCGGCCCGACCACCGGATCGCGGGACACCTTGTCGTAAAAGGTTTCCGTCAGCCGGTTGAGCGCCTCGATGCCGCCGGCCCATTCGTACAGTGTCGGGATATCCTGGCTCATTTTCGATCCTCCGCCGGGCGACGCCTGCCACGACGATAGCGGAGAAATCGGGCATGGCTCAACCTGCCTCGATGGCCAGTTTCTGCGATGCCTACAGTTTGGCGGGCGACTCGGCCTTGGCGGTCGGCGGAAGCAAACAGTTGTCGGGCTTGGGTGAGGTTTTGCAAATAGCGGGGCCGGTTAGCGCCTCCACCGACTCCGGCCCGGTTGTCAGCCCGACTTTGAGCATCATGTCGGGCTCGAGCTGACGCTCGACCGAGCCTATCGCGGCGAACAGAGCTGGGTCCATCTCCATCTCCTCCAGGTAGGCTTTAACCAACTGCGTCTGTCCCCTCGAGGACATGCTGAGCCTCGCCTTGGGATCGACCAGCCTTTTGGCGCCGGCGGCAAGCATGAGCGCGCAGGCCGAATCGCACTCCACTCCAAAATCGCTAATCAGCCCGACATAGGCACCGTTATCGGCCAAGCAGCCTGCCTCGGGCGGGTCGCAGCCGACGATAGTGGTGCGGGCGACGGCGACGTCGAGCTTCCGTTCATGGATAAGCCTTCCCGCGGCCAGAGCGCTGAACAGGCTGCCCCCCTGTGAGCTGATCACCACCGGCAGCCGCCGGTTGCCAAGGGTGTCGAGCAACTGGCGCAACTTTTGCGGGGTCTGAGGCGTCATCGCGCCTTCCGCCGAGATCCATTCCGGGCAATCGGGATTGCAGAGCGAGTCTCTGCCGCGAACGACAACGAAGCGCATATCTGGCGTCGAATTCCCTGGCGCTGCCTGCAACGGCTTGGGAGCTGGAGCCTTGGCCGGCTGAGAAAGTGGGGGGCCGGTCTTTGCCTTGATCGCAGCCACCACGGCCGGCTTGGCCGCGGGCGTTTGTCCGCCGGCTGGCTTGTTTCCCGGTATTTCCCTGCAGTTGGGAGCCGGCGGGTCGAACATGCACAGAGCTGCTTTGGTAAACAGCTCCTGAGTGTCCGTGCTGGTGGCCAGTTTCATCGTCAGCATATCGTGGAGGCCGATCTGCCTGATGTCGCTGGCTGGCGTCGCCTTCATCAGGTCGAGCACGCCCTGTCCGACCCCCATCTCCTTGAGATAGGCCGAGATCTTGCGCGCAAACCCCTTGCTCATTTTATAGGTTTTGTAGCTTTCGCCTTGCGTGACGGTTTCCGTGGTGACCCGATATTTTTTGCCCCGCTTGACGCGATAGGTGGTCCGATAGTGCGTTGTGGAGGGGAACCAGGTGGTGGTGATCTGGTGAACACCCAAATAGGCCCAGCCGCCGGCCACGCGACGCACGCCGCCGGCAAACATCAGCGGACAGGCGGAGTTGCAGCTGGCTCCATCGGACGCCTGGCCGAGATAAGCGGAGCCCTTGCCGTAGCTGAATCCACAGCCATCCGTCCCGGGCCAACAATCGGAAAACTCGGTCTTGCCGATGGCGATGTCCAGCTTGTTCTTGCGGATTATCCGGCCGAGCTGGAGCGCGGCATCGACATTGCCGCCCGGGGAATTGACGATGATCGGCAGTTTGCGGCCGCCGAGCTTCTTCAAGGTTTGCTTGAGCAGGGCTGGCGTGCCGGCTGCAATTGGGCCTTCAGCCGATATCCACTCCGGGCAGTTGGGCTCGCAGCCGGGGGCACTGCTGCGCGCGACGACAAACCGCATCTCCTCGGCCGTCGGATCGTCCCAAGTGACCAGATATTGCGCAGAGGCATCCTCGACGACGGCAAACGCCGCCAATGCAAGCGCCAGCGCCAGCCGAACCAGCTCGCGCGTCCACCTCGCCAGACTATCTGAACGGCGTCCCCAAACCATGCTTGGCCCAAGCCCCCTTGAGCCTCCCATGATAGTTACGGCAATGGTACTTGCAATAGCTTGGCAACAAACCGTGCAATACTTGTTCAGCGTAGCGTTGGAAACGAAAGACGTCGGCGGGCGGCTCTCCTTGCCGTATCCGGCGAAGTGTCAGCGCCGATTATTCTTTGATGGTTCCGGCGCCGACAGTGCGGCCGCCTTCGCCGATGGCGAAGCTTGGCTTCCCGTAGCGACCGGTGCGATCAGCCGTTGGACGACGCTACCACGCGGCAATTCTCGGGTTTCGGCGCCGACTTGCAGATGCTGGAACCCGTCAGCGCATCCACCGACTGGCGCCCGGTCGTCAGGCCGACCTTCAGCATCATGTCAGGTCCAAGCTGACGCTCTACCGAACTGCCCTTAAGCGCTGTGAACAGGGCCGGGCTTATCGCCATCTCCTCGAGATAGGCTTTGACCGTCTGTTTCTGCCCCATCAGGTAGAGGCTGAGCCGCGCCTGCGGGCCGACGAGCCGCCTGGCGCCGCCGGCCAGCATGAGCGCGCAGGCCGAATCCGCAGTCGCCGTCGCCATCGACGCTCAGTCCGGCATAGGCGCCGTCCTTGGCCAGGCAATTCCACTCAGCCGGATCGCAGCCGACGAAATCGGTGCGGGCAACGGCAACGTCGAGTTTCTTTTCATGGATGATCCGTCCCGCCGCCAGGGCGCCGGAGAGGTCGCCGCCTCGCGAGCTGATCACCACCGGCAGCCGCCGGTTGCCAAGTGTGGCGAGCAATTGGCTGAGCTTCTGCGGCGTCTGAGGCGTAATCGCGCCTTGCGCCGCGATCCACTCCGGGCAGTCGGGATTGCAGAGCGGGTTGCTGCCGCGAACCACGACAAAACGCATGCCGTCATCGTGCTGAGCGGTTTCCGGCTTCACCGGCAACGGCGCTGCCTTGGCCACGGCCGGCAGGCCGCCCGCCGGCTTGTTCGCCGGTATTTCGCGGCAATTCGGGGCCGGAAGGTCCAGTGCGCACAGGCTTGCGCTGGTCAGCAAATCTGCAGCGTCCACGCTGGTGACCAGCTTCATCGTCAGCATGTCGCTCAGGTCGATCTGCTGGATGTCGCTGGCCGGCGTGCTCTTCATCGTTTCGAGTATGCTGAGGTCGACACCCATCTCCTTGAAATAGGTGGCCAGCTTGCTCTCCACCCTCTTGCTCATTTCGTAGGTCTTGTAACTGCCGGCGTTCTTGCGGCTGACGACCTTCTTGCTGATGACCCGCTTCTTGCCTTTCACGACGCGATAGCGGACTTCATATTGCACGTTCATTTGCACGACCGTGGTCGTGATCTGGTGGACGCCGAGATAGGCCAGCGGCCCGACCAGGCGCCTGGTGCCGCCGGCCAGCATCATCGGGCAAGCGGACGCGCAATAGCTGCCGAGCACATAGGGGTTGCCGATATAGTGCGAACCTCTGGCGTCGTTCTCCTTGCAGTTTTTTGCCCCCGGCTCGCAGCCGACAAACCAGGTCCGGCCGACCGCAATGTCGAGCTTGTTCTTGCGGATCAAGCGGCCCATGGCGATGGCCGCATCGACATCGCCGCCGGGTGAGTTGACGACGATCGGCAATTTGCGGCGGCCGAGTGTCTTCAGGGCAGCCTTGAGCAGCGCCGGCGACTTTGCCGTAATCGCCCCCTCGGCCGATATCCATTCCGGGCAGGTCGGTTCGCAGCCCGGCGCATTGCTGCGCACGACGACGAACCGCATCGGCGCATCCAGCTCCGGCTCGGAACTTTTTGTCTCGGCCGCAAGTGCGCCGCCGCCCACGGCAAGCAGCGACACCAGGCAGATCAGCCCCAGTGCCCGGCACGCCCAACCCTGAAAACGGTGCCGTGGAACCATCCGACCAGCCTCTCAATTGCAATCTATACTAGTATAGGCCGGGAGACTTGCAACAGAGATTGGGACACCAAAACAGATACATCTGGCCATGAGTCAACGAAAAAGGGCGGTCCGAAGACCGCCCTTTCCTTGTCGATCCGGCGTATGCCGGGCTCGATTATTCTTTGATGGTGACGACGATGCCGGCACCGACGGTGCGGCCGCCTTCACGGATGGCGAAGCGCAGCTTCTCTTCCATGGCGATCGGCACGATCAGCTCGACATCGACCGTGATGTTGTCGCCGGGCATCACCATCTCGGTGCCTTCCGGCAGCGACACGATGCCGGTCACGTCGGTCGTGCGGAAGTAGAACTGCGGACGGTAGTTGGTGAAGAACGGCGTGTGACGGCCACCTTCGTCCTTGGGGTGAAGAACGGCGTGTGACGGCCACCTTCGTCCTTGG
>NZ_JBFUFA010000025.1:0-28651 GCF_056403695.1 Mesorhizobium sp. P2_F7 | reverse complement strand
GCCTTCTTCTCGGCTCCGCTGCGGCCCTGATCGCAGTTTCCGGTGCGCGCGCCGCCGACGCCGTCGTCGTCGCCGAGCCGGAACCGGCTGAATACGTCAAGATTTGCGACGTTTACGGCTCGGGCTACTTCTACATCCCCGGCACCGAAACCTGCCTGCGCATCGGCGGCTATGTCCGTTACGACATCGGCGTCGGCGACGTCGGTTCGTTCGACGGTGCGAAGTCGTTCGACCATAAGGACGGCGACGAGCAGGATACCTTCTACAAGAACGCCCGCTTCACGTTGAAGACCTGGACCGGCCAGGAAACCGAACTCGGCACCTTGAAAACCTACACCGAAACCCGCTTCAACTTCGGCAACCGCAACAACTACGGCGGCTTCAGCACCTCCGGCGACCCGATCGGCAACCCGGCCGGCAACAAGAATGTCTCGCTGAACTTCGCCTGGATCCAACTCGGTGGTCTGCGCGTCGGTAAGGACGAATCGGCCTTCGATACGTTCATCGGCTACGCCGGCAGCGTCATCAACGATACGCTGGTCCCCTACGGCGATTTCGACACCAACGTCGTCCAGTACTACTTCGATGCCGGCAACGGCTTCTCGGCCGTGGTCTCGCTCGAAGAAGGCTCGGGCGTCGTCGGCACCATCGACAGCTATGTTCCGCATGTTGTCGGCGGCGTGAAGTACACGCAGGGCTGGGGCGCCATCACCGGCGTTGTCGCTTATGACAGCAACTACGAAGAAGTCGCCGGCAAGGTTCGTTTGGACATCACCCCGATGCAGAACCTGTCGCTGTTCATCATGGGCGGCTACGGCACCGACGACAACCTGACGGATACATCCTATGCGATCCCGGCCAACGGCCGCGGCTTCTACAAGCAGTGGGGCGGCAACTGGGCATTCTGGGGTGGCGGTACCTATACCATCAACGAGAAGACCTCGTTCAACACCCAGATCTCGTATGACGAATGGAAGAACCTCGGCGTCGCCGCGAACATCGCCTATGACGTTGTTCCTGGCCTGACGGTCACGGCCGAAGTCGACTACCTGCACGCAGGCAAGTTCGACGACGCCGACTTCTCCAACTTCACCAACGCCGACAAGAAGAACAGTGTCGGCGGCATGCTCCGCTTCCAGCGTTCGTTCTAAGACGCAGAGCCTGGCTCAAAATCGAACCCGGCGGGCAACCGCCGGGTTTTCTGCTGATACGCACCGACCATCATGTGCCTTGGTTCCAATCGGCAACATGGCAAATCGGCGCAGCGCCCCAACCATTCCGTGGCCACGGCTCGGGCGGCCGATGTGAATCGCCGATCCTGGTCGAGACAATACCTGTCAAACCTTAGCAAGGTCGCCCAATGACTCAATCAGCGACTGGATCTCGCTTTCGTAGTTCGTCCACTGCTTGACGGACGACGTATAGATCGGCTGGCGGACCTGCCAATTGCTATAGGTTTTCACGGAGCCGCCCCTGTCGAAAAAGCGCAAGCAGCTATCGTCCCAGGGTAGTCCGAGATATTCTATGAGACGGCGCGACTGCTTCTCTTGATTTTCAATCAACGTCTCATACCGGTTTTCGAAGATACGGCCCGGGAAAATCTTGTCCCAATGCCGCATCAGACGATCATACTCCCTGTAGTAAAGCCCCAGTGTCTCCAGATCGGCGCTATAGCTATGCCCTTCACTGAGTTGCAGGACAAAACAGGAGATGCAGTTGTCAATGGCGTCGCGACGACAATGAATGATGCGGGCGTTGGGGAAAAGGATGCCAATCAGGCCGACCAACTCGAAATTGTGAGGCATCTTGTCGACAATTCGAAGCGCATCAGGGGCCCGCTCGCGCAGGTAGGCAAGATGCTCCGCAGCCAGCGCCCTGGACAGCTGTGGAGTCATCGATGCGATCGCCTCACCCGGGCTTATGCCGGAACTAGACCTAAGACCGAGCCCATTCGATGTGCGTCTAAGCTTTGCTAACTCGCCAGCGCCATGAACATTGGGATGGCTGGCGCAGATCTGCTCAGTCAGTGTTGTGCCCGAGCGAGGCATCCCGACCACGAACACGGGCACCTCCGAGGCATTGCCAGAAGCTGACCTAGAAGCCACCAGATCCGGTGTAAAGGTTTCGATCAAGGCATCGACCCAACGACGGTAGGATTGCACATCGAAGCTCTGGCCGGCGGCTTGATTTCCTTTTTTGAAGTGATCCATCGCCTCCTTGTGGCGACGGAGGTCGTTGAGCAGCTTTCCGGCCGCATGATGGAGCGCCGCCGCTCCCTCGGATCCGTGGTCGGCGTTCTGAAGCTCGGTCAGGATCGCCGCGAGTTCTGGTGGCTCTTCAGTGAATTTGCGCGTGCGTACAAGTGCATTGTAGGCAGCAGGTACAGCGATGCGCCGATCTATTGCCTCTTTGAGACGAATGGCGGCTTCGTCCATACGGCCGAGGCTTGCCAGCGCACGAGGCAGCCCCAACCGGGCCTCGGGATAATCTCGGTCGATCCTGAGCGCCTTCTCAAAGAGCGGCAGCGCCATTTCGCCCTTGTCAAACGAATTGTATGCATCGCCCAAGGCGCAAAGGGCTTCCACCAGATCCGGCTTCAATGCCAGTGCGTACTGAATGTGTTCGATCGCAGGTGTAAACTCGCTGAGCCTCAAATAGGCTTGACCGAGGCTTAGGTGGTAGTAGGGATTTAGAGGCTCCTGCGCGATCGCTCGACCAAAATACCGCAGGACTTTTTCCTCGTCGTACCCGATCCCCAGCGTCCCCAGTATATAAAGGGCCAGCGGATGTTCGGGCGTTCTCGCCAGAACGCGATGACAGAGTTCTTCCGCCTCAGGCAATCGTTTCTCTTTCTGGAACTCGAGCGCCTGCCTCAACATCATATCGTCGGCCTGAGCGCGGGACGGAGCCGCCTGTGCGGGCCGAGGTTTCGGCTGCCCAACCTTCGGCGGCGCGCCCTTCGGCGCGGCTTGGGTTTTAAGATGCTTGGCCCAAGCGGGTGGCAATCGATTGCTCATCCTAGTTCGCTAGCAAAACGGATCGGTGAAATCCAGTGCGGCATTGTCATCTTGCGCCCAACATGCCTGCACGCTAGCAAGAAGGCCCATTTCTCGTGAGCCTTTGCCATGCGCCAGCGCCCTGCCCTCACGCCGCTTGTCGGCGCGCTTCCCTCTACGGTGCCGTTTGTCGGGCCTGAAGCGCAGGAGCGTGACCGCGGCCGCCCGTTTCGTGCTCGCATCGGCGCCAATGAGAGCAGTTTCGGGCCGTCGCCGCGCGTCATCGCCCGCATGGAGAGCGTTGCGCGTGACCAGTGGATGTATTGCGACCCCGACAATTACGATCTGAAGCAGGCCGCGGCCTGCCATCTCGGCGTTAGCGCCGAGAACGTCGTGGTGGGCGAAGGCATTGACGGGCTGCTCAGCCTGGTGGCGCGCATGTATGCGGCACCCGGCGACGCGGTGGTCACCTCGCTCGGCGCCTATCCGACCTTCAACTTCCACATCGCCGGTGTCGGCGGCCGGCTGGTCACCGTGCCTTACGAAAACGACAAGGAAAGCCTGGACGGCCTGCTCACAGCTGTCGCCAGGGAAAAAGCATCGCTGGTCTATCTCTCCAACCCCGACAATCCGATGGGCAGTTGGTGGGACGCGGGCGATATCTCCCGCTTCATCGAAGCGTTGCCGGAAACCACCATGCTGGTTCTCGACGAGGCCTATGGCGAGTTGGGGCCGGCCTCGGCACTGCCGCCGATCGATGTCGCGCGGCCCAATGTCATCCGCATGCGTACCTTCTCCAAGGCCTACGGGCTGGCCGGCATTCGCTGCGGTTACGCGGTGGCGGAGGCTGAGGTGATCCGCGATTTCGAGAAGATCCGCAACCATTACGGCGTTAGCCGCATGGCGCAGATCGCCGGCGTCGAAGCGCTTGCCGACCAGGACTGGTTGCACAGCGTGGTGGCGCGGGTCGCTGCCGGACGCACACGTATAGCGGGGATTGCCGAGACGAACGGACTGAAGCCGCTGCCGTCGGCGACCAATTTCGTCACCATAAACTGCGGCCAGGACGGCGCCTTCGCGCTGAAGGTGCTGCAAAACCTTTTGTCGCGCGACGTCTTCATCCGCAAGCCGATGGCGCCAGGGCTCGACCGCTGCATCCGGGTCAGCGTCGGCCTCGATCATGAGCTCGACATCCTTGCCGAGGAACTGCCCGGCGCGCTGGCGGCGGCGCGCGGGAACTAGACCGGACTGCCTGCGGCAAGCCTACTCAGCGGCGGCCTCGATCAGCAAGCGGATCGGCATCAGCCGACCGTCAGCAGAGCCTGCGAATCCTTCGCGCCACCACCGAGCAGCCGCGTGACGCGCTTCAGCGCATCTGAAAGCTCGGCCGCTTCATCATCGGCGAGGCCGGCAGTCAGACAGGCGAGGTCACGATTCGCCGCCGCCTGAAGCGTGCCCAGCGCGGCACTGCCTCGGGCGGTCAGCACCAGGATCCGCCGGCGCCGATCGTCCGGATCGGCACGCAGTTCGGTCAGGCCAACGGCCATGAATTTCCTCAGGGTCCGCATGAGATGGGCCGGCGGGAGCTGGAGTTGGCCGGCAAGGGCCGATGCGACAGGCGCAAGATCGAGATGGAAGGCCCTCGCCAAAAATCCCGATTCGCCGCCGGGGCCAGCAGAAGCGTCAGCTGGCCGGTGGCCGAGTTCGAACAGCACCCGGGCTTCGGCCAAAGTGTAGGCGCTCTGCGTCAGAGTCTCATCGAGCAGCCCGACCAGGCACGTATAGAACCTGTTGAAGCCGCGCATCTCGGCAACCAACGCATCTCGATCGGCTGGCATGTCGGCCACCTTTCCCAGAGGATTTCCGCAGTGCCCGATCTTTGTCGATTTAGTTGATTTAGTCAACTATTCACTGGACGATGTCATTCATCTCGAAGGTGCGAGCCGGGTTCCCGTCGACGCAGAGACAGTCCAGCCGTTCAAGCCTGTTGCTTTCGTTCGATCGTGCGCCAGACTCTATGCATGGGAGACGACGATGGATGATCGGCAAAGGGCAGTGCGGGCGCGCGTCCATGGCAAGGTGCAGGGCGTGGRCTACCGGGTGTGGGCGCGACGCGAAGCTATAGAGCTTGGCCTCGTAGGTTGGGTGCGCAACGAACGCGACGGCACGGTGACGGCCTGGATTGCCGGTGCCGATGCGGCGGTTTCGACAATGATCGAACGGCTGCGGCAAGGACCAAGGGGATCCTTGGTTTCAAAGGTCGAGATCGAGGAATTCGAACTCCGCGACGCGCCGATCGACTTTCGGATCATCGTATAGACGACACGATTCCCGATTGCTCACTTGAATTAATTGAACGTTCGTTTTATTCTTGCTCGATATTGGGAGGCATTCATGGCGCGCACCACCGGATCCGATGGTGAAAAGACGGAGGCGGCAGTCCGCGAGGCGGCGGTCAGCCTGATCGCGCGCTTCGGCTACGAGGCGATGTCGATGCGCCAGCTTGCGGCCGAAGTCGGCGTCCAGGCTGCCGCGCTCTACCGCTATTTTCCGACCAAGGAAGACCTTTTGTTCACGCTGATGCGCGAGCACATGGAAGGACTGATCAAGGCTTGGGACGCCGCACGCCCCGATGCCGCCGATCCGACGACGCGGCTTGCAGCCTATGTCGAAAACCACATCGCCTTCCACATCGAGCGCCGCCATTCCACCCATGTCTCGAACATGGAATTGCGCAGCCTGTCGCATGACCGGCTCACGCAGATTCTGCGTATGCGCACCGCTTATGAAAAGGAGTTGCGCGCCATCCTGCGCGAGGGGACAGAAACGGGCGCCTTCAGCATCGATGACACCGGGCTCACCGCCATGGCGCTGATCCAGATGATGACCGGCGTCATCGTCTGGTTCCGGCCGGGCGAGCGGCTGTCGATGGCTGAAGTCACGGCGACATATCTTTCAATGACAATGCGCCTGGTTGGCGCGAAGATCCATTTCGGGGAGGAACGGCATGTACACGAACACGCTCAGCTTCGGGCATGACGAAGACATCGAGGCACTGCGCGATCTGGTGCGCCGCTTCGCTCAGGAAAAAATAGCGCCGATCGCCGCCGAGATCGACCGCAGCAATCAATTCCCCATGCATTTGTGGAAAGAACTCGGCGCGCTCGGCCTGCTCGGCATCACCGCCGATCCCGATTTCGGCGGCAGCGGCATGGGGTATCTCGCCCATGTGATCGCGGTGGAAGAGATTTCCCGTGCTTCGGCCTCGGTCGGCCTCTCCTACGGCGCCCATTCGAACCTCTGCGTCAACCAGATCAACCGTTGGGCGACACCGGCGCAGAAGGAGAAATATCTGCCGGCGCTGTGTTCGGGTGAAAAGGTCGGCGCGCTCGCCATGTCGGAATCGGGCGCCGGCTCCGACGTCGTTTCGCTCAAATTACGCGCCGAAAAGCGCAACGACCGCTATGTGCTCAACGGCTCGAAAATGTGGATCACCAACGGTCCCGACGCCGAAACGCTGGTCGTGTACGCCAAGACCGATCCGGAACGGAAATCGCGCGGCATCACCGCCTTCATCGTCGAAAAGACGATGGCCGGCTTTTCGACGGCGCAAAAGCTGGACAAGCTCGGCATGCGCGGCTCCAACACCGGCGAACTGGTGTTCGACAATGTCGAGGTTCCCTACGACAATTTGCTGCATGAGGAAGGGCGTGGCGTCGAAGTGCTGATGTCGGGTCTCGACTATGAGCGCACCGTGCTTGCCGGCGGACCGATCGGACTGATGGCGGCGTGCCTGGATGTCGCGATCCCCTATGTGCATGAGCGCAAGCAGTTCGGGCAGCCGATCGGCGAGTTCCAGCTGGTGCAAGGCAAGCTGGCCGACATGTATTCGACGATGAACGCCGCGCGCGCCTATGTCTATGCGGTGGCAGCTGCCTGCGATCGCGGCCAGACGACGCGCAAGGACGCCGCCGGCTGCGTGCTGTTTGCCGCCGAAAAGGCGACGCTGATGGCGCTCGACGCCATCCAGCTGCTTGGCGGCAACGGCTACATCAACGACTGTCCGACCGGCCGGCTGTTGCGTGACGCCAAGCTCTACGAGATCGGCGCCGGCACCAGCGAGATCCGCCGCTGGCTGATCGGGCGCGAGATCATGGCGGAGGGGGTGTGATGCTCCCCTCCGCCATCTCAGGCGAATGCTCTCGGCAGTTGGTGCGTGGGCTTGGCGACGATCTGGTGCGCGTCGCGCCACAGAACCTTGCGCGGGCACTCCGAGGTGATCGATCGTACCGGCAAACCGCCCTCCTCGATCAGCCAGGCGCAATAGCGTGCACGGCTGATCGCTTCCCTGGCATCCGGATTGAACCAGCAGATGCCCCAAATCGGGTTGCGGCGCTTGAAATGCCGGCCAACCCGGCCCGGAAGCGGCAAATGCCGATTGAACCAGTCGAACTGGTCTCCCAGTTCACCATGGATCCAGTCCGGGCAGCCGGTTTGGTCGAGGTACCAGGCCGCATGAAAGAAGCCCGTCTCCACCCGGCTGTCGGGGTGGATCAACGGCGTAACAAATCGCACATACATGATGACACTCGCGGTGCTTGCACGCACCGCGTTCCTCTCGCTCGAATTCGGAATGTGGAAAGCCGCCCTCCGGCGGCGTTAGCCCATGGCCGAAGGGAGACAGCTTGTGAAATGCATATTCATGCTTTTCATCGTTGCCTCCGAGGAGTGTCAGTTGCCAGAGAACGCCGTATCCTGAACAAAGCCCACGGCGTTCCGGCGCGGGCTGATACAACGGTTCCGCTGCGGCATCAAGAGATTTGAGGAAGCGACAAGATGGCCACGCTCCAAACCCAGATCTCGCCCTCCACCGAAACCTTCCGCGCCAATGCCGAGCGCATGCGGGCGTTGGTTGCCGACATTGCGGACAAGGCGGCAAGCGTCGAGCGCGGCGGCTCGGACGAGGCGCGCGAGCGCCATGTTTCGCGCGGCAAGCTGTTGCCGCGCGAGCGGCTGGCGCAATTGCTCGACACCGGCTCGCCCTTCCTCGAGATCGGCCAGTTCGCGGCATGGTCGATGTATGGCGAGGAGATTTCCTCAGCCGGCATGATCGCGGGCGTCGGCCGTGTCGAAGGCACCGAGGTGATGGTTGTCGTCAACGACGCCACGGTGAAGGGTGGGACCTATTATCCGCTGACGGTGAAGAAGCATTTGCGGGCGCAGGAAATCGCACTGCAGAACAACCTGCCTTGCGTCTATCTCGTCGACAGCGGCGGCGCCAATCTGCCCAACCAGGACGAGGTGTTTCCCGACCGCGAGCATTTCGGCCGCATCTTCTACAACCAGGCCAACATGTCGGCGGCCGGCATCCCGCAGATCGCCTGCGTCATGGGCTCATGCACGGCAGGCGGAGCCTACGTGCCGGCAATGTCGGACGAGACGATCATGGTGCGCAACCAGGCGACCATTTTCCTCGGCGGCCCGCCGCTGGTGAAAGCTGCCACCGGCGAAGACGTCAGCGCCGAGGATCTGGGCGGCGCCGATGTGCACACCAGGCTGTCGGGCGTCGCCGACCACTATGCGCTGGACGACGAACATGCGCTGGCCATCTGCCGGCGCATCGTCAAAAACCTCAACCGGCGCAAGACCGTAAGCCTGACCTTACAGGAACCCACGCCGCCGCTTCACGATCCGCGTGAACTCTACGGCATCGTGCCGACCGATCTGCGCCAGCCCTATGATGTGCGCGAGGTGATCGCGCGCGTCGTCGACGGCTCCGAGTTCGACGAGTTCAAGCAGAATTACGGCACCACATTGGTCACCGGCTTTGCACATCTCCAAGGCATGCCGGTCGGCATCATCGCCAACAATGGCGTGCTGTTTTCGGAGAGCGCGCTGAAGGGCGCGCATTTCATCGAGCTGTGCTGCCAGCGCAAGATCCCGCTGATCTTCCTGCAGAACATCACCGGCTTCATGGTCGGGCGGAAATACGAAGCCGGCGGCATCGCCAAGGACGGCGCCAAGCTGGTGATGGCGGTCGCCACTGCGCGCGTGCCGAAGGTGACGATGATCATCGGCGGCTCGTTCGGCGCCGGCAATTACGGCATGTGCGGACGCGCCTATTCGCCGCGCTTCCTGTGGATGTGGCCGAACGCCCGCATTTCGGTGATGGGCGGCGAACAGGCGGCGACCGTGCTGGCCGTGGTCAAACGCGAGGGCATCGAGCGCAAGGGCGGCGAATGGAGCGCGGACGAGGAAGCAAAATTCAAGAAACCCATCCTGATGAAATACGAGCACGAGGGCCATCCGCTCTACTCTTCAGCGCGGCTGTGGGACGACGGCATCATCGATCCGGCGAAAACGCGCCAGGTGCTGGCGCTCAGCCTGTCGGCTGCGCTCAACGCCGACATCGAAGAAACGAAGTTCGGCGTGTTCAGGATGTAGGATGAGCGCGCTCGGCGAACGGATCCGCATTCACACCGGCGACATCACGAAGCTGGATGTCGACGCCATCGTCAATGCCGCCAATTCCTCGCTGCTGGGCGGTGGCGGCGTCGACGGCGCCATTCACCGCGCCGCCGGCCCGGAACTCGAATTCGAATGCCGGATGCTGCATGGTTGCAAGGTCGGCGACGCAAAGCTCACCAAGGGCTACAGGCTACCCGCACGCTACATCATCCACACGGTCGGGCCGGTCTGGCAAGGTGGCAGCAAAGGTGAGGCCGGACTGCTCGCCTCCTGCTATCGCCGGTCGCTCGAAATCGCACGCGCCCATGACTGCCGGACGGTAGCCTTTCCGGCGATCTCGACCGGCATCTACGGCTATCCGAAGGACGAGGCTAGCGGGATCGCCGTCGGCATCGTCGGCGGTTTCCTCGCACTGAATGCCTTGCCTGAAACCGTTACTTTCTGCTGCTTCGATGAACAGACCGCAGAACTATACCGACGAGCTGTTGCTGACGTTGAGGAAAGCTGAACTTATGGCACAAAAATTTCCCCAAAGAAGGCCAACGCGAATTGTCGTGAACGGACTGGCGGCCGCAAAAAATATTCGCTATTGCTTGCTCGGCACTGGGCAGTTGGGGTTGGGTGGAAATGACTTTAAAATATTGGTGCGAGTCGACCGCGTCGATACTTGCGGGATTTCTAATATTGGTTGCACCCGGCGCCGAGGCCGCCGGTTCGCTGGCGGGAAGCAAGGGCGACGTGCGCTATCCGGTTTACTTTCCGGTCGGCACGACCGGGGGCTGCTTGAAGGCCTACAAGGACTACGTCGCCGCCGGCGGCCATTCCGCCTATGCTTCCACTCCGATCGCCCGGATGACGGAATTCTTCATCTGCGGCAACCATGTGAACGCCAAGACCCAAAAGGCGGCGGAGGACGCTGCATTGAGATCATGCCAGGCCGGTCTCAAGAAGTGGAAATTCCAGACCAGCGGGGCGTGCAGCATCGCCGCGTCCAAATAGATGGGCGCCGGTCGGCCTCGGTTCTTTCCAAACGGGTGGAAACAAATGAAATCCGCGAACATCAAACGGGCTGTCGCACCGATCCTTGCCGGCTTGCTCATATTCGTGACAACCGGCATCGCAACGGCGGCGTCGCTGGCGGGAAGCAAGGGCAATACCCACTTCTATCCATATTTGCCGAAAAACCCCAAAGACCAGTGCACCAGGGCTTACAACGCCTACGTGGCGGCTGGCGGCCATTCGGCCTATGCGACAACCCCCTATGCCCGCATCCGTTCGTTGTACATCATCTGCGGCTCGGGCTTGAATGCACCGTCACAGAAAGCTGCCGAAGAACGGGCGATGAAATCCTGCGAGGCCGCCCGCAGCCATTACAAGGTCATTACGGGGGCGGGCTGCGAAGTCGCCGCTTCCAAGTAGAGCAGGCCTTCCTTCCCGACGCTTTGACAACGGCCGGGCTGCGTCGCAGGGTGCGGCAATGAGAAAGCTTGCACGGATAGGCCGGCTGGACAGTGCTCAATCTCTGGTCCCGGAGGCTCCATGTTCGCCAAGATCCTGATCGCCAATCGCGGCGAGATCGCCTGCCGGGTGATCCGCACCGCGCGCAGGCTCGGTGTGCGCACCGTCGCCGTCTATTCCGACGCCGATGCCAAGGCCCTGCATGTCGAAATGGCCGACGAGGCCGTGCATATCGGCGCTTCGCCCGTCGGCGAAAGCTATCTGCGCGGCGACAAGATTGTCGTGGCCGCACTTTCGACAGGCGCCGAAGCGATCCATCCCGGCTACGGTTTCCTCTCGGAAAATCCTGATTTCGTCGACCAGGTGGTGGCGGCAGGGCTTATCTTCATTGGGCCGTCGGCGGCCTCGATCCGCGCCATGGGGTTGAAGGATGCGGCCAAGCGCTTGATGGAAAAGGCCGGCGTGCCGGTGGTGCCGGGCTATCATGGCGAAGCGCAGGAGATCGTGCTGCTGGCGTCCAAGGCGCGCGAGATCGGCTACCCCGTGCTGATCAAGGCGCGCGCCGGCGGCGGTGGCAAGGGCATGCGCCGGGTCGAGCATCCCGACGATTTTTCGGAGGCGCTGTCTGGCGCGCGGCGCGAGGCCAAGGCTGCGTTTGGCGATGACCGCGTTCTGGTCGAAAAATATGTCGACAAGCCGCGCCACATCGAGGTCCAGGTGTTCGGCGACAATTTTGGCAACGCCGTGCATCTGTTTGAGCGCGACTGCTCGGCGCAGCGCCGCCACCAGAAGGTGATCGAGGAGGCACCGGCGCCCGGCATGACACCGGCGCTGCGCAAGGCGATGACGGAAGCGGCGGTCAAGGCCGCCAAGGCAATCAGCTATTCGGGCGCCGGCACCATCGAATTCATCGTCGACGCCTCGCAAGGGCTGAAGGCCGACCGCTTCTGGTTCATGGAAATGAACACCCGCCTGCAGGTCGAGCATCCCGTCACCGAAATGGTCACCGGCACCGACCTGGTCGAATGGCAATTGCGGGTGGCCAGCGGCGAAAAGCTGCCGAAGACGCAGAGCGAGATCGCGCTTTCCGGTCACGCCTTCGAGGCGCGCATCTACGCAGAGGACGCGGCCAAGGGATTCCTGCCGGCGACCGGCACGCTGCATCACCTCGCATTTCCCGACAAAGCTCCCGAAGGCGCCACGATGCGCATCGAGACCGGCGTGCGGGCCGGCGATGCGATCTCGCCCTTCTACGATCCGATGATCGCCAAGCTGGTGGTCCACGCCAAGGACAGGCAAGCGGCGCTCGATGCGCTCGGCACAGCGTTGTCGCAGACCGAGATTGCCGGCTCGACCGTCAACACCGCCTTTCTCGCGGCACTTGCAGCAGACACGGATTTTTCCGCCGGCGACGTCGATACCGGCCTGATCGGCAGGCATCAGGAAGCGCTGACCGCGGTTGCCCCGCCGAGCGGCGAGATCGTTGCCGCGGCCGCCCTTGCCGCGGCCGGCGCCGGTGCGTTGCGGCAAACGGACGATCCGTGGTCGTCGCTTGCCGGCTATGCACATTTCCACACTGTTGCGCGGCGCACGCGCCTGCGCCATGGCGAGGACGATATACTGGCACGTGTTTCAGTGCGGCCGGACGGGCGCTTCGAGGTGGCGCTGGATACGCCCTATGACAGCGTCAATTCGCACGATCTTCGCACCTCCCCTCGCCTTGCCCGCTGGCCGGGCCACGTCACCGTGTTCGAAGGCGCGGTCGGCTACAGTTTCCTCGTCCCGGATCCGCTGGCGCGGACCGACGAGGCCGCCGCTGCTTCCGGCAGCCTGCGCGCGCCGATGCCCGGCCTGGTCAAGCTGGTGCGCGCGGCAAAGGGCGAAGCCGTGACCAAGGGCCAGCCGCTGCTCATCCTGGAAGCGATGAAGATGGAGCACACGATCTCGGCCAGCCATGACGGTGTCATCGCCGAGATTGCTATAGAGGGCGCGCAGGTCACAGACGGCACCGTTCTTGTGCGGTTCGTTGAAGAGGCTGCATAGGCCTTAAACGAAAAATGGCCGGGACAAGCCCGGCCATTTCATGAGCATGCGGACGACTACTGCGCGATCGGCGCGTATTTGCCGTCATGCCACTGGTTGATGTCGTAGCTGGCGTTCTTCAGATCGCCCTTCTCGTCGAAGGTGACCTCGCCGACCACGGTGCTGAACGGCGTGCCGTTCTTCAGTGCCTCGGCAACCTTGACCGGATCGTCGGTTCCGGCGCGCTTGATGCCCTCTGCAAAGGCCTGAACGACGGCGTAGGAGAACAGCGTGAAGCCTTCCGGCACAAAGCCGCCCGCCTTGATCTTGGCGATGGCCTCCTTGGCTTCGGGCTTGGCCTGCGGGTCGGACGGGAAGACGAACATGGTGCCTTCGCCGGCCGGGCCGGCGACCTGCCAGAATTCCGGCGAGGCGATCGAGTCCGGCATGATCAGCTGGAACTTGACGCTCTGCTCGGCCGACTGACGCAGGATCAGCCCGGCTTCCGGGTGATAGCCGCCGAAATAGACGACATCGGCCTTGAGGTCCTTCAGCTTGGTGACGAGAGCCGAATAGTCCTTCTCGCCGGCATTGATGCCTTCATAGTCGACTTCCTTGAGGCCGCCGGCATTCATCGTCGCCTTCACGGCATCGGCCACACCCTGGCCGTAGGCGCTCTTGTCATGCAGGATGACGATGTTCTTGCCGGCATACTTCTTGGCGATCCACGGCCCGATGAAGGCGCCCTGCGCGTCATCACGCGTGTAGAGACGCATGATCGTCGGCCAGCCGGCCTTGGCCGCGGCGTCAGTCAGTTCGGGATTTGAAGAGGCCGGGCTCATCATCAGCGCGCCGGCTTCGGCGTAGACGGCGGAAGCCGGGATGCTCGAACCCGAACAGGCATGGCCGTCAACAAACTTGACGCTGTTGGCAACGATCCGGTTGGCCACCGAAACCGCCTGCTTGGGATCGCACTGGTCGTCCTCGATGTCGAGCTTGATCATCGAGCCGTTGACACCGCCGGCGGCGTTGATCGCGTCGGCTGCTGCCGTTGCGCCCTGCTTGAACTGATCGCCGATCGTGGCGAGCTGTCCGGTCATCGGGCCGACCACCGAAATGGTGATATCATCGGCAAAGGCAACCGGCGCGCTCATCATCAGGCCGAATATGGCCGCGCTCAAAATACCCATTTTTTTCATGGTGATAGAACTCCTCCCACACTCGCGCAGCCGCTCTGGCCGCGCTTCTTTCAGAAGGCGGGACAATTTCATCCTTCACTGGGCCTGTCTAGGCGCATCGGCGCCACTCGATTGGGCCTCATCAACGCAAAAGCCACGCCAGCCTTGTTCCGGCCGGTCGTGGCTTTTTGCTCTTAGAGCAGTCCCCATGCGCCCCCGCGCCACGAAAACCTGCTCACCGTCCCCATTGTGCACGGCTGGACCGTGTCGGCCTGCCGCGTCCTTGTTCTTCGTTGTCGACCGTCTTGTCGCGGCCTTGTTATTTCACCGGTTCCAGCCGTCTTTTGCGGTCTTGATCCCGGGGCTTCCCTGTTTTCGATAGTCTGCCTGCGATCTCAGTGCATGGTCATCCATTCGCGGGCTTCACGCAGTGCCCTGGCGATATCGACCTTGGACATTGCGGCCGACAGTTCCGAGCGCAGTTCGGCGGCGCGGACCGAGCCCTTGATGGCGGCGATGTTGAACCATTTGTGGGCGGCAACGACATCGGTCTCGCAATCGCGGCCGGTCGCATACATCATGCCCAGTTCGAAAAGAATGTCGGCCTGGGCAGTTGCCCCCATGGCGCCGAAGCCGGCTTCAAGCATTTCAAAACGTGCCATTTTAGTCCCCTGTCTGGCTCCCGAGAGCGGGCCTTTTCTGTCCCCCGGTGTCCCCTGGGGAGCCGCTCTTTCGATGCTTTCGAGAATGAAGCCGAGCCTTGAATTCGTCGTTAAATGGCGTGCTTAATTTGGAGAAAACAAAGCTAAAACAAGAGGTAAACGCGGAAATTCGTTAAGGATACAAAGCCAGCAACCGCGCCGTTTCGCGCCTGATTTGACGAAAATTTGTGGGGCGCCGGTCAACACTCCGCTAACCACAGAAACCAAAGCCGTCGCGCCGATCGTTTCATTTCCTGGTCGCAGAGCGCTTTCTCGACCCTCATGAAAATTGCAAACCCTTCCCTCACGGCACCCGCTTTTGTTTTGCCGGGAGCTGGATTAGCTTACGTTTGCGTAAGGGGCAGAGAGGCGGGCGCCCCACTGAAAACCACAGGGAGGACAGATATGTTTCGCAAAGTGAGCTTGGCCCTGGCGGCCACAGTGATGATGGCCGGTGCGGCCTGGGCCGACCCAATCGAAGGCAATTGGAAGACGCAAGCCGGCGACACCGCACTCATTGGCGGCAGCGGCTCATTCTCCGTCACACTGAAGACCGGCAAATATGCCGGCAAGACCATCGGCTCGCTCAAGGCGACCGGGGACAACAAATATGCCGGCAACATCACCGATCCGGCGAATGACAAGACGTATTCGGGCAAGGCCACACTGTCGGGGACCTCGCTGAAGATGAGCGGCTGCGTGCTCGGTGGGCTGATTTGCAAGAGCCAGACCTGGCACAAGCTCTGAGTTTGCTGTTTTGACGCGACGACAACGGGGCCTTCGCAGGCCCCGTTTTCTTTTCCAGGCGGCCACGGCATACCCGCATCGTTGCTGCTCGCGGTCTCGCAACCGGGGCCGATGCTCTCCCTAAAACATCGTCAATCACTTTGAACCGCAGATGAACGCCGGCATCGGAGCCGGTTCAGTCGCATCCGGGCATTTTGATGGCGTGTTCAAGGAGACACCACGCAAATGCTCGCTCGCCGCTTCACCATCGTCTGCCTGTTGATGAGCCTGTTCGGCATGTTCTTCGCCATTCTCGTGGCCGAAGCCGGCCGGCCGTCCCGCTCCTGGGATGCAGCCAGTTCCAGCAGCTGCCAGTTCGATTGCATGAACCATTTTCGCCCCTGAGACGACAAAGACGTAGATCCAAACAGAAAAGCCAAAGCCATGAACCGCACAGCCATCAACGCTCTCCAGACCCTTCGGCTTCTGCCGCGGGCGGCGCTCGTCCTGATCGTGCTGTCGGCGCCGGTTCTGGCCATGCCGATGATGCGGGCCGGCGCCGACACGACGATCGACGGGCCGGCGACGAAGAAGCATGGCGTTGGCTTTGTTCTTCTGGTCAGCCTGCAGCGCGGGTAAGGTACGCTGATATTCAGGTGAGGCCGGCCTGCGGATGGCGGCCTTCTGCGCTTCCGGTGCTCACGTACTTGAGTACGCTCCGCTCCGGTTCTCGAAAGCCACCACCCTCGACTCGGCCTGACCTGAGTCTCAACGCACCTTGGTGCGTGGACGAATAAATCGACGACTGGCCAGCTTTGGCGGCCACCTACCCCTCCCAAGCGCTCTCCTGAGTCTCTATATTGAGCCATGGAAAAGCGAATCTACCCACAAGCTATCGAATCGGTCGTCATGCCGGAGCCTTTCGGCAAGAAGAGCTTTGACGACGCCAAAAAGGCCGTGGCCGCCTTGCAGGTGCTCTACGACCGCAACACCAAATTCCTGCGCGACTCCTTTGCGGCACTTGCCGCCGGCGGCGACGAAAGCAAGCGCTACCGCGCCTTCTACCCGGAGATCGGCGTCACCACCAATTCATTCACCCAGATCGACTCGCGCCAGGCGTATGGCCACATGCCGACGCCGGGGCATTTCTCGACCACCATCACCCAGCCGGCGCTGTTCGAAACCTATCTCGTCGAGCAGCTTCGGCTGATCATGCGCAATCACGGCGTGCCGGTGACGGTTTCGGAATCGACCACGCCGATCCCGCTGCATTTTGCCTTCCTGGAAGGCACCCATGTCGATGGCGCAGCCGCGGATCGCATCAAGCGGCCGATTCGCGACCTGTTCGACGTTCCGGATCTCGACGGCACCGACGACCAGATCGCCAATGGCACATTCGAAGTGGCCTTCGGCGAACCGAGGCCGCTGGCGCCGTTCACCGCGCAGCGCATCGACTATTCGCTGCACCGCATGACGCACTACACGGCGACCAGTCCGCAGCATTTCCAGAACTTCGTGCTGTTCACCAACTACCAGTTCTACATCGACGAATTCGTCGCCCGCGCCCGGACCCAGATGGCGGAAGGCGGCCATGGCTATACCGAATTCGTCGAGCCGGGCAATGTCGTCACCAAGGCCGGGCAGAGCGCGCCCAGCGAAGGCGTCGCGGCGCCGCGCCTGCCGCAGATGCCGGCCTATCATTTGAAGAAGCCGAACCATGGTGGCATCACCATGGTCAATATCGGCGTCGGCCCGTCCAACGCCAAGACGATCACCGACCATATCGCGGTGCTGCGGCCCCACGCCTGGCTGATGCTCGGCCATTGCGCCGGCCTGCGCAACACACAGGCGCTGGGCGACTATGTGCTGGCGCATGCGTATGTCAGGGAAGATCATGTGCTGGACGACGACCTGCCGGTGTGGGTGCCGATCCCGCCGCTGGCCGAGATCCAGGTGGCGCTGCAGGAGGCGGTCGCCGAAGTCACCGGACTTTCCGGCTACGACCTCAAGCGCATCATGCGCACCGGGACTGTCGCCACCATCGACAACCGAAACTGGGAACTGCGCGACCAGCGCGGACCGGTGCAGCGGCTGTCGCAGTCGCGCGCCATCGCGCTCGACATGGAATCGGCCACCATCGCCGCCAATGGCTTCCGCTTCCGCGTTCCCTACGGCACGCTGCTTTGCGTCTCGGACAAGCCGCTGCATGGCGAATTGAAGCTGCCCGGCATGGCGACAGAGTTCTACAAGCGGCAAGTGGCGCAGCATCTGACCATCGGTATCAAGGCGATGGAGAAGCTGGCGGAAATGCCGATGGAACGGCTGCATTCGCGCAAACTGAGAAGCTTTTCGGAGACGGCCTTCCAGTAGACCGGCTTCCGGCAAATGTTGACCGCGAGGCGTTTCGTCATCTTGATTGGGCCGCATTTGCGCCGATAACAGGCCTGACACCTCGGCAATGCAAAACTTGGTCTGATGGCACGCGTGCGAAACATGATGGCTTCGATGGCGTTCCTGGCAATGCTCGGCCTCTCGGTCGCGCTTGTGGCCGGGTTCTTCGGCACACTGCATCCGGCCTTCGATTCCTTCGCCCATTTCCGCATTCATCTTGCCGTGCTGATGGCGCTGATTGCGCTGCCGCTGCTTGCCACCTCGTTTCGCCTGCAGGCGGGTGTGGGGCTGCTCCTGGCTGCGGCCGCCTTCGCCAGCACGCTGAGCACCTTGCCACGCCTGTGGCCGGTACAGGCCGCCGGTGACGCCGAGCCCGGCAACGAGATGGTCTACCGGCTGCTGCAGATGAACCTGCGCTTCAACAATCCGACGCCCAAGAAGGTTCTTTCGCTGATCGGCCGCACCAACCCCGACGTGATCACGCTCGACGAAGTGTCGGAGATGTGGGCAACCGAGCTCGGCTATATCACTGCTGCCTACCCCTATCGCATCCTTTGTGCCTACCCCAACGGCGTGTTCGGCGTGGCGCTTTTGTCCAGGCGGCCGTTTGCCGTCGGTACCGAACCATACTGCGAACCGCGCGGCGCGATGGCCACCGCCACCGTCGACTTCGGCGGCATCGGCGTCGATGTCGCGGCGATCCATCTGAGTTGGCCGTGGCCGAAGGAGCAATACTGGCAGATCGGCGAGTTGACCAAGACGCTGACCTCGCTCGGCGAGACGGCGATCATGGCCGGCGACTGCAACGCCGTGCCGTGGAGCGCTGCGGTGCGGCGCGTCGCCGCGCTCGGCGGGCTGAGCGTGATGCCATCGGCCGGGCCGAGCTGGATTCACCGGACGCTGCCCGACTTCCTGCGCCGCTATGCCGGCCTGCCGATCGACCAGGTGTTCTCGAAGGGTGCGGTGACGATCCTGTCGTCGACCCGGCTGGAAGACACCGGCTCTGACCATCTGCCGGTTATGGTGGAATTTTCGCTGAAGCAGGACGGCAACAAGCCGGTCGATGAGGACGCCACCGCGACCGTGTCGCTGATCCAGCCCGGGATGCGCGGCTAGACTAACATGTTGCGAACTTAAGGTTTCAGAGCCCGACCAGAGCCTCGATGATGCGCTCGACATGGCCGCCTTCACTGTGCTCGCGCGCGTCGAAGGCGATCTGTTTCGCCTCATAGAGCTTGGCGGTGGCTTCCAGGCGCCGCCGGGCTTCGGCGCGCGTCTTGTTGCATTGCGGATCGTTGGCCAATTTCAGGCCGCGAACCGACCGCTCCGCGGCCTGCATCATCTGCCCGGCAATACGGCCATGGGTTCCTTCATGAGCGAGAACGCCGGTGAAAAACCGGTTCCAGCGTTTGCGCAGCGCCGGCGTGACGGCCGAAGCCACGCGCGGATAGGTGTAGGTGATGTTGAGCGTTCCATTGGCCTGGCGCAGGCGGCAGACGCCGTTGACCTGGCCGAGGTCCAGGCTCCAGTCCGCGGTGTAACTCGTCTGCGCGATGGCGTGGGTCATGAAACCGTGCTTGGGTCCCCTGCGGTTCATGGCTATGACCAGACCAGCACCTGTGGCGCCGCTGATGTCGTAGGTTCGCGTCTTGACGACGGTCTTCACCCCCGCCGACGCCGTCCCGACGGTGCCGCAGGCCACGCCTATGACGGCGACGCAAAACAAGACCAACACGCGCATGCCACTACCCCCATGGACGCGGCAATGAGACCACAAGCAGGCGACGGTTTCAACAATCATGGCGCCGGCGCCTTACATGCCCTGGTAGACCGGGCCTTCGCCGGCATTCTTTGTTGGCGGCGGTCGAGACGGCCCGGCCGGCGGCTTACATGCCCTGGTAGACCGGGCCTTCGCCGCCTTGTGGCGGCACCCAGTTGATGTTCTGGTTCGGATCCTTGATGTCGCAGGTCTTGCAGTGCACGCAGTTCTGCGCGTTGATGACGAAGCGCACATCCTCGGCGGCCGGATCGGCGGCGGCGTTGCCATCCTTGTCGACCCATTCGTAGACGCCGGCCGGGCAGTAGCGCGTCGACGGCCCGGCAAAGACGTCGTGCTCGGAACGCTGCTGCAGTGCCATGTCGCCGACCAGCAGGTGCACCGGCTCGTTTTCCTCGTGATTGGTGTTGGACAGGAACACCGAGGACAGGCGATCGAAGGTGAGAACGCCATCCGGCTTCGGATAGGCAATCTTCTCGTGCTTGGCGGCAGGCTCCAGCGTCGCGTAGTCCGCCTTGCCGTGCTTCAGCGTGCCGAAGGGCGAGAAGCCGAACAGCGTGTTCAGCCACATGTCGAGGCCACCAAGGCCGACGCCGATGATGGTGCCGAAGCGCGACCAGAGCGGCTTGACGTTGCGCACCTTCTTCAGATCCTTGCCGATGTCGGTCGCCCGCCAGGCGTCCTCGTAGGAGGTCAACTCGTCATTGGCGCGGCCGGCGCCGATGGCTTGCGCGACATGGTCGGCCGCCAGCATGCCGGACAGCACCGCATTGTGCGAACCCTTGATGCGCGGCACGTTGACGAAGCCGGCAGCACAGCCCATCAGCACGCCACCGGGGAAAGACAGTTTCGGCACCGACTGCCAGCCGCCTTCGGTGATGGCGCGTGCGCCATAGCCGATGCGCTTTGCACCGGCGAAGGTGCCCGCTATCGCCGGATGGGTCTTGAAGCGCTGGAACTCCTCGAACGGCGACAGCCAGGGATTCTTGTAGTTGAGATGCAGGACGAAACCGACCGCAACCTGGTTGTCTTCCAGATGGTAGAGGAAGGAACCGCCGCCGGTCTTCAGATCGAGCGGCCAGCCGAACGAATGCTGCACCAGGCCGGGCCGGTGGTTCTCCGGCTTGACCTGCCACAGTTCCTTCAGGCCGATGCCGTATTTGCCGGGCTCGCGGCCGTCGGACAACTTGTATTTGGCGATCAGCTGTTTGGACAGCGAACCGCGCGCGCCCTCCCCGATCAGCACATATTTGCCCATCAGCGCCATGCCCGGCGCAAAGCCCGGGCCATGCGTGCCGTCTTTTTCGACGCCCATGTCGCCGGTGATGACGCCGGTGACAGCGCCGGCATCGTTGTAAACAAGGCTGGCGGCGGCAAACCCCGGATAGATTTCGACGCCCAGCGCCTCGGCCTTGCCAGCCAGCCAGCGGCAGACATTGCCGAGCGAAACGATGTAGTTGCCGTGATTGTTCATCAGCGGCGGCATCATGATGTTGGGCAGGCGGAACGAGCCGGCAGGGCCGAGCACCAGGAAATGGTCGTCCGTAACCGGCGTCTTGAAGGGATGGCCCTCCTCCTCGCGCCAGCCCGGCAACAGGCGATCGATGCCGATGGGATCGACGACGGCGCCGGACAATATGTGGGCGCCGACCTCGCCGCCCTTTTCCAGCACAACGACGGAAAGCTCGGGATTGACCTGCTTGAGCCGGATCGCCGCGGCAAGGCCCGCCGGGCCGGCCCCGACGATGACCACGTCGAATTCCATGCTCTCGCGTTCGATCTCGCTCATCAACCCCTCCGCACTGGCTAACCGTTTCCGGGCATTTTGCTGGCTCTTGCGCTGCATAGCGCATCAATCCGCGACAGGAAACCGGCGCTGACGTGACAATGCCGTTTTCGCCAAAAAGTCGCGGTTAACAAGGCTGCTGCAAGCGTTTTGCACCAGCTGGACTTACGGTTCCCATATTTTAATTGTTCGACGGCTCGCTTATCGGCCATACTTCTTCCCATGCGCACGCCGTCCGGCTTTTCATTGACGCGCTTTCCCCTTCCGCCCGGCCGGACCTGCCGAGCGCTCCTTCTCGCCCTTTCGATGCTCACGCCGGTTGTTGCTCATGCCGAGCCGGTGAAGGTGTGGGCGACCGGGGCCTATTCCTTTTCCGACGAGCTTGGCGGCTTCCACATCACCGGCGCCTCGGGCCTCGGCACCAAGGAAAACCCGCTGGTTATCACCGAGGAGCTGAATTCGTCGACGCCGGTGACGCTGACCATCCGCACCACCAAGCCGATCCAGCCGTTCAGCACCGATGGCGAATTCGCCAACGGCATTCTGTACATGCGCATCGAGGTGCTCAACAACAGCGGCCAGGCCTGGGTCGAATTCCAGTTCGAGCTGCAGGAGATCCTCAACCAGCCGAGTGTGTTCGGCGACGGTCTGTCCTTCGACCAGCGCAACAAGACGCCCGACAACATCGTGTCGAGCGCCTATGCCGACTTCGACCGCGATTTCGAACCCTATGACCGGCTGCTGTTCAAAAACGGCAAGATCGACCCGCTGAAGACGGGAAGCTTCGAATTTCTGATCACCGACTATACACCGCGCTGGACGTTCTATCTGGTGCAGGATCCGCGGATTCCGACGGGCTAAGGCGCGTTGATATTCAGGTGAGGCCGGCCTGCAAATGGTGGATATCTGCGCTTCCGGTGCTCACGTACTTTAAGTACGCTCCGCTCCGGTTCTCGATATCCACCATTTTCGACTCGGCCTGACCTGAATCTCAACACACCTTGGTGCGGGCAGGATTGCTTTGCTTGCAAATTGACGACGGGCGGACGAATGTGCCGGCCATGACTGCCGCCTCCCCGAACAACCGATCCGACCTTGCCGACCTCCTGGCATTCTATGCCAGCGCAGGCGTCGACGAGGCGTTGGACGACGCGCCGATGAACCGGTTTGCCGAGGCCGCACCAAGGCCTGCCGAGCGGGCACCGGCGCCGCCAGCGCCACCTCGCGAAAAGGCACAGGAACAAATCGTAGCAAGCCCCGGGCTGGATGCGAGCCGGGTGCCGGACGCGCCGGCGCGCTCCGTGCCGGCCACCGCGACCGTGCCCGACGAGGCACAGGCAGCACTTGCCAGGCAAATGGCGGCAAGCGCCTCGACGCTCGAGGAACTGCGCCAGCACATGGCCTCCTTCGACGGCTGCAATCTCAAATTCACTGCCAAGAACATGGTCTTTGCCGACGGCAATCCGCAGGCTTCGCTGATGCTGGTCGGCGAGGCGCCCGGCCGCGACGAGGACATTGAGGGCCTGCCCTTCGTCGGCCGCTCGGGCCGGCTGCTCGACCGCATGCTGGCGGCGATCGGGCTTGATCGCACCTCGGCCTATATCGCCAACGTCATTCCCTGGCGACCGCCCGGCAACCGCACGCCGACGCCGCACGAGACCGAAATATGCCGCCCCTTCATCGAGCGGCAGATCGAGCTGGTCAATCCCAAGGTGCTGGTCAATCTCGGAGGCCCATCGGCCAAGACCTTGCTCAACACGAGCGAAGGCATCTTGCGCCTGCGCGGCAACTGGCGCGTCCACACCACCGCATCCGGCACCGCCATTCCGGCGATGCCGACACTGCATCCGGCCTATCTGCTGCGCACACCGGCGCACAAGAAGCTGGCCTGGCGTGATTTTCTCGAGGTGAAGGCGAAGCTGCGGGGATTGGAGTGAAGCGCGACTTCCCCTTCTCCCCTCGTGGGAGAAGGTGTCGCCGAAGGCGACGGATGAGGGGGTGTTCCAGGGAACGCCAACGTCTCATTCCGCTGGAACACCCCTCATCCGTCTCGGCGCTAAAGCGCCGATCCACCTTCTCCCACAAGGGGAGAAGGGAGAACCGCGCCATAACCTCCGGGGTAATTGAAATACGCCCCTCCCCGGCCTAATCCTGCACCCATGACAACACCCCAGACATCCGCCGGCAGCCTGATCCGCGAATGGCGTACGCGGCGGCGCATGAGCCAGCTCGATCTCGCCATGGAGGCCGACATTTCGCAGCGGCATCTCTCCTTCGTCGAGAGCGGGCGCGCCGCACCCTCGCGCGACATGGTGCTGCATCTGGCCGAGCAGCTTGAGATCCCGCTCAGGCAGCGGAACCAGCTGCTGCTTGCCGCCGGCTTCGCGCCGAGCTTCAGTGAACGGCCGCTCACCGACACGACGCTGGCACCGGCGCTTGCCGCGGTCGAGACCGTGCTCAAGGGGCATGAACCGTTTCCGTCGCTGGCTGTTGACCGCCACTGGAACCTGGTTTCCGCCAATGCCGCAATCGGCCCGTTCCTGGCCGATATTGCCGAGCCGTCGCTGCTTCAGCCGCCGGTCAATGTGCTGCGTCTCAGCCTGCACCCGAACGGCATCGCGCCGCGCATCGTCAATCTGGCGGAGTGGCGGGCGCATCTGCTGGAACGCCTGAAGCATCAGAACGATGCCGCCGGCGATCCTGTGCTGGTCGAGCTGGAGCGTGAATTGCGAACCTATCCGTCCGGCCTCAAGGGCGCGCGGCCTGTGCCGGTCGAGCCCCACGGCATCGTCCATCCGCTGCGGCTGGCGCATGGCGACCAGGTGCTGTCCTTCATCAGCACCATCACCGTCTTCGGCACCCCGCTCGACGTGACGTTGTCGGAACTGGCGATCGAGTCTTTCTTCCCGGCCGACGAGCAGACGCGTGCGGTGCTGGTGCGGCTTGCGAAGGAGCGGGCGGAAGCTAACTGAGCCAGCCCTGCCCTGCGCGGACCTCTCCTCACCCCTGCGGTGGTGCTGCCTTCCTTGTGCGGGTGCGCTCCAGTCCGAGCTGGCGCTCGCGCCAGATGATGAAGATGCCGGCGGCGACGACGATCACGCCGCCGACCAGCGTGTTGATGGTGGCGACATCGCCGAAGGCGAAATAGCCGACGACGACGCCGAGGATCATCGAGGTGTATTCGAACGGCGCCACCACCGAAGCCTCGGCGTGGCGATAGGCCGCCGTCATCAGGATCTGGGCCAGGCCGCCGCAAAACCCGGCAGCAACCAGCAGACCGGCCTGCAGCGGCGTCAGCGCCTGCCAGCCGAAGGGCAGCGTAAACAGCGCCATGACGCTTGCCGTCGCCGAAAACCACAGCACGATGGTCGCGGTCCGCTCGGTCTGAACCAGATTGCGCACCAGCAGGATGGCATTGGCGGAGATTGCCGCTGAGACCAGCGCCGCTATGACGCCCAGCACCTCTTGGTCGCCGAGTGCGGCGCCCGAGGTGAGAAGCGTCAGTTCCGGCCAGGAGATGATCAGCACGCCGACAAGGCCGACCGCGACCGCGCTCCAGCGATAGATACGGATGGCCTCGCCGAGGAACAGCGAGGAGAACACCACCACCAGCAGCGGCTGGGCGTAGTTCAGCGTGATCGCCTCGGGCAGCGGCAACCTTGTCAGCGCGAAGAAGCCGAGCCCCATGGCGCAAACGCCGACGACACCGCGCGCGATGTGGTTCAGCGGACGTTTGGTGGCAAACGCCGTACCCAGTTTTCCCCTGAAGGCCAGGAAGACGATGATCGGGAAGATGGCGAAGAAGGAGCGGAAAAAGACAATCTGGCCGGCAGGCAAAGTACCGGCTGCCTTGATGCAGGTCTGCATGCCGACGAAGACCGCAACCGACATGATCTTGAGCATTATGCCGGTCAGGACACGACCAGGGTGATCGGACAGTTTCCCCGCCGCCTCGTCTCTCGGCCCTGAAGTCACGTTCCCGCCGCTTCCCGGATCGTTGCCGAGGCGCGCGTCAGCCGACGCAGCACAAAGCTGCCCATTCCGAACTTCGGTGTGACGATGGTCATCAAGGCCTCGCGATGGAAGGAGAACGCCCTGAATAGGCATTGGCGCAGTTTTGTCGAGTGGCCGTTTCGTGTAAAGAGCGCGCAACTTTAGATTTTATGGGCCAGCGGACACCTCTGCCGGCCCCGATAACGATAGGGAAACCCCAGGGAATGCGAACCGATACCGGCCAGGTCTTCAAGCTCGAAGACTATCGCCCCAGCGACTTTTCCATTCCGCAAACCAACCTCACCTTCCGCCTTTCGCCGGATGCAACGCGCGTCACCGCCGTGCTGACGATCGAACGCCGCGATGGCGCTGCCGCATCAGTGCCGCTGATGCTCGACGGCGACGGGCTGGTGCTGAAGCGCATCGCCATCGAGGGCCGCGAGCTCGCGCCGGCCGATTATCTCGCCACGCCGGACCAGCTGACCATTTTGAAGCCGCCGGCCCGCTTCGAGCTGCTCCTCGAGACCGAGATCGCGCCGGCCAGCAATGAGGCGCTGATGGGCCTCTACCGCTCCAGCAATGTCTATTGCACGCAATGCGAAGCCGAGGGCTTTCGCCGCATCACCTATTTCCTCGATCGCCCCGACATATTGTCGGTCTACACCGTGCGCATCGAGGCAAGGCTGGACGAGGCACCGCTGCTGCTGTCCAACGGCAACCCGGTGGAAAGCGGGGCGCTGGCCGATGGCTGGCACTATGCCACATGGCACGACCCCTTCCCCAAGCCGTCCTATCTGTTTGCGCTTGTGGCCGGCAATCTCGGCCAGGTCGCCGACAGTTTCGTCACCCTATCCGGCCGCAAGGTCGAACTCGGCATCTATGTCGAGCCGGGCAAGGAGGGGCTCGCCGGCTACGCCATGGATGCGCTGAAGCGCTCGATGCAATGGGACGAGCAGGCGTTCGGCCGTGAATACGATCTCGACGTCTTCAACATCGTCGCCGTCTCCGACTTCAACATGGGGGCGATGGAAAACAAAGGCCTCAACATCTTCAACGACAAATATGTGCTGGCCGATCGGGAGACCGCGACCGATGCCGATTTCGCCAATATCGAGGCGATCATCGCGCATGAATATTTCCACAACTGGACCGGCAACAGGATCACTTGCCGCGACTGGTTCCAGCTCTGCCTGAAGGAAGGGCTAACGGTCTTTCGCGACCACGAATTCTCCGCCGACCAGCGCTCGCGCGCGGTCAAGCGCATCGCCGAGGTGCGCACACTGCGCGCCCACCAGTTCCCCGAGGACCAGGGACCGCTGGCGCATCCGGTGCGGCCGCGGCGCTACCGCGAGATCAACAATTTCTACACGGCGACGGTCTACGAAAAGGGCTCGGAAGTGGTGCGCATGATCCGCACTATCCTCGGGGCCGAGACCTTCCGCGCCGGCATGGACCTGTATTTCGAACGCCATGACGGAGAGGCCGCGACGATCGAGGACTTCCTCAAGGTGTTCGAGGACGCCTCCGGGCGCGACCTGTCGCAGTTCGCGCTCTGGTATCACCAGGCCGGCACGCCGAACCTGACCGTCAGTTCGACGCACAATCCGGCCACGCGCGAGTTCACGCTCGAGATCGAGCAATCGGTGCCGCCGACGCCGTCGGAAAGCCGCAAGCGGCTGATGCATATTCCGCTGGCCTTCGGCCTGGTCGGCACCGGCGGCGAGCCGGTCGCCTATGATGGTGTCGAGGGCGCCGCCGTCGAGGATGGCGTCATCCATATCCGCAAGCGCCGTCACATGGTGCGCTTCTCCGGCGTCGCCGAGCGGCCGGCAGTGTCGCTCAACCGCGGCTTTTCGGCACCGATCACGCTTTCGGTCGAGCAGAAGACCGACGACCAGTTCTTCCTCGCCGGCCATGACAGCGATGCTTTCGCGCGCTGGCAGGCGTTCAACACGCTGCTCACCGATGCGCTGATAGCAGCTTTCCGCCAGATCCTTGGCGGCGCAAACCCGGCCTTCACCGCCAGGCTGACCGGGCTTGCGGGCAAGATCGCCGGCGATGAGACGCTTGAGCCCGCCTACCGCGCGCTGGCGCTGTCGCTTCCCGGTGAGGCCGACATTGCCCGCGACATCGGCAGGACCATCGATCCCGACGCGATCTTTGCCGCCCGCGAGGCGCTGGCGCTGGCGGTCGCCCGGGCCAATCAGGACGCCTTCGCCGGTCTTTACGACCGCCTTGCCGACGATGGTCCGTTCAGCCCCGATGCGGCAAGTGCGGGACGACGAGCGCTGCGCAACATCCTGCTCGACTATCTCTCGCTGCTGCCAGCTGGCGCCAAGCTTGCCGCCCGGCATTTCGAAGCCGCGACCAACATGACCGACCGCGCGGCCGCACTCACCGTTCTTGCGCATCGCCATGACGGGTCGCCCGAGGCGGTCAAGGCGCTGGCTGGCTTCGAGGCGCGCTATGGGGCCGATCCGCTGGTCATGGACAAATGGTTCCAGATCCAGGCCGCCGTGCCGGGACCGCGGACCGTCGAGCGGGTGCGCGCGCTGACCGGCCACGCGGCCTTCTCGATGGCCAATCCGAACCGGGTGCGCTCACTGGTCGGCACATTCTCCAGCGCCAACCAGACCGGCTTCCACCGCGCCGACGGCGAAGGCTACCGGTTTTTTGCCGAAACCGTGCTCGAGGTCGAAAAGCGCAACCCGCAAGTGGCCGCCAGATTGGCGACGGCGCTGCGCTCGTGGCGCTCGCTGGAACCGGGCAGGCAAGCCAAGGCCAGGGAAGCGCTGCTGGCCATCGCCGGTGCCGAGAACCTCTCGGCGGATCTGCGGGATATTGTGGAGCGGACGCTGGCTTGATCCCTCCCCCCTTGAGGCAGGGCTATCGCATATGGCTTAGAGCGTTGATGAGATAGTCGTCATTCCAAGCGCATTTCTTGATGCGATGGCTGATGGGGACTTTGTCTGCATCGGCGAGTTGGAGGATGTTCCTGGCGAGACGGTTTAGGAGCGCGGTGTTGGCAGGGGCGTTGTCTTTGCGGGCGCGGCTGAGGTCCTCATCCAGATGAACATCGAGCATCCAATGCAGGCCGTTCTCGATCTGCCAATGGGCTCTGGTGAGGTCGATCTGCCAATGGGCTCTGGTGAGGT
>NZ_JBFUFA010000024.1:0-31854 GCF_056403695.1 Mesorhizobium sp. P2_F7 | reverse complement strand
GGTTGGCGCCCAGTCGAGCCGACCCCCTCTGGCCTGCCGGCCATCTCCCCCCTCAAGGGGCAGGGGAATCGCATATGCGGAACAAAGATGGAATCTCGCGACGTTTGTTCTCGACGCGATTCCGATTTGTTCGCCGTTCGATTCCTCGAAAGAGTCCATATGCGATTGCCCTGCCTCAAGGGGGGAGATTAGCTACTTCATCAACTTCGCCAATCTCGGCACGCCCTCGCCCACGGCGCGCGCATCGGCGAGCGTAAAGCTCATCCGCATCGTGTTGCGACCTGACCCGTCGGCATGGAACGCATTGCCCGGCACAAACGCCACGCGGGCTTCCTTGACCGAGCGGGCGAGCAGCGCAGTGGCGTCCGAGCCCTCAGGCAGCGTCAGCCAGACGAACATGCCGCCTTCGGGGCGGCTCCAGCTTACACCGTCGGGCATTTCGGCCTCGAGCGCGGCAAGCAGGGCATCGCGACGACCGCGATAAGCATCGATCAGCTTTTCCACCTGGCCGTCATAGACCGCCTCGGAAACGCGGTGCATGACCAGCTGGTTGATCGACGGGCTGTGCAGGTCCGAGGCCTGCTTCATGAGCACCAGCCGCTCGACGACGCGGCGCGGTGCGCAGACCCAGCCGACGCGCATGCCCGGCGACAGGATTTTTGAGAACGAGCCGCAATAGAGCGTGCGGGCGTTTTCGATGCCGCCGGAGCGTTCGCAGTCGAGCGCCAGGATCGGCGGCTCGCCCTCGCCGTCATAGCGCAGCGCGCGATAGGCGGCGTCCTCGATGACGGCGATGTTGAGCTCGCCGGCGAGATCGAGCACCGCCTCGCGCTGCTTGGCGTTCAGCGTCTCGCCGGTCGGGTTGGCGAAATCCGGCACCAGATAGGCGAATTTCACCTTGCCGCCGGCAGCAGCTGCGGCCGCTTGATAGGCGGCCGGCGTCATGTTGCCGCCATCCGGCGTCAGCCGGTCATAGCGCGGCTCATAGGCGTTGAAGGCCTGCAACGCGCCGAGATAGGTCGGCCACGTCACCAGCGCGGTGTCGCCGGGCGACAGGAACAGTTTTCCCAGATAATCCAGGGCCTGCTGCGAACCGGAGGTGATGAAGATGTTGTGCTCGTCACAGGCGATGCCGAGCTTGCCCATCTGACCGGCCAGCCAGCGCCGCAGCGGCAGATAACCCTCGGAGACCTGATACTGCAGGGCAGCACTCGCCTCCGCGCCGCCGAGCACCGAGGCATAGGCATCGGCGATGGCCTGCGAGGGAAACAAAGCCGGATCGGGGATGCCGCCGGCAAAGGAGATGATGTCGGGCTGGTCGAGCAGTTTCAACAGCTCGCGGATTTCCGACGCCTTCATGCGCGAGGCGCGCGACGCCAACAGGTCCATCAAACTCAAAGCCCACCTCCCCGTGGATATTGCCGGGCATGATCCTGTCCAGCGCAATTTAGGTCAATCTACCTGACCTATTATCAGGCTCCCTCGCCCGCTGGAATAGCCAGAAGGTCATTCCGCGTGGCCCAGGCGGAAAAGCAAACACATTTTGGTGCTCAACGTGGAAAATTGTTGCGCGTCCAAAGCCGTGGATGCAACCTCATTTCGAGCAGACCGGCATAAAAAGAAAAGCGGTCTCAAGAAACGGGGGGATAAATGACGCTCGAACTCATCGGGGCCGGGTTCGGCCGCACCGGCACATGGTCGACCTTTGCCGCGCTGAACAGGCTGGGTTTTCCCAGCTACCACATGCAGGAAGTCATCATCAACAAAGCCAACAAGGGCCATCTCGATTTCTGGCGCAAGGTGGCGAACAGCCCGCCCGGCAGCCAGCACGACTGGAACCGGGTGTTCGCCAATTACACGGCGACGGTCGACAATCCGGGATGCTGCGTATGGCGCGAATTGATGGCCGCCTATCCCGACGCCAAGGTGCTGCTCACCCTGCACCCGCGCGGCGCCGAAGCCTGGTACGACAGCACCATCGACACGATCTACTTCACCAAGAATGTCTGGCAGTTCAAGATCCTCGAGTGGCTGACGCCGTTCGGCCGGAAATTCGGCGACATGTCGAGCAAACTGGTCTGGGGCCGCACGCTGGCCGGCGTGATGGACGACCGCGCCAAGGCGATCGCTCGCTACAACGCCTACACCGAGGAGGTGATAGCGGCGGTTCCACCGGAGAAGCTGCTGGTGTTCAAGGTCAGCGACGGCTGGGCGCCGCTCTGCGCCTTCCTCGGCGTGGCGCTGCCCAACGAGCCCTTCCCCAACCTCAACGACCGCGAAAGCGTCAAGAAGATCATCCGCGACATCATCAAGGGCAGCTACATCATGCTCGGGCTGTCGATCGCCGCGATCATGCTTGTGCTTGCGGCGCTGTGGTGGTGGCTGGGGTAGGCAAGGAGAGCAAGGAGCCTGCCCTCCATCTTGAGGAGACCGCTGCTGCGCCTAGAACGGCAGCCGTATCTCATCGATCGCCTTCGACTCCGTCCAGCCAATGTCCTTCTGGATCTCCGTCGGCAACGCATTCAGTGCCCGCACGGTCTTCCTGTGCCTGCTGGCGCGCGCCAGGGCGGCGCGAATTCTGGTGAGACTTTCAAACATCGGTTACCTCCATGCAGCAGCAGAGCGCTGCCCCGGGCCCGCTCTTGCACGGCCTCTGTAACCGATCGATTGCGCGGCAACGGTGAAGCGGTTCACATAGCGTGCCCGCTCGGAAACATTTGTATGCAAATCAGTTTATGGAATTGAAGAAGCGCCACGAAGGGCCGCGCCAGAGTACACGCGTCCAGCGATGTCAGACACTTGGCCTGCTGGCCTGAAGTGTCGATTCAGCCGCTGTCGGCCAAGCCTTATTCCGGAGCCTGCGAATCTTCGGACGGGGCTTGCTGGGCGGTCTGCGCAGACAGCCGGCCTTTGCGGACGTGGCACTACATCTGTCGAGAGCCAGAGCCTTGACGGCGCAAACACGCCAGTCTCTTGTCCCGTCAAGCTCGGCCGACGGAGGAGATGCCACCATGGAAAAGATCATTCTCGACTGCGACCCCGGGCATGACGATGCGATCGCCATTCTGTTGGCGGCAGGCAACCCAAACATCGACCTCCTCGGCATCACCACGGTTTCGGGCAACCACAATGTCGAGAACACCACGCGCAATGCGCTTTCGGTCTGCACCGCCTATGGCATCAAGGTGCCGGTGGCGAAGGGTTCTCCCGGCCCGCTGCTCATCGATCAGGTGCTGGCCGTCGAGATCCATGGCGCGACCGGGCTCGACGGGCCCGAACTGCCGCCGGCCTCGTTCGAGCTCGACAAGCGCCATGCGGTCGACTTCATCATCGACACGGTCATGGCGCATGAGCCGAAGACGGTCACGCTGGTGCCGGTCGGCCCCTACACCAACATCGCGCTTGCCGTGCGCAAGGACCCGCGCATCGTCGGGCGGGTGAAGCGGGTCGTCGCCATGGGCGGCGCCTACACGCGCGGCAACATCACGCCGGCGGCGGAGTTCAATGTCTATGGCGACCCTGAGGCCGCCGACGTGGTGTTCCGCGCCGATTGGGACGTCACCATGGTGGGGCTCGACCTCACGCACCAGGCGCTGGCCACGCCGGACCTGCAGGACAGGTGCGCGCCATTGGCGGCCCGATGGCCAAGTTCATTCTCGATATATGGGCATTCATCGCCACCGCGCATGGCGGTCTGTTGCAGATCGAATATCCAGCCATCCATGACGCCTGCTGCGTGGCTGCCATGATCGACCCGACCGTTTTCACCACCGAGAAGGCCGACATCCGCGTCGAGCTTGCGGGACGGTGGACCAAGGGCATGACGGTCTGCAACTTCGAGAAAATGGGCGGCATGCACCATTTCGGCGGCACGGCGAGCGAGCAGACCGACTTCCGCCACACGGTGGCGATGAAGCTCGACCATGCGAAGTTCTGCGATCTGATTGTGGATGCGCTGGAGCGGCTGGTGAAGGCCAAGGGGTGACGCGCCAGGCAACGCTTCAGCCTGCAGGGGTCCGCGAAATCCGGTTCTCTGAACAGGTTCCCCGAGAGAACGAAAATATTAAACGGGCCGCCAGCGTAACGTTTTTTGCCTGCTACCGAAACAACAAGGGGGAGATTCATCCCCGATTGGGAAAAGGTAGGAGAAACGTCATGCTGAAATCCATACTTGCAGCAGCTGCTTTGGCTGTGGTCGTCGCTCAACCGGCGTTCGCAGACGATGCGATGATGAAATGCGACGACGCATCGATGATGAAGTTGCAGACTGACATGGATGCCATGACCGGCGACGCCATGAAGAAGGACGCAGCCATGAAGGAAATGGACATGGCAAAGGAAGCCATGAAGGCCAACAAGGCTGACGATTGCGTGATGCACATGGACATGGCCATGAAGGCAATGAAGAAGGGCTGACCGGCCTGCCGTCGACGGGACGAGGCCCGTTCGCGGGCCTCATTTTTTTGAATGAGGTCTGCCGCGGAGAGAACCGGCCTATAGCTTCCTGAAAAAGCCGGACAGAATATTCGGACCCGCCTCGCCCGGCCGCAGCCTGATGCCGTCCTCGAATCCATTCAGCGTCACGCATTCGAAGCCGTGGTGCGCCAGCAGCGCCACCAGCGACTCGCGGTCGAAATGGTGCAAATGCTCGTTGGGCAGACGCATGCGCCACGTCTCGAACCATGCGTCGCCATCGGCGCCGAGCTCACGCCAGCGGCAATAGGGAACGGCGATGGCCAGATGGCGGGCCTGAAGGCGGGCGAGAAAACTGAGATCAGGGATGTGCTCGAGCACGTCGAACATGGCCACAAGATCCCACGAGCCGGCGAGCGCCTCCTCCCAATCGACAAAGCGCACACCCTTGGGCAGCGGAAACCGGGTGATGTCGCAGCCGGCGCAGTCGGCAACCCCGGTAATCTTCGCGGCTTCGATGAATGTACCGGTGCCATAGCCGATCTCCAGCACCGACCGCGGTATCTCGCCGGTAATCCCCAGCACCCAGCCAAGCCGCTGATAGCCGAGCTTGATGGTGCGGTCGCTCAGGTCCTCGTAGTAGGACATGTATTTCTTGTCGTATTTGATCGGCGTGACGTCGATCTGGTGGATCACGCCAAACCGGTCGATCTCGTAATTGTCCAGCATTGGCGAAAAGCCCCCCGGGAGTGCGAAGCCTTACATGATGGAGCTGAACGCAAAGTAAGTGGCCAAGGGATGGTGGTTGCATTGACCGCTGCCCCAGGAGCCAAGCACGCTCGCAATCAAAGTAGTACTAGAATACGCTCGTCGGCAAAGCGTTGACCCAGGGGGGGCAAGACACCCGCACATGGAGCGAAGGCTTACCGCAATCCTTGCTGCCGATGTGGTTGGCTACAGCCGCCTCATGGGCGAGGACGAGGTCGGCACGCTCGAGCGGTTGAAAAGTTGCCGTCGCGAACTGGTCGACCCTGCAATCAAGGAATTCCACGGGCGCATTATCAAGCTCATGGGCGACGGCGCGCTGGTCGAGTTCGCCAGCGTCGTCGATGCCGTCCAGTGTGCTGCCATGATCCAACGCCGGATGGCGGAGCGCGACCGGGGCACCACTGATGCCCGGCAGATCCGGTTTCGCATCGGCGTCAATCTCGGCGATGTCATCGTCGAGGAAAATGACATCTACGGCGATGGCGTCAACATCGCCGCGCGCCTCGAGGCTATGGCCGAGCCGGGAGGTGTATGTATTTCGGGCACGGCGTTCGATCACGCGCTGCACAAGGTTGACGTCGGCTTTGCCAGCCTTGGCGAGCAGCGGCTCAAGAACATCGCCGACCCCGTTCGCGCCTATCGGCTGCTGCTGGATCCCGCAGCATCGGGAAAGGTCATATCCGCGCCACACCGGCCGGGATCGCGCGTCATGATCCTGGCAGGCGCCGCCGCCCTGGCGATTGCCGTGCTTGCCGGCATTTTCGCATGGCAGAAGTTCTCGATGCCATCGCGGCCATCGGTTGCCGTGCTGCCGTTTGCAAATCTCGGCGGCGATCCAGGCCAGGACTATTTCGCTGACGGCATCACCGAGGATTTGATCACCGACCTCACCAAGCTTTCCGGTCTCGATGTCATCGCCCGCAACTCGGTGTTCGCCTACAAGAACAAGCCTGCAGCGCCGGCGGACGTCGCGCGCGACCTTGGCGTCCGCTACGTCGTCGAGGGGAGCGTCCGCCGCACCGGCGAGCAGATCCGCCTCAATGCCCAGCTCATCGATACGGCAACGGGTGACAATCTGTGGGCCAACCGGTTCGACCGCGGCATGACTGGCGTGTTCAGTGTCCAGGACGAGATGAGCCGGGAGATCGCCAAGGCGCTCGGCATGCAACCTTCGGCAGCGGAAAGCGAGCGCATGGCACGCCCGCCGACCGAAAACCTCGAGGCCTACGATTTCTACCTTCGGGCCGAGCAGACAGCACGGACCGGCCGGCGCGACGGGCTGCGGGAGGCGCTTGCGCTCTACGACAAGGCGGAGGAGCTTGACCCTACCTTTGCCGAAGCCTTCGCGGCGGATGCAAGCATGACAGTCTATATCTGGCGCGAATCGTTCAACGACATCATGCAGAGCGCGCCGGCGCGCAAGCGCGCCTATGAGAAGGCAAGCCGTGCGCTGCGACTCGATCCGGACCTCTCGTCGCCTTATGCGATCCTTGGCATCATGCAGGTCGTGGATCGCCGCTATGAGGAAGCCATCGCCTCGGTCGAGCGAGCCGTTGCGCTCGGCCCCGGCGATGCGGAGACGCAAATAGCTCTAGGATACGTGCAACTGTTCGCCGGCAATCATGCCGAGGCAGCCGCAGCGGTCGAGACAGCGCTCAGACTCGACCCCAACCTTTCACCGATCAACCGGCAAATTGCCGGTCTGGTCTTTCTCATTCAAGGGAGCAACGACAAGGCGATCGAGGCGCTCGAGCGCACCCGCGACGATGCGCCGTCAGTCGGAGATTTCACGGTCACGCTCGGTGCCGCCTACGCCCGCGCCGGCCGCCTGCAGGATGCGAAGGCGGCGGTCGCCGAGGGACTGGCTGCCATGTCGACACCGGGGTTCGATTCATTGTCCGCATACCGGGTCAACGGCGCGCAATACCGCAACCCGCAGGATTTGGCTCTCATCATAGATGCGTTGCAGCAGGCGGGCTTGCCCGAATGGCCGTTCGGCTTCACCGGCGACGAGCGCAATCGCTTGAAGGGCGGAGAGATCGCCGCGCTGGTGCTGGGCCATACGTTGCAGGGCCAGCTTGAACCAGGTCTCCAACAAGCCTTCCTCCAGATCGGGAGCGACGGCAAGGCAGCCTTCCGCTCCACGACGCGGCTGGTCACCGAGACCGTCCGTGTCGATGGCGACCTGTTGTGCGAGCTGAGCGAGAATATGTTCGGGCGCCCCGACTGCGGTCCCGTCTATAAACGCCGTGACGATGGAAGCGGCGGCTATTCCTTCGTCAACTCAAGCAAGGTGTTCCACTTCGTCGTGATTCAGTAGATGCACGCGTCTCGGTGAAAGCGGCTGCTTACGCTCGCGTCCGACCCGGGACTGGAATAGGCTGCAACGAAGCCGCGTGATCGGACGGGAGGGCGCAGGCAGGTATGGAGCGACGGCTCACCGCAATCCTTGCTGCCGATGTGGTTGGCTACAGCCGCCTCATGGGCGAGGACGAGGTCGGCACGCTCGAGCGGTTGAAAAGTTGCCGTCGCGAACTGGTCGACCCTGCAATCAAGGAATTCCACGGGCGCATTATCAAGCTCATGGGCGACGGGGCGCTGGTCGAGTTCGCCAGCGTCGTCGATGCCGTCCAGTGTGCTGCCATGATCCAACGCCGGATGGCCGATCGCAACAAAGGCATCGCTGATGCCCGGCAGATCCGGTTTCGCATCGGCGTCAATCTCGGCGACGTCATCGTCGAGGAAAATGACATCTACGGCGATGGCGTCAACATCGCCGCGCGCCTCGAGGCTATGGCCGAGCCGGGAGGTGTATGTATCTCGGGCACGGCGTTCGATCATGCGCTGCACAAGGTTGATGTCGGCTTTGCCAGTCTTGGCGAGCAGCGCCTCAAGAACATCGCCGATCCGGTTCGCGCCTATCGGCTGCTGCTGGATCCTGCAGCCGCAGGGAAAATCAAGGTGGCGGTTCGCCGGCCGGTATCCCCCCGGGCGATCGGAATGGCAGGAATCGCGGTCCTGCTCGTCGTGCTCCTTGCAGGATTGTTTGCGTGGCAATCGAGGACGTCTTCCCTGGCCGAGCGACCATCGGTTGCCGTGCTGCCGTTTACAAACCTCGGGGGTGATCCGAGCCAGGACTATTTTGTGGACGGCATCACCGAGGATTTGATCACCGACCTCACCAAGCTTTCCGGTCTGGACGTCATCGCGCGCAACTCGGTGTTCGCCTACAAGAACAAGCCTGCAGCGCTGGCGGACGTCGCGCGCGACCTTGGCGTCCGCTTCGTTGTCGAGGGCAGCGTCCGCCGCACCGGCGAGCAGATCCGCCTCAACGCCCAGCTTATCGATACGGCAACGGGCGATAATCTGTGGGCCAATCGGTTCGACCGTGGCATGGCTGACGTGTTTGCCGTCCAGGACGAGATGAGCGGGGAGATCGCCAAAGCGCTCGGTGTCCAGGCTTCGGCAGCGGAGAGCAAGCGCATGGCACGCCCGCCGACGAATAATCTCGAGGCCTACGACTACTACCTACAAGCCGAGACGGCGTCACGCAGCGGCCTGCTGGCCGGTCTGCGGGCGGCGCTTGTGCTCTATGAAAAGGCGGAGGGGCTCGACCCCGCCTTCGCTGAAGCCTTTGCGGCCGACGCGCGCACGACCGTCTATGTCTGGCGCGAATCCTTCAACGACATCATCCAGAGCGCGCCCGCACGAAAGAGGGCCTATGAGAAAGCGAGCCGAGCTTTGGAACTCGAACCGGACCTTTCGTCGCCCTATGCCATTCTCGGTATCATGCAGGTCGTGAATCGCCGCTACGAAGACGCGATTGCCTCTGCCAAGAAGGCTGTTTCAATCGGTCCGGGCGATGCAGAGGCGCAAGCAGCCCTTGGATATGTTCAACTATACGCCGGCAATCACGCCGAAGCGGCCAATGCGGTCGAGACGGCGCTCAGGCTCGACCCCGACCTTTCAGCCATCAACCGGGAAGCTGCCGGGCTGGCTTTTCTTCTGCAGGGGAATGTCGAGAAAGCGATCGAGACTCTCGAACGCACACGCGACGACGCGCCCACAGTTGCCAACTTTCGGTTTACGCTCGCTGCGGCGTATGTCCGCGGCGGTCGTCTACCGGATGCGAAAGCCGCAATTGCCGATGGGCTCCGCCTCGGAGCAGGGTCCAGCTACGTGGACTCCCTGGCTGGGTGGCAGATGACTCAACATTTCCGGAACCCGCAGGATCTAACGACCATTGTCAATGCGCTGCGCCAGGCGGGACTACCCGAATGGCCCTACGGCTTCATCCCGTACGAACACGACCAGTTGAAGGGTGAGGAGATCGCGTCCCTCGTCCTTGGCCATACACTGCAAGGCCAGATCGAACCCGCACTACAACCAGCCTTCCTTCAGATCGGGAGCGACGGCAAGGCGGCCTTCCGCACAACGACGCGGCTGGTCACCGAGACCGTCTACGTCGATGGCGATCTCTTATGCGAGCAGAGCGAGAACCTGTTCGGGCGCCCCGACTGCGGTCCCGTCTACAGACGCAATGACGCGGCTGGCAAAGGCTACTCCTATGTCAATACAAGCAAGGTGTTTCACTTCACGGTCGTCCAGTAGGCGAACCTGGGCTCAGTGATACTTGTCGAGCTCCAAATTGGCCGCGACCTGCGGCCAGTTGGCATCGGCTTTCGGTATGTTTTCAGCCGCATGCGCGGCGAAATCATCCGCGTTGTCGACGTCGTAGATCAGGTAGAGCTTGCCATCGATAATCTTGAATGCTTCGGGATCGACATTGACCGTGACCCCACCGCCCACAACTTCGCCAGCACAGTAGCCACCATATTGAGGAGCGTACTTGACCGGTTCGCTCATGAACATTTCCTGGTGTTTCTTGCTGGCGAAATGCCAGGGTGTCCCCAGCCATTCATAAGTGAATTCCTCGGAGCCCTTCACGGCCTTGCCGTCGGTGAAGTAAGCGACCGTGTCGTAGCCCATGATCGCCACACCGCCGAAATAACCGGTGTTTACCGAATCGTCGGCCCGGGCCGATCCCGCGCCGGCGACCGCAGCGACCGCGACCAGGGCGGCCGCCCCCAAATTCCGAACCAGTCGTGACTTGATCATCGTGCTCATCTGCATCCTCCTTCAATCGTGGATTTCTGCGCACTTCGCCGCGTTCGCCTCGCCAAGGATTTTGGCTTGGCAGGTACCACCATGGCGTTTGAACAGTCGTAAGATTTCCGTGTTGCCCTTCCAGAATGCGCGCGTTGTCGGCATGTAGCCATGACCCTCGGGATGGTTCACATCCGCACCTTTCGCGATAAGAAATTCGGCCAGTTCAAGGTGGTTTTCCTCGCCGGCCACCAACAACGGCGTAGCGCCCGCCTTGTTGGCGGCATCGTCGAGCACCGCGCCTTTTTCCAGCAGCAGCTTGGCGATCGGCAGGCTGCCCGAGAATGCCGCCGCATGAAGCGGGGTAAAGCCGCCCGAGTTACGCGCCATGACGTCGGCACCCTTGCCCAGCAGCAATTCGGCGATTTCCGGCTGGTTGTCTAGCGCTGCAGCGATGAGGAGTGTTGCCTGGTCGCGCGCCCGGCTGTCGACGTCGGCACCGCCTGCCAGGGCTTGCTCTACGGCACCCTTGTCGCCGGCGGCGATGGAGTCGAACAATTGCTCACCTGCGGCTGCAGTTGTAGCCGCCAATACCAGCATACCAAGTGCCAGCAGTCCGCGCATGACGTAGCGGTAGCATATATTAGCCTGGAATCATACAAGCTGCGTTGGACTTATCGGGGCAGATCCTGGCGAACGGCGCGGTCGGGCTGGCTGGCTTGCGACGCAATGCGCTCCAGGGTCGTCACTGCCAGGCGGCAGATCAGGCCGGGAGCCGCCACATTCGCACATGACCCGCACCACGCAATTCCGTTTCCCCGAGTGGGTCGCAAACAAATTTTGGTCCGAGCAGTTGGTGCGTTGCATCCGAAATGCGGATTTCATCGGGCTCCGCGGACGTTTGAATGCGCGAGGCGAGATTGACGGTCTCGCCCCACAGGTCATAAGCGAACCGCCTCTTGCCTATGACGCCGGCGACGATCGGGCCCGAGTGAATTCCAATTCTGAGCCGTATCGGCTCTCCCGCGAAGCGCTCGCGCTTGACTGCCTTGCGCAGCTCGACGGCATACTGCGCGAGGGCTTTTGCATGATCGGATCGGGCGGTCGGCAGGCCAGCGACCACCATCACACAATCGCCGATTGTCTTGATCTTTTCGCAGCCATGTCGCTCAGAGAGCCGATCCGCCGCCTTGAAGAAGTAATTCAAGATGGCGAGCGTCGTCACGGCACCGACGGTCCGCGCCCGTTCCGTAAAACCGACGATGTCGGCAAAAAGCACACTGACCTCTGCGTGGTTGTCAGCAATTTTCTTGTGCGCCTTCAGGCGCTCGGCGATCGACGCCGGAAGAATGTTGAGGAGCAGGGCTTCGGCGCGCTGGTACTCACGCGCCAATCCCTCCTGGCTCTTTCTCAACGCCTCGTTCGCTGCTTGCAGTTTCTCGTTGAGTTGACGCTCCCTCTCTTGCAGGAGTGTCATTTCATAAGCCTTCTGCTGAAGCCGCTGCCTGTTGGCGCGTTCGACACTGGCGTCAAGAAAGAGCAGCCACACGCAGTCATCGTCAGCAAAAAAATGAAGGTCCGCGACACGCCCGCTGGGCAGTTCGACCATGGGAATATGAAACGGCAGCTCCGGGCAAGGCAGCAAACCTTCCATGAACTCAAGCTGCTCGGCAACAGGCTCGCCGATGCGGAGCGACGAGAGTCCGTGATGTTCGACATTGCCGCCCTTGGCAGCCACGCAAAGCTGGGCGTCGATTTTCACATATGCGACAGAGTGCCCATTGGAGAAGAAGTTGAAAATCCAACTTCTGACCTCTTTTGGCAATCCATGCATGGTCTATTTTGTGACCATCAAGGCAAGCTGATGAAACGCATCATCAACATGCTCGCCCGTGAGCGCACTTGTCAGATAGATTTGCCATCCACGCTGCCTCAGTTCGTCAATCTCACTATCCGATATTGCCCACCGATCGGCCAGATCGGATTTGTTTATCAGCAATATAAACGGCATAGCGCCGAATTCGGCCTCGACCCGTTCGCGCAGCGTGAGCGCCACGGCAAGGGTTGCGGCGCGGGTTCCATCGACGACAAGCACGAGCCCGGTTGCACCTCGGACATAGCTGACGCGGAATGAGCCGATATCGTCTTCGCCGGCCAGATCCCACAAAATAAGATCTACGGTTTTGCCCGGGAGTTCGACACTCTTCTTGTCGATTTTCACGCCCACCGTGGTCAGGTAGGTTTCTGAAAAGATGCTTTGCACAAACCTGCGAACCAGGCTCGTCTTCCCGACAGCGAAGCCGCCCAGCATGCAGATCTTTTTTTGCAACATTTCGGGCTCCGCTAGTCCAGGTTTACAGTAATCGAAACCCGGCGATTGGTGGAGCTCCCGGCTTGACTATTTTCATTTTCAGGCACCAGCGGCTCAAAGGTGCCGGCGCCCCGGACCAGCAGCAGTTCCGGAACGACGCCGCGCTTGTTGAGAAGCGCACGAACTGCCTCGGCGCGGGCGGTGCTGATCGACGCGTTGGCCGTCTCACGACCAGTGGCGTCCGAATGCCCAGTCAACATGAACCGCGCTGTTACGCCTGATTTGCGGGCATTGTCGGCGAATTCCTTGATTTGTTCCGCCAACCTGTCGAGAACCGGCGCCTGCTCCGGTCCCGGCACAACTTTGCCGGACGGGAAGAAGACATTGGTCGCCTGGATGGCCTCTCGCAAATAATTAAGTTCTGCAAGGTTCAGCTCAGTGAGCTGCGAGACATCCAGAACCACTCCGTCCGCCGAAAGTTGTTCGGCGGCGGCCTGCGCCCGGTTGATCCAGCCGGCAGGTGCCTCGCCGACGACAACGATGCGACCCTGGATGATCGAAAGCTGAACCGTTTTCGGCGGGTTCAGCGACGCCGTCAGCCGCTTAACCACGAACTTCGGATCAAGGCTCTGATAGAATTGCCACTGTGAATGAACGCGGGCAGGATCAACCCCCGTTCCGGACAGCAGAGCTTGCGGGTCGGCGGCAAGCGGGTCTCTCAGGCCGGAAATGTAGAACTGTCCACCCCTCGCCGTTTGTTGGGCGACGATGATTCCCGGTTGGGCCTCAAGTCGCGACACATAATACTGCCAGTGCTCCGCCGCGCGTGCTTCGGGGCTCACATCACGAACCTTGGAGATGTCGAATTCCGGCCCGCCTGCCGAAAGCTGTCGGGCCGCCGCACGCGCCCGGTCTATCCAAGTGTCGGGCGCCTCACCCTCAGCAACGATGCGATTATCGACGATCGAAAGCCGGACTGTATCTGGCGGATACAGCGACGCCGTCAGCCGCTTCAACACGAACTCCGGCGCAAGGCTCTCATAGAATTGCCACTGCGCATGAACCCGGGCGGGATCGACTTCTGTTCCCGACAACAGCGACTGCGGATCGACACCAAGCGGGTCTCGCAGGCCGGCGATATAGAATTGGCCGTCGCGTATCTTTTGGTCTGCAACGATGATGCCTGGCTGGGTCTCCAGTCGCGACACATAGGTCTGCCAGCGCTCCGCTGCGCGCACTTCGGGGCTCACGTCACGAACCCCCGAGATGTCGAAGACCGGCCCGCCTGCCGAAAGCTGCTGGGCCGCCGCGCGCGCCCGGGCGATCCAGGTGTCGGGAGCCTCACCCTCGGCAACGATGCGGTCGTTGACGATCGAAAGTCGCACTGTTTCCGGAGGAGCCAGCGACGCCGTCAGCCGCTTCAGCACGAACTCCGGCTCAAGGCTCTGATAGAATTGCCATTGCGAATGAACCCCGGCCGGATCGACTCCCGTGCCTGACAACAGCGACTGTGGGTCGACGGCAAGCGGGTCCCTCAGGCCGGCAATATAGAACTGGCCATCGCGTACCTGCTGTTCGGCAACGATGATGCCCGGCTGCGCCTCCACTCGCGACACGTAAGCCTGCCAGCGCGACACGTATGCCTGCCAGCGCTGCGCTGATTGCCAGGAAAGAAAGTACCAACCGCCTGCCAGACTCAAGAGCAACAGGGCAACGGCCGCCACCAGCCACGGAAATCCCTCGTTTGATTCCTCCTGCTTGAGCTCGACGCAGGTCTGCAACTGCGCCTCTACGGAGGCCAGCTGCGAACCGTCGCCGTCAAACTGCTCTAAAGCCTCTGAGGATTGCTCATGGATGCGAAGCAACACATCGCGAACGATTTCATGCAATTCCTCCGGCGGATTTCCCCGGATCACCGAAACCAGGGTCGCAAACGATCCAACTTCCGACCAGAGACGAAGCTCGCCGAAACGGATTGTGTCCAGGCCGCTCTGCTCTTTCTCGTTAAACGAGTCCTTCACAAAATCCTGAATCGCGCTGAGCATCGAAGAAATAAGCTGAGGATCTTCGCTCGTCGCATTATCGGCCGTTACATGCGCTATCAAAAGACCGGAAGTGCGATGAATGAGGAAGGCATGTTCTACACGGTAGACAAGGGAATGCTTGAGAACAACTTCCGAGAAGCTTGCCCCTGTTCTCCAGGCTTCAAGTCTCCACTTGAGCCCGTGCCAGGTGAATATGTGCCTTAGAGTTTCATTCAGCGACTGAAAGGTCTGGTCGATCTTTTCGCCGATCGACTTGCGAATTGCCGGCAGAAACACCGGGTACAATATGTCCGTCAGCGTGCGCGGGCTCTTCTGGATCGACCGTTGCACAGCCCTTTCGACGGCTGGCGCAAGGGCCTCGCCGAGTTGCGTATGAGACGCCCGTGCGGTCGCACTGGGAAGAACGTCACCCACGGCCGCCGCAAGCTGCTCGGGTTCGTCGAGCAGATGCGTGACGCGTGAAAGCTCGGAGATTTCGCGGCTGACCAGCAACTGCCGCAGCGTTTCCATGCGCGGATCGGCGGTTGGAACCGTCTCGAACTGCGCACGGTAATCCGGATCAACGTTCCGGGCGATCTCGATCAAAAGACGAGCCAGAGCCTCGCGATCAATCTCTTTATCGTTCGAGGCTGTTCTTTGCGGAAGGTTGAATGGGTCGACGGTTGACGTCAAGGTCCCATCAACTCGCTTTCCAGCTACGGTCCGAGTTGCTCTTGCTGCCGACGGGATCCTGATTGAGAGCTTTTGCAACCTCGACAAACAGGCCGGCCAAAAGATTTCGGTCGGTCTTGACGTTGCTGAGATCGGCAAACATCTTCTCGATCAGCATCTGAACGCCTTCATTCTTCTGCTTGATTTCCTCACGCAGCGAATGATCGTTCCGATTGATCCTGTCCGAAACGTCGCGCTCAAGCTCGCTCAGTTGATCCGACAACGCGCGCACCTGCTTTTCAAGTGCCTGGTTTTGCTCGCGAAGATTCCGATCGATCTCCTTGTCGGCGTCGGCTCGCGAATCTTTTTCGTTCCGCAACTGCCCCGCAAGCGAATCGATCTGCTTCTTTGCGTTCAACTCGTACATTTCGAGATTGCGCTTGGCTTCGGACTCGACATCCTTGAAGCGCTGCAAGACCCGCTCCTCAAGCTTGGAAAAACGGCGGTCGTAGTCCTGCATCTGGTTGCCGAACAGCAGGTCACGTATCTTGTCGACGCCGACGCCGTCGCCGGCGCCGGGGGCGCCGTTCTCGCGGGCCTGGACTCCCATGAAGTTCAGCCCGTTTCCTTCCGTGTTACCTATCAGATTTGCGTCCGCCTTCTTTTCTGAAGAAACGGTATTCGTAGCTTCCTTTGCCATGCTTTTGCCCTTCCATTTGAGCACCTGCCAAGGTGCAAAACCCCATAAAAAACAGAGCATGTCAGCAAAATACCCGGCTCGCAAGTCGGTATCTCTTGACTTAAGTTGATTCGTGAGGCAGCCGATTGCCGCGCACTGATTCAGCAATGGACGTTTGGGGCCAGGCCATTTCAAATGGCGGCGGCGGTAACTGCAATATTGCGCTCAATATTATTCGATAGAGAGCGCTCCACCAATTACAAGGCAATACTGCGGGCGTTTCCGGTCTGGGCTATGGCCGGCAGCTAGTCGACGCGCGCCGCTCTACTGGTCCGAAAAGCTCACGCTCACGCCGCGCTGGCGAAAATATGCCTGCATCAACTTGCGGCCCTGGCGGTTGTTCTGCGCCAACTTGGCCGGATCGAACACTGCCTGTTTTGCCCCTTCTCGAGCCAGCGCTGCCTTGAGCGTCGCGATATGGGCGTCGATGTCGGCATTGTCCGCCCGCAGCGAGGCATAAATGCTCTCGGTCGCCTGGGCCACGGTGGGTTCGCTCACAGCTGTCGTCCTTTGGTTGGTCGAGCGGCGGCTTAACACAGATTCGGGGCTTCGCCGATACCGCGGTGGACCTCCCATCCTAGGCGAATGGCCGCATTGCCAACCAGCCAAAGTCGAAAGTCCGACCTGCCGCCGCGCTGCCCTTGACGAAAATCGGCGCGCCTGTTTGAGAACGGGGAGACATCGCTGCATGGGGCGACGAGCAAGGGTGGGCAAACTGTGAAGCGCGTTCTTCGGATGCTTGCCGCGGCGATCATGGCGTCCGGGGTGACCGGCTGCACAAGCATTTCCTACTACGCGCAGTCACTGGAGGGTCATGTGCAGATCATGGCGGCGCGCAGGAATGTCGGGAAACTCATCCATGATCCTGCGACGCCCGAGGCCTTGCGCGCCAGGCTGACGTCGGCGAGCGCCATAAGACAGTTTGCGACCGACGAACTCGCGCTGCCCGACAACAGCAGCTACCGCAGCTATGTCGACATCCATCGCGACGCCGTGACCTTTGCCGTTTTTGCCGCGCCGCAATTCTCGCTCGCGCCCATAACATGGTGCTTCCCGGTCTTCGGCTGCGTTCCGTACCGGGGTTACTTCTCCCGAAAGTCGGCGGCCGAGAGCGCCGTCGAGCTTCATAAGCAGGGGCTGGACGTCTATGTCTCGGGCGTCACCGCCTATTCCACCCTGGGCTGGTCCAGCGACCCGCTGCTAAGCACCATGCTGCGTCAGGACGACACCTATCTGGCAAGCCTTGTCTTTCATGAACTGGCGCATCAGCGCCTCTATGTGGATGGCGATTCCGCATTCAACGAGGCTTTCGCCGTTGCCGTCGAAACCAGCGGCGTCAGGAAGTGGCTCCGCGCCGCCGGCGATCGGGCCGGATTGCGCCGCTACGAAGCCGACCGCAAGCGCAACGCCGATTTTCTCGGACTGGTGTCGAAAACGCGCGACGAGTTACGACAGGTTTATGCAAGTCCCCGTCCCCCGGAGCGGATGGCGGCTGCCAAAGCCGCCACGATCGACAGGCTGCGCGTGCGCTACCGGCAGATGCGCGACAAAGACTGGGCCGGATACCGGGGATACGACGCCTGGTTCAATGCCCCGATCAACAACGCAAAGCTCGCCGCGACGGCAGTCTACGGTGAACAGGTTCCGGCCTTTCTTCGCTTGTTCGACCTGTGTTCGGGCGATTACCCAAGGTTTTACGCCTCTGTTCGACGGATCGCGGATTTGCCCAAATCGTCCCGTGCCGATGCGCTCAAGGGCGTGGATAGGTGTGGTTGACGCTGACGCTCACCCCAGCGACAGTTCCTTCGTCTGGTGTCGCAGCACCAGGCCGACCGCGCCCAGCAAGGCATCGTTCTCCGTGTGCTTGCCAATGATGATGCGTGTGCGCAGGGCCGGAGCGACATCGCGGGATTTGATCAGCGTGTGGCGTTCATAGGACGCGATCAGCGGCGTCAGCAGAATGTCGCCTGCCAGCGCCATGTGACCGCCGATGATGATGAGCGGCGGATTGAGCACCGAGCCGATCAGGCCGAGACCCCGGCCGGCGATCTCGGCGGTATCCTCGATCATCCGCAACGCCCTGACGTCGCCCTGTTCGGCCATGGCGATGACATCGTCCATGGTGACTTGCCGCCCCACGACACGCGAAATCTGTTCCAGCGGCCGGGCAAAACTCGCATAGAGCTCCAGGCATCCGCGATTGCCGCAGCGGCAAAGGTCGCCGCCGGGATCGATGCTGATGTGCCCGAATTCGCCGGCGCCGCCGGCGATGCCCGTCACCAGCCGGCCATGCTGGACAATGGCGCCGCCGACGCCCAGATCGATCTTGAACAGCACGAAATCGTCATGGCCGACGGCCGCGCCCCACATCAACTCGGCAATGGCAGCGCAGTTGCTTTCATTGTCGGCGAAGATCGGCTGTTCCAGCACAGGCCCGAACACATCTCGTATGTTGACGCCGGCCCAGGTTGGAACCATGCTGGCGCGCAGCACCATTCCGTCACGGCTGACAGGGCCGGAGACGGAGACCCCGACCCCCAGGAGCCCCGCCACCGGCAGACCGTTTTCCCTGTAAGATTGGGCAATTGCCGATTTGACCGCCTGGGCCGCCTGTTGCGGCTGGTAGTCCAAGGCCATGGGAATAGTTTGTTCAGCAATGACGGAATGTGAGACATCGGCGACGATCAGCCGTATCTCGTGAAGAGCGAGGTGAATTCCGACGCAGGTGCCCGCTGTCGGATTGAGCGTCACCGCCGCTGCCGGCCTGCCTATAGCTTTGATGCCATCGCTGCTCGTCGTGGCTTCGATCACCATTCCTGACTTTCTCAAGCCGTTGAGCGCGGTTGACACCGTCGAGCGCGCCAGACCGGTGACGCGTGCGATCTGCGACGCGGAGAGCACGCCGCGCTCGCCCAGGCAGCGCACGATCACGCTCTCCGGCGACGCGGACGGTCTGTCGATCAGCCAGGTTCTAAGCGAAGGTTTTGTCATGGATCAACATAAACATCGTTGACTGATAGCTCCAATATGTCATCTTGGAAAGAACTCGAGATTAACGCATCTCGCCGGCGGCGGCTTCAAACCGCGGCCTAAGCGGTCGATACGAACCGTGCAACCACATATGGGAGTGAAACCATGAAATCCGTCATGACCGCCTTCGCGGTCGCTGCTGCTGCGTGCACCTTTGTCGCCGGGGCAGCCTTCGCCGAGCCCAAGACGAACCTTTTGCACCAATGGTCGACCGGGTCGGACGCCCAGGCGATCGCCAAGCTCGGCGAGATGTTCACTGCCAAGGGCGGCAAATGGGAACAGACCTCGATCGCCGGTCACACGGCCAACACGCTGGCCAAACTGCGTGCCGACGTGATCGCTGGCAATGCGCCGCCCGCCGTGCAGCTCAAAGGCCCCGAAATCGCCGAGTGGAACGAGACCGGCATGACCGCCGATCTCGACGAGCTGGCGGCCTCGGAAGGCTGGGAAAAAGTGGTAGCGCCGGAATTGCTGCCGGTGATGAAGCCGACCGGCAAATGGGTCGCCGCGCCCATGAACATCCACCGTATCAACTGGCTCTGGGCGTCGCCGAAGGTCATGCAGGCTGCTGGTGTGACGGAAATGCCCAAGACCTGGGCCGAGTTCAATGCGGCCTGCGACAAGATCGTCGCCTCAGGCAAGATCTGCATCTCGCATTCGACCGCCGACTGGACGGATTCGACGGTGTTCGAGGTCGTGCTCTACGGCCAGGACATCGATCTCTATCGCAAGGCCTTCGTCCAGGGCGATGTCGAAGCCATGCGCAGCCCGGGGATGGTCAAGGCCTTCGAGCAGATGCGCCTGATGACGAGCAAGTACATGGATCCGGGCATGGTCGGCCGCGACTGGGATTCGATGTCGGCGCTGGTCGGCAAGGGCGACGCGGCGTTCCACATCATGGGCGACTGGACAATCGGCCTGTTGACCGCCGCCGGCTTCAAGGAAGGCACCGACTATGTCTGCGCCCAGGCGCCGACCGATTGGGGCAAACCCGGCTTCATCCTCAACTCGGACTCGGTCGTGTTCTTCAAGCAGAAGGACCAGGATTACATCGACGGCCAGAAGCTGTTGGCCAGCCTGATCCTGTCGGCCGATTTCCAGACGGTGTTCAACCAGGCCAAGGGATCGATCCCGGCACGCCTGGATATCGACCTGTCGAAGGGCTTCAATCCGTGCCAGCAGCTCTCGCAGAAGGATCTGCAGGCGTCGATCAAGGAAGGCACGCTGGTCCGCTCGATGGCGCACAACATGACCATCCCGCAGAAGATGCGCGGCGCGATCATGGACTCCATCACGGAGTTCGTGGCGACGCCCGACATGTCAGCGCAGGATGGCGCCAATGCGATGGCCGACGCGGCAGAAGCACAGAAATAGTCAGGAATGGCCGGGCGCAATGACTATCGCACCCGGCCATCCGCCATCCCAGTCCCGCGCCCTGCCATTCCCGTGCTCTGAATGTCAAATCACGACCTGATCCTGTCGGCCCCGGCCCCTGCCCGCCCCTGGCGGGAGCGGCTGGGCTCCGCGGTGCCCTTGCTGGTGCTCGGCCCCTCGCTTGTGGCGAGCTTCGTCTACGTCTTCGTGTTCACCGGCTGGACGCTCTACATCTCGCTCTCGAACTCCTCGCTGCTGCCGACCTACGGCTTCGTCGGCCTGGACAACTACGCGTCGCTGTGGGCGAACCGGCGCTGGAACATCGCCTACAACAATCTGTTTTTGTTCAGCGGTTTCTACATTATCGGCTCCATGGCGGTGGGACTGCTGCTGGCGATCCTGATCGACCAGCGGGTGCGCGGCGAAGCGGCCTGGCGCACGATCTTCCTGTATCCGCTGGCCGTCTCCTTCATCGTCACCGGCACGGTCTGGAGCTGGCTCTACAACCCGGTCGACGGCATCCAGGCGCTGGTGCGCGGACTGGGCTGGACGAGCTTCAGTTTCGCACTCGCCAGCGACCGGCACTATGCGATCTACGCGGTGATCATCACCGGCGTCTGGCAGGCCTCGGGCTTTGCCATGGCGCTGTTCCTCGCCGGTCTGCGCTCGGTCGACCAGGATCTCGTCAAGGCCGCGCAGATCGACGGCGCCTCGACCTTCCGCATCTATCGCAAGGTGCTGCTGCCGACGATTGCGCCGATCTTCCTGGCGGTCGCCGTCATCCAGATCCAGTTCGCCATCAAGACCTTCGACCTGGTGGCGGCGCTGACCAAAGGCGGTCCCGGAATCTCGACCACCTTCCCCGCCATCTACGTCTATGACCTGATGTTCCAACGCGGCCAGATCGGCGAAGGGGCAGCCGCCGCCATCATGATGCTTGCCGCTCTGGCCGTGGTGCTGGTGCCCTATTCGTTCTGGGTGGTCTGGCGGCGGCGCAAGGAAGCCGGCCATGGCTGACGTCTCACTCGACCAGTCGCTCGATCGTCGCGCCGCCAGGGCTGCGGCGCGCCGGCATTTCTTCACCCGCTTTCTCATCTATGGGCTGCTGGTTGTCTTTGCGGCGATCTACCTGATCCCGTTGCTGGTCGTGGTGCTGAATTCATTCCGCGACCAGCAAGAGATCGCGCGCAACGGGTTGATCTCGCTGCCGCGCAGCTTCCGCCTCGAAGCCTGGGGCCAGGCCTGGAGCAGCTATTGCATCGGCGGCACCTGCGAAGGCATGCAGCGCAACTTCTACAACTCTCTCAAAATGACCATCCCGGCGACGATCATCTCGACGGCGGTCGGCGCGATGAACGGTTACATCCTGTCGAAATGGCGTTTCAGGGGTTCGGAAGCGCTGTTCACCTGCATGCTGCTCGGCGTCTTCATTCCGGGCCAGATTTCGTTGATGCCGTGGGCGTTCATCCTCGGCAATCTGGGCCTCAGCAATTCGGTCTACGGGCTCGTCCTCATCCACGTCATCCAAGGCATTTCGTTCACCACTTTGTTTTGCCGCAACTATTACGTCAGCATCCCCGACGATCTCATCAAGGCGGCGCGCATCGACGGCGCCGGCTTCTGGCGCATCTTCCGCAAGATCATTCTGCCGCTCTCCTCACCGATCCTGATCGTCACGGTGATCTGGCAGTTCACCGGCATCTGGAACGAATATCTGTTCGGTGTCGTCTTCACCTCGGGGCAGCAGCAGCCGATCACGGCCGCGCTCGTCGCGCTGACGGCAAGCGGCACGAATGTCCGCGCCTACGATGTCATGAGCGCCGCCGTGCTGATCGGCGCGCTGCCGCCGCTGCTGATCTATCTCTTCGGCGGCAAGTATTTCGTCCGCGGCCTGACCCAGGGCGCAATCAAATGAGGCGCGATCACTTGGGCGGAGCCAGCCTCCAATCGCCGATCACCCGTGCGCAGGGCAATCGCCCATGGCATCGCCAGTCCCCCACTCCGTCCGCTTCGCGGCCACCTCTCCCCCATGTTCATGGGGGAGAGGAAAGCCCAAGCCTTTCACGGCCGCGACCTCCGAGATTAGCATTTCCTCTCCCCCACGAACGTGGGGGCAGAGGTGGCTCGGCGAAGCCGAGACGGAGTGGGGGGCTGGCATCGCCCTATGCGATTGCCCTAACCTCGTCCGCCAAGAAGGGCATTGCATGTCGACATTGACCATCCGATCCCTGCGCAAGAACTTCGGCGCGGTCGAGGTGCTGAAAGGCATCGATCTCGAGGCGCAGAACGGCGAGTTCATCGCGCTGGTCGGGCCGTCCGGCTGCGGCAAGTCCACCCTGCTGGCGATGATCGCCGGGCTGGAAACCGTTACCTCCGGCGAGATCCGCATCGACGGAAGGCTGGTCAACTCGGTTGCGCCGAAGGACCGCGACATCGCCATGGTGTTCCAGTCCTACGCGCTCTACCCGACGATGACGGTGCGCGAGAACATCACCTTCGGCATGGAAAGCCGCCGCGTGCCGAAGCCGCAGCAGGACGAGGCCGTCAAGCGGGTTGCAGCTTTCCTGCAGATCGAACCGCTGCTCGGGCGCAAGCCCGGACAGCTCTCGGGCGGCCAGCGCCAGCGCGTCGCGATGGGCCGGGCGCTGGTGCGCGATCCGAAACTGTTCCTGTTCGACGAGCCGCTCTCCAATCTCGACGCCAAGCTGCGCGTCGACATGCGAACCGAAATCAAGAAGCTGCATCACCGCGTCGGCAAGACGACGGTCTACGTCACCCACGACCAGGTCGAGGCGATGACGCTGGCATCGCGCATCGCGGTGATGCATCAGGGCGAGGTGCAGCAATTCGACGAGCCGGCCACGATCTACAATCGTCCGGCCAACATGTTCGTCGCCGGCTTCATGGGTTCGCCGGCGATGAATTTTCTGCCGGCCGAACTGAGCCAGGAAGGCGGTCGCCCGTCTGTTGCCTTGCAGACCGCCGACGGCAAGACGGCCAGCCTGCCGGTCGTCCAGACGCTTCCATCCAATACGCCCCAACAGCTCATTCTCGGCATCCGGCCGGAGCATATCTACCGGTTCGATCCCGATCTTGCGCGCCGCAAGCCAGGCATCGCGCAGATCGATGCCGTGGTCGAATTGGTCGAGCCGACAGGCGCCGAGACGATGGCCGTTCTGCGCCTGGGCGGCAAGGAGATCACCGGCCGTTTCGACCCCGACGGCACGCCGCTTATGGGTGAGACGGTGACGCTCGGCATCGACATGGCGCGTGCCTGCCTGTTCGACCCGACGACCCAACGCCTGATCTGACCTGATCTGAAAGAGTTCTGCCTTGTCTTTCGCCATCTATCCGAGCCTGACTGAGCGTGTCGTGCTGATCACCGGCGGCGCGTCGGGCATCGGCGCCGACACGGTCCGTGCCTTCGCCGCCAATAGTGCACGCGTCGCGTTTCTCGATCTGCAGCAGGAGGCCGGCGAGGCGCTGGCGCGTGAACTCGCCACGGCACCGCACGCGCCACTGTTCATGCGCTGCGACGTGACCGATATCCCTGCCCTCCAGGCTGCGATCGGCACGGTGCGCGAGCGCCTAGGACCTGTCGCAGTGCTGGTCAACAACGCCGCCGACGACCATCGCCACCCGGTCGCCGACATCACGCAGGCGACCTGGGACCACGCCCAGGACGTGAATCTCAGGCACCACTTCTTTGCCGCCCAGTCCGTGCATCCGCACATGAAGGAATTGGGCTTTGGGTCGATCGTCAATTTTTCGTCGATCGCCTGGCGTTTCGGCGCAGCGGAGATGGCGCCCTACGCGGCGGCCAAGGCTGCGGTGGTCGGGTTGACCTTCGCTTTGGCGCAGGCGTTTGGCCGCGATAACATCCGCGTCAACGCCATCGAGCCGGGCGCCGTCATCACCGACCGGCAGAGGCAGCTTTGGTTCAAGACGCAGGCGTCCGTCGACAAGGTCGTGCAGCGCCAGATGATCCCCAGGGTTCTGCTCGGCGACGAGATCGCGCGCACGGTGCTGTTCCTGGCCGCCGACGACAGCCGCATGATCACCAAGCAGTCGATCACCGTGGATGCCGGCTTGCGATGACCGAACCAAAGGATCGCTTCATGCTCGAGGTCGGCCTCAACCCCTACGGCCTGACCTATCATCTCGGCCTCCAGGGCCGCGGCACGCCACGCGCCAATCCGAGGCCGGCGGGGCTCGAAGGCTTCATCGCGCTGGCAACCGAACTCGGCGCGCGCGTGTTGGAGATCTGGGTACCATGGCTGAGCGAGCTTTCCGACGACGCGGTGATCGCACTGCGCGAAAGGCTCGCCGGCCTTGGCATCACGCCGATCGTCAGCGGCGGCCTTCTCGTGGGCGAACCGCTCGACGAGGCATTTCGGGCCGCACGCCTGCTGAGGGCGAAAATCATCCGGACGGCGCTGACGCCAGTTCTGTGTGGCGACCGCAACGCTGCCGGCGAGACATGGAGCGAGTACGGCGGCATCATTCGCGAGAGATTGAAGGAGTGGGGTCCGCGCGCGGTTGCCGAAGGCTACATCCTTGCGATCGAAAACCACCAGGATTTTACCAGCCAGGAACTCGTCGATTTCTGCGCGCTTGGCGGCGACGGCGTCGGCGTCACCTTCGACACCGGCAACACATTCCCGGTCGGCGAAGCGCCGCTCGATTTTACGCGGCGGATCGCACCTTATGTCCGGCATGTCCACCTCAAGGACTACCGCGTGCAGTTTACGAGCGAAGGCTACCGGCTGATCCGTTGCGCCATCGGCGATGGCGCGGTGCCGTTTGCCGAGCTGTTTGCAATTCTTGGCCAACACCACGATCGCATGACCGCGGTTCTTGAACCCGGCGCCTTGGAGGCGCGGCATGTCCGCTTTCTCAGCGACGACTGGTGGCACGGCTACCCGCCGAAGACGGCGCGCGAATTTGCCGCCTGCCTGGCGGCCGCGCAGCGCAACCGGCTGCCCGATGATGCCGACACCCGCACCCCTTGGGAGCGCGAAGACGATGCTTCCCTGGTTTCCTATGAACTCGACATGATCCGGCGCAGCGCCGCCAACATGCGCAACCTTGGTTTGATGGAGAAGATCCGATGACGGCACGTGAACTCGATGGATTGACCGCCTTCGTCACCGGCTCCGGCCGTGGCCTCGGCCGCGTGATGGCCGAGCGCCTGGCCGAACTCGGCGCCAATGTCGCGATCCACGACATGGACGAGCAAGCGCCGGCCAAATATGGCGAGTTCGCCAATCTCGCCGAAGTGGTCGAACGCCTGAAGCGGCATGGGACGAAGGTCACCTCGGTGACCGGCAACATTGGCGACCAGAAGGCGGTGGCCGAGATGAAGCGCAAGATCGAGGTCGATCTCGGCGACGTGCATGTGCTGGTCAATTGTGCCGGCGGCGACATCGGCGCCAAGGGCGGCAAGCCGAACCCGAACAACGCCCTCGACATCGACCTGGCCGACATCCGCGTGCTCACCGAAAACAATCTGATCGGCACGATGCTGGTCTGCCAGGCCTTCGTGCCGCCGATGAAGCAGCGCGGCGGCGGCTCCGTCATCAACATCGCGTCGGCGGCGGCACATCTCGGCTGCTCGCCCGAGGTCGTCTACTCCACCTTGAAGGCCGCGGTCGTGCATTACACGCGCTGCCTCGCCAAGGAACTGATCGACGACGGCGTGCGCATCAATGCCGTCAGCCCCGGCGCCACCAAGACGGCACGCTTCCAGGCGACCCGCGTGGTCGACCCGGAGCGCATGGATTCAGCTAAGAAATCGCTGAACCGCTATGCGGAACCGGAAGAGATCGCCGAAGCAGTGGCCTTCCTCGCCGGCCCGCGCGCACGCTTCATCAACGGCCAGGTCATCCGCGTCGATGGCGGGTTTACGATCTTTCCTGGGTGAGTGGGGCGCCAGCCCCCTCTCCGTCTCGGCTTCGCCGAGCCACCTCTCCCCCACTTTGTGGGGGGCGAGGAACCCAAGCTTTCGGAGGGCGCGACATCAGTGATTAACGTTTCCTCGCCCCCATGAAATGGGGGAGAGGTGGCCGCGTAGCGGACGGAGAGGGGGAGCGCCATAGGCGATTGCCCTGCCCAACTGCCCGAGTGAACTTGCCCCCATCGACCACGTAGAACGCAACCCTCGCCGCGTCGGCCCCTGCCCCGGTGGCTATGGACGAATCCATTCATGCGCAATATGGATGGGGATACGGTCTGCCGTGGCGCTTTCGCGCTGAGGCAGGCGACGTTCGTTCAATGACGCTGCGCCGGGCGCCTTTGACGCCGCCCTGCAAAAGTGTCGATACCGGGGGACCTGGTCATGACTGACGACAACAAGCCGGCCGTAGACGTTACCAAGGATTGGCAAGCAACGCAGGGCCAGAAGTCCGGCGCCACGCGGCTGCGCCTTTTTGCTGCGCTGTCGTGGATCATTGCCATTGGCGGCGAGATCGCCGGGATTGTCTTGCTCTACCGGCACAAGTTCGACCACGGAAACCTGCCGCTGCTGATCGGCATTCTGGTCGGGATCGCGATTTTCGCCATCGCCGGCAGCCTGCTCTGGAAGGCGGCCAACCGGAAGGATCCGGCGCGCGCCTCCGACACGTTCAGGTTCTTCGTCCAGAACCAGCTCGGCGCGATCATCACGCTGATTGCCTTCCTGCCGCTGGTTCTCTTGATCCTCAACGACAAGAACATGGACCCGAAGAGCAAGAAGGTTGCCGGCGGCATCGGCGCTGTGCTGGCCGTGATTGCGACGCTGATCGGGGTCAGTTACCAGCCCCCGTCGGTCGAGCAGTACACGCAGGACATGAACCAGTGCGCGGCGCAGATCAAGGCGGGGCAGCCGACCACAGCCTGTTCGCCCGAAGTCGCCGCCCAGGCGCAGGCGATCGCCACCGACTCCACCACGGTGGCCGATGCGACGAAGGACGCGGCACACCCCAACGGCCAGGATATCGTGTACTGGATCGCGCCGGAAAATGGCGCCGCGAAGTCCGACACGGAGCATGTCTTCCACCTCTGCGCAGCCGTCAGCCCGCTGAAGGACAAGACCGTCAACAGCGGCTCGGTGACGGAAGCCTACGCCCAGAACGCCATCCGCATCACCAAGCAGATCGAGATGGAACAGAAGCAGTGCGGGTTCACGACCACGCCGTGAATTCGCCCACCGGATTTCGAAGACTTACATGGCGGAGCTGGGCGCAAGGTAAGCGGCTGACGGCCACCAAATCCTGACAGGAGCGGGACGAAAGTTGAATGTCGCATTTGGGCCGGAAGCGGACTGGCAGCTTCTGGGGGTTGGCACCAAAGCTGATGTATCGTGCCGGGTGTGAATGCATATCTGGGTTGAGCACCTTCTGACGATTGGTGGCGCAGGACGACCTGACTGAGAGGGGTATCATCTGGCAGGTCCAGAGCCTTCCTCAGCCCTTCAGCAATGCGCGCACGCAGCAGGATCGGAAGTTCCAGGCTTGGAGCTCCTTTATCTTTCCGCAGGCTGGCAACTGCGCGATATTCAGATTGTCGCCGCGAAGGAGTTCCAAGGGGAGGACAGGAGTTCCGAGGGGGAAGAATGTGACCGACGACAACTTGGCCGAACGGGCTCCAACGTCGTTCTCGTTCGGGCCTTTCACGCTTGTTCCAAATCGCCAGTTGCTGCTGCAGGGCGAAGTCCCGGTTCGGATTGGCGGCCGCGCGCTTGACATCCTGACGGCACTCGTCGAGCGCCCCGGCGAACTGATCAGCAAGCGCGAATTGATGGTGCGCGCTTGGCCGAGCATCAACGTCGATGACAGTAATCTCAAGGTCAACATGGCCGCCTTGAGACGAATTCTCGGCGACGGGCCAGGCGCGGCAGAGTACATTGCGACGGTCACGGGGCGAGGTTATCGGTTCATTGCCCCCGTTCAACCTAGGGGGGCGTTCTTCTATCAGTCAGCCTCCTGGACAACGCCCCGCAGCAACAATTTGCCGATCGCGTCAACACAGATCTTCGGTCGAAGAGATACGATCGATACTATCCGACAGGATCTAGATAAATCGCGGCTTGTGTCGATTGTCGGCGCCGGCGGCATCGGGAAGACGACTGTAGCACTCGCTGCCGCCGAACACGCGCTCGGGTCATTCAAGGATGGCGTCTGGCTTGTCGATCTTGCGCTAACGAGAGACCCGCTGCTTGCGGCCAACGCAATAGCGACGGCGATAGGCTTGGCCGTGCACTCCGCGGATGCGCTCGCCACGTTGCGCGAGCATCTGCGCGACCGCGAGATGCTGATCGTGCTCGACAGTTGTGAGCACATCATCGAGGCGGCGGCCCAGTGCGCGGACCTGATCCTGACGGGCGCGGCGGGCGTTAAGATCCTCGCCACCAGCAGAGAGCCACTTCGCGTCAAGGGAGAGCGCGTGCGTCGACTGCCGGGGCTAGGCACTCCCGCGCCCTCGGCTCAGCCGGGCGCCATGGAAGCGCTCACCTACCCCGCCATCCAGCTCTTCGTGGAGCGCGCCACAGAGAGTTTGGAGCAGTTCGAACTCACCGATTCTGACGCGCCGACGGCAGCCGAACTGTGCCGGCGGCTCGACGGGCTCGCGCTGGCGATCGAGTTGGCCGCGGCGCGCGTCAATCCCTTCGGGGTCGGCGGCCTGCTAGGGCAGCTCGACGACCGCTTCCGCCTGCTGGTGGGGCGTCGGGCGGGGCCGGCACGGCACCGCACGCTGATGGAGACATTGGACTGGAGCTACAGCCTGCTGACGGAGCGCGAGGCCGCGCTCTTGCGCGCCGTTTCCGTCTTCGCCGGCGTCTTCAGCGTCGATGATGCTTCGGCGATTTCGAACATGGCTTCCGCCGATGCGGCGGACGCGCTGGCGGAGCTTGCTGCGAAATCGCTGCTTGCGACGGACCTCAATGCCGACGGCACTGCCTACCGGCTCCTCGAGACCATGCGCGCCTACAGCCTTGAGCACCTGCGCGCCAGCGGCGCGGATCCGGCCGTGCGGCAGCGTCACGCAGAACATGTGCTTAAGGTACTCGAGAGGGGCGCGGACGAGTGGACGCAACGCCCGGCCGGCGAATGGGGGACCACCTACGGCCGCTTGATCGACGATTTGCGCGGCGCGCTCGTCTGGGCCGGGCAGGACACTGCCAATCGGCAGCTTCGCATCCGGCTGACGGTCGCGGGACTTCTGCTGTGGAACCATCTCTCGCTGACCGAAGAATGTCGCATCCACGTCTCGCAGGCAGTCGATGAGCTGGACTCGGCCGGGCTCGCGGGGACGTCCTTCGAGATGCAGCTCAAGGTCTGGTTAGGCGGCGCGACGATGTTCACGAAGGGTCTCCTGCCCTCGGCGATTGACGCCATGCGACGGGCCCTGGAGATCGCAGTCGAGATCGGCGACATCGATTGTCACGTCCGCTGCCTCAGGCTGATCGGCGTGTTCCAGCTGTTCAATGGCGAGAACGACGCAGCAGTCCGCACGCTGGAGGAATTCGCCTCGATCGCGGCGGCGGAAGTCCCCTCGGCGGTGCTCGAGGCGGAAGTCGCGCTCGGTATCGGCGAGCTCTTCGTCGGCCGCCTCCAGGACGTCCGCGGACGCTTCGAGCGCCGCCACGAGCTCAACCTGCGAGACGTCAACGACTCGCAGCGCCTGCGCCACCATGTGCGATATTTGTCCGACAGGATCGTCGATGTGACGAACCTGCTGTCGCACGCCCAGTGGCTGACTGGCTCGCCCGACACCGCGCTGAACACCGCTCGCGCGACGGTCGAGTACGCGCTGAGGACCAGGCATCACCTCTCGCTCGGCAATGCATTGTCCTGGGTCTGCCCGGTGTTCTACTGGACCGGACGGCATGAGGAGTGCGCCCGTTATGTCGCAATGCTCGACGACCACGCGAACCGGCACGGCTTCGACGTCCGCCGTCCGGTTGCCATGTTCTATCGCGCGGCGCTGAGATGTGCGCAGGAAGACGCGGCGGCGGACGAGATCGAGCGTGTCGAGCGGGCGATCGAGGAATTCCACGCTACCGGGCACCTTGCCCGATTGCCCTATTATCTTGGCGTACTGGCCGAGTTGCAGGCAAGACAAGGTCGCCTCGGCGAAGCCAGGACCACGATCCGAGCCGCGCTCGATCGGGCCCACGCGAAGAACGACCGATGGTGCGCGCCCGAACTTCTACGGGTCCACGCCGCGATTCTCAGCGCCGAGGGCAAGAGCGACGACGCGCAGGCGGCTCTCCTCACCTCGATGGAACTCGCCCTTGAAACCGGCGCGCTGTCATGGCGGCTGCGTGCAGCCAGCGACCTCGCGCGGATCTGGCGCACGGCATCAAGGCCGCAGGACGCGCGCAACATGCTGCTGCCCGTATTCAGCGAGTTTACGGAAGGAGCCGACACGCACGATCTTCAGGTCGCCGCCGGCCTTCTTGCCTCGCTCGCACGCCCAAGGGACGGTGAGGCCACGTAGAGTTCTCCGGCTTGGGGCACCTCGCCCACGCATTCAGATAGCATGCCCGCTCATCGCCGCGCGAGTGCTGCGGCGATCGATGGCTCGTACTGGCCGTCAATTTGGATGAACAACATGCGGCAAAGCTTTCCCGAGCGGTTCGCCCAAGCATGGTTGGTGCCGCGCTGGATCACAACGCTACCGGGCTTCAGCGGCACCTCGGAATCATCGAGCACCAGCATCATCTCGCCCTCGACGACGATGCCGAAGTCGACCGCCTCACTGCGATGCATCATTGGGTGGGGCGAATCGGACTTTCTGGTCAGCCCCTTGGCGTCGTTGACCTCCTCGAACAACTCCTTCATTTGCGACTGACCATCCGTCAGGTATTCCTCGTCCGGCGGCATGTCGACGAAGCGAATGCGGGTGCCGTGCTCCGGCGGCTGGTGCATCAGCGGTCCGGTTGTTGGGTCTGGGCTATTGTCGACCGGTGCCGGCGTGCCGCGAGTCTCCCAAATCTCATGAAAGATCATCCCTGGAATAGAAGCCAGATCAACGACTGTGGGCAGCGGGCCATTGCTTACCACAATAGACTTGCCATCGGCATCGTGTCCGGTGACGACGCGGTGGATAGAAGGAAAAGACATTGAAATCTCCCCGAGATTGCGAAGCGGTAGGTTCCAAGCACGGAACCACGACGCCGCGCTTGTCACCGACCTGGTGCCGCAAAACCAATTTACCGGATCTCTCTTCGGCGAGAAAGCAATGCGGTGACGCATCCTAGGATGCGCTAGCCATTATTGTTGGCGACCAGGGCGGGATCGAGGACAAAAGTGTTTCGTTCGGCGAGGTCGTCGATTTTCGACAAGTAGTTCTTGTAATGCGGCGTCTCCCGGTGTGCCGCCACCGCCGCGCTGTCGACATAGAGTTCGTCCAGCGCATAGCGGTCTGCTTTGGCC
>NZ_JBFUFA010000023.1:0-33582 GCF_056403695.1 Mesorhizobium sp. P2_F7 | reverse complement strand
GTCACGCCGGTCAACGATGCGCCGGTCATTGATCTGAACGGCGCCGGCGCCGGCAATGACGCGACGGCTTCCTTCACGGAGCAGACGCCGCTGGTGATTACGCCTTCGGCGACGGTGACCGACGTCGACTCGGCGAACCTGACGTCCCTGACGGCGACGCTGACGGCGCGGCCCGATGGCAATGCAGTCGAATCCCTGTCGCTGAACGCCAGCGCCACGGCGGCCGCAGCCGGACTGACGGTGCTCTACACCGCAAGCACCGGCATTCTGTCGATCACAGGCTCGGCCGCGAAGGCGACCTACCAGACGATCCTCGACGGCATCGTCTACAACAACACCAGCGACACGCCGACGACGGTGGCTCGGACGGTCAACGTCGTTGCGAGCGACGGCACCGACAGCAGTGCCTCGCACAGCGTCACGATCAGCGTCACGCCGGTCAACGATGCGCCGGTCATTGATCTGAACGGCGCCGGCGCCGGCAATGACGCGACGGCTTCCTTCACGGAGCAGACGCCGCTGGTGATTACGCCTTCGGCGACGGTGACCGACGTCGACTCGGCGAACCTGACGTCCCTGACGGCGACGCTGACGGCGCGGCCCGATGGCAATGCAGTCGAATCCCTGTCGCTGAACGCCAGCGCCACTGCGGCTGCCGCCGGACTGACGGTGCTCTACACCGCAAGCACCGGCATTCTGTCGATCACAGGGTCGGCCGCTAAGGCGACATACCAGACGATCCTCGACGGCATCGTCTACAACAATACCAGCGACGCGCCGACGACAGCGGCTCGGACGGTCAACGTCGTTGCGAGCGACGGCACAGACAGCAGTGTCTCGCACAGCGTCACGATCAGCATCACGCCAGTCAACGATGCGCCGATCGCTCAGAACGACTCGTATATACTCGACACATCTGGCGGTAATACATTGATTATTGCGACACCGGGAGTGCTCACGAATGACAGCGACGACAACAGCATCACCGCAGTCAAAGATACGAATCCGACTCACGGAACTGTTACACTGAACGCAAATGGGTCGTTTACTTACAACCGAACTGACAGTTTCTTAGGGACTGACTCATTCACTTATCATGCTACGGACGGATCTCTCTCCAGCGCGCCGGTAACGGTGACAATAACGCTTGCGGATAGCATCACCGGACACACGATCAATTTTGCAAACGGCGCCGACAGTGCAAACTTCGCAAATACTACGTTCGATGGAAATACACCCGCCCCGGCAGGTAACTGGTCGGTTCTTATGGGGAATGGTTCAGACACGCTCGTGACTGCATGGAACCACATAAACGGCACCACGAGTTATGATGGCGGCAATGGTTCGGATACCGTAACTTTGGTGTTCTCGGCAAGCCAGCTAGAGGCAATACTTTCGAACGCGACCTTCGAAAGCACGCTACAGACTTACCTCGACGGCTCGCCCTCCGGCACACTCAATCTGACGGCGTCAAGCTGGGGGGCTAGTGTCACCGCCTTTGAGTCCGCTGCCCTTGCGATTGCTCCTGCTTCAGGTGGATTTGTCACCTATTCAGCGATCGCAGCGAACCTGCCCGACCTCCTAGCGGGGGTGACCGGCAATGCCTCGGACAACACACTGGTCGGTACGGCTGTAGGAGAGACAATTTCCGGAAACGATGGAAACGACATTCTCGTTGGCCTCGGTGGTGATGATACGTTGAATGGCGGCAATGGATCCGATTTGCTTCTAGGCGGAAGTGGAGTCGACACGCTGACCGGCGGCGCGGGCGCTGACATCCTGGCCGGCGGGTCGGGCAACGATACATTTAAATACACCCTCGCGACCTCCGCCGAGTCGAGCAACTCATCCTTCGATACGGTAACCGACTTTACGTCAGGATCTGACCACGTACAGCTCACGACGGCTACCGGAATCACCACGGTTCAGGGAGCGTTGGCGACTGGAACAAGTTCCGTTCTGTCGCACCAAACCGCCTGGTTCGTGGACACGGCGAACAACCAGACAATCGTGTTCGCCAATCCGACCGGTGGCGCACTGAACGGCGGCAATGCGGGTCTTATTGAAGTTCATCTCGCTGGAGTGGCTTCGCTTCAGACAAGCGACTTCGTGCTCGGCGGCGCACCTGCCGGTGTGTCCGGACAGGCAATGAATCTCGGGTTGACCGATCCGGCTGCCGATCGAATTGGTGCTGTCTCATTGACAATCGCCGGGGTTCCTGAGGGTTGGAGTTTGAGCGAGGGTATGGACTTAGGCAACGGCACCTGGATATTGCAGGCCGACAACCTCGCCAAGTTGTCGCTCACGTCGCCCGACGGTTACGCAGGTGCCCTCGTGCTCAACATAGCCGAAACCTGGACGAATGCCGACGGAAGCATCGGAAGTGGCTTAATCGCAACCAACGTCGAAGTCTTCGCACCCGGCAATCCCATCTACGCCCTGTCCGCCGAAGACCACCTGACTGGTTCTTTCGATGCCGACCTGTTCGTCTTCGGCGAGCCGATCGCGGCCGACACGCTGCACAATTTCGATGCGGCAGCGGACAGGATCGACCTGATGGGCTTCGACGGGGTCAGCGGCTTCGGCGATCTCACTATCGCCAATGACGGCAGCGGCAACGCCGTGGTCACCGTCGGCTCTGGGGAGACGATCACCGTGCAGGGCGTCTCGGCCTCCGAGCTCGGCGCCGGCAACTTCCTCTTCAACCAGGCGCCGGTCACCCACAACGCCGGCACGATGTCGATCGCCGACGGCGCGATTATGCCGCTCGGCGGGCTGATCGACAACACGGGCACCATCGCGCTCAACGATGCAGGTGCGACTACGCAGCTTGAGGTGATCGCCAACGGCATAACGCTGCACGGCGGCGGACAGATCGTGCTCTCCGACAGCGATGCGAACGTGATCTCCGGCGCGACCGCCGATAACAACTTGACCAATGTCGACAACACCATCTCCGGCGCCGGCCAACTGGGCGGCGGTTCATTGTCCCTCAACAATCAGGGCACGATCATCGCCACCGGCTCGCACGCGCTGGTCATCGACACTGGAGGCAGTGTCGTCGTCAATTCGGGAACGCTGGAGGCAACCGGCTCCGGTGGCTTGACGGTCACTGGCGGGCTGGCGAATTCTGGCATGCTGTGGGCCAATGGCGGCAACATTGCCATCAACGGCCAGGTCACTGGCGACGGCGACGCGACGATCGGCAACCTGTCGAAGCTGGAGTTCGGCGGCGCCTCGTCGACGGACGTCACCTTCGCGCATGATGCGGCCGGCACATTGCAGCTGGACGATTCATTCGACTTCAGCGGAAGCATCGCCGGCATCACCAATGACGACAAGGTGAACCTCGAAGATATCCTGTTCGGCACCGGGACGTCCGCTGCCTATCAGGCGGACCTCGACGGCGCCGGAGGAACGTTGACCGTCACGGACGGCACGCACAACGCCACGCTCCACCTGCTCGGCGTCTACGATGCCCACAGCTTCACGCTTGCCGACGACGGCGCCGGCAGGACGGTGGTGCAAGTGAGCGACTTTGTGATGTGAACCAAAAGGAGAGCCGCGCGGATAGGCGCGGCTCTCCTCATGCTGCCGGTTACTGATTCAGCTTACGAATTAAGGTTTACGGCAGGAAGAGGAAGGGATCACGTGGCCGGTTGGACGATCAGGAGTAGTATCGGTTCCGGGCGTGGACAGGGGGGCGGTTTTCCGCTGGGTAGTTGAGTCTCGACAACAAATCCAAGATTGTGAAGGACGCGCTTCGCGCATGCCGCCGCTATTTTCTCGTTGCGGCGGCATTCAGCCTGGCGATCAATCTGCTCTATCTCGCGTCCCCACTTTACATGCTGCAGATCTACGACCGGGTCGTTACCAGCGGCAGCGAAACCACGCTGGTGATGCTGACCCTTGTGTTGCTGGCGGCCTTCCTTTCGCTGGCCGGCCTCGATCTGGTGCGCGCCTGGGTCCTGACGCGTGCCAGCGCGCGGCTCGACCGGCTGCTGTCGGCAAAGATCCTCGCCGCGTCGGTCGAAACCCCATCGCCCGGCTCCTCGCCGAGCCAGCCTATCCGCGACTTCGACACGTTCAGGCAGGTCATCGCCGGCAGCGGCATCCATGCCCTGTTCGACCTGCCATGGTCGCCCATCTACATCGGCATCATCTTCCTGCTGCATCCGTGGCTCGGCTTCTTCGCGGTGGGCAGCTCGCTGCTCTTGATCGCCATGGCCGTGCTCAACGAGTATCTCGTGCGTTCGCCGCTGAAACAGGCCAACGACCTGGCGACGACCAACTACAACTTTACCGAGATGAGCCTCAGAAACTCGGAAGTCGTTCGCGCCATGGGGATGATCGACGGTCTCATCCGCCGCTGGGGGCGCGACCGTAACCTGGCGCTGCGGCGCCAGGCGGAGGCAAGCGATCGGGCCGCCCTGATGTCCGGCCTGATCCGTTTCCTGCGGCTAACCATGCAGTCGTTGATCCTCGGCCTTGGCGCCTATCTGGTGATCGAGCGGCAGATCACCGGCGGCACCATGTTTGCCGCAAGCCTCTTGCTGGGCCGGGGGCTACAGCCGGTCGAGCAGATCGTCGGCCTTTGGCGCAGCCTGATCCTGGCGCGGGCGGCGTTGGCAAGGGTCGAGAGGCTGGTCGACGGGGGACCGCGGAACGAACGATCATTCAACTTGCCGAAGCCCACCGGCAAGATTTCGGTCGAGCAGGTCAGCTTTGCAATTGCCAGCCAGCAGAAAGTGCTCCTCCGGGACATATCGTTCCGGCTGGAAGCAGGCGAGGCGCTCGGAATCGTTGGCCCTTCCGGCGCCGGCAAATCGACACTGGCACGTCATCTCGCTGGCGTCATGCAACCCAGCCGCGGCACCGTCAGGCTGGATGGCGCCGACCTGTCGCAGTGGGGGCACGACGCGCTAGGCGACCACATCGGCTACCTGCCACAGGACATCGAACTCTTTGCCGATACGGTCGCCGCCAACATCGGTCGATTCAAGACCAATGTCGACCAGGAGGTGATCGAGGCCGCGCGGCTGGCTGGCGTGCACGAGATGATTATCCGCCTGCCGCAGGGTTACGAGACCCAGATCGGCGAAGGCGGCGCAGTCCTGTCAGGGGGATATCGGCAGCGAATTGCCCTTGCCCGAGCGGTTTTCGGCACACCGAACCTGATCATTCTCGACGAGCCTAGTTCCAATCTCGACGCCGATGGCGACCGCGCGCTGAGCGACTGCGCGATTGAGCTCAAGCGCCGCGGCAGCACCGTGATCATCGTCTCGCACCGACCCTCGACCCTGGCGAATGTCGACAAGATCCTTCTGTTGCGCGACGGCGCTGTCGAGGCCTTCGGCATGAGGAACGAGATCGTGGCGCTGCTCAACCAGCGCGCTGCACCAATGGCGGTGGCACCCCAATGAGCTGTGGCCGGAGAGATCGATGAGCGACGTCGCCCTCACCTACCGGAGCCTGCCCGGCGAAACCGATATCCAGGCCCCGGATTCGATCCGCGCACCGACCTATATCGGCCTGCTGATCATCGTTGCCTTTTTCGGCATTTTCGGCGGCTGGGCAGCCTTTGCGCCACTGAACGGCGCCGTGCTCGCCGACGCCATCGTCAAGGTGGAAGGCAATCGGAAGAGCGTACAGCATTTCGACGGCGGTACGGTGAAGGAGATCCGCGTCAAGGATGGCGACGTCGTCAGGAAGGGCGACATCATGCTGAAGCTGGACGACACCAGAATCCGGTCCGAGTTCAATCTCTATGCCCAGCAATATGCGCTCTTGCGCGCAACCGACGCCAGGATCCGGGCCGAACTGGACGGCAGCGTGGCTGTTGCCTTTCCCAAGGACATCCTCAAGGAGCATGAGGACTATCTCAGGGATGCAATGGCAAACCAGATCGCCGATCTGGAAAGCCAGCGCGCCTCGATGGCCGGCGCAACGCAGATCCTCGAGCGGCGCATTGCCGAGCTCGAGGAGCAGATAAAGGGCAAGCAGTCCCGGGTCGAATCCTACCAGGCACAGCTGCAATCGACGATTGACGAGAAGACCAGCCTGTCGAAGCTGCTCAAGGCCGGATTGACGACCCGCCCTCGCATCCTGGAACTGGAACGGTCCGCCTCGGATCTGCAGGGTCTGATCGACGAGAACCTCGGCGCGATTGGCGGCAGCCAACAGAGCAAAGCCGAACTCGAGAGCCAGATCGCGCAATTGACCAACGAGCGCCGAGCCAAGCTGTCGGCCATGCTGATCGATACGCAATCGAACCTTGCTGACCTTGTGCCCAAGATGTTTGCCGCCCAGGCTGCCATGGACCGGGCCGAAGTGCGCGCGCCCTATGATGGCCAGGTGATGGATCTCAGCGTCTTCTCGATCGGTGCGATCGTGGCGCCAGGCCAGACGATCCTCGACATCGTGCCGACGGAGAATTCGCTGATCGTCCAAGCGCAGGTTCGCGTCGAGGACATATCGAACCTGCGACCCGACATGGCCGCCGAAGTTCGTTTCACATCCTACAAGCAGCGTTCGATACCCGTCATTCATGGACGCGTCACCCGCATTTCGGCGGATCGCATTACCGACAGCAAGACCGGGTTTCCCTACTACCTCGCCGACGTGGCTGTCGATCCGGTGGAATTGGCTGCAGCCCCACAGATTGCGCTTTACCCAGGCATGCCGGCGTCAGTCATGATCGTTACGGAGGAACGCACCGCACTCGACTACATTCTAGGCCCGCTGGTTGTGTCGTTCCACTCGGCGTTTCGCCAGAAATAACGGCATCGCCAATCGATTGGCGATGCCGGGTTTTGATGTCAGGCCTGTAATGGGCAAAGGCGGTGCGACGGTGGGTCTGGTTAGGAAACATCCAGCCGCTTGGAGATCGAAACGATCCAGGCACGCAGTTGTGGTCCGAATGGCTTATCCAGAGCGGCGCGGTCCCAGGCAAGAAAATAGGCAGCGGGCAATTGTACGCGCTCGTTGAAGGGTACGATCAGCCGGCCGGATGCAATATCTTCCGCCGCCATCGACAGTTGAGCAAGGACAAACCCCCTTCCATTGATTGCGGCATCAATCGCGGCACTGGACAAGGAGAACGCCACTTCACCGGACGTCCTCCGGTGCGATGCGCCGATAGTCCTGGCCCACTCCGCCCAACTCGGCGGCGATTGATGGTCTCTGGCCCATTCTATGCCGAGCAGGGGAAAATCAAGGATATCCGACGGCCGCTTGACGGGGCGGCTGGCCAGCAATCCTGGCGCACAAGCGGGGACCACCCAGTCCGTGAACAACTCGGTATAGTGGTCGAACTCGTGAACCTTCGTGCCGTATGAGATTCGGAAATCCACCTGTTCGTCATCGAAACGCGGCTCCTGCTCGGCGCCGATCAAACGCACCGTCGCCCCGGCGTGGGCGATCTGCCAATCCAGAAGCTGTGGCGCCAGCCATTTGCTGGCAAGCGAGGGCAGGCAAGAGATGGTGAGCGCGCTTTCCGAACGCGCCCGCTCGACAATGTGCTGCGCGTCGCGAAGCTGTTCGAAGCCCGAGGAAACGGCCGCGTGGTAGGTTCTCCCCCAGGACGTCAGCGCGACACTCCTGCCGCGGCGTTCGAGTAAACTGAGGCCGAGCGCGTCTTCGGCCTTGCGGATCTGCTGGCTGACCGCGCCGACGGAAACCCCAAGCTCTTCGGCGGCGGCGGTAACGCTGCCGCATCGGCCGAAAGCCTCGAACGCCTGTATGGCACGGAGGGGGAGCGCGTTCTTCACCTGGGAACAATCCTGGGGTCGCTTTGTTTTAGCATTTCTAAAATAGAACGCAGATGCAAGCCCTTTGTCGTTCCTGGCCCGAGAGCTATCGATTTGGCAGTCGCAAGCTCGGGAGGACGCCATGTTTCTTCGAAATTGTTGGTACGTAGCGGCGTGGGACGCAGAGGTCGGCGAGGGGCTCAAGCCCGTGCGCATCCTCGGCGAAGACATTGTCCTCTACCGCAAGACGGATGGCGTGGTGGCCGCCCTTGAAGACGCCTGCCCGCATCGCAAGTTGCCGCTGTCGATGGGCCGCATCAAGGGCGACACGGTCGAGTGCGGCTATCATGGGCTGACTTTCGACAGCACTGGAACCTGCACCCGCGTGCCCGGGGCGGAAAAGATACCGCATGTCGCCTGCGTGCGTCCCTATCCGATTGCCGAACGTTACGGGCTGCTGTGGGTCTGGATGGGCGAACAGCAAAAGGCCGATCCCGCACTGATCTTCGAAGTCGACCACTGGGGCGATCCGGCATGGGGCGTCAATCGCGGCGAGTCGATGACGCTCGACTGCAACTATCTCTACATGACCGACAATCTGCTCGACCCCTCGCATGTGTCCTGGGTCCATCAGTCGTCGTTTGGCGGGGTCCAGGCGATGGAAGACGCGCCGCTCGAGACCACCGTCGGTTCGGACGGGGTGACCGTCTGGCGCTGGATGGTGGATGTCGAGCCGGCGCCGTTCTACGCGCCGTTCCTCAAATTTTCAGGCAAGTGCGATCGCAAGCAGCACTACGAAGTGCGCTATCCCAGCAACGCCATCATCAAGGCCATCTTCGTGCCGGCCCGCACTGGCGGCGAAGGCAAGCCGTATCATGAGGATGTTTTCCTCATGGACAGCTACAACTTCATGACGCCCGTCGATGAGAACCAGACGAAATATTACTGGTTCCAGATGCGCAACTTCGCGCCCGACGACCAGGAGGTCTCGCGCCAGTTCGCCACATCCGTGCGCGGTGCATTCGATGAAGACCGCGCTGTCCTCAATGCCGTGCACAAAGGCATGGCCAACAAGCGGACGCCCAATCTCGATCTCAAGATCGATGTTGGCCCGATGCGCTTCCGTCGCAATCTCTCAAAACTCATTGCCGCTGAAAGCCAGCGGCTGGCGGCGGCCGAATGAGCTCACTGTCCGCCCGCGCAAGTTTGGGACGGAGCGGGTTTCGTGACCTGAAAGTGGTCGCGAAGGTGAAGGAGAGCGCGATCATCACATCGTTCCTGCTCGAGCCGGTGCAGGCGCAGGACTGGCGCGCCTACCGACCGGGTCAGTTCCTGGTGTTTCGTATTCCGGTCTCGAAGGAAACGGCGGGCGCAAAGGACCATGTGCTGCGCAACTACAGCGTTTCCGGCGCACCGGGCGTTGCCGGCTCCTATCGCATCAGCGTCAAGCGGGAGGCAGCACCAACACAGGGGCTTCCGGCCGGGGTGAGTTCCTGCTTCCTACATGACGAGGTCGAGGTCGGCGATGTCCTGTCGGCCGAGGGGCCGCGTGGCGATTTCGTTCTCGACACCAGCAGCAATCGGCCCGTTGTCCTGCTCAGCGGTGGCGTCGGTCTGACGCCGATGGTTTCGATGCTGCATGCGCTTGCATCGGCACCCAATCGCCGCGTCGTCTTCATCCACGCCTGTGAGAACGGGGAGGTTCATGCGTTTCGCGAGGAGGTGTCGGCCCTGGCCGCCGCGCGATCCGGGATGGCCGTTCACTTCTGCTATCGCTTCCCGACCGAGCGCGACAGATCGGACCGAAAATTCCACAGCGAGGGCGTGGTCTCGCGCGAAACGCTCCAGCGTCTTTTGCCGCTCGACGATTACGACTTCTATCTGTGCGGCCCGCCGCCTTTCATGCAGGCTGTCTATGCCGCCGTGCGGGGGCTTGGCGTGCCGAAGGCGCGTGTCGCCTACGAGTTTTTCGGCCCGGCCACGGTGCTCGATGTCGTCCCGCCTGCCGTCACCGTCTCACCAAAAGTGGAGACCGTGGTCGACAGCAAAGCCATTGTTGTCGAGTTCCGGAAATCGGGCATCAAGGCTGCATGGGACGGCGTCTCGTCCCTGCTCGAATTTGCTGAAAAGCAAGGCCTGGAACCGGAATTCAGCTGCCGTGCCGGCGTCTGCTCCACATGCAAGTCGCGACTGGTCGACGGCGAGGTCAGCTATTTCGAAGTGCCGCTCGATGACCTTGAGCCGGGCGAAGTGCTGCTGTGCTGCTCCAGGCCGCTCGGCTCTGTCATCGTGGATATCTGATGGATCGCATCCGCCAAAAGAGCGTATCGGGAAGGACGTCTGGATTGGACAATTCGAGCACATCAAAGTCAGCGCTGTCCTTCAATCCGCATATCGCTTCATTGCCGCCCTACAATGCCGGCATGAACATTGCGGTGGCGCGCACGCTCAGCGGGCGTCAGGACATCGCCCGGCTGGCCAGCAACGAGAATCCCGACGGCTGCTCGCCAAAGGTCATGCAGGCGCTGGCATCGCCATCGTTCGAACCATGGCGCTATGCCGACCCGGCCTGCACGGCGTTGCGTGCAGCACTTGGCGATACGGTGGCAATCGACCCTGGTCTGATCGTTGTCGGCAACGGATCGGAGGAAATGATCGCTGCGATCTCGCGCGCCGTCCTTGTGCCTGGGGCTTGCGTTGTCACGACGGTGCCGAGCTTCGGCCTGCACGAGATTGAGCCGCTGGCGGCCGGCGCCAGGGTGATCAAGGTTCCCATGACCGTTGACATGGGCTTTGATCTCGGCGCACTCGAAACCGCAATTGCGACCGGACCGAGGATCGTCTTCCTTTCCTCGCCCTGGAATCCAGTGGGGCCGGGGCTTGACCGTGCCGACTTGCAACGCCTCATCGCGGCGATTCGCCCGGGCACGCTTCTTGTCCTCGACGAAGCCTATTTCGAATTCGCCGATCCGGGCGCGCCCGACGGCATTGCGATGCTTCGAGACAGCGGCATCGACCATGTCGTGTTGCGGACATTTTCGAAAGCCTATGGCCTTGCCGGGCTCCGCGTCGGCTATGCGTTGTGCTCCAGCCTCGAACTCGCCGGTGTCATCGCCGCCGCGAAAACACCGTTCAACGTCAACGGCGCGGCACAGATCGCGGCCATCGCTGCGCTGGCCGACGACGGCTGGATGAAAGCCTCGGCCAATCGTGTGCGAGCAGAGCGGGAGCGTGTCGCCGCGGCACTCGCCAGGCTCGGCCTGCGGGTTGCGCCATCGCAGACCAATTTCCTGTTCTTCGATTGCAACGGCGACAGCGCGCGCCTGGCGGCCTCGCTGCTCGGGCAGGGGATCATCGTCAAGGCGTGGCGCGAGAGCGGCTATGAACGCTATCTGCGTGTGACGATCGGCTCGCCCGCCGACAATGACCGTTTTGTCGCGGCGCTTCGGGGGCTCGCAGGCCAATGAAATCCGCCGCTGTTGCACATGAGGACAAACGCATCGGCATGCCGGTGCCGCTGCCGGTCGTTGAAAGCCTTCGCAGCATCGTCGGCAACGCGAATGTGCGTGTGGCCGACATCGTCGGGACGGCCGACCGGGACGCGGCCATCCTTGTGCTGCCGGCGTCGACGCAAGAGGTCGCCGCGCTCGTTCGCGTCTGCGGTCAATACGACATCCCGGTGGTGCCGCTCGGCGGCGGGACGGGCCTTGTCGGCGGAAGCGTTTCGCATGCCGGTGAGATCGTCCTGTCCCTGGCACGCATGAACCGGATCGAGCGGCTCGACCCGGTCGAGCGCACCGCAACCGTCGGTGCCGGCGTCACCCTGGAAGACTTGCAGACCGCAGCCAGGCCCAATGGTCTGGAGCCGGGCATCGATCTTGCCGCGCGCGGCACGGCGACGATCGGCGGCATGGTGTCCACCAACGCCGGTGGTGTGATGGCGTTTCGCAACGGCGTCATGCGCCATCGGGTCCTCGGTCTCGAGGCGGTTATGGCGGATGGCTCCGTCTATAGCGATCTTACCCGGGTGGTGAAGAATTCCGCCGGCTATGACCTCAAGCATCTTTTCATCGGCGCCGAAGGAACGCTTGGCATCGTCACGCGCGTGGTCGTCAAGCTCGACCCGTCGCCCAAGGCAACCGCTACCGCGCTTTTCGGGCTGCCTTCCGTCGAGGCGGCTCTGGAAACCATCCGCATGGCGTTTGACTGCAATGTCGGGCATTTGCGCGCCGCCGAGGCGATGTGGAATTCCTATTTCAGCCTCGCCGCCAAGGCGCATGGCTGGTCTGAACCGGGCGTCGCGCCCGATCAGCCGATCTTCCTGTTGCTGTCGCTCGGCGGCACCCGCGAAGAGGCGCTTCATGAGGATTTCGAGCGGCTCTTTTCCGAGACCATCGAGCTTTTCCCGGAGGCGACAGGCATCATCGCCAGCTCGCGACGGCAGGAAGACGAGCTGTGGCGGCTGCGCGAGGACAGCAGCGTCCTCTACCGCGCCCATCCGAACGCACCGTCGTTCGATGTATCGGTGCCGCTGTCGGAAATTCCGGCCTATCTCGATCGGGCCATCACTGGCCTTGCCGCGATCGAACCCGATCTCACCCCGTATGTTTTCGGGCATCTCGCCGATGGCAATCTGCACATCATCCTGAACCGCCGCGGGCCGCTTCCTCAGCACATGGCAGCTGCGGTCGAGCGTGTTCTCTATGATGGCCTGCGCGCGCTTGGCGGCTCCTTTTCCGCCGAGCACGGCATCGGTTCCAAGCGCATCCATTCGCTGCTGGCAACGGCCGATGAGACCAAGCTCGCCACGATGGAACGGGTCAAGAAGGCGCTGGACGGCCAGTCGCTGATGAACCCCGACAAGGTGCTGCCCGGTCGTGGCTGGGTTGTCCCTTCGTCCAATCCGCCCGCGTCCGATGAGCGCCGATCGCAACGCCAAGATGAGAACGCCGATGAATAGCCCCATCGCGAAATTGCATGGACCGGACAAATCGGCCGACACTGTCGTTCGTGCACAAGAACCCACGGCGCGCCACGACCAGGCGCCGCAGCCATATGCGGTTTCCTTCACGGCGATGCGCGACAGGTTTCGCAAGGCGGCGCAGCGCGCGGGCGCGGAACTGACCGAATATCTCCATCCGCTGCATGGGCCGGACGGTGAGGTTCTGGCGACCGATGTCGCGCTGTTGGGGCGGCGCGACGCGCAAAAACTCATCGTGCTCATTTCCGGCACCCACGGCGTGGAGGGCGCTTTCGGCTCGGCCTGCCAGGCCGCCTGGCTCAGTCAGAAGAGCCCATGGAAGCTGGACGCGGAAACGGCCGTGCTGGCGATCCACCTGATCAACCCCTGGGGTACGGCGTGGTCCCGACGCGTCAACGAGGACAATGTCGACCTCAACCGCAATTTTATCGATTGGTCCGCGGGCACACCACCGGAGAACAACGCCTATGCCGGACTGCACGGCATATTGACGTGTAGGGAATGGGAAGGACCGGAGCGAGTCGCTGCCGATGAGAAACTGCTCGCCACCAGAAAAAAGCTCGGGCAGGCCGGGCTGGCGGCCATTGTCGAGGCCGGTCAATACGAATTTCCCGACGGACTGTTTTATGGCGGCTCAGGCGCCGTCTGGTCGAACCGGACGTTGATCGACATCCTGTCGACCTTTGCCGCCGGCGCGCGTCATGCCGTCGTCTTCGACCTGCATACCGGTGCCGGCCCCTACGCCTATCCGGCCTTGCTTTCGGTCGCGACATCCGAGCATTCCGGCATGGCGTGGGGCAAGTCCGTTTTCGGGCCGGCGCTCGCCACCGTCATCACCGGGCCGGATGCGACGACCGGCACCGGAATTGCCGCGACGGCCACAGGCTATGTCTCCGAGGCCGTCGTCAGGGCGATGCCGAACGCGCGGGTGCTGCCGCTCGTCGTGGAATGCGGCACGCTGGATGGAGCCGCCGTCATGGACGCGGTCCAGGCCGACAACTGGCTGCATCTTTTCGGCAGGATCGATTCCGTCATCGGCAAACGGATCAAGGCAACGCTGCGCGGTGCTTTCATTCCCGACGATCCGGATTGGCAGCGGACCTGCCTGTCCACCAGCCTGCGCTATTTCGATCGCGCGCTGACGGAATTGCAGGCGGTCGAAGCCGCAGGAAGCGGGCTCAGCCAGAGCGAGCAAACGCCGTCACCGGCTCGCATTGCCGCTGCGGACCAAGCAGCCTTGCTGAAGGCTGCGACACCGGCGGTGCAGATCGAAGACCTTCACAAGAGCTTCGGCTCCCTACTGGTGTTGAAAGGCGTCAACCTCACCGCGCACGCCGGCGAGGTCATTTCGATGATCGGCTCATCCGGCTCTGGCAAGAGCACGTTCCTGCGCTGCATCAACCTCTTGGAACAGCCGGACGGCGGCAAGGTCGCCATCGACGGCGAAGTCATCAAGATGAAGCAGACGTCGAACGGCCGTGCCGGGCCGGCCGACATGGCCCAGGTCGAGCGAATTCGTGCCCGCGTCGGCATGGTGTTCCAGAGCTTCAATCTGTGGCCGCACATGACGGTGCTGGAAAATATCACCGAGGCCCCTCGGCATGTCCTGAAGGAGTCGCGCGACAAGGCCGTCGACCATGCCCATGCTTTGCTGAAGAAGGTCGGGCTTTCCGACAAGCACGCGCATTATCCAGGCCAGTTGTCGGGAGGCCAGCAGCAACGCGCCGCCATCGCCCGCACGCTTGCCATGCGGCCCAAGGTCATCCTCTTCGACGAGCCGACATCGGCGCTCGATCCCGAGCTGGTCGGCGAGGTGCTGCGGGTGATCCGCCAGCTCGCCGAGGAAGGCAACACGATGATCCTCGTGACGCACGAGATGCAGTTCGCGCGCGAGGTCTCTCACAAGATTCTGTTTCTCCACCAAGGAAAGGTGGAGGAGGAGGGCGCGCCGGCGGAGCTGTTTGGCAGCCCGCGCTCGGAGCGTCTGCGCCAGTTCCTGGCTCGGACGCTGTGACACCCTCGAAGGCTCCCGTTGGCGCCGGAGAGGTCGATAGCAATGAACATCAAAAAAGGGGAACTGACCATGAAACTGAAAGTCTTGTCGTTGCTCGCATTCCTGGCCGCGAGCACCGGAAGTGCGCTTGCCGCCGACGGTGAATTGTCCATCGGCACGGAGGGCGCCTATCCTCCGTGGAGCATGTCCGACGCCAATGGCAACGTCACCGGCTTCGACGCCGATGTCGGCGCCTTGCTTTGCACCAAGCTCGAGCTGAAGTGCCATTTCGTCGTGCAGGCGTTCGATGGCCTGATCCCGGCGCTGAAGGCCAAGCGCTTCGATGTCATCATCTCCGGCATGTCGATCACCGCCGACCGCAAGAAGGAGATCAACTTCAGCGTCGGCTATGCCGAACTCGCCAATATGTTCGTCGCCCCGAAGGGCTCGGATCTCGCCGGGATCACCGACGTCGACACGCTGCTGAAAGCCCTCACGGGCAAGAAGGTCGGCGTGCAGGCCGGCACGACCCACGCCCATTTCCTCGAGAAGCGTGCGCCAGATGCCGACCTGAAGACCTACGACACGCTTGACCAGATGCAGATCGATCTTGCGAGCGGCCGCATCGATGCGGCTTTCGCGGATCAATCCGCACTGCAGGACTTCCTGGACAAGCCGGACGGTAAGAATTTTCAGCTGGTCGATGTCAAGATCCAAAGCAAATTCGATGCAACGCTCGGTGAAGGAATCGGCGTCGGCATCGCGCAGGAAAACACCGAACTCAAGGGCAAGATCGACAAGGCGCTGTGCGAACTGATCGCGGATGGTTCGATCGGCAATGCAAGCAAGAAATGGTTCAAGACGGATATTTCCAGACCCTGCAACTGACGCCGTTCAACGTGCGGCATCGCATGCGCCTGGCCGGCGCATGCGACTGTCTCGTTCACACTTGATAGTAGAGCAATCTCATGGAATTCGGTCTCTGGCAGGTTTGGGACGCTGGTTGGGTGGGCGCCATTCTGCGCGGCGCTGCCGTAACTATTGCGGTGGGCTTGTCCAGCATGGTTGCCGGACTGCTGATCGGCATTGTCTGCGGCCTGATCAAATGGGCCAGGATCTTTCCGCTGTCGCTGCTGGTGGACGGGTACACGTCCGTGGTTCGGGGCGTTCCCGAACTCCTCGTCATCTACCTGCTGTTTTTCAGTTCGGTCGAATTCGTCACCAAGGTCATCACCGCTTTCGGCTATGCCGGGCTGGCGGAGAGCGGTTATGCCTTCGTCATCGCGGTGATTGCTATCGCCGCAATCTCTGGCGCATACTCGACCGAGGTGATCCGGGGCGCGTTGGCGTCGATCCCCAACGGACATATCGAGGCCGCGCGTGCCCTCGGCCTGCCAGGCAGCCGTATCTTCCGCCGCATCATAGCTCCGCAGATGCTGCGTATCGCGGTTCCGGGCATCAACAATGTCTGGCAGACCACGATCAAGGATACGGCGCTGGTTTCGGTGGTAGGGCTGCAGGAGCTGATGCGCATTTCCTATATCGGCGCCAACTCCACCCGCCATCCGTTCATCTTTTATCTGATCGCGGCCGTCGTCTATCTGGTCATCACGCTTGTCAGCCAGGCCGGCTTCGACGGCATCGAACGCCTGCTTCGGCTACGGGCGCGGAGGTAGGACCATGGAACTCATCCCGCTTGCAGTTCCCGTTCTGCTCAAAGGCCTGTGGGTTACGGCTGCGCTGACACTGGTCTCGGTGCTGATAGGCTTCAATCTGGGTCTGGGATTGGCCCTGATGCGGCTGTCGACCAATCGTTTCGCGGCTGGCTTTGCCAAATATTACAGCAACGTCTTTCGCGGCACGCCGCTGCTGGTCCAGATCTTCATTTTCTACTACGGGCTTGGCGAGGTCAGCCTGGTCCGGGACAACGCCGCCCTGTGGTGGGTGATCAGTGACGGTTCCCGCTGCGCGGTGCTGGCATTGGCGCTCAACACCGCAGCCTATACATCCGAGATCCTGCGCGGTGGGCTGATGTCGGTCCCGGCAGGCCTGGTCGAAGCGGCACAGGCTTGTGGCATGTCGCGGGTTCTGCGCTTTCGCCGCATCGAGTTCCCGCTAGCGATCCGCCAGGCGCTCCCGGCCTATGGCAACGAGCTCATTCTCGTGGTGAAGGGGACGAGCCTGGCCTCCACCATCACCGTGCTGGAGATCACCGGCTACGCCAAGCGGCTGATGAGCCAGACCTTCGCGATCTTCGAAATCTTCGCAATTGCCGGAATACTGTATCTGGTCGTCAATCTGCTGCTGATCGCGATCGTACGCTCGATAGAGCGGTATCTCACGAGGCACGAAGCACAGGCTCGCCAAGGCGTATCCACACCGCGTCTGGATGCATCGGCAGCGGTTTAGAGAACGGCCGTAGGCGCGGCGGGACCATACGGAACAATACGAGACGATTTCTGGTTTTGGCCTACGAAAAAGCCAATGAAATCAAAGACTATAGTACATTCTCCTGGCCCGTCATAAGTCTTGATTTCATTGCAGAAAATTGCCTGCCTTGATCTCATGACAGCGGGATGCTCTGCGCGCTCCTGAACCAGTCGAGCGGGTTGTATTTGCGCTTGGTGCTCTGCAACGGCATGAGGTTGTCCTTGAAATAGAGGTACATGGCGTTGCTGATCCCGGGCGTTCCGTTCACGCCGAGCGCGGTGTCGCAGTAGTTGAAGTAGCAGCCGTCGACGGTCCCGGTTGGATCCCGGCGCGGGTCGGGGAAGCCGCCATAGGCGGAGTAGACCTCCGAATATATGCCGTTGATCCAGTCGACATGCGCCTTGGCCTGCACCGGGTCGTCCTGGCCGACGGGCGCGCTGTTGTCCCAGTAGGTCTGGTATTGCAGCTTCATGTACGAGCTTCGCTGGGGGATCGCCGTGGTGCTGGACCCAACAGTGTTGATCTTGCCGCCATAGGAGTCGATCTGGCACAGGCTGGCCGCCATGTCCGAGGCCGGCACCCCGGTCGGCACCTTCTGCAGCCATGTCCACAGTGCGGAGACCTGCGCCGGCGGAAAAGCCTTGTTCATATAGGCGGACTTGTATTTGCCGAAGCGGTTGGGACCCGAGCCGTTCACCTGCTGCACGCCTTCGAGGAAAGTGTAGCGGCGGAAGACGTTGCTGTCGGTCGGCATCAGCGGACCGTTGTCGGCCAGCCAGCCCGGATGGCCGATATGCTGGCCCGGCATGTCGGAGAGCGGCCCAAGCGCCGCATAGCGCTGCCGCCGCGCGTTGACGCGTCGGGTCAGGTCGACTTCGTAGGGTGCGACGTCGGCTTCGAGCGACTGGTTGTAGAGATAGAAGGTCGACACCGTCATCGAGCCGGCCTGCTGGTGGTTGGCGTGGAAGATGCTGAACTCGTCCCATGGCGCGGTGTAGCACTCGTACTGGAAGAAGGTGTCCAGATAGCTCTGCAGCACGCTGGCGCTGGTGAAGTTGGTCCACGGAATGGTCAGCGTGTTGACATAGAGATATTGCGGCGCCACCGGCGGGTCCTGGAAATAGTAGCGGGTGATGATGCCAAAATTTCCACCGCCGCCGCCCCGTATTGCCCAATAGAGGTCGGAATGCTGGCCGGCGCTGCAATAGACCAGTTGCGGCGTCCTGCCGTCGCCCGGCGTGACCACGACGTCGGCGCCGGTCAGATAGTCGATCGCCAGGCCGAGCAGCCGGGACAGGATACCGTATCCGCCGCCGGTGATGTGGCCGCCCAGTCCGACCGAGTAGCAGGAGCCTGCAGGCAAGGTGCGGCCATAGACGTTGAAGAACGTCCGGTACATGTCCCAATTGCCGTTGCCGACATCGATGTAATAGCCCTTGTCGACGTCGAAGCCGTAGCTGTTGACCCCGGTGACGTCGATGATGCACCTGGTCGTCGCATTGTAGACGAAGCCCTCGTAGCAGTGGCGGCCGCACGTGATCTGGATCTCGCCGGGCTTGTAGCTGTACTTCCAGATCGCCTGGTTCATCATGTCCCGGACATCGTCCGCGGTGGTAGGGGTGAACACCATTTCGAGGTTGGGTGCGAACCAGCGCCGGTCGAAACCCTGCCGGTCCGACACGAGCGGCGGGCGGCGATAGGGCATGGGCGGTGTTGGCATGTGCGAACTCCTCTCTCATCGAACGCCTGTTGCTTGGTGCCTGCTTTGCAGACCCGCGCCGGCCGCTTCGCGCAAGGGCGACGTCTCTCCCCAGCGCCGATCCGTCGAAACATAAGTAAGTCTTAAAATAACATTGCAACTAGATATACTTCTTAATCAGAGAATTAGGCGCCTGTCGCCGGCCGATGTCAATGGATCGTCCGCGGCGAATACTTTGTAGGCTCGCTCCTCGCACCACCGCGGTCTTGCGGACCTGCATCAGCGTGGTGAGCGGCACACTGCCGGCTTGCTACACTGCGTTACAAAAATGCCGTTTCCGGACACATTGACGATACTCCGCAAAGACCAAATCGCGGCCAGCTTCGGATGCAATTTTGGTCAAGGAGGAACAAGCGTGCTTGAAAAATCATCCACTCACTCAAGGTCGGCGCAGCGCACCGTTTTCGTCAATGAGCTGACCAACGGTGTTCTTGACCCGGCGGTCGCCATGCTCGGGCCGGTCGCCGATGGCGGCGTCATCATTTCCAACACAGCGCCCGGATGCTGGGGGCCGATGATCACGCCCGCGATCCGGGGCGGACACGAAGTCACCAGGCCGGTGGCCGTCGAAGGCGCCGAGATCGGCGATGCCATCGCCATCCGCATCCGCTCGCTGGTGGTCACGTCGGCGGCGACGGCATCCGGCCATGACAAGGTCATGGCTGGCCGTTTCAACGGCGATCCCTTCTGTGCGGCAGTCTGCCCCGGCTGCGGAACGGAATGGCCGGCGACGCGCATCGAAGGCATCGGCCCGACCTCCATCCGCTGTGAAGAGTGTGGAGCCGACGCCACGCCCTTTACCTTTGCCAATGGCTATACGATCGCTTTCGATGACGAGCGTCATGTCGGCCTCACCGTCGATCGGCGTGAAGCGGAAAGGATGGCGAAGGACGCGGCGAAGCTGATGGCTCTGCCGGATGCGTCGATCCAGAATCCGATCCTGACCTTTGCTCCGGCTGATCTTGTCGCAGTCGCCACGCGGCTGCGTCCCTTCCTCGGGCAACTCGGCACCACGCCCTCCAAGGCGATGCCGGATTCGCACAATGCCGGTGATTTCGGCGCGTTCCTGCTGGACGCGCCGCACGTCTTTTCGCTGACCAGGGAAGAGCTTGCCACCCACAAGACCGACGGTCATCTCGACGTCAACACGGTTCGCGAGGGAGCGGTGCTGATCTGCCCGGTCAAGGTTCCGGGCGGCGGCATCTACCTGGGCGACATGCATGCTTTCCAGGGCGACGCCGAAATTGCCGGGCACACCGCCGATGTGGCGGGCACGGCCACGCTGGAAGTGCATGTCATCAAGGGGCTGAACATCGACGGCCCGATCCTCTTCCCGCGCGGCGAAGATCTGCCCTACCTCGCGCTTCCTTTGACGGCCGGCGAGAAGCACGCAGTCGCCGCCCTCGCCGCCCGGCATGGAATTGCCGAGGTCGAAGAGGACGCGCCGGTCACCTTCATCGGCACCGGCGCCAATCTGAACCAGGCGACCGACAATGGCCTGCAACGCGCCGCCGACGTGCTTGGTCTCAGCCTTGCCGAGGTCATGAACCGCGCCACTGTCGCCGGTGCGATCGAGATCGGGCGGCATCCGGGCGTCGTGCGCGTCACACTGCGTGCTCCGCTCGCGGCGCTGGATGCCAAGGGCCTGGGTGACTTTGCCCGCGGCCTTTACGGCCTCTAGCAACGCTCAGTGTTCCCTGCACGGCCGTCAGGCGGCCGTGCCCCTGTACCCAAATTGTTGAACCCAAACTTTTTCCCGATGTCGCCGTGCGCATCGGGAAGGCCCGGCCGCGACTTCGTATCCGTTCGAGAGCGGCTTCATCTAGAAAAGGACGACTGGATATGACCCGTACAAAACGTTTTCTTGCCTCCTCCACGCTGATCGTGGCAGCCGGCCTGCCGATCTCCGCATATGCCAACCCCTCGACCCCGACCGCCATAGTCGCGCAGGACGCAGCCGCGACGAGCGAAGCGGCGCGTCCGGCCGACACCGCCATCCGCCCGTTCCAGTTTCATGCGACCGACCGCGAACTGGCGGACCTCAAAAACCGCGTTTCCACTACCAAGTGGCCGAACCGGGAACTGGTGAACGACATCACTCAGGGGGTGCAACTGGCGACCATGCAGAAGCTCGCCCAGTATTGGGCGAGCGACTATGATTGGCGTCGGTTCGAAACCAGGCTGAACGCCCTGCCGCAATTTGTGACGACCATCGACGGTGTCGACATTCATTTCATCCATGTCCGTTCCAAGCACAAGAACGCCATGCCTGTTATCATCACCCATGGTTGGCCGGGCTCCGTCATCGAACAGCTCAAGCTCATCGATCCGCTGACCAATCCGACCGCGCATGGCGGCACCGAGGCGGACGCCTTCGATGTCGTGATCCCCTCGCTTCCCGGCTACGGCTTTTCCGGAAAGCCGACCGAACTTGGCTGGGACCCCGCGCGCATCGCGCGGGCCTGGACCGTTCTCATGAAGCGGCTCGGCTACACCAGGTTTGTCGCCCAGGGCGGCGATTGGGGTGACGCCGTGACCGAGCAGATGGCCGTTCAGGCGCCGCCGGAACTGGCTGGCATCCACACGAACATGCCGGGTGCCGTCCCCGACGAGATCGAGAAGGCGCTTGAAGCGCGCAAACCTGCCCCCGCGGGCCTGTCGGCCGACGAGCAGCGTGCCTACGGCCAGCTCGACTTCTTCTACACGCACGGCCTCGCCTATGCTCGGGAGATGTCGGCTCGGCCGCAGACTCTGTACGGGATCGAGGATTCGCCGGTCGGTCTTGCCGCCTGGATGCTCGATCACGACGCGCGCAGCTATGAGCTGATCGCGCGGGTGTTCGATGGCAAGGCCGAAGGGCTGACGCGCGATGATGTGCTGGACAACATCACGCTCTACTGGCTGACCAACACCGCCGTCACGTCGGCCCGTCTTTACTGGGAAAACAAGCTCGCCTTTTTCGCACCGAAGGGGATTACCATCCCGGTTGCGGTCAGCGCGTTCCCGGATGAACTCTATCAGGCTCCAAAAAGCTGGGTCGAGAAAGCCTTTCCGAATCTGCTCTACTACAACCGACCGGAAAAGGGTGGACACTTCGCCGCCTGGGAGCAGCCCGAAGCCCTGACCAAGGATCTTCGTCTCGCGTTCCGGCCGCTGCGCTGATTGTCTGTTGCGGATGGCGCCGATCGCATCCACTGGCCCAATGTCGGTGGATGCGATCTCGACCTTTCAATCCACATCACGAGGCATGTCCTCGTCCCCGGAGAGGCTCATGAAATTCCTGACGATCTACATCCTTGGACTGGCAATCCTGGCCGCGCCTTGCGTTTACGACCCGAAATCGCAGGAGCCATCGCCCCTGGCCGGCCTCGTCGCAGCGGCCTCCGCCTCGGTGGCGCCGGTCGGCTTGCAGTTCATCGACCTGCGCGTGCAGGCGGTGACCGACGACGGAGTGGTGGAGGATACGTTCCGCGTCGATCTGCCGACAGGCGTTATTTCCAACCATATGGCCGATCGTCGTGCAGGCGTGGAGAACGGGTTCTTCTCGGACCGGCTCCATCGCGAATTGAACGGCAGCGCGGACGAGGCAAACGTGCTGGCCAAGGCCCTGGGCAGCTGGACCGCCCTGCAGATTATCGACCGGATATAGGCGACGCTGTATCATCGACGGGTACTTTCGCCCGCTGTGAAAGCCGATCCGTGCCGGTCGTCAAGCCGTGATAGCTTGGTCAAGTGACGGCCGATCGACGCCCGAGGTTTACCGGATCGGCGTCTCGCCGCGAAACAGCGGCTGGTGCGCCCGCATCAAGCTGGCGATCCGGTCGGCGACTTTTCGCACCGGCGGGGAGTGACGTTCCTCGTGATGGGTAACGATCCATTGGTCGGTTTCGAGTTCGGGGATGGGCTGAGCGACGCGCACCAGCCGCGGATCGCTGTCGCCGACGAAGCATGGAAAGATAGAAAGGCCGGCGCCGGCGGCCACCAGTTCACGCACCGAATGGGTATTGTTGCCGCGCACGGCGATGCGGTCGCCGTGATGGGCTTGCAGCCAGCGCGCCGAGGCGACGTTTGCCCCTTCGCCAGTAACGCCGACGAACAAACCGGCGGCAATGCCATTGATCAGGTGTCGTCCCGAATAAAGGGCGTAGGCGACCTTGCCGCTCTGACGGCCGGCCAGCCACTGTTCGGTCGGGCGCTCACTGCGGATGCCGATGTCGGCGGCACGGCGACCGATGTCGACCCGCTCGGTGGTGGTGACAAGCTCGAGCCTTATGCCGTCATCGACCGTCCAGATTTCGCCGATATGGGCCGAAACGAAGGCCGAGGTCCACGGCCCGGCCGAGACGCGGACAATGCGGTCGGGCAGGGTTCCTTCGCGCCAGCGGGTTAGCGACTGCATTGCCGCTTCGACGTCTTCGGCGCGCCGCAGCAGTTCTTCACCGACCGGGGTCAGCCGGTAACCGGTCTGCTGGCGCACGAACAGCGGTTCGCCAATCTGCTTTTCGAGCGCGGTAACGCGTCGTCCCAGGGTGGCCGCACTGAGGCGCGTGGTTGCCGTCGCCGCGCTCAAGCCACCCAGCCGCGCCACGTCGAGAAACAACCTCAGATCGTCCCAGCCAATGTCCATTTTTCAGAAATGAAAAACTCCTTGCGACCATGGCTGTAGCGCGAAGCGGGCATCACGCGCAAGTATGCAGGCGTTGGAGGAATTGGACAATCCTGCCTGGCGGGACAGCGACAAGCGCCTCGGCTGGCCAGAAAGCCAGCGCAATCCTTTCGATCACGTGAGCGCTTTGCGCGGATGCTTTGCGTTTTCGAGCAATCCATGCCGCGGGCATTTTCCGCTCCAAAGGAGACGATCATGCTGTACGACCTTCGACACCGTTTCGCCCGCTGGCTTGTCTACCGCCAGACGCTTGCGAGGCTGAGGCAGGCCTCGAACAGCACACTGGCGGATGCCGGCATTTCTCGCGAAGAGATCCGCCCACGTGCCCGCCACGCCAGCCGGTGCCGTTGAGAGAGTGGAGGCGGGTATGCAGATGATGGAGCTTTGGGATGGCCGCTGGGTGCCGCGGATCGGGATCGGCACCTGGGCGGCGGGCGGCGCCGCGCGCTGGAGTGACACGGCGACCATCTATGGCGAGGTCGACGACTTGAGGTCGCAAGCCGCGCTGGCGATGGCCTATGATATCGGCGCGCGGGTATTCGACACGGCTGCAGCCTATGGCGCCGGCAATGCCGAGCTGATCCTCGGGCGGGCATTGAAGGGCAAGGACGATGCCGTCATCGTCACCAAGGTCGGTTATTTCGGCGATCCTGAAACGCGCAAGATCGCTCCCGAGGATGCCTCTGTTGCGGCGATCCGGACATCGATCGACAATTCGCGGCAGCGCCTGCAGCGCGATTGCATCGATGTCGCGCTTCTGCACATCAACGAATATCCGATCGAGCGCGCCGGCGAGGTGTTCGATACTCTGAGCCTGCTGCACCAGGAGGGCAAGATCGGCGGCTTCGGCTGGAGCACCGATCACCACGAACGGCTTGCCGCCTACGCGCGGCGCGAGGGTTTCGTCGCCGTAGAGAACGACTTCAATGTGTTTACCCCGGCGAACGAGCTGATGGCCGTTGCGGCGCGCGAGAACCTCGTCTCGTTCAGCCGGCTGCCGCTGGCAATGGGGTTGCTCACCGGCAAATACACGCCGGCTGTGAAGCTGCCTGCCGATGATGTGCGCGGCGGGAATGCCGAATGGATGGTGTTCTTCAGGGATGGCGCTGCCAACCCGCATTATCTGTCAAGGCTCGCGGCAATCCGCGACCTGCTCACCTCAGGTGGACGCACGCTTGCGCAGGGCGCGCTCGGTTGGATCCTCGCCAGGTCGGCGATCACGTTGCCGGTTCCCGGCTTCACGCGGCCCGAGCAGGTCAAGGACAATCTCGGTGCACTGGAAAAAGGGCCGCTGCCGGCAGCGGTAATGGCCGAGATCGACGCCGTGCTGAATATTGCCGAGACCGCCTAGTGTGACGATCCCGAAATTCGCATCCAACCACATGGCCAATCGTCGTGCAGGCGTGGAGAACGGGTCCTTCTCGGACCGGCTCCATCGCGAATTGAACGGCAATGCGGAGGAGGCAAACGTGCTGGCCAGGGCTCTGGGCAGTTGGACCGCCCTGCAGATTCTCGACCGGATATAGGTGACGCTGCGTCGTCAACTGAAGCCATCAACTACCCAGCTGGCAACTCGATTCGTCGGGTCGGCAACAGAGCCGGCCTCCGGCGTGGCCCGTTTCAGAGTTAGTTGGGCAAGTGCGACAATTGAAATCCAGGCTTGTGTTCGACGCCGGATAACAGCGATTCCGCCGACCGGAACATGTCTTCGAATGCCAGCTCGTTTTCAAACACCACGCCGCCGACGCTGATGGTCAGGATATCCTCTGTTCCTTTCGGCGCGAAATAGGCCTGCGCCACGCGCGTCCGGATCCGCTCGCCGATCTCCTTGGCGTCGTCTTCCGTCGCACCGGGCAGAAAGACCCCGAACATGGAGGTTCCGATGCGGCCGACCAGATCCTCCTTGCGCACCGATGACTGGATGGTCGACGCTATGAGCCGCAAGGCCTCGTCGCCCCAGCCCAGCCCGAAGCGCAGATTGATCGACCTGATATGTTCGGGATGAATGACCAGGAAGGCGCCGGACCTTGGACCGGACGATTCCTGCCGCGGTGTTCTCCTGTCAACCATCGACGTGAAGACGGTCCGGTTGAGACAGCCAGTCAGGCTGTCAAAGGTCGCCGACTTGTTGAGTTCTCTTCGATAATGGCCGAGCTCGATCCGCTGCAGGCCAATGAACAGGAGAAGCGGGCCACCGATGATGACCGGCAACAGGACCGCTGTGACCATGCTGCGGCCGAACGGCGTCAATGCTTCCGAGAACAGAAGCAGGTAGTTGAGGCCAACTGACAGCAGTAAGAGTCCCGCCGATCCCAGGGCGGTCAGCCATGCGACGTCTTTCCATTGCCGGGGCGAGCTGTTCGCCATTGGGGTCGTCATTAGCCAAACTCCCGCGGATCGAATCGATTGGTCATAAGGCCAAGGTGTTGCACATTCAGTTTCGAGGAATCATACAATTTGAGTAATGGCGCAATCGCCTACCATCGGCCCGAACATGGCCTTCAAAGCAAGGCTGCGCGGGCAACGGTTAGCGACACCGAATTGTCGGCTATTGTGGCGGGCCGAATATGCCCATCTCCGCATCCTTGGCCACCGCCTCCGCCTTGCCGTAGATGCCACTCGCCAGGGCCGTCGCCCAGCCGTTGGAAACAAGCCAGGCACCGACGTCCTGTTTGCCCAAATCGCACGGTGCGGCAATGGCAAAACGATCGATATACGGCGGCACGACGCACTTAAGAGCCCGACCGCGCAGCCACGAATTGAACGTTGCTCGTGCACGCTGGCCGCAAGGCCAGGCGACGCCGCGAAACAAACAGGTCGTGTTCGGGTCGATGCCCTGGACCCCGCTGATGGCTACCGTGCGTCCCATGGATTCGAAGGTCGCCGACGAGGTGGCAACCGGTTGGTACAGCAGCACCGCTGACCAATCCTTTGGCATCCGCATCCCTGCGGGTGCTGCCAGGCCAAGGTCGCTGAGCGGCGGGCGCGGCTCTGCCCGTTCGATTTGCGCCGGATCAAGCTGCGGCGGCGCGATAAGGTCCTGAGCAATCTTGCGTGCCCGCCCTCGCCATGGCGTATCGGCGACGGTCGCTGGCGGTCGCGCTGGCTGGCTATCGTCGACGGATTGACGTGGCGCGGGCACCGGTCGATCGATGGCAAGAAAATCGGCGGCTCGGACAATCAACACGATCCCGGCCAGAAGCAGCAGGCTTCCGAGCAACACCACCAAGCGATTGCGCCTCAGCCAGCCCATCAGCTCAAGCAGACCCCGGGGGCGTCTCGCCCCTCAGAGCAATTCCAGGAAAAGTGTGCAACGGTTTTCCCGGGAAAAGCGCGTAGCGCTTTCCCTTGGGAATTGCGTAAAACAAATACTTAGAGCGGAGCAGCGATTCCGTGAAACGCTGAACCGCTCTAGTACCCCGACGTCGATTTGGCGACCAGTTTGAGCGCACCTTTTTGAACCTGATAAAAGGGCATGGATCGCTCGCTGGAGCCATCCGCCCGAAACCGGAACAAGCCGGTCGATCCGCGAAATCCGCTGCGATTTTCGAGCACCTGCTTGTTGAAGCCGTCAGGCCCGACCGCACTGGCAATCCCCGCTGTCAGGGCGACCATATCATAGGCATAGGCGACATTGGCGTCGGCCGGATAATTGTAGGTCGTCCTGAAGCGGTCGGCGATCGGCCCGGTTTCGTTTGGGTCGAGGGTGGCGATGTAGGATCCTTCGAACAGCGGTTCGATCGGACGTTCCAGCCAGCGGTTGGTTCCAACGACGGCGACGGCTTTTCCGGGAATGCCTTTCGATTTGAGTGCCGCAAGGATCTGTGACGGGTTATCGTCGCCGCTGGCGATGACGATGGCATCGGGAGCATCGACCAGTGAGCCCATGTCGTTGACCGCTTTTGTGCCGCCGTCACCGGCCGAATACGGAATGGTGACGGCGAGCGTCGCACCATAGATGCTGAGGCTGTTGGCGACCCGCTTTTCAATCGCGCCGGCATTCGCGCCGGCCGCGACGAGCAGCACGAACTTCTTGCTGCCTTTGGCTGCCAGGCCGGCTGCGCCCGCGGCCGCACTGTCGGCCTCGTTGAGACGCACCGCATAGACGCCCGGGCCACCGGCGAAATTGTCGGCCAGCGCCAGCACCGGCGGCCGCTGCGATCCCCACAGCTTGGCTATGTGCTGAGCGGCAGGAAGCTCGACCGGGCCGATGACGATCTTGGCTCCGCCCGTGATCGCCTTCACCGCCAATTCGCTGGCATGCGCGCTGTCGCCCTTGGTGTCCTCGACCGTGACCGTGAGCAGGGCATTGCCAAGATCGCTCATCGCCAGCTTAGTCGCGTCGAGCATCTTCCTGCCGTTTTCGCCGGCGGTCCCGGGGGCCGACAAAGGCAGCAGCATCGCGACCTTCGTCGGCCCGGTGCCGAGCGATTGCGTGGCCGGGCTGGCAACGGCGCCGGCGGCTGGCGCTCCAGGTGCGGCGATCGCTGCCGGATCGAGCGCGTCCGAGACGCTGCCTTTCGACTGGCAGCCTGACACCATAACCGCAAACGCGATCGCCCACGTCCACGAATAGTGGCCCTGCCGGCCAGATTTCATGATACCTCCCCCTATCCCGCCGAGTGTTCGTCCCGGTCTCATCCCATTCATCTTACGGCAGACTTGCCTCGCCGTCTTTGTAATTGCTGCATTGTGGTCTAGCCGTCGAAGAGTCTTGCCCGGAGCGCCTTGATCACCTTGGCTTGCCCGACGCTTCGATAGTCGGCGCATTTCATGTATCGCGGCCCGGGCACGAACAACCGACGCACGCAAATCCGCTTGCCTTGGGCAGGGGCGCTGTCGTCTGCGGACGGGAATGCGGAAAAGCCGAACATCGCCACCGGTAGCGACCCGGTCACCGCAAAACCTTCTCGCGCCAGGATTGCTCGCGCATGCCGGCAGTAGCGGACCGAAAGTTCGGAGAACCGGGTTTCACCATGCCCGGCGCGATACTTCATGACGGTGGTGCAGAGGTCGCCTGCGGCAAGGCTGTTCGCCTGCGCCAGATATCTGACGCCGAGCGCGATGTTGGTCGCCGGCGCACCGAGCTCGTCGAGAGAACCGCGAAAGCCGAGCATTCGCGCCGTTCCCGGCATCACCTGCATCAATCCGACTTCACCATCGGCGCCGTGCACATCGGGATCGAAACCGCTTTCGATCTCCATCACCGCGTGCGCCAGCACCGGCTCCAGGCCGTAGAGCGATGCCTGGCATGTCGCGAACGCCTTGAACGTCTCGCGCGTCCATTCCGGGGCGGCGTCGCAGCGGGCCGGCCGCGACAAGCCGGACGGGGCTGGTCGTTCCAGCCAGTTGGCGTGGGCTTGCGTGACAAGCTGGCCAAAACCGGCGAATGCGATCGCCGCAGCGATCGCCTTGGTCAATCGTCCGCCGACCATCGCGGTCAGCCAAACGGCGCGGCTCGGTCCGTGCCGGTCAGTTCATGTACTCGACCATGCGATCGTGGAAGCACTCGCATTTGTTGAGGGTATCTTCGTCTTTGTAGTTCGTCTTGAGATAGCCATAGGCCATGCCGCAGGCGACCTTGGCTTCCGACGCCCAGACGAAGGCGGGGCGTGAAGAGTTGATCCATTCCGAGCTGTTGGCGACGGCCACCGACTCGTCCATCAGCTTCACCACCTCGGCCTTGAGATCGACGATGTTGTCGTTCAGCACCAGGTTCGACGTGCCGACCGTGCGGCAATAGTCGGCCACCGGCCCTTCGATGATGTCGGCGGCATAACCCGTCGACCCGACTGCCAGCAACAGCGTTGCAGCGGAAACCAGCAATCTTGCAGAACGTTTCATGATGAGCTCCCCTAGATATTAGCAATGTATAACATGATCGCGTGGCCACGCGCCATGCCGTTAAACCAAGTTTGCCGTTGTCGTGTGCTGGGTTACGCCATCGTCGTAGAGAAGCGTGATCGTGTTGGCCGCAGGGTGGTTCTGCAGCGTCGCGACATCGACGAAATTGGCGCCGCCGGTGGTGCCGTTGGCGTCGACGCTGAGCGTGCCCGTGGCCGAATCGTAGTTGACGAAGTCACCGACATTGGCGCCGCCAGGTGCTGTGTCGAACAAGGCCGACAGGTCGATCTTGTCGCCCTCGGCACCGTTGAAGTCGGTGATGAGATCTTTGATGTCGAGGTTCTCAAGCCTGAACGTGTCGGCTCCGGTGCCGCCGGTGAGCGTATCCTGCCCAGGACCGCCTATCAGCAGGTCGTTGCCGGCTCCGCCAACAAGAGTGTCGGTGCCGCCGCCGCCGTTCAGCGTGTCGGCGCCAAGACCGCCTGCGAGATAGTTGGCTCCGGCATTGCCGAACAGATAGTCATCGCCCGAGCCGCCGATCAATCCCTCAATGCCCGTGAGCGTATCTCCGGTGGCGTCGCCGCCGCCGATCGCGCCAAGCCCCGGATTGGTGAACGTCACCGGCGCCCCGGATGCATGTCCATCGTCGGCCAGATGGATCGAAACCGCCAGAAGACTGCCCGTATAGTCGACAATGTCGGTGCCGGCCCCACCCGAGATCGTATCGGTATGCGTGCTGCCGGCGATCACGTCGTTGACCGTTCCGGCAAAGCCGGAGAGGGCGAAGTTGCCGGAGCCGTCGCCTGCAACAATGTGAACGTTGACAGGCTGCGCGGCGGTTGTATCGCCATCCTTGTCGGTTGCCGAAACCTGGAACTGCAGGCTCTGGTCGGATGGCAGAACCGTCTGCGATATGTCGGCTGCCGTCAGACGGAAGTCCTCGCCGGCAGTGGTGCCCGTTACGACGAGCTGATTGAACGAAATCGTGGGGTCGATCACCAGATGCCCGCTAGCACTGACGGCGGCTGTTCCCGATTGGGTGACGCCGTGCACGGTGTCAGTCGCTGTCCATGAGACCGAGTCGCCCGTGTTGGCTGAGTTGGTGGAGAAGTCGACCTTGTCGACGAAGTTCGGGTTTGTGCCCGGTGCATCGTCGACCCCGACGCCTGTGCCGGCCTTGTGGAACTCCATCGTGAACGTTTCACCGTTGTTCAGGAAGTTGTTTCCGACGCCGAATCCTTGCGTCGACGAATTGACGTCTCCAGGCGAGGTGAACTCGACGCTGCCGTTGGGAGTTTCGGCCCACGGAACGTGACCTGACGCCAGGTTCGACAGACTGGATGTGACTGTCGTTGCCGCCTGCGGCGCGAGCAGGTCGAATTGATACGTGCCGTCCGGCCTCACTATGAGGTCGAACACCTCCGTCGCGCCTGCCTTGGCATGGAGAGTGGTCGTGCCATCCGAGGCAGTGGTCGTATTGTAGATGATGCCGGTGATCGCAGGCCCGGTGATGGTGAAATGATCGAGGCCATCGGCACCCGCCGCCAGCGAGAAGAACCCCGCTACCGATCCAACCTCATTTGGCATTGTGCCCGACGTGAAGGAGTTTAGCGTCGGACCATCGTCGTCGAAGGTGATCTGGCTCGACACATCGGCTGTATTGCTCTTCGCCTGGTCGTTGTCGCCGTCCGTCACCGTAACCGTCACGCCGAGGCTGCCATTGGCCAGGGCTATGGTCTCGTCGTAGCTGTTGAAGCTGTTGGCGGCCGTTGCTTCGTTCGGGTGATCCAGCGACAAATACTGCTCGACCGTGACCGCGCCTGTTGCCGCATTCATCGAGATCGCAAAAGCCGCCTGGCCATTGAAGGTACCGCCGGACACGACGCCGACAACCACGCCATTGACCAGTTGCAGGTTGATCGCCGAGCCGTCCGTCAGTGTCAGGCCGGAGTTGGCGTTCGTCACCGTCAATGCGTAGACCGTGCTTGCCGAAGCGGCAGGCCCATCCGCGCCGAACAGCGCGCTTACGGTCACCAGCGCCCCTACGCTGGTCGCTGTCGAGACATAGCCCGAACCCGACACATCGGGATCGTCGCCCTTCACGATGGCGCCCGTGTTGATCGTGGCAACGCCGCTTGTGGTCGCCGTCTCGTCGAGTGCGGCCTTTACCGCCGAAGCCGCAGTGATGGACACTGTCGGCAAGGCATCGTCGAAGCCGATGTTGCCGCCGAGATCGGCGCTCACCGTCGAGGTCGCCTGGTCGTTGTCGCCGTCCGTCACCGTCGCCGTCGCCGACAGCGTCACCAGGCCATTGGCAAGGTCGATGTGGGCGTTGTTGTTGGTGGTGTCGAGGCTCTCCGGCAGATGGTCGATCTGCTGATACTGCGTCAGCGTCACATTGCCGGCTGCATCGACCGAGATCTTGAAGGCGTCGCCATGCGAGGTGGTTTGGCCGACAATGTCGTTGCCCACCTTGACCAGAGTGACCGCATCACCCTGGCTGGTCAGGCCCGAGGCCGCGTTGGTGACGTTCAGCGTGTAGCCGCTGATCACCGTCGAACCGGCACCGTCTGCGCCATAGGTCGGCGTCACCGCCGCCAGGAAGGTGGCCGCGAAGCTCGCGCTCGCCGTGTCGGTATTGGCGCCGATCGTATCGGCGTCCTGCGTCACCACCTTGATCGCATCGCCGATCGCTGCAACCGACAGCGTCGGCAAGGCATCGTCGAAGCCGATGTTGCCGCCGAGGTCGGCGCTCACCGTCGAGGTCGCCTGGTCGTTGTCGCCGTCCGTCACCGTCGCCGTCGCCGACAGTGTCACCAGGCCATTGGCAAGGTCGATGTGGGCGTTGTTGTTGATGGTGTCGAGGCTCTCCGGCAGGTGGTCGATCTGCTGATACTGCGTCAGCGTCACCGTCCCGGCCGCATCGACCGAGATCTTGAAGGCGTCGCCATGCGAGGTGGTTTGGCCGATAATGTCGTTGCCCACCTTGACCAGCGTGATCGCATCACCCTGGCTGGTCAGGCCCGAGGCCGAGTTGGTGACGTTCAGCGTGTAGCCGCTGATCACCGTCGAACCGGCACCGTCCGCGCCATAGGTCGGCGTCACCGCCCCAAGGAAGGCGGCCGCAAAGCTCGCGCTCGCCGTGTCGGTATTGGCGCCGATCGTATCGGCGTCCTGCGTCACCACCTTGATCGCGTCGCCGATCGCCGCAACCGACAGCGTCGGCAAGGCATCGTCGAAGCCGATGTTGCCGCCGAGATCGGCACTCACCGTCGAGGTCGCCTGGTCGTTGTCTGCGTCCGTCACCGTTGCTGTCGCCGACAGCGTCACCTTGCCATTGGCTAGGTCGATGTGGAAGTTGTCGTTGCTGGTGTTGAGGCTCTCCGGCAAGTGGTCGATCTGCTGGTACTGTGTCAGTGTCACCGTCCCGGCCGCATCGACCGAGATCTTGAAGATGTCGCCGTGCGAGTTCTGGCCGACAATGTCGTTGCCGACCTTGTTCAGCGTGATCGCTTCACCCTGGCTGGTCAGGCCCGAGGTCGCGTTGGCGACATTCAGCGTATAGCCGCTGATCACCGTCGATCCGGGACTGTCGGCGCCATAGGTCGGCGTCACCGCCGCCAGGAAGGCGGCCGCGAAGCTCGCGCTCGCCGTGTCGGTATTGGCGCCGATCGTATCGGCGTCCTGCGTCACCACCTTGATCGCATCGCCGATCGCCGCAACCGACAGCGTCGGCACGTCATCGACAACATGCACGACGAGATTATCGCTGGCGGTGGTGCCGCCATTGCCGTTGACGGTCAGCGCGACGCTGTCGTTGAAGCCGGTGGCATCGACGCTGTCGTTGCCGGTCGGCACCTTGCTGTCATTGTCGATGGTCGCCGTCAGCGTGTAGCTGTAGGCGATCGTGCCCGAATGGGCATCRCCCGTGTAGCCGGTCAGCGTCAGCACGCCTTCGCCGGTGTTGACGGTCTGGGTGCCGTTGAAGCCCTGGATCTGGGCCAGCGTGAAGCTGGTGCCGCCGATGACGATGTCGTGGATGCCGTCGGTGGCCGAGATGGTGAAGGATCCGGTGCTGGTCTCGCTGTTGGMSGCCGCGTTCGAGCCGTTCGGGTTGAGGCCGGCCTCGAAGACGGTGTTGTCGGCGCCCTGGGCCTGGGC
>NZ_JBFUFA010000022.1:0-35462 GCF_056403695.1 Mesorhizobium sp. P2_F7 | reverse complement strand
CCTCACCAGAGCCCATTGGCAGATCGAGAACGGCCTGCATTGGATGCTCGATGTTCATCTGGATGAGGACCTCAGCCGCGCCCGCAAAGACAACGCCCCTGCCAACACCGCGCTCCTAAACCGTCTCGCCAGGAACATCCTCCAACTCGCCGATGCAGACAAAGTCCCCATCAGCCATCGCATCAAGAAATGCGCTTGGAATGACGACTATCTCATCAACGCTCTAAGCCATATGCGATAGCCCTGCCCACAAGGGGGAGGGTAAAGGGCTTCAACTCCGCCCATAAAACGCATTCTCGACATGCACCGGCCAGCGCCAGGGCAGCACCGCCACCATGTCGAAGCGCATCGACAGTTTTCCGTAATCCGGCTGGCGCGAGAGCCAGATGTCGGCGGCGCCCTCGATGCGGCGCTCGGATTCGTGGCCGATCGCCTCCATCGCTTCCATCAGCGTGCGCCGCGACYTGACCTCGACGAACAGCACGAGGTCACCGCGCCTTGCGATCAGATCGATCTCGCCGAATTTTGTGCGATGACGGCGCGCGAGAATGCGGTAGCCCTTCAGCATCAGCGCCGCCGCCGCCAGCCATTCGCCGCGATGGCCGCGCCGATAGGCCTTTTGGCGGCTGGCGCTCGGGCGCTCAGCCACCGGTGCCTTCTCCGCCGTCCTTGAGTTCCAGCAGCCGCCGATACAGCGCCTGCTTCTGCCCGCCGGTCATTTTCGCCGCTTCCGCCGCTGCCTTCGAGGCCGGCATTTCGGCGGCAAGCGACAGCAGCAGCCGATCGATGTCGGCGGGTTGGTCCGCCTTGACCTCGGCAGGACCGACACAGATGACGATCTCGCCCTTCGGCGTGTCGGCCGCCGCATAATGATCGGCCAGCCCCTGCAGCGTTCCGGTGCGCATTTCTTCAAATGTCTTGGTCAGCTCGCGGCCGATCGCGGCTTTCCGCTCACCACCCAGCGCCTCGACCATGGCGACCAATGTCTCGGCCAGCCGGCGAGGGGATTCGAAAAGGATCAGCGTCGCCGGCACCGTCTTGAACGTCTCCAGCTTGGTCAGCCGCTGCCCTGATTTCACCGGCAGAAAGCCCGCGAACAGGAAGGCGTCCGACGGCAGGCCGGACGCCGTCAGCGCCGCCAGCGGTGCCGATGGGCCGGGGATCGGCACGACGCGCAGGCCGCGCTCCTGCGCCTCGCCGACCAGCCGGTAGCCGGGATCGGAGATCAGCGGCGTGCCGGCGTCCGAAATCAGCGCCACGCTCTGCCCGGCCTCGAGTGCCGCGATCAGCTTCGGTCCGGCCTCGCCGGCATTGTGCTCGTGATAGGCCGTGGTGCGCCGCCGAATGCCGTAGCGGTCGAGCAGCACGCGCGAGACGCGGGTGTCTTCGCAGGCGACGATGTCGGCGGCGGCCAGCGTTTCCAGCGCGCGCAGCGTGATATCGGAGAGGTTGCCGATCGGCGTCGCCACCAGATACAGCGCCGGCTCGAGCGGTCGGGCCGGCATCTCGGTCTGGCCGATCACATAGCTGCGTTTTTCGCCGGTCACCGCTCACATCTCCGTTCGGCCCTGTTTGGCACGGCGCAGGCGCGGTTGCAAAACGCCCCGGCGTCCCGGCCCGAACCTCCGGCCCAAATCTCACGCGGAAGTAATCCGGCCGCCATGTCTTTGCCATAGTGGGGAACGAAACCGTGGCCGGCGGATTGAATACCTGAGTCTCTTGAGGAGGAGGACAGGATGGACAGCCTGAAATTGCAGGACGTTTTCGAGCCCTACTATGCCGGGCGCAAGCGTTTCGCTGCGCCGCGCGACAAAAGCCAATCAGCCGAAGCCCGGGACGAGGCTATCCGCAGGGAAGCTGGAAAGCGGCTTCTGCGCAGCGTGCTTGCCGAGGCCCGCACCGAAATCGAGATCGACACCGAAAGCACGACGGAGCACTGACCGGACGATGCCCAACCGCTTCGATATCTTCATCACCCGTCTTGAAACCAAGAGCGCCAGGGAAAGCGTGCCGCCGCATCCGATGAACGACCAGCACAGCGTCCGCCGCGACAAGGCCGACGCCAAGCCGGTCCGGAACGGCGACGCGCATGCCGACAAGGACCGCGGCAAGCGTCGCTTCAAGCACGACGCTTGATCCCACAGACCTTTTACGGTTGGCCGGGACGGTTGAATACGCGGGTGCAAGCGCCCCGCACCTTATTCAACCGAGATACCGCGAAACGCGCGCCTTCAGAAGGTCAATCAGTTCCGGATCCATGAATTCATAGTCGTCGGGGATGTCGAGGCAGATGACCCGCGCCTTCTTCAGGCTGTTCCTGAATTTCTTCTGCAGTTTGGTGCGATGCGCCTTTTCCATGACGAAGATGATGTCGGCCCACGCCACCAGCTCATGCGTCAGCGACGTATCGGCATCGTGGTTGGTGCCGGCCGAGGCCACCTCGATATCCCGGCGCTTGGAAAACACCTGCTCGGCGGTCGGGCTGCGCAACCGGTTCTGGCTGCAGACGAAGAGGACGTTCCTCATCGTTGAGCTTACCGCGCCAGATCCGCGACCACGGCATCGAGCACGATCATGCCGGCCGGCGTGGCGCGCAGCCTTGCATTGCCGATCGGCGCCACCAGCCCCTCGCCCTGCAGCACCGATAGCCGCGCGCTGGACAGGCCGCGGCCGGAAAACGCTTCGTAGCGGGTGAGGTCGATGCCTTCCGCCAGCCGCAGCCCCATCAGCAGGAACTCGTCGGCCTCCTCCGAGCGCGTCAGGATCTCGCCGCCGGTGATGCCATGGCCCTTGGCCTCGACCAGATTGGCCCATGTCTCTGGCATCCGCTCGGCGATGGTGACGGTACGGTGGCCGTTTTCGATGAAGCGGCCATGCGCACCCGGCCCGACGCCGACATATTCGCCGTAACGCCAATAGGTCAGATTGTGCCGGCTCTCGGCGCCTGGCCTGGCGTGGTTGGAAATCTCGTAAGCCGGCAAACCATGCGTCGCGGTGACCTCCTGCGTCAGCGCGTAAAGGTCGGCCGCCCGGTCATTGTCGGGAATGGTGAATTTGTGCGCCGCGTGCAGTGCGTGGAACGGCGTGCCTTCCTCGATGGTCAGCTGGTAGAGCGAGAGATGGTCGGCGGCGTGGCCGATCGCCTGTTCGAGCTCCGCCTGCCAGGCGTCCAGCGTCTGGCCGGGACGGGCATAGATCAGATCGAAGGAAAGGCGCGGAAAGATCTCGCGGGCGAGCCCAATGGCATGCAAGGCTTCCTCGACATTGTGCAGCCGCCCGAGAAAACGCAAATCCTTGTCGTTCAATGCCTGCACGCCGAGCGACACACGGTTGACGCCGGCGGCCCGATAACCGCGAAAACGCTCGGCCTCGACCGAGGACGGATTGGCTTCCAGCGTCACCTCGATGCCGTCCGGTACCGTCCAGTTCTTCGCCACCGCATCCAGCACCGCCGCCACCGTCTGCGGCTGCATCAGCGACGGCGTGCCGCCGCCGAGAAAGATGCTGGTGACGTCGCGCGGCCCGGTGCGCTCGCGCATATGCTTCAGCTCGGTCTCGAAGGCGCGGGCAAAGCGCTCCTGGTCGACCGGCTGGTGGCGGACATGGCTGTTGAAGTCGCAATACGGGCACTTGGCCGCGCAGAACGGCCAATGGATATAGACGCCGAAGCCCGGGCTGCGGTCGGTCAACATCTCAGGCCGAACCAAGTCGGGCGCGGGCGAATTTCTGGAAGGCGCGGGCGCGGTGCGAAAGCGCCGTCGGCTGGCCGGGCTTCCAGCCGTGTTTTTCCTCGGCGCTCATCTCGCCAAACGTCTTGTCGAAGCCGTCCGGCAAGAACACCGGGTCATAGCCGAAGCCAACCTCGCCGCGCGGCGGCCAGACCAGCGTTCCCTCAGCCTCGCCGCGATAATATTCGGCCTCGCCGTCTGGGAAGGCGAGGCAGATGACGGCAACAAAGCGGCCCTTGCGCTGCGCCGGCTGGGCGGCGCCGACTTCTTGCAAGGCCACTTCGGTGCGCTGCATGGCCATGCCGAAATCGCGCGAACCTTCCGGGGTTTCGGCCCAGTTGGCGGTGTAGACGCCGGGTGCGCCGTCGAGCGCATCGACGCACAGGCCGGAATCGTCCGACAGCGCCGGCAGGCCGGTGGCTTCAGCCGCCGCAAAGGCCTTGATGTAGGCATTTTCCTCGAAGGTGGTGCCGGTCTCGTCCGGTTCCGGCAGGCCGTAGTCCTTGGCCGACTTCGCCTCGAAGCCGAACGGACCCATCAGATCGGCGAATTCGCGCAGCTTGCCCGCATTGTGGCTGGCGACGACGATCTTCTTTCCATCGAGAGAATGCATCAAAGGCCCCAGATCCGTGGCTCGGCAAACTCGATCAAATTGCCCGAGGGGTCGCGTATATAGATCGAGCGCCCGCCTTGCGGCCATTCGAATTCGCTTTCGATGGCGACGTTTTTCGCCTCAAGCTGCGCCTTCCAGCGGGCGAGCTCCTCTGCGCTTGCGGCAAAGCAGAGATGGCCCTCGCCGACCGTGCCATGCGGCGGCACTTTCAGCCGTGCATCCGGCGCCGGCGGGATTTTGGTCGCCTCGGCGTTGAAGATCAGCAAAACGCCGGCGCCGCAGCGGAAGAAGAGATGGCGGCCATCGACCTTGCCGAGCAGGTCGAGGCCGAGGATGTCGCGGTAGAAGGCTTCGGCGGCGGCGAGATCGGTGACGTATAGAGCTGATTCAAGGATAGCAGAGGGCGTCACGAGGCACCCCCCTCTGTCCTGCCGGTCCCGGCCCTTCGCTGACGCTCCGGGCGTTCGTCGCTCGGAAAGCCAAGCAATTGGCTTCCCGTCCGCTGCGCGGACCACTCCTCACCCCCCTCAAGGGGGGAGATCAGCAGCTTCGAGGCTGCTGCCCACATTTCAGCGTTGGCGATTGGCGAAGGCCAAGATGACATCCAATCTCCCCCCTTGAGGGGGAGATGGCCGGCAGGCCAGAGGGGGGTGTCCAGGCTCGGCATTGGAGGATCAGGCCACAGCCATCTGCTGCAAACTCACCAGGCGCTGTATCCCCTTCTTCGCCAGGCCCATCAGCTCCGCGAACTGCCCTTCCGAGAAAGGCTCGCCCTCGGCGGTGCCCTGGATTTCGACGATGCCGCCCTTGCCAGTCATGACGAAATTGGCGTCGGTGCCGGCCGACGAATCCTCGATATAGTCGAGGTCGATGACCGGCTGGCCGTCATGGATGCCGCAGGAAATCGCCGCGACATGGTCTTTCAGCACCTTGGCAACGCTGGCCATCTGCCGCGCTTCCATCCAGCGCAGGCAGTCGTAGAGCGCCACCCAGCCGCCGGTGATCGACGCCGTGCGGGTGCCGCCATCTGCCTGGATGACATCGCAGTCGACCGTGATCTGCTGTTCGCCCAGCGCCTGCAGGTCAACCACGGCGCGCAAGCTGCGGCCGATCAGCCGTTGGATCTCCAGCGTGCGGCCGCCCTGCTTGCCGGCAGAAGCTTCGCGGCGCATGCGTTCGCCGGTCGAGCGCGGCAGCATGCCGTATTCGGCCGTCACCCAGCCCTTGCCGGAATTGCGCATCCAGCCCGGCACTTTTTCCTCCAGGCTCGCCGTGCACAGAACATGCGTGTCGCCGAACTTCACCAGGCACGAGCCTTCGGCATGTTTGGACACACCGCGCTCGAAGGAGATGGCGCGCATTTCGTCGGGCTGGCGTTTGGAGGGGCGCATCGAGGCCTCTTTCTGTTCTTTTTGCAGTTGCGTCGGCGGCTTGTAGACGCATGCAGGCCATGGCGCAAAGGAAAATGGCCGCAATCGCGGCGCCGCGACCGCATACAGCATTGGGCGATCGCAAGAGCGACGCCGGGCGATCTGACACAGACGCCGCTGACCGCAAGTGCGGCAGCGGGTTGCGTAGGGGCGAAGGAAGTCTATATCCTTTAGCCGGAGGTTTTTGGCCCGAATGACCAAGGCAGTCACCGAACCCAGCCTGCTGGCGCCCGCGCTGCAGTCGCTCGACATGCGTTCGCGCGACATTTTCCGGCGCATCGTCGAGTCCTATCTGAAGGACGGTGAGCCTGTCGGATCGCGCAGCCTGTCGCGCATCCTGCCGTCGTCGCTGTCGCCGGCCACCATCCGCAACGTGATGAGCGACCTCGAACATCTCGGCCTGATCTATGCCCCGCACATCTCCGCCGGACGCTTGCCGACGCAGACCGGGCTGCGCTTCTTCGTCGATGCCTTCATGGAGCTCGGCGATCTCTCCGACGAGGAACGCCGCGTCATCGAGGCACAGGTGCGCGCTTCCGGTTCGGGCGCGACGCTGGAACACATGCTGACCGAGGCCAGCCAGATGCTGTCGGGCATGTCGCGCGGCGCCGGCCTGGTGCTCGCCACCAAGAACGAGGTGGCGCTGAAGCACATCGAGTTCATCCAGCTCGAGCCGACCAAGGCGCTGGCCGTGATGGTGTCGCAGAACGGCGATGTCGAGAACCGCGTCGTCGACCTGCCGGCCGGCATCACCGTCTCGCAGCTGCACGAAGCCTCCAACTTCCTCAACGCCCATATCAGGGGCCGGACGCTCGCCGAGGCGCGCATCGAGATTGCCCGCATCAAGGACGAGACAAGGGCCGCCCTCGACACGCTGTCGCAGGAGCTGGTCGAGAAGGGACTGGCGGTGTGGGCGGGCGCCGACAGCGGCCTGCCGGCGCGCCTCATCGTGCGCGGCCGCGCCAATCTGTTGGAAAACGTCACCGCCCAGGCCGACATCGAATTGCTGCGGCACCTGTTCGAGGACCTGGAGACGCAGGACGGGCTGATCCAGCTGCTCGACCTCGCCGAGGACGGCCCCGGCGTGCGCATCTTCATCGGCTCGGAAAACAAGCTGTTTTCGCTCTCCGGCTCGTCGCTGGTGGTGGCGCCCTACCGCGACAAGGACGCCCGCGTCGTCGGCGCGCTCGGCGTCATCGGCCCGACACGCCTCAACTATGCCCGCATCGTGCCGATGGTCGACTATACGGCGCAGCTGATTACGCGCATGTTGAGATAAGTCGGCATCACCGCAAAGGAGGGCGCAGAATGGCGCTTGAATCGTTCAAGGCCCAAATCAGTCTGCTGCTCGAGGAAATGGTCAACCAGCCCGAGGACGAGCACGAAATCCAGGAGCAGCTGCGCGAAAAGCTCCGCGAAATGCGCGCCATGGGCCTGCCGCTGCCGGACGATCTCGTGAAGCTGGAAAAGCGGCTCGACGACGATCTCGACGTCGAGGAAGAAGACAGCTGACGGGTTTCGCTTGAATCTGCGCGCACGCTTCTCTTTTGTGGCGCTCGCACAATATCTCTTCTTTGCATGACGCCCCGACCGGCGTGAATTCGAGGAGGACAGCATGATTCGGATTGCCGGCTTCGCGAGCCTTGCCCTGCTTGTGGCCACCAGTGCCTTCGCTGAGGACCAGCCGCTGCTGACCGGCAAGGACGCTTTCGGCGATTGGAAAGCGGATAAGCCAGGCGTGCGTCGCTTGATCGGGCCGCAAGACCTGCAGGCGCCGTTTGTCACTGAGTCCGCATCCAATGGCCCCGGCGTGGCGGAGAGGCCCGAAGGCGCCAATCCAGTTGTGCTGCCGGGTTTTACAGCCGAGCTTGTCGCCTCCGGTATCGCCAACCCGCGAGTCGTTCGCGTCGCGCCGAATGGCGACCTGTTTGTTGCTAACAGCAACGACGACGAAATACGCGTTTATCGTCTCGGAAAGGGCAGCGCAAAACCGGCTCAGAAAGCGATCTTTGCCAGCAACCTGAGCCGACCCTACGGCATCGCCTTCTATCCTTCGGGAGACGACCCGCAGTGGGTCTATGTCGCCAACAGCGACAGCGTGGTCCGCTTTGCCTATCGCAACGGCGACCTTAAAGCCTCAGCCGAACCCGAGACGATTGTCTCCAACATCCCTTCGGGCGGCCACTGGACTCGCGACATCGCCTTCTCGCCGGACGGCAAGGCGTTTTATGTCTCGGTCGGCTCCGAATCGAATATCGCCGAGGGCATGGAGAAGGAACCGCGTGGCGGCCTCGACGCCTGGATCAAATCCATGCCGCTGGGTGCCGCATGGGGCGAGGAGGACGGCCGGGCCGATGTGCTGGCCTTCGACCCCGATGGCAAGAATGGCCGCATCGTCGCCACCGGCCTGCGCAATTGTTCGGGCATGACCGTGCAGCCGGCGACCGGCGCGCTCTGGTGCGTCGTCAACGAGCGCGACTCGCTCGGCGACAACATTCCGTTCGAATTCGCAACCACCATAAAGGAGGGCGCCTTCTACGGCTGGCCCTGGTACTACATCGGCAAGAATGAGGATCCGCGCCGCAAGGGTGAGCGTCCCGACCTTGCCGGTAAGGCAACCATCCCCGACGTGTTGATGCAGGCGCATTCGGCGCCGCTCAACATCGTCTTCTACGACGGCAGCAATTTTCCGGCTGAGTATAGGGGCGATGCCTTCGTCGCCTTGCACGGCTCCTGGAACCGCGGTGTGCGCACCGGCTACAAGGTGGTGCGGCTCAGATTCAGCGGCGGCAAGCCGACCGGCGAGTATCAGGATTTTATCACCGGCTTCGTTCTGTCCGATGATGCCGTCTGGGGCCGACCGGTCGGCGTCGCGGTGGCCAGGGACGGTGCGCTCATCGTCACCGAGGACGCCAACGGCACCATCTGGCGCATCACTCATGTCGACGGACCGTCCTGAGCCGATTGATTTGGCAAAGCGCTGCCCCAATGCACGTCCCGATGGATCGCCTTGGGATAGGTATGAATCACCTCGGCCGATGAGACGCGGTCATCGAATCCGGTATCCCTGAGATTGAAGAGGCCGACCGAGCCGAAGGACTTCTTCGCCCCTTGCGCAAAGTGGCCGTCGTTGAAATCGTGTTCGTAGAGCGTCACCGTCGCGTGGCCGTCCTTGAGCTTCGGCACGTAAACACTGCTGATCGTGTCGTTGGCGACGCCCAGCTCGTTGACGTTGAAGCGATAGACGTCCTGCACCATGCGCCGGGCCGCATTGCCGTTGATCATCCAGTATTCGCGGCGCGATGCGCGGTTCCGGTCGACCAGCTTGAGCGCTGCCTTGCGGCCAAGCCCGAGCCAGTGCTCGAACACCATCACTTCGGCGCCCCACGGATAGGGATAGTTGGACTTGTCGACGATGCGCGGCACGCCGGCGTCGGGGATCTCATTGGTATCGACATAGTCCAGCCATTGCAGCTGGAACGACGCCTCGACGTTGAGGTCGGTGTTGCGCGGATCGGCAGCAATGATGCGCCAATCGGAAACCGGCGGATATTTGGTATCGAGGTCGATGTAGAATTCGCCCTTGGCGGTATCGCCAGGGTCCGGGGAGTCGCGCTCCAACGCGACCAGTCGCACCTTGAAGCGGTTGTTGACGACCAGCGGATAGATCATCGGACGAACGGGGTGGGCGCCGGGATTCCGGCTGTCGGTAAAGTAGCCTGGCGCCTGGACGACATCGCTGGCGCCCTTGTCGAACAGGCTGAAAGCCTGCCGCCCCTCGAACCACAGATACCATTCCAGCTCGTGACCGCGCGCCTCGGAATAATTGTTGGGCATCCATTGCATAAGCTGGATGTGAAGTCGTTTCGCTAGCATGGGCGGCTCCGGCCGGTGTAACTGCGCGGGCGCGCAGCTGATAGGGATTGCAACGTGCGGTGGGGCGGATGGGGGATAGCCGCTCTTCCCCGGCGCGTAAGTGAACCATCTCTCTTTTCGGCTGTGCCCGGGCGACCGTTCGAGCCGCTGGCGCAATCGAATCCGTTTTACCCCTGGCGGCTTTCATGCCATCAGGGGCCGTTCACGGGGTGCAAACCGTCATGACCATCACCGGCTTTCTCGCTTACAGCGCCGCACTCGGCATCGCCGCCGCCATTCCCGGCCCCGGCGTCACCGCGCTTGTGGCGCGGGCGCTCGGCTCCGGCTTCCGCTCGTCGCTGGCCATGTCGTTCGGCCTGATGCTCGGCGACCTCACCTACCTCACCGCCGTGGTGCTCGGCCTTGCCTTTGTCGCGCAGACCTTCGGCATGGTGTTTCTGGCCATCAAATGGCTGGGCGTCGCCTATCTCGCCTTCCTCGGCTGGCGTTTCTGGACCGCAGGGATCACGCCTGAGACGGTCGAGGCCAGGAAAGGCAAGGGCGGCCTGATATCGAGCTTCCTTGCCGGCCTCACCGTCACGCTCGGCAATCCGAAGACGATGATCTTTTATCTCGCCATCACGCCGACCATCGTCGACCTGAAGACCATTACGCTCGCTGACTACGGCATTTTGGCCGCGCTCACCGTCATCGTGCTGTTCGTGGTGCTGGTGCCCTATCTGGCGCTGGCCGCCAAGGCGCGCTGGTTCCTGAAATCGCCGCGCGCGCTGAAGGCGCTGAACCGCACCGCCGCCGGCTTCATGGTTGGAGCCGCGGCAGCGATTGCCGCCCGCCAGTAGATCGGTTTCAGCCAATCCATTCCGCCAATCGGGCCATCCGGAAAATGCGTTTCCGGGAGCAACGCGTTTTCAGCAAGCGCCCCACTCGATATTTTCGGGCGGCAGCCTATCTTGCGCGGTCGAAAGCCCTATTCTGTCCGCCGATGCCAATTGCCTGACTTGGGAGCGAAACCAATGAACAAGCCCGTCTCTTCGCCGCGCGTGCCCGGCCGCGGCCGCGTCTACAATTCGATCACCGAGACGATCGGCGACACGCCGCTGGTGCGGCTCGACAAATTCGCCAAGGAGAAGGGCGTCGTCGCCAACCTTCTGGCCAAACTCGAATTCTTCAACCCGATCGCCTCGGTCAAGGACCGCATCGGCGTCTCGATGATCGAGGCGCTGGAAGCATCGGGCCGCATCAAGCCCGGCAAGACGACGTTGATCGAGCCGACCTCCGGCAACACCGGCATCGCGCTCGCCTTCGCTGCCGCCGCCAAGGGCTACAAGCTGATCCTGACCATGCCCGAAACCATGTCGGTGGAGCGCCGCAAGATGCTGGCGCTGCTCGGCGCCGAACTGGTGCTGACCGAAGGTCCCAAGGGCATGAAGGGCGCCATCGCCAAGGCCGACGAACTGGCCGCCACCTTGCCCGACGCCGTCATTCCGCAGCAGTTCGAAAACCCGGCCAATCCGGAAATCCACCGCCGCACCACCGCCGAAGAGATCTGGAACGACACCGACGGCGGGGTCGACATCTTCGTCGCCGGCATCGGCACCGGCGGCACCATCACCGGCGTCGGCCAGGTGTTGAAGCAGCGCAAGCCTTCGGTCCATGTCGTAGCCGTCGAGCCGGAGGCCTCGCCGGTGCTGTCGGGCGGCCAGCCCGGCCCGCACAAGATCCAGGGCATCGGCGCCGGCTTTGCGCCGAAGATCCTCGACACCTCGATCTATGACGAGATCGTCAAGGTCTCCAACGAGGATTCAGTCGCCAACGCCCGTCTCGTCGCCCGCCTCGAAGGCGTGCCGGTCGGCATCTCATCGGGCGCCGCACTCCAGGCGGCAATCGTCGTCGGCTCGCGGCCGGAGAACAAGGGCAAGAACCTGGTGGTGATCATCCCGTCCTTCGCCGAGCGTTATCTGTCGACGATTTTGTTCGACGGGTTGGGGGCTTAGGTCGGCGGCCCTTTGTCAGAGGCCCGAGAGATTCGGAGCTCTCTGCATCAGCCGGGTGACGCGCGCGCTGATGGCCGCGCTTCGTGAAGATCGGAACCTGCTAAAGTGGGGAAAGACACTACTTCGGTTCAATAGCCCCGTTCGAGGTCGATCTTGTTGGACAAAGGCTCTCCTCGTGCGACTTGACCGCAGAGATCGGCGGCCTGGTCGATTCCAGAATCCACCCAGAAGCTCGCAACATGAGGTGTGATGGTCACTCTGGGATGAATCCACAACGGCGATGAAGCCTCCAAGGGTTCACGCTCAAACACGTCAAGACAAGCACCAGAAAGCTGACCTTCGTCGAGAGCGCGGATCAGGTCGGCTTCGTTGACATGCGCGCCCCTGCCGACATTCACAAGGTAGGCACCTCGCTTCATTTTTCCAAAGGCACTGGAGTTCAGTATCCCACGAGTGTCACCAGTCAGGGGAAGCGAACAGACAACGTAGTCCCGACTTGCGAGTGCGTCCGCAAGCTGGGCGCGGCCAAAGTAACTATGTATGCCAGGAAGTGTCTTTTGATGGCGAGACCAGACTGCCGTGTTGTAGCCCAGGTCCGCAAACAGCTTTGCGGCCCAGCCGCCGATCCGGCCCGCACCCAGCACAACGATTCGTGTCTCGGAGATCTTCCGCGGCGCGAGCGGATTCCAAACCTTGCGAGTTTGCAGACCCATGTAATCGGCAACATGCCGTTGCTGGCAGAGAACGCGAAGGACGATGTACTGCACCACTTCCGAAGCCTGCTCACGCGTTGCGAGCCTGATGAGCGGAACACCCTTGGGAAAGCTCTGAAGATCAATACCCTCGACACCGGCCCCCAAATAGACGACGGCGCTTAGCCCCGTCATGGCGTCAAAAAAGCCAGGACTGGCGCCCTTGTCGATCAGCACAATATCTATGTCACTTTTATTCCCGGCGTCTGGCCAAAGCCTGAACTCCAGCTGCGGCACGCGGGTTTTCAGCTCGGCAGCCCATACTTGTGCATCAATGTAATCAGGATACTCATTGACCATGAGAACGGTAATGGGCCCGCCGGACACTTCGCCCCTCCCAGGTTCAGGCAATCAGGCATCCGCCGGATGACCGGTCTGTTGAGGCTGAGGTTTGCGCAAACTGGCACCAGTTGCAAGGCCAGGCCTCGGCAAAATGGCGTTCATACGCGTCCGGGCGGCGGCTTCGTTCCCTGCCACTCAATGTCGCAGGATCGCCCGCTTCGCCTGCAGAAACCGCCGCACGGCCGGGTCGCGCTCGAGCCCGATCGCCCGGTCATAGGCTTCGACCGCTTGCGGCGTATTGCCGAGCCGGGCCAGCAGGCCGGCGCGGGCTGCCCAGTAGGGCTGATAGTCGTTGAGCCGCTTGTCATCGCCGAGCACGTAGAGCGCAGCCAGACCTGCCGCTGCCCCATCGGTCTCGGCGATCGCCACGGCGCGGTTGATCGCCACCACCGGCGAGCCTGATATCACCGACAGCGCATCGTAGAAATTTCGGATCGCCGCCCAGTCGGTCTGGCCGGTTCGCCGCCGCGTCGCGTGCACCGACTGCACGGCCGCTTCAAGCTGATAGCGGCCAATGACGCCCATGGTCGCGGCGTGGCCGAGCAGCGCCTCGGCCTCGTCGATCAAGGTGTGATCCCACACAAGGCAATCCTGATCGGCCAGCGGCACGTAGTCGCCGTCGTCATTGCGCCGCGCCGCACGCCGCGCCTCGGCAAACAGCATCAGCGCCAGCAGGCCGAGCGCTTCCGGTTCGTCCGGCATAAGCGACGCCACCAGCCGCCCGAGCCAGATGCCTTCGGTCGCCAGATTGCGCGCTCTCGTTTCGGTGCCGGCGGGGTCGGTCCAGCCTTCGGCGAAAGTCGCGTAGATCGCTTCCAGCACCGTATCCAGCCGCTCGCCGAGCTCGGCCCGCTCCGGCACGCGGAACGGAATGCCGATCTCGCGGATGCGGCTCTTGGCGCGCACCAGGCGCTGGCTCATCGTCGCCGGCGAGACCAGGAAGGCCGAGGCGATTGCTCCTGCGTCGAAACCCAGAACCGTCTGCAGGATCAGCGGCGCCCGCACGCTGGCTTCGATCGCAGGATGGGCACAGGCAAACATCAGCCTGAGACGCTCGTCGGGCAGGTCTTCGTCTTGCATGCTTGCCTCCATCTCCTCGGCCATCAGCTTGAGATGGTCGCGGCTCGCCTCGCTGGTCAGCCGACGGCGCACCGCATCGACGCCACGGCGGCGCGCCACGGCCAGCAGCCAGGCCTCCGGCTTTTCGGGCACGCCGGCTTTCGGCCAGCGCTCAAGGGCTGCGGCAAAGGCATCCGCCAGCGCGTCCTCGGCGCCGGCGACATCGCGGGTGCGCGCCGCGAGCCAGGCGACGAGCTTGCCGTAGCTTTGCCGGGCGGCCGCCTCGGCCGCCGCGCGCGCGATCTCCGGTCGACTGTCCATCACTGGATCATTTCTGCGAGGGGTACTCGGTCATTTCCCAGATCGGCCGCACCTCGATGGTGCCGGCGCTGGCGCCTGGACAGCGCGCTGCCCATGCGATCGCCGCGTCGGCGTCCGCGGCCTCGATCATGTAGAAACCGGCAAGCTGCTCCTTGGTGTCGGCGTAGGGGCCGTCGAGCACATTGGTCTTGCCGTTGGACGTCCGCACCGCAGTGGCAAGCTGGGTCGGCTTCAGTCGGTCGCCGGCGAGCCACGCTCCGGATTTCTGCAACGCTTCGGTGTAGGCGCCGTAGGCGGTGCTGATCTCGTAGGTCTTGTCGCTCGGCGCGGCCGCCATCGCCGCTTCGTTCGCATAGATCAAAAGCATGTATCGCATGGGTCTTCTCCCGTTTGTTAGGAAGGCCGCGTCGTTGCGTGCCGGACGTATGTCGTGTGGCCACGTCCGTTTTCGACAGGCGCCGCGAAAAAACTTTCGTCTTCACCACGAATTTCCGCAAGGGCCAGCTTTTCGCCGGGATCAGGCTTTCGGCTCGAGCCAGCCGCGGTAGCGCACGATCAGCCCGGTGAGCGGGTGCGAGATCTCGACATGGAAACGGAAGCGGCCGTCCTCGACGCGCTCATGGGATGCCGAGCGCGGGCAGAGCCACATCGGCAGCGGCAGGCCGAGAAAGCTCCAGCGGCGCAGCACGAGCGACAGTCTTCCCTGCTCTGCCGCCAGCGCCATGGCGAAGCTCAGCGGGCCGAAGCGCTCGCACAACAGCCGCTGCGACCGGCCTTTACCGATGAACTGATCGCTGGAGAAAGTGTGGTCGCCGAAAGTTCGCGTCCAGGTCTCGCCATCCTTGCCGGCGTCGAAACGAACCCGGACCGGAATGTCGGCGCGGGCGGGAGGAAATCCGACCAGCCAGCCGGATAGCCGGCTAAGAATACCGGCGCCGCGCTCGACGCTGGCGCGACCCTCAGCCGCTCCAACGCGCTCATGCATGGCGCGGATTTCCTGTGGCAGGGTGCTCCAGGCGTCGCCGACCACTTGCGGGTAGAGCGGCTTTTCGGTGTCGGCAGTGTCGTCCCTGAAGCCGGTATAGATCGTCTTGCTGGCAAACAGCGTCTGATAGTCGTCAAGCTCGAGGTCGCGCACCGCTGCACGAGCGCCCGGCGCCGGCGCCTGTCCGTCCAGCACCTTGCGCACCAGCGCCTCGACCGCCATGGCCGGGATCAGCGGCCCGTCATCGCCCTCGGCCAGCAGGTGCCAGGAGCGTTTGACCGCTTCGCCTGTCGTGCCCGTCCCCTCCACTTCGACGAACATGCCGCCGCGATGCTCGCCCCAGCGCAGCCGGTTCGACGCCCAGTGCATCAGCGGCGCCAGCGGCGACAGCGACCGCACCAGCCCGATCCGCACCAGCCAGGCAAGGCCGATCAGGGCGCGGTGCAGGATTTCGGGAACAGGCCCGGCGCCCATCCAGATTGTTCTTACCTCGGGCCATAGTTCGGCCAGCGCGCGCAGATCTGGCACGTCGACCAGCGAAAACAACGTGCTCTTCAGCGGCACCTTGCCCGGCGGCGCAATGGTGAAGCGCATCTGCTCGGTCAGCGGATGGCCCTGCACCTTGCCGCCGTCGCGTTTCAGCTCCACCGGCTGGCCGGCGTAGCCGGCAATGGCGCGGATGACATTTTCGCCGACACCGGCATAGGGTGACGGCGCGATGCCGCCGCGGATCGTGTCGACCCGCGCCATGCCCGCGCAGAGACGGCGCACCACCGCTGCGGTCAGCACCGGGAAACTCGACACGCCGGACAGCACGAACAGGCCGGCCTTGCGCGCCGCTTGGTCATAGGCGGAGACGCCGGCGACGAAATCCGACCCATCGGCGAGGTCGAGGTAGTTGATGCCTTGCGCGATGCAGGCCTCGATCAGCCGGTAGCGGCCCGCGCCGTAGGCCTGGAACGGGCCGCTGGCATCGACAACGCAATCCGGCTTGAGCGATGCGAGTTGGGCCGCAAGGTCGCCGTCGCGATCGAAACGCGCCGGCAGGAGCTCCGCTGCCGCACCGTTGCGAGTTTTGCACCAGGCCTCGGCTTTGGCCTGCGAGCGCCCGGCGACGATCAGCGTCAGGCGCGGTTCGCTCTCCAGCAAGTGCACGATGTGGCCGCCGAAAATGCCATAGCCGCCGACGACCAGGAGCCTCATCGCGCTGTCGCCTCCATGCATGTCGTTTTCCCAAAACCGAGGTCACTTTTGGGCGACATGGGATCAGCCGATCATCCGCGACCGCATCGCGGGAGACGGGATTTCGCAACTGTCCTTGCGGCCGAAGATGGCGTAGCGGTTTTTGGCGATGCGCTCGTAGAGCCAGTCGCGCAACGGGCGCGGCAGAAGCAGCAAGATTTTCGCCGCCCGCCACGGCCAGCCGAGTTCGCTCGCCACGGCAATGAGACTGTCCAGCCGCAAGAAAGGCGCGTCACCGATGAGGACCAGATTGGTCTCATAGCTGTCGGTGCGCAGCCCGTATTTGCGAAACAGTGCCTCGCCGAAGGGCGACTGCGCGGTGGCGAAGTGGAAACGGCTTTTGCGGTCGAGCCGGACCACAGTGCGCACGAAGCCCGAGCACAGCACGCAGACGCCATCGAAAACGATCAACGGCTGGCTGGCATCGAAGTGAGCCGGCTCGGACGGAACGTTCGTTTCACGCAGGTCGGTCACGATGGCCCCGGCTGGTTGTGTGCAGGCCAATCTAACGGCGCTTCCGGATCGATGCACACGAAACTTCATGGTCGGGCGTGGTGGCCGCAATGAGGACCCGGTAGTGTTCCGGTCGCTTCAATTCTTACTGTCAAGGAATGGACGATGTCACAGGTTCAAATCCGCGCAGCCGAAATGATGGCTCAGCATGGATTCTTAGGTGTACCCGTCGAGACTTTTGAGGATGCAGGGCGCAGGCAATTTGTCGCGCTGCTGGGTGAGGGCCTTTGCCCGGAGTCGAGGGTTCTCGACATCGGCTGCGGTTGCCTGCGCACCGCGTATTGGCTGATACGCTTCCTCGACCCCGGCTGCTATCACGGTATTGAACCGGCTTACTCTCGGGTCTAGTATGGGCTCCAGCATCTGTTTTCGCCTCATCTGTTGGCGGCGAAGCAACCTCGATTCGATTTCAACCCGCATTTCGACTCGTCGGTTTTCGCGACAAAGTTCGACTTCTTCCTGGCGGGGTCGATTTGGACACATGCGAGCAAACGGCAAATTGAAACGACGCTCGAGTCTTTTCTTCGAGATTCGGTTCCAACCTGTGTTTTTCTGCCCTCGTACCTCCCGGCGCTAAATTCCGAAGACGACTATCAGGGCGACCGCTGGGTCGGAACCAGCCACGAATCCGACACGCCTGGTGTGATTAGGCATGCGCTGCCTTGGATCGTAGAACAATGTCAGAAACGGGGACTCCGCGTGCAGGAAGTTCCAGGCGATGCCTTTGACTCCCAATATTGGCTGCGGATCAGCCACATATAACCGGGTTATGCTCACGCCGAACCCGCCGGCGGCGGGATCAAAGCCGTGGCGTTGTCGCACGGCTTCTCGCGGCCAGCGCGGGGCGCTCGGCGCGATAGGTGGTTGCGCGGTGGTCTGCGGCCGGTCTGCAGATCCTGCTGTCGTGACGGCTTTCGAACGTCATGATCAGTGCGCGCCGAGCGAGGTGCCACGACGGGCGCAGGCCGGGCCCGGGCCGCGCATGTAATAACGCTCCGGCCGATAGGTCGGCGCGATGAACTCGCGGATGGCGGCGGCGTAGCCGGCGATGTGGCTCCAGAATTTCATTTTACCAAGTCCCTGTCCCGATTTTCGGATGTCCCGTCCGATTGCGGGGATCATAGCGTCGAGGCGTGAATAGTCGGTGAACACGATGTTAATCTTCGGTCGAAAACCCGTCGCTTCGTGGCCGGAATGCGGCCGTTTCGGGGTCTTTCAGAGCCTTTTGAGCCCTTTCCGGTCAATGTGACTTTTGCATCACATATGTTTCGTCTGGATGTCGCTTGGGCGCGGTTCTGTTTCAATTTCGGCGAGCCCTGCGAAATTTCCGTTCGCGCGCTTGGAAAGCCCTTTGGCGGCAGCCGGAACCGGAACGGGCTTTGCCCGTTCTCGGTTGAACCGCATCGCGCAGGAGTTTCGCCATGGCACCCCGCCCCGCCTGGAAGGGCTATCTGAAACTGTCGCTGGTCACCTGCGCCGTCGAACTGACCAACGTCGTCACCCACACCGAAAAAGTCTCGTTCCGGGTGCTGAACCGCAAGACCGGCAATACGGTCAAGCGCATCTATGTCGATGCCGAAACCGGCAAGCCGCTGGAGGAAGGCAACGAGATCAAGGGCTACGAACTCGACGACGGCGACTTCGTCCATATCGAGGAAGACGAGATCGCCGCGGTGCAGATCGAGTCGTCGCACACCATGGCGCTCGACGGCTTCGTCGACAAAGCCTCGATCCAGCAGATCTATCTCGACACGCCCTATTATGTCGCGCCGGCCGACAAGGTGTCGGAGGAGGCCTTTGCTGTCATCCGCGACGCCATGGCGGGCAAGAAGATGGCCGGGCTGGCGCGCATCGTGCTCTATCAGCGGGAACGTCCCGTCGTCATCGAGCCGCTCGGCAAGGGCATGGTGCTGACCACTTTGCGCTACGACAACACGGTGCGGCAGCCGGACACCGTCTTCGGCGAGATCAAGGCGGTGAAGACCGACCAGGAGATGACCGATCTCGCCGAGCTCATCATCGACAAGAAGAAGGCGAAGTTCGATCCGTCGAAATTTGAGGACAAGTATGAAGACGCGCTGCTCGAACTGATCCGCGCCAAGAAGGCCGGCAAGAAGGCTCCGCAGCCGCAGGCCGCGCCCAAGCCGTCCAACGTCGTCAATCTGTTCGACGCACTGAAGAAGAGCCTGTCGGATGGCGGCGCAGCGAAAGCCCCGGCGAAGAAGGCCAAGCCGGCGTCCAAGCAGGCCAAAGCAAAAGCGTCCGCGCCCAAACGCAAATCGGCGTGAGCACCATGGCCAGCCTCGAACAATATCAGTCCAAGCGCGATTTCAAGAAGACGGCGGAGCCTGCCGGCAAGGTCACGCGCGGCAAGACATCCGCCGGCATCTTCGTCATCCAGAAACACGATGCGACCAGGCTGCATTACGATTTCCGCCTCGAGCATGACGGCGTCTTGTGGAGCTGGGCAGTGACGCGTGGCCCGAGCCTCGATCCGCACGAAAAGCGGCTGGCCGTGCATGTCGAGGATCACCCGATCGACTATGCCTCCTTCGAAGGCACCATCCCCAAGGGCGAATATGGCGGCGGCACGGTCATCGTCTGGGACGAAGGCACATGGACGCCGGAGATCGACCCCGCCAAGGCGATGAAGAAGGGCCACATCTCCTTCGAGTTGAAGGGAAAGAAGCTGAACGGCCTCTGGCATCTCGTCAGGCTAAAACCCCGCGCGGGCGAAAAGCGCGACAACTGGCTGCTGATCAAGTCTGACGATGCAGCCGCCCGCCCAGGCGAGGACATTCTGAAGGACGCACCGAAATCGGTGAAATCCGACCTCACGATCGAGCAGGTCGCGGAAGGCAAGACCGCCGACGGCAAGAAGCCGAAGGTCTGGCATTCCAACAAGCCTGCCGCCTCCAGTAAGGCCAAGGCGAAGGCCGGCAAGCGCCTCGATTTCATCGAGCCGCAGTTGGCGACGCTTGAGCGCGACGCGCCGCCCGGCAAGGACTGGCTGCACGAGGTCAAATTCGACGGCTACCGCATGCAGGCGCAGATCGCCGGCACCGAGGTGCGGCTGCTGACCCGCACCGGGCTCGACTGGACGGAGAAATTCGGCCCTGAGATATCAGCCGAACTGGCCCAGCTGAAATGCAGCGACGCCACCATCGATGGTGAGATCGTCGTGCTGGCCGACAGCGGCGTTTCTTCCTTCTCGCTGCTGCAGCAGGATCTCTCCGCCAATCGCACCAGCCGCTTCACCTACTACGTGTTCGACCTGATGCGGCTCGACGGCAAGGACTTGCGCCGCGAGCCGCTGGTCGAGCGCAAGCAGGCCTTGCAGGAGCTGCTCGGCGAGCCGCCCGAAAATGCAGCCGTCCGCTTCAGCGACCATTTCGCCGAGCCCGGCAAGATCATGCTCCAGCACGCCTGTCGCATGGGGCTGGAAGGCATCGTCTCCAAGCGCGCCGACGCGCCCTACCGCAGCGGCCGCGGCCCGAGCTGGGTGAAGTCGAAATGCACGGCGCGCCAGGAATTCGTCATCGGCGGTTATCTGCCGTCGGAAAAGACCGGCCGCGGCCTGCGCTCGCTGCTGGTCGGCTATTTCGAGGGCGGCAAGCTCCATTATGCCGGCCGCGTCGGCACCGGCTTTTCGGTCAAGGGCGCCACCGATCTGAAGAAGAAGCTCGATGCGTTGAAGGCAAAATCGTCGCCCTTCGCGGCGGCCGTGCCGAACGGCAAAGGCCTGGTCTGGGTCAAGCCTGAACTTGTCGGCGAAGTGGAGTTCCGCAGCTGGACCTCGGACCGTATAATACGCCACGCGTCGTTCCAGGGACTGCGCGAGGACAAGCCGGCGGAGGAAGTCGTGCAGGAAAAGCCATCGAAGGCCGACAGCAAGGCAAAGCCCGCGGCAAGCAGCGCCGGCAAGGTTGCCGGGACCAAAGCTGGGGCAATGACCACCAGCGTAAAGCTATCCCATCCCGAAAAACTGCTGTGGCCCGACGAAAAAATATCCAAGCAAGCCTTGCTCGAGCACTACGCGCTGGTCTGGCCGCGCATGGAACAGTTCGTCGTCAACCGGCCGCTCAGCCTGGTCAGGGCGCCGGACGGCATTGGCGGGCCGCGCTTTTTCCAGAAACACGCCTCGGCCGGCATGAGCGACAAGATCGCCCGGATGAAGGATCCGACCGATGGCGAGGAAATCCTGTTCATCCGCGATTTCGACGGCCTCGCCGCCCTGGTCCAGTACGGCGTGGTCGAGGTCCACATCTGGGGCTGCAAAATCGACGCGCTGGAAAAGCCGGACCAGATCATCTTCGATCTCGACCCCGATGAGGGCGTTGACGTCAAGGCGGTGCGCGCGGCAGCGCTCGACATCCGAGGCAAGCTCGACGATCTGTCGCTACCCAACTTCGTCAAGCCGTCGGGCGGCAAGGGCTATCACGTGCTGGTGCCGCTGAAGCCGTCGGCGGATTGGGATGAAGTCAAAACCTTCTCGCATGATTTCGCCAAGGCGCTGGAGCAAGGGGCGCCTGACCGCTATACCGCGACGCTGTCGAAAAAGGCGCGCACCGGAAAAATCTTCGTCGACTATTTGCGCAACGGCAGGGGTTCGACGACGGTCGCGCCCTACTCCTCGCGCGCCAAGAAGGGCGCGACGGTGTCGATCCCTGTGACCTGGGCGGAGGTGGAAGCGGGGCTGGCGCCGAATTCATTTCCGATCGGCGACAAGACGACGCTGAAACAGCTGGAGAAGGCCGATCCGTGGGCGGATTTCTTCAAGCAGGCGAAGCTGCTGAAGCGGGGGTGAGCCACTGCACATTCGCAAACGGAGCGATCCTTCACACCCCCTCTGTCCTGCCGGACATCTCCCCCTCAAGGGCAGGGCAATCGCATATGGACTCTTTCGAGGAATCGAACGGCGAACAAATCGGAATCGCGTCGAGAACAAACGTCGCGAGATTCCATCTTTGTTCCGCATATGCGATTCCCCTGCCCTCAAGGGGGGAGATTGGATGTCACCCCGGCCTTCGCCAATCATTGACGCCGCAAGACGGGGCGATACCACAAAGCTGCTAATCTCCCCCCTTGAGGGGGAGATGGCCGGCAGGCCAGAGGGGGGTGCTGTCCCGCCAGCATCGCGAAATCAGCGCCCGGCAAACTACCCCAAAAACACCCGCTCGAACGCCTGCTTGCCCGGCGGTGAAAATACCACCGCCCGACTATCCTTCTCGCGCCGGGCCCATTTCTCCGCCAGAATCTTGTCGAGGATCGCCGCGCCCAGCGTTCCCGCGAGGTGCGAGCGGCGGACGCTCCAGTCGAGGCAGGCGCGGCAGACCGGCCGGCGCGGCTTGGCGTCGACGTCGATGCCGATGGCCGAAAAGTGTGAGGCAGCCGACGGCCCGAGCCTGATCTCGTTGTCGTTGCGCAAGAGAATGTCGCGCGCCACGAGGCGATCGAGCATCGCCACCGCCTGTTCGCCGGCAAGATGGTCGTAGCAGACGCGGGCGACGCGCATCGCGCCGTCGCGCGGGCCCGGCCGCACGCGCTTGGGGCCGACCGCTTCAGCCACGCCGGTGATGGCCTCGATCATGCCGGCCACCTGTGGCCCGGCGAGGCCGTAGTAGCGATGCCGGCCCTGGCTGGCCAAGGTCAGCAGTCCGCCCTCCATCAGTTTGGACAGATGCGAGGACGCCGTTGGCAGTGACACGCCGGCCTCCAGCGCCAGTTCGCTCGCCGTCAAAGCCGTGCCGCCCATCAGCGCATTCAGCATGTTTGCCCGCGCCGGATCGCCGACCAGGCTGGCGATGCGGGCAATGTCGGGTCCTTCACGCATAGTTCGGTCTCCATCGAAGCATTCTTGCGAGATAATCACTAATGTCGAGCGAGATCAAGGAGAACGCCGATGCCAACCGCTTCCGCCCTACCCGCCAGCCGCCAATCGTTCCCGTTCGTCACCTGGCTGCACCGGCGGCTGTTCGCCCGCTGGTACGACCGCCACCTGCAGCGGCTTGACCCCGCCGAGATCGACGACCATTTGCTGCGCGACCTCGGCCTGACCCGTAGGGATGTGCGCCGCGAATGCGCGAAATCCTTCTGGCAGGCCTGACCGCCGGCATTTTGCTTAGCAGACCCGGCGGCACAACGTTTCGACGCCGCTCGAACCATCGACGCAGAAAACCCAAGGAGATCACGATGACCATCACCTGTTTCATCCGCTATGAGATCGACCCGTTTGGCAAGGCGGCCTTCGAGCAATATGCCAAGGCCTGGGGCCAGGCCATCCCGCGCTGCGGCGCCGACCTGATCGGCTACTATGCGCCGCATGAGGGCTCGGCCACCACCGCTTACGCCGCCTACAACATCGACAGCCTGGCCGCCTACGAAGCCTACCGCGCCCGGCTTGCCGCCGACCCGGCGGGCAAGGCCAATTACGAATTCGCGCGGCGGGAAAAGTTCATCTTGAAAGAAGACCGCATCTTCCTGAAGCTGGTGTCCGGACCGCATGGACCGCGCCAGCTGTTCCAGACCGCGGTCAAGGAGGAAGCATGATCGCAGTCATCTTCGAGGTGCAGCCGGCTGAGGGAAAGCGCGATGCCTATCTCGGCATCGCCGCGGAACTGCGGCCGCTGCTCGACGACATAGACGGCTTCATCTCGATCGAGCGCTTTCAGAGCCTGGTCGACCCGAGTCGCGTCCTGTCGCTGTCGTTCTGGCGCGACGAGGAAGCGGTGAAAGCCTGGCGCAACACGGAAGAGCATCGGCAGGCGCAAAAGGCCGGCCGTGGCGGAATCTTTGCCGGCTATCGTCTGCGGATCGCGCATGTGGTGCGCGATTATGGGCTGACGGAGAGGGACGAGGCGCCTGGGGATAGCCGGGCGGTGAATGGGTGAGTAGGTATCGGCGTCGCGCCAGGCCCCCTCATCCGGCCGCTACGCGGCCACCTTCTCCCCGCTGGGGAGAAGAGGCTGGCGCCGGCGGCGAAAATCTCCTCTCCCCTCGGGGAGAGGTCAGCCGAGCGAAGCGGAGGCTGGGTGAGGGGGCGCTTGGCGCTAAGCATTCCCGATCAGCACCCCGGCCGCAAACACCAGCGCCCCGCCAAGCACCACCTGAAACGCCGCCCGCAGGAAAGGCGTCTGCATGTAGCGGTTCTGGACGAAGGCGATTGTCCACAGTTCGAAGAACACCACCACCGCCGCCACGGCCGTCGCCGTCCAGAAATGCGGGATGAGATAGGGCAGCGCGTGGCCGAGGCCACCCAGCGTCGTCATGATGCCGACGGTCAGCCCCCGCTTGATCGGCGAGCCGCGGCCCGACAGCTTGCCGTCGTCGGAGGCGACTTCGGTGAAGCCCATCGAAATGCCGGCGCCGATCGAAGCGGCAAGGCCGACCAGCAGCGTCTGCCAGGTGTCATGCGTGGCGAAGGCGGCGGCAAAGATCGGCGCCAGCGTCGACACCGAGCCGTCCATCAGCCCGGCCAGCCCCGGCTGCACATAGGTCAGGATGAACTGGCGTTGCTCGGCGCTTGCCTCTTCGTCCTTGACGGCGCCCGGCACGTGCTGCTGCTCGAGCTGCTGCGCCGACTTCTCATGGTTCTGCTCGGCCGCCGCCAGCGCGTCGAGCAGTTTTCGGGTCGAGGCGTCGCTGGTATGCTTGGCCGCCTCGACATAAAACAGATAGGCGCGCCGCTCCATCTCTTCGGCCTGGCTGCGCACATGCTCGATGCCGAGCGGCCGCACCAGCCAGTCAGGCTTGCGCTCGTAATAGCCCTTCACATGCTCGCGCCGGATCAGCGTGATGCGCTCGCCGAAACGCTTGCGGTAAAGGTCGATCAGCGCGTCGCGATGGCCGTCTTCCTCCTCCGCCATCGCCTCGAACACTTTCGCCGATTGCGGAAAGTTTTCGGCCAGCCCGTCGGCATAGGCACGGTAGATGCGCCCGTCATCCTCTTCGGACGAAATTGCCAGTGCCAGGATCTCCTGTTCCGACAGCGTTTCGAAGGGACGGCGGCCGAAACCGAAGACACGGGAAAGCATGAAAAATTCACCCTAGTTTAGAATAGTTCTAAACTAGGCGTTGGCACCCCTCCGGTCAATCGCCGGTCAAGAAATGTTGAAGCGCAGCGCTTGTGCGAGCCCTTCATTATCAGCGAATGTTCGCCTATATAGGTGGCAACACGCAAGGCGAAAGGACACCCCTGGAGATGACGGCAAAGCCGCACGACCAATTCGACCCCAAACCCGTCCTCGATCTCATCGCCAGCATCGAGGCCGACCTGCAGCGGCTGAAAGGCCTGGTCGAACAGCAGGTCGAAAAATTCGACCCCGCCAATCCGCACAACAAGGCCCCCGACGGCAAGCTGACCGAGGAGGGCGTCGAGTGCTGCTACCGCCTGTTCGACGAAGGCAAGTCGCGCTATTCCGTCGCCCAGCAGATGAAGATCTCCTTCGCCGCCGCCACGCACAGGTTCAACGCGTGGCGCAAGGCGGGTGGGTCGAAGCGGCAAAGGGCGTTACTAGGATAGAGGCCGAGATGTAACAGAACTTGGGTTCCTCGCCCCCGCCAAAGGCGGGGGAGAGGTGGCCGCGAAGCGGACGGAGAGGGGGCCTTTTCGTAGGGCGCAGCCCCCTCTCCGTCTCGGCTTCGCCGATCCACCTCTCCCCCACTTCGTGGGGGCGAGGAACCCATCCTGGAATAGCGCCGCGCTGCCCCTCATCCCCCTGCCGGGACCTTCTCCCCGTGAACGGGGAGAAGAAAGCTTGGCCCCTACGGCGTCAGCTCAATTTCTTCCGTCTCGCCGCCTTCGCAGGTGTAGCAGCAGTCGTCGCATTTTTCCTGGTTGTTGGGGCCGACGCCCCAATAGGTTCCCTCGTCGCCGTCGACCCAGGCGCCGTAGCAGATCGACTCGCCTTCATTGCACGAGACCGGGATCTGCTTGGTCTCGCCATCGTCGAGATAGAAATCCTTGTCGTTGCCCGGCCAGACATAGTCGCGGTCCTGGCTGTAGAGCTCGAGGCGCATGGCGTTGGGATGGCTGTTCTTGACGGCAAAGGTGATGTCGGCGGCGTAGGCCGATGGCGTCAGCAGAACGGCAAGCGAAAGTGCTGCGACGATGCGGCGCGTGATGGTGAGAGACATGGCATTCCCCGAATGAGAATCGGCCCCCTCGGCCGAGAGCGCCAGCATCGCATGATGCGGGGTGACATTGAAGCGCGGTCGCTGACTGAATTTGGGATGATTGGCGGGCGAGTGTAATCTCCCCCCTTGAGGGCAGGGCAATCGCATATGGACTCTTTCGAGGAATCGAACGGCGAACAAATCGGAATCGCGTCGAGAACAAACGTCGCGAGATTCCATCTTTGTTCCGCATATGCGATTCCCCTGCCTTGAGGGGGAGATGTCGCCAAAGGCGACAGAGGGGGTCGCCTCGCGTAGAGCGCCAACCTCATTTGCGAAATCAGGCCGAGCCCGGTCGGACCGACCCCCTCTGGCCGCTACGCAGCCATCTCCCCCTCAAGGGGGGAGATAAGCAGCTTCGGCGCCTCACCTACCCCACAAACCCAACCCGTTTATGCGATCCATCGCAAAACGGCTTGTTGGCCGAGTGGCCGCAGCGGCACAGGAAGGTGCGGGTGGTGCGGTCGATCGTGTGGCCGGTGCCGGTGACGATCTCGGCATTGCCTTCGACCTTCAACGGCCCGTTGGTGGTGGGTGTCACGGTCAGCGGGCCATTGCGCGCCTCCAGCGTTGCCGGCGCGTCCTTGAGCGGCGGCTCGCCGGTGGCTGCGAAGCCGGCCTTGATGTGGCTGTTGTCGCAGAACGGTTTGTTCTGAGAGGCGCCGCAGCGGCAGAGCGTGGCGCGAAAGAAGGTCTCGCCGCCGAGCACGATCTCGGCATGGACGGTCAGCGGCCCGTTCTCGCGCAGCCGCACCGTGTTGACCACCGGCGGCTTCTCCTGCGGCCCGCCATCCTTCCTCAGATAGCCGATGGCGCCGGACGGACAGTTCTGAGCCAGCGTCACCACCTGCTCGACATCAGCCGCCTCGGGGTGGATCCACTCGCCGGGCGCATTGGGCACGAAAACATGCGGGTTGCCGAGCACGCAGTTGCGCGAATGGATGCAGCGCTTGCCGTTGAAGGTAACGTCGATCTTCTCGCCTTCGACAGTGCCTGCCATGGAGCTCTCCTCGTGGTGGGTGACAAGAGGCTAGGGCGGTGGCGGCAACGGCGTCAAGCTCGCCGGGAGGATGGGGAGCTGATCTCCCCCCTCGTGGGGGAGATGGCCGGCAGGCCAGAGGGGGGCGCGAAGGATCGCCAGCGTGTCGGATCAACAAAGCCTAAAATCGAAATGACTTGGGCTGCAGGATGAGAAGCCGGCGGGACAGCGCCCCCCTCTGCCTTGCCAGGCATCTCCCCCACGAGGGGGGAGATCAGCAGCCTCGGCGCCGGCGCTACTCCACCAGATCGATCGTTTCCGTCGTCTTCTCCACGCAGATGAAACAACAGGTATCGCAAGGCTGGTCATTGTCCGGACCCACCCCTGCCGAAATCGCGTCATTGCCATTCACCCAGGCGCCATAGCAGATGTTTTCGCCCTGAGAGCACGAGATCGGCACCGATTTCTGCGAGTTGGGTTCGATCAGAAACACCTGGTCGCCGCCCGGCCACGACATCTTGCGGTCACGGCTGAACAGCTCCACCGCCACCGACTGGCTGCGCAGGTTCTTGACGAAGAACGCCATATCGGCGGCATGCGCCGGCGTGGCGAGGAGGAGGGCGGCAAGGGTGAGGCGGAGCATGATGGCGGGGTCCCGAATCGGAGATCGGAACTAGAGCATGAGCGGAGAAGCGGCGGTAGAGCGGGTAATCTCCCCCCTCGAGGGGGAGATGTCGCCGAAGGCGACAGAGGGGGTCGGTCCGACCGGACTCAACTTCCTGCGCGGCAGAGGAAGGTCAGCGCTCCACGCGATGCGACCCCCTCTGGCCGCTTCGCGGCCATCTCCCCCTCAAGGGGGGAGATCAGCGCCTCACCACCACATGCGGCGCGAATGACTTCACGGCTTCGACCATGTCCTGGCCGCGCACATCCAGCGACGACACCTCCATGTGCACGGTGTTCTTGCCGAAGGGCAGCATCAGGTTGAGCGCATTGGCGGGCGCATATTTGATTTCGTCGGGTGGCTCCCCAGTGAGCTCGAAATTGAGCATTGCCGCGCCCTTGCCGGAGGTCAGATGCACGCTCTTCACCATCGCCCATGGCACCAGGACATCGCCGGCGCGAGCATCGCGGAAGCCGTGGCTGTCCAGGGTGACCTTGACCGAACTGTCGAAGGCCCCGCGCGCGATGACATAGCCGAGCCCAAGGCAGCCGATCGCCACCAGCGCGATGATCAGCACATGCCCGCTGTACGCACCCGCCGCCAGTCCGCTGAGCGCGCCGAAACCGAACATCGCCCCGATCAGCAACGGCCCGATTGCCGGGAAGATCTTTCCCGTGGCGCTGTTGCGGAGTTCGAGCGGCGAAGACATCGGACAAGATTGAAACTGAACGCCGCGGGAGTCGAGAGGTCTATGCCGGGCTGGCAGGCGCGCCTTGGCCAGCCGGTCGCTCGCGGCAGAAGTACAGGATCGCCAGCATCACCGCGATCAGCCCGATGGCGTAGTAGATCCCGACGCCGGCATAGTGTTCCGCCCTTTCGATCGGATAGGTGCGGCCGTCCCCGGCGGCGCGCGCCACCATCGAGGCGACGAGCGCGTCATGGGAGAACATCCAGTTTATCGCGCTCAGGAGCAGGACCGAGATGAGCAACAGGGCGTTGTAGAACTTCGCCCTCGGCGCGAACCGCAGCAGCATGGCGCCACACCAGCCGTAAACGGCACCGTAGAGCGCGACCGCCGCATTCTTCAGCGGCGTCTGCTCGACCATGAACAGGAACGGCGTGCCGTCATCGCCTTCGGCCAGGCGCAGCATATACCAGATGCCGGAGAGCACGCCGAGCGTGCCGAGCAGCAGATTGGCCCATTGGCGTTGGCCCTCCGGCTGCTCGTTGAGCGGGTAGGAGAGCAGCCATTCGCCCACCGAGGCGTTGGCCAACCGCACAAGAGCGACCAGGATCACCGTAACGAGCTGCCGCGCCGCCCATGTCGTCGGCTGGCCGCGAACGGCCTCGCCGACACCGGGAAACAGCCGGTCGGCCACGACGGCCGCCGCATTCACCCAGGCGTAGTCGAGGCAGAAGCTGAGGAACGGCAAGACATATTTGCGCAAATCGAAATTCTCCGCCCGTCACCTCTGCTTGGCGCACCCCTGCTTAACGGTTGGGCCGCACAAGTGTCCAGATCCAGCCGGCAAAGGTCAGCACCAGGAACGGATAGCCGGCGGCGGGCAGCGGCGCCGAGGTCGGCAGCAAGGGCGCGCCCCACAGCACCATGGCCACCGTCGCGACAAACAGGATGGCGGCGATGAGGCCTGTGAGCCGCATCCACAGGGCAAAAGTCTTCGGCGCACTGATCAGGACCAGCGCTGCCGCCCACAGCGAAATGCCGCCGACATAGGAGGGCACGCTGGCCTCCAGCCCCGCCGCATTGCCGGCTAACAGCAGGCTCTCGCCGGCAAGGAAGGTGAGAAACCCGGCCGCGACGCACTCGTTGCCCAGCCGCTGGTATTTCATGGTCAGAAGTGCTGCGGCCACCACGAGCGCCACCCCGTCGATCATCCAGAGCGTTTCGCGGAGTGGAGCGCTGGCGACGAAAGTGCCGGCCAGGCCAAAGGCGCCACCGATGGCGAGGCCGATCGCGGCGACGGTGTCGAGAGTGGAGCGCATGCCATATCTCCTCAAGCCGGGAGGGAGGATACTCCAGGCGTTCCGTCCTCCAAAGAGCTTCCCGGAGGTGGCGCTGCGAATCTCGATTGGCTAGAGAGTTAATCGAAAGCGAAGGATGAGGGCAGCCGCCAGCGAGCTTTAAGCTCGGCCACCTGCCTTTTCATAAGCGTTTGTCAGCTGCCGAGCCAACATTCCAGACAGCAATTCTTCCATCTGAGAAAGATCGATACGCCCCTCTTTGGAGGCAGCGTCTGCCGCATCCAAAGCATCGAAGTACGGATTTCTGTTCTCTACTATTTGTTCCGGAATAGTTGGTGTTCCAGGAAATACACTCTCTGCCTTTATGCACAAAACTACGTAGGACAATATACGGGACGTCCGACCGTTTCCGTCAGCGAAAGGATGCACCCAATTAAGCCGCCACATTATGTATGCGGCAAGGTGGATAGCCGTTGCCTTGTCCCAATTCTCGTTGACGTAGTCGCAAAGCTCTTCAATCAGTTCCGGAACAAGGTGAGCTTCAGCCGGCTTGTGTTTGCTGCCAACTATTTCCACGCCTGCCGGCCGAAAATTACCCGCATATGCGCTAATTCCAGCCAACGCTTCTCGCTGCAAGGCGAGTATCAGAGATGGTCGGAGCTTGAAGCTGCCGCGGTCAAGCGCCTGATAAACCGTCTGGATGCCATAGTCATACTGCCTCAGACCATTCCTGGCCTCAGCCTCCGCCTTAAGCTCCGGGTCCGATATCAGCTCAGCTTCAAATGCTCTGCTGTGGCGTTGTGTGGAATCGACCACCATAATGACCTTCAGTCGGCAATTAACCCTTAGCGCCCTTGCTCAAAAGTTCCGCCTGCTTATCGATCATCTCACGAGTTATTCTATCGTTCTCGAACTTGGTATTACCATAAGCAAAGCTTCGGCGTTGCTGTTCCTTATCGTTTTTTGTCTGATCGAGCGTCTTGGTAGCTTCGATCAGTTTTTTCAGTGCTTCAGTCATTGATACCTCCTGCGCTTATCGCCTAACTGGCAAACGCAAATCACTCTGGCGAGCATGCGCGATACCCGCCGAATTTGCCAATGAATTTGTTATGAAGGCCCATCGCGCATCGCACACAGCCAACACCTAAACCTACCAACTCAGCTACGAGCAAAGGATTGGCTATAAAGGCAAGGTTGGAGATTTTACGGGCGCCGAGGTTCTTCCTGCTCAGAACATATCAGGAACAAACGGACCCCTCAATCCCCCATCTTCAAGGCCTGGATAAACGCCTCCTGCGGAATATCCACCTTGCCGAACTGCCGCATCCGCTTCTTGCCTTCTTTCTGCTTGTCCAGCAGCTTGCGCTTGCGCGAGACGTCGCCGCCGTAGCACTTGGCGGTGACGTCCTTGCGCAGGGCCGAGATGGTTTCGCGGGCGATGACCTTGCCGCCGATCGCGGCCTGGATCGGGATCTTGAAGAGGTGGTGCGGGATCAGCTCTTTCAGCTTCTCGCACATCTGGCGGCCGCGCTTTTCCGCCGCCGTGCGGTGGACCAGCATGGACAGCGCGTCGACCGGCTCCTCATTGACCAGGATCGACATTTTTACCAGGTCGCCTTCCTTGTAGTCGGTCAGATGATAGTCGAAGGACGCGTAGCCCTTGGAGATCGATTTCAGGCGATCGTAGAAATCGAACACGACTTCGTTGAGCGGCAGGTCGTAGGTCAGCATGGCGCGCTTGCCGACATAGGACAGGTCGGCCTGGATGCCGCGCCGGTCCTGGCAGAGTTTCAGGATGCCGCCGAGATAGTCGTCGGGGGTCAAAATGGTGGCGCGGATCCACGGCTCCTCGATGGCCGAGATCTTCACCACGTCGGGCATATCAGCGGGGTTGTGCAGCTCCTTCATCGAGCCGTCGGTGAGCAGTAGCCGGTAAACGACTGATGGAGCCGTGGCGATCAGATCGAGATTGAACTCACGCTCCAGCCGCTCCTGGATGATTTCGAGATGCAAGAGGCCAAGGAAGCCGCAGCGATAGCCGAAGCCCAGCGCCGCACTGGTTTCCATTTCATAGGAGAAGCTGGCGTCGTTGAGGCGCAATTTGCCGACGGCGGCGCGCAGATCCTCGAAATCGGCGGCGTCGACCGGAAACAGGCCGCAGAACACCACCGGCTGTGCCGGCTTGAAGCCGGGCAGCGCATGCGCGGTGGCGCGCTTGTCCTCGGTGATGGTGTCGCCGACGCGTGTGTCGGCCACTTCCTTGATCGAGCCGGTGAAGAAGCCGAACTCGCCGGGGCCGAGCTCGTCGACATTGATGCGGGCGGGCGTGAACACGCCGGTGCGCTCGACCAGATATTTGGCGCCGGTGCCCATCATGCGGATGGTCTGGCCCTTTCTCAGCACGCCGTCGATGATGCGCACCAGCACGATGACGCCGAGATAGGCGTCGTACCAGCTGTCGACCAGCATGGCCTTCAGCGGAGCAGTGGCGTCGCCTTCGCGCGGCGGCGGCAATTGGTGAACGATGGCTTCCAGCACATCGGGAATGCCGAGGCCGGTCTTGGCCGAGATCAGCACGGCGTTGGAAGCGTCGATGCCGATGACCTCCTCGACCTGCTCGCGGATGCGCTCGGGCTCGGCGGCCGGCAGGTCGACCTTGTTCAGCACCACGACGATCTCGTGGTTGTTGTCGATGGCCTGGTAGACATTGGCCAGCGTCTGCGCCTCGACGCCTTGGCTAGCGTCGACGACCAGCAGCGAGCCTTCGCAGGCGGCGAGCGAGCGCGACACTTCATAGGCGAAGTCGACATGGCCGGGCGTGTCGATGAGGTTGAGGATATAGTCCTCGCCATTGTTGGCGCGGTATTTCAGCCGCACCGTCTGCGCCTTGATGGTGATGCCGCGCTCGCGCTCGATGTCCATAGAGTCCAGCACCTGCTCCTTCATGTCGCGCAGCTCCAGCCCGCCGGTGGACTGGATCAGCCGGTCGGCAAGCGTGGATTTGCCATGGTCGATATGGGCGACGATGGAGAAATTGCGGATGTGGTCGAGAGGCGTGCTCATAGCGCGCGCTTTAGCAGGGGCAGGGTTGAGGGGCAAGCGGGGGTGAGGCGTGGTCCGCGAAGCGGACGGAAAGCCAATTGCTTGGCTTTCCGAACAACGAACGCCCGAAGCGATAGCGAAGGGCTGCGCGGCATGGTGCAAGCGCCGCGATCCTGCACACCCCCCTCTGGCCTGCCGGCCATCTCCCCCTCAAGGGGGGAGATCAATCGCACAGTCGTTTTCGCCAATTTTCTATGTCGAAGGAAAAGCGCCGTCGAGGAAACTGCCAATCTCCCCCCTTGAGGGGGAGATGCCCGGCAGGGCAGAGGGGGGTGCTGTCCCGCCAGCGCTGCATTTAGGGCCGCGCCCAATCACAAACCAGTGAGCGCTGTAACGAAGCCTCAGGACGCGGCGAAGTGGGGGTATGGCCGGCAACGGCCGCCGCAACGGAGACCCCCGATGACTGGACTTAACCCAAAACGCGCCGGCATGCTGGCTGCCGCAGGCGCGGCGCTGATGATGCTTGGCGGCACCGCCTTCGCCCAGCCGCTCACCGTGGTCGAGCTCTTCACCAGCCAGGGCTGCTCGTCCTGCCCGCCGGCCAATGCCAATCTGATCAAGGTCAAGGACCAGCCGGGCGTGCTGGCGCTGTCGTTCAATGTTACCTACTGGGATTATCTCGGCTGGAAGGACACGTTCGGCCGCGAGGAGTTCACGCAGCGCCAGGTGCGCTATGAGCCGTCGCTCGGCCGCTCCGGCCCGTTCACGCCGCAGGTCGTGGTCAATGGCGGCGCCGATGCGGTGGGTGCTGCACCCGGCGAGATCGAGCAGCTGATTTCCTCGAGCGGCCACGCTAGGGGACCGTCGCTGTCGCTCGACGGCGGCAAGATCAGCATCGGCGCGGGTTCCGCACCCGGCGGCAAGGCCGATGTCTGGCTGGTTCGTTACAACAAGGGCGTCATCGAGGTGCCGGTGGCGCGTGGCGAAAACACCGGCCGCACGCTGCCGCATGCCAATGTCGTGCACTCGCTGGAGAAACTCGGCAGCTGGAGCGGCGATGCCACCACCTTGCCGTTGCCGGCGGCTTCCGGCGGCTTGAGCACCGCGGTGCTGGTGCAGACCCCGGGCGGCGGGCCGATCCTGGCCGCGGCCGCCAACTGATTTTTCTTTTTTCCACCCAACGCCGCAAGCGCGGCACAACCGGGCTCGCATCCGCGCGCCCTCATCAGAGAGGAAATACTATGACCAAGACCCTGACGGCGCTCGCCTTTGCGCTTTCGATGACCGCCTTCGCCGCCGGCGCCCGCGCCGAAGACGCCATGAAGCCGGCGGATCCGATGGCCACCGCGGCGATGAAGCCGGCAACGGACGCCATGAAGCCGGCGACCGATGCCATGAAGCCCGTCGACCCGATGGCGACGAATGCGATGAAGCCCGCCACCGACGCCATGAAGCCGGCCACCGATGCCATGAAGCCCGCGACGGATGCGATGAAGCCGGCGGACGCAATGGCGCCTGCTAACTAGAATCGTCGCGCAGCCCCCTCTCCGACCGCTGCGCGGCCACCTCTCCCCCATTTCATGGGGGCGAGGAAACGCCAACCGCAAAGGTCGCGATCCCGCGAAAGCTTGGGTTCCTCGCCCCCACAAAGTGGGGGAGAGGTGGCTCGGCGAAGCCGAGACGGAGAGGGGGAAGGCGCCGGCGCACAGCAAATTGAGAACCTTGCGGCGGCTTTCGTCGTATAATGTTAGAGAGCAATAGGAGATCAGACATGACCGGCATTGCAAAGACGAGAACGCCGATCTTCAAGAGCGCGCTTGCGGCGCTCATCGTCGCCGCGGCGGCGGCTGCCTTCTGGCAGAGCCCGGCGCGCTCGGCCGAGGACGCGGTGGTGATCCCGCCGCCGGCGATGGACGAAAAGGCCGCCAGCGGCAGCGAGAAGGCGATCTTCGCCGGCGGCTGCTTCTGGGGCGTGCAGGGCGTGTTCCAGCACGTCAAGGGCGTGACCAGGGCCGTCTCTGGCTACACCGGCGGCGCCAAGGGTGACGCCGTCTACGAAACGGTGGGCAGCGGCCGCACCGGCCATGCCGAATCGGTCGAGATCACCTACGATCCGTCCAAGGTCACCTATGGCCAGCTGCTGCAGGTCTATTTCTCGGTCGCCCACAACCCGACGCAGCTGAACTACCAGGGGCCGGACTCGGGCACCCAGTACCGCTCGACGATCTTTGCCGAGAATGGCGAGCAGCAGAAAATCGCCCAGAGCTACATCGCCCAGCTCGACCAGGCGAAGGTGTTTCCAAAACCCATCGTCACCACGCTGGAGACCGGCAAAACCTTCTATCCGGCCGAGGAATACCACCAGGACTTCCTGACGCTGAACCCGACCTACCCCTACATCGTCTACAACGACCTGCCCAAGGTGGCGAATTTGAAGTCGCTGTTCCCGGCGCTGTACAGCGACAAGCCGGTGCTGGTGTTGGCGGGGAAGAGCTGAGCGCCTAATCTCCCCCTCGAGGGCAGGGGAATCGCATATGGCGATTTTGGGCTTGAAGTTGGCTTGAGAAGAGATTCTTTGGGAAGGCAGTCTTAGCGAAGGAGCGACTGCCATTTCCAGCCTTGAGAGCTATTTCGGGGCGGTGCCAGATCCGCGTGCGGCCAACGCCACGCACCGGCTAGGCGATCTGATCGTGATGATGATCGCGGCAAGCCTGTGTGGCGCAACCAACGCGACGGAGTTTTCGCTGTTCGCGCAAGAGCGCAAG
>NZ_JBFUFA010000021.1:0-39970 GCF_056403695.1 Mesorhizobium sp. P2_F7 | reverse complement strand
ATCCGGCTCATCGGTGAGATAAAAAGCTAAGACCTTCGAATTGCCGATAAGAGGGGTCACCTTGTTGATGAAAGAGGCGGTCACCCCGTTGCCTTCATTGAGCCAAATAAGGGCCTTGGAGCCATCCGGCAGAGCGTTGACCGATGACGCGTACTGAAGATCAACCAGGTTGAAGCCGTTGGCTGCGGCAGCTGCGGCCGAGGCACCATAGGCGTAATGCATCGTAGCCATGCAAAAATCCCTCTTATGAATGGTAGCGCCCCACCTCTGCCTAGCCGACAGATCACATTAGCGCCAAATCAAATACGGGAAATGCGTTGATAGAAACATTGATCTGAGTCTTGAACAACTCGGCGGCCTCAAGCCAACGAGGCCTCAACACCACGCTTGCCTTGCCTAATCGGCGGCGTTGTCGGTACCAAATCAAAACCGGTACTCGTTGACAATCACTGATTGCTGGCGTGGTTACTGAGAGATAAGTTCAAAACCTCGGCGGTCAATCTGAAATCCTTTTGGAAGACATCCCGTTTTCTTGGGATGCCTTCTTGGTCGGAATGCGCGTGATTCAGTCGATTATCTCTCAGGAGATGCGTCGAAACCTGCGAATCCTAATTCCGACAATCTTACTGAAGGCAGTCGACAGGCGGCGGAAAAGGAACCGCTTCTGCCCGACATGCGTGCGCCTGCGAACTTCTGTATTGGTGTTGAGCCAGGTCACGGTGTGGTGTCTTGCGACCCCAGTCGCTTCATCGGGAGATCGCCGGTGGGTACACGACTAGGCCAAACCGCTAGGGAGGGCAGGCCACCTGAAGCGCGCCGCCATGCGCCTTGCCGGGAGACGACGCGCATCATTTCGCTCCAAGCCGGAGACCTAATTGGCTGCCTGGGATGGTTCGGCGCGCATCGAGTGGAACTCGCTCATTCAAACGGACGAGGACAGTAGGCAAGCCTGACCGTACCGTGGAGCTTGGGATCACACGTTCCAGGCAGCGGAACCAAGGAAAATGATAGCAGGACCAATAGCCGGCCAGCGCGCACGATCGGGGTTATGCGCACGGTCAGGAGACGCAAAATGAACCCGCATCTTGTGTGTGTGGGGGGCGAGGATCACGCCTTTAGAATTCCGTTCCTGCTGTCAATGCGCGAAAGGGGCTTTCGGGTCACTGCAGTCTCCACCGGCGACGGGGCTGCGTTTTCGCGGCATGACATTGCACATCGCCGTTATGGCTTCGACCGGTTTTCCAGCGGCAGCAGCGGCGCCATCAAAACCATTCGAAAACTGATGTCGGAGCTCCGCCCGGATATCGTCCAAAGCTTTGACACGAAGCCCAATCTGTTAACACCACTGGCGGTGCGCGGGACGGTTCCGGTCGTGCGTACAATCAATGGGCTGGGCTGGACGTTTTCATCGCTGGAACCCAGGGCTTTGGCCCTTCGTCCAGTCTTTTGCGCACTGCAGTGGCTTTCGTCATTTTGGACGGCTGCAACGGTATTCCAAAATCGGGACGATCACGCTTTCTTTGAGCGCTACCGACTGATCGGACGCGGCACCGGAAGAGTGATCCGCAGTTCTGGAATCGATGTTGATGCATTCGCTGCGGCAACCCATCACGCATCGTCGCCAGAGAAATTGCGCGAAAAGCTTGGGCTCCAGTCCGCTGAAGTCATAATTTTTATCGGCCGGCTCACTCGTCAAAAAGGTATCCCGACGCTGCTTGAGGCTGTCCCCCGCATCCTGGCCGCGAGGCCCAATGCGCGTTTTGTGCTGGTCGGCCCCTGGGAATCCGAGGGTCCGTTTGCCGTCGCCAAATCGGACATTGATCGGCATGCCCCTTATGTCATCGCCTTGGGTCCACGACAGGACGTTCCTGCCCTCCTTGGTATGGCCGATCTGTTCGCCTTTCCGACACAATATCGGGAAGGTGTTCCGCGTGTCCTGCTCGAGGCGGGACTGGCGGGATTGCCGATCGTCGCCTCCAATATGCCGGGCTGCAACGAGGTGGTTGAAGACGGTTGGAACGGATACCTTGTCCCGGCTCATGATGCCGATGCTCTTGCGTCACGAATAACAGAAGTCCTGTCCGACCGCAGTGGCGGAAGGGCGATGGGTGGTCGGTCCATCGACTTCGTCAAGGAGCATTTCGCGCTGCCTTTGGTGATCGATCAGTATTGCGACCTCTACAAGCAGGTCCTTGGCGCCAGATCCCTCGGCGATGCAGATTTGCCTTCGCAGGCTGGAAAGGATGCCGCGCTCGGCCGATTGGGCGAGGTGCGCCAATGATTCGAGACGTGTTGTTGGCCGGCGGCGTCGCGATGGCCTACGCATCTCAACTTGAGATCCCGGGAGCGCCGTTCGGCATCAGCGAACTATTTCTGGCTCTCTGGATACTCATATCGTTGGGCCGGGTACTTGCGGGGGGCCAACTCGTGGTCACGCCGGCACTTTCCTTTCTCATTGCCTTCTGGGCGATCATGACATTCGCCCTCAGCCTGGGCCTGATCGTCGGCATGCTTACAATCGTTCAGTATCTGGAAGCGCCGATACACGACACGATCGCCTACCTGCTATTGGCCTCCGTCACATGCCTGCTTGCGGCAGATCCGAACGCGGATCGCCATCTGCGCCGCACCTCATGGCTGGTGATCGCAATTGCAAATGGATGTTTTGCTTTCCAGTTGGCACTTGGATTCAATCTGATCCATCAGTCTGGAGTAAACCCGTGGTTCTGGGACCGGTTCACGGGTTGGTCGGACAATCCAAACCAGCTGGCGCTCTATTGCGCACTTTTCGGCCCTCTTGCGCTTCATCTGGCGGTAACAACCCGTAGCATGATCGCCAGGGTGTACGCGATCGCGAGCATTGCTCTCATCGTCTATGTCGGGAGATTGACCAAGAGCGACACCTATCTCTTGACGATCGTTCTGACCGGCTTGATCTTCTTGCTGCTGCGTGTCCGGATGTGGGTCACCACAGGCGGACAAGCCTCGCTCGGCCGCCAGGTCCTGCTCCTGTCATTGGCTGCTCTGCTTCCTCTCTCAATCTCTGCAACACCCTATGTGCTTGCGGAAACGACCAGTGTCGAAAACTTCGCCAAGAGCCTGACCAAAGGAGAAGGCGGCGAGGCGACAGCCGAGACCGCCAATCTGCGGATCAACATCTGGACCAATGCTTTGGGCAAGGGCTTGGGCTCCGCCTCACTTGGCCTTGGCCCCGGGCCTCATGTCGACAGGAATGTCGTGACCAAGGAGTTTATCGATCTGCCTTTCGAGGCTCACAGCACGTTGCTTGATACATACACTCAAGGGGGCATTCTCGCGGTCCTCGCCCTGTTGTGGATTCTTGCCTCCGCGGCAGTCCAGGCATGGCGTAAAGGCCTCGACGCCCTGGTGGCGCTCGTGTTGTCGATAGGCATCTTCGGTTTCCCGCATCTGGTCATTCGCCACCCGATCGTTTGGTTTTCAATCACTCTTTGCCTCGTTGCCGGAACAGCCAAACCGGTTGCGGCAACTGCACGAGCGGCGGGGCGATAGCATGTGCGGGATTGCCGGGATTCTCCTCGCCCCTGATGCGGCCAATACCAGGCCGCTGAGGGCAATATCGCAAATGACGGCTGCCCTTCGTCACCGCGGCCCTGATGGCGAAGGCTTCTGGAGTGATGGTGAAGCCGGTATCGCGTTCGGCCACAACCGGTTGGCCATTGTCGACTTGTCTGAGGCAGGACATCAGCCGATGCGTTCGGCGAGTGGCCGATATGTCATTACTTTCAACGGTGAAATATACAATTTCCGCGATCTGCGCCAGGAGCTCGAGAGCGCCGGCCATCAGTTCCGCGGCACATGCGATACCGAGGTCATACTCTGCGCGATCGAAAGCTGGGGGCTTGATGCCTCGCTCAAGCGTTTCGCCGGCATGTTCGCGTTTGGACTGTGGGATCTGAAGACAAGGACCCTTCACCTGGCTCGCGACCGAATGGGCAAGAAACCGATCTATGTCGCCCCGACACGCCATGCACTTGTTTTTGGATCTGAGTTGAAAGCCATCAAGTGTTTCCCGGGTTTCAATCCGGAACTTAATCTCAATGCTGCCAGGGCCATGCTGTCGCGAGGATGGGTGCCGGATCACAACTGCATCTGGCGAGGGGTGTTCAAGCTGCCCCCTGGGTCGGTTCTGTCCTTGACGGCCGAAGATTTTGCCAAGGCGCGTCGCACTGGATCCGTTCGACATCGTGTGCGGTCTTGGTGGTCATTGGCCGAAGTGGCCGCAAAAGGCCGACAGGACCCGATGGTCGGCAGCGACGAAGAACTGACGAGTGAGCTCGATGCGCTACTGCGGCTTGCCGTGAGGGAGCGGATGAACGCCGATGTGCCGCTGGGCGCGTTTCTGTCCGGTGGTGTTGACAGCTCAACCGTTGTAGCCCTGATGCAGGCTCAGTCGCAAAAGTCCGTACGCACATTCACCATAGCGTTTGGAGAGCGCGGATTTGATGAGGCTCCTCATGCCGCTGCGGTTGCGCGGCATCTGGGCACAGACCATACTGAACTCCACCTTTCGCCGGCCTCGGCGCGTGACATCATTCCAGAATTGCCTCAGACTTGGGATGAGCCGTTCGCCGATGAATCGCAAATACCGACGCTGCTTGTGGCGCGGCTCGCTCGCCAGCACGTTACGGTCGCTCTGACGGGCGACGGCGGCGACGAGTGCTTCGCCGGCTACGCCCGCCACCTTATGGCAGCGCGAGCCAATCGACAGCATGGACTGCCCTCGGCCCTGCGCGAGACCCTTGCTACCGCCATTGCACTGATGGCCCGCGCAACCCGTCATGATATCTTCAGCAAGCTACCGCTGTCAGGCCTTACTCGGCATGCGTTGCGCAGCGATCGACTGGATCGGCTGGCTGGGCTGTTTTCTGCCGCCGATCAAGAGGAGCTGTATCAACGACTGACAGGCTCATCGACAGCCAATCTGACGCGCCCTGGGCCACGCACATCGATTCGCCGTGCGCCTCAGTTAGATGACCTGCTGTCTCGTCTTTTGTACAACGACATGGCTGGCTATCTGCCTGGCGACATCCTGGTAAAACTGGACCGCGCCAGCATGGCCAACAGCCTTGAGGGGCGATGCCCTCTTCTTGATCATCGAGTTGTCGAATTCGCCTGGCGGATGCCGGCGAATGCAATGGTTCGCCATGGACAAGGCAAGTGGCTCCTTCGCCAGTTGCTGCGCCGGTACGTTCCTCAGCGACTGATAAATCGGCCAAAGCAGGGGTTCGACGTTCCTATGGCGCTCTGGCTGAGAGGGCCTTTGCGTGCCTGGGCGAGCGATCTTCTGGCTGACATGCGCCACTCCGGACATGAGCTTTTCGACGTGGCAAAAGTGCAGACGTGCTGGCGCGATCACCTCGATGGAAAACGGGATCATTCTCGTGATTTGTGGGCGACGTTGATGTTCCTTGCATGGCGCAACGACGCCGATCGGCCATCAGTGGCATCAACAGCCCTGCCGGGCGCGCTTGAGTTGACGGGAGTTTGAGATGGAAGGTTCAATAGTCAGTCGCATTCAGCTTCCGCGCACCACAGAGATGCGGGTAGCAGTGCGTGAAACCAATCCACGCATGCGGCGGCTGCTGCGTGAACCAACGGAAGCCCAATCGCCTTTCGGCCAACTGATCATCACCATCGCGAGGCGGAAGTGGTTCCTGCTTGCCATGGTCGTTCTTGGCGGCGCACTTGCAGGCCTTGCTGGTTTTTCCCGCCCAGCTGTGTTCGAAGCGACAACACAGCTCATCGTCGATGGCCCGATGAGGACTGCGCCTGACGGCGCCGGTGCTCAGGACATGTTGGATACCAGCATCGACAACCATTTGACCATGCTCCTATCGCAAGGGCATCTGCGCAGTGTTGTTGCGGCGTTGCGCAAAACCGAGGCCGGCCAACAAGCTGATGTCAACGAACCTGCTGCGCAAGGCTCCGCTCCCGAGACGCCAGAGAAAGCGGGCTCGTCTGCAACCAGTTTGTTGGATCGACTATGGTCGCATGGCAATGAGACAAGTCCGCAAGCAGCGGATGCCGCTGAACTTAAGAAGTTGCGACGTGGACTGAGGGTTGGCCAGGAACTGCGCTCGCGCGTCATCACCGTCGGGTTCAGCGACAAGGATCCTGTGCGGGCAGCCTTGGTGGCCAACACATTCGCCCAGGTTTATATCGCTGATCTCGCACGCAACAGCCAAACCGCCGACAGGGCAGAGCTCGCGTCCATCGTCGCCGCTCTGCCTACGGTCCAAAGCGATCTGGCAGAAGCGACCGATCGTCTAGAGGAATATCGGCTGAGCCATGGCACGGTCGATCAGGGTGCGGCCGACAACGCCGCCAGGGATACAGCCGATCTCAACCAACAGCTTGCCTTGTCGAAGGCCGATCTCACCACGACAGAGGCCCGCCTTCAACAAATCCAGGACCTGCAAAAGTCGGGGGCTTCGCCGGCCGCGCTTGCGGACGTCATTGGATCGCCGGCGCTGGCCGACCTTCTGGCTCATCCAGCAGACAATACGGCAGGAAACGATCCCGCAGGTGCGGTTAACCGTGAGATCGAACAGGGCATCGCTCGTATCGCTGCGGAGGCGAGTACGTACCGTGCCCAGATCGCGGCGCTGGAGACGCGCAAGAATGTCCTCGAAGCCGTTGTAGCCGACACTTCGGGCCGACTTTCAGGGATGCGTGCACTCGAGCCAAGGGTTACTATCCTGACGCAGCGCTACAATGACCTTCTGACCAGACAACAGGATCTGATCCGGCGCATTGCAAGCCCCTCGTCGGGAGTTTCGATAACTTCGGCGGCATGGCCGCCGCGGAACCCCAAGAGCCTTTCGCCGGTCTACCTTATTCCACCCGGTATGGTCGTGTTTGGCCTCATTGGCGGCATACTGGTCCTTCTCGGCAGTCGTCTCGATCAGACTTTGCGCGGTGAGGCGGAGACTGAAACAGCCCTCGGCTTCCCCTGCCTGGGATTGCTCCCGAAGGTCTCAAGACCAAGTGCCAGGCGCCTGCAACAGCTGGTTCTTGGGCAGCAGCAGTCCGTATACAGCCGAGCTGCAATGTCCCTGCTGGTCAATGCGGCACCGCTTCAGGCAAGAGGGCGCTCGTCACAGGTCGTCCTTGTTACGTCCAGTGACCAAAGCGACGGGAAGACCGAGCTCGCGTGGACCCTGGCTCTCGCGGCAACGCGCCTGGGCGGCCGTGTGCTTTTCATTGATTTTGATCGCCACGACACGCGACTTACGGGCGATTTCGTGACCGAGTTCAGTATGTTGAAACCGCATAGATCTTTTGGAGACTATGCGAAGGGTCGCTGTGATCTGGAGGGCGCAATTTCGAGCATGCCTGATATCGGCGTCGATTTCATGGCCGCGCCGGCGCTTTCGGATGATCTTCTGAAGCTGTTATTCACAATCGACGCACCGCGCCAACTCATGGACAGGCTGGGTTCAGTCTACAGCCTCGTGGTCCTCAACGGACCGCCGGGTCTCAGAGGCCCGGAATCCCGACTGCTGGCGGGTTGGGCGGATTCAGCTCTGTTTGCGGTACGCTGGGCAAAGACACCGCGCAACGTTGCACGCGGTGTCCTGGAATTACTTCAGCCCGAGGAGCCAGGATCTGTTCCGGTTGGAACCGTGCTCACGCAGGTCAACCTCAAACAGCACGCTGCGTATCGCTTTGGGGACAGCGGCGACCTGCTGCTCGCGGGGGAATGACAAAGGACGGTTGCGGAAAATGATCATCGAACTCTTCGGACCGCCTGGATCCGGCAAGGCAGCCTTTGCTGATGCACTTGCAGGACGGTTGCGTGGGCAAGGCTACCGCACGAGGGTTGTCCACAGTCGTCATCGCAGAAAGAGGGGGGTCAGTGTCGACCTTGGAATATTCCTGTTTCTTTTTAGAGTCGGGGCGGCAATATTTTCTGCTTTTAGTGTACTGCTATCACCAAGAGGCTTAGTAAGGTATCTTTCGCTTTCACTTGCCATGATAAGAATTATTCCGCCAAAGAAATTGATATGGCGGGCTAGGGTGTGGCAACATATTTTGAAGCTTTCTCATACCTGGGATGAGGCGAAGCAATCCGAAGAAATAATAATATTCGAGCAGGGATATGTTCAGGCAGTTGCATCGCTTGCCATTTTCAATGGAGCGGCTGATAATATAGCAATCACACGGACGCTAAAACTCACGCCGGTGGCGGATTTTACGCTCAGAGTTGTTCTGCCGCGTCCCATCGTGGAGACACGCTTGCGGGAGCGGATGAAGAACGATGCTCCTGCTGAGCGAATTCTCGATGCGGACCTTGACACAAGCATGCGAGCGTTTGGTGTATTTCAAAACATAAACGACATTCTGCTCGGAAACGAAAGGAATATTCTTCCGGTTGAGACGCTCAATGATCGGTCGTCGTTAGCGAGCATTCAGCGCGTCGCACGGAAGATAATCTCAAAGATTCAGCATGATGGGGTCAGATATTTGCCACGCGGCGAAGCTGGCCATCCAATGCTTGAAGGTGACGTAGGATGCTATGTTGACGAGTGTGGAGGTACGATAACCGCACCAAATGTTGCAACTTCTCTTGCAGCTGCAGATACCATTTTGCCGAAGAAGGAAGATCTGACTCGTAGCCTCGGCTATGCCGCCATCTTTGCTCTTATGATCTATGTCTTCGGGGCAGGGCTGACCAGTCTGGCGCAGTTGCTGATTGCGCGCATCGTCGGCTCCACCAGCTATGGCATTTATTCCTATGTCCTTTCCTGGACTTCGGTTCTTGCCTATCTCGCAACGCTGGGCTTCAACGTATCCTTGTTGCGCTTCGTATCCGCCTATCGTGCCCAGGGTCGGCTCGACCTGGCGCATGGTGTAATACGGTTCGCTGTGCAACGATCGCTGACGGTGGCGACGCTGTTCGGTCTCACTGGCGCCGCACTAATCGTTTGGTTTTCTGGTCCTTCCAACAAAGAACTCGAGATCAGCCAGCTTCTCGGCATGGCGGCTGTTCCTTTGGTCACCGCTTCCGCATTGGGAGCTGCACTTGTTCGTGCGTTTGGGGGCGGTGTCTCAGCCCTTTTGCCGGAACGCATTGTGCGCGACGGGTTGTTGTTGACGTTGCTCGCGGTTGCCGCCCTGTCCGGCGCGTGGACCTTGAATGCGCCGTTGGTGATGCAAGCAGTGCTGACGAGTTCGGGTGTAACGGTCGGACTGGTGTTCATAATGGCCACAAGGTTCCAGCCGCCCGGTTTGCGGCACGCTGAGCCTGCCGATGCATCGAAAGAATGGTGGGCGGTGGTTCCGCCTATTATGCTCATGGCAGGGCTCGATGTCTTTATCAACAGGGCCGGGGTCATGGTGCTGGGCTGGACCGGGCATATCCGTGATGCGGGCATTTTCGCTCTGGGCCTCAACGTGGCGTTGCTTGTCGGTCTTGCCCTGGTGGCCGTCTCTACGATGTTTTCGCCCACTGCAGCTACCCTCTATGCTCAAAACGACCGCAAAGCCCTGCAGGCGCTGTTTTCGCGAGCTACCTTACTTTCCACAGGCGGTGCCATCGCGATGGCGATCCCTCTGCTTGTGATTGTTCGGCCTTTGTTGAGTTGGTTTGGTGAGGATTTCGGCACAGGAGCGCCCATCGCGCGCGTGCTGATGCTTGGATATGTCTTCGTCGCGCTGTGCGGACCCCAGTTGAACCTCTTGACCATGACCGGAAATGAATGGGCTGCGGCTATAACAATGATCGTCGGCGCGGCGATTGGTGTCATAGGCTGTGCAGTGGGAATTGAGATCTACGGTCCACTAGGCGCAGCAGTAGGCCTCGCACTTGCCTTGGTCGTCTGGAACGTGGCGATGGCGATTTACATTCGCAAGCGGTTGAAGATCATCCCCGGGCTGATTTTTGCCTTGATGTCACTCAAGACGCGCCCGTTCGCAAGTCACCAGCGGTATTGGTTCTTGCGTTGATCTGACGGCTTGGAGCCGGGGTGCCAAACACGCGTTCGCTCCAATTGGGATGGACGCCAGCGGCGGGCGAACTATCCCTAGGACCTCTCGGTACTTGCGAACCTTTCACGTTGAGGTCTCAGGCAATGTTACAGGCGAGCAACACCAACTCATCGCGCCTGGCGTCGCTCGACCTGCTGCGATTGGTTGCAGCTCTGGCGGTTGTTGCCTTTCACTATCTTTTCCTCGGACCGATAGCCGGCGATGTCGGCGTCGGATATCCAGCCGCCGCACCATTTGCCATCTACGGCTATCTCGGTGTCAGTCTGTTTTTCCTGATCAGCGGTTTCGTCATTGCCTGGTCGGCCGAAAGTCGAACCTGGAAGGAATTCGCTGTCGCGCGCTTCGTGCGGCTATATCCTGGATTCCTCGTCTGCATGACCATTACGTTTGTGGTTCTCTCAATCGCCAAAGATCCTCATTTCCCCACGAGTGTTTCGACCTATGCCGCGAATGTTTCCATGTTCGCCCGTGCATTCCGCAGGCCGTCCATGGACGGGGACTACTGGTCGATCATGCTCGAGATCGTGTTTTATGGTTGGATCGCGCTGCTCATCCTTGCGGGTGCGTTCCAGCGCTGGAAATTGGCCATCGTTGCGATCTGGCTCGCAGTGTCGGTAGCTAACGAGTTTTTCCTCGGGAGTTCGGCGTTACGAATTGTCTTTATCACCGGCTACGCGCCTTTCTTTGCCTTCGGTATTTTGTCCCAGCAGATCGTTGCAAAAGGTCGTTCGCCAATGGCGCTGATCCTTCTTGCGGGGGCATTCCTGCTGTCTTGCCAGACGATCAGATTCGATGAGGGCTGGATGCAGGAGCATTACGGCGCGTCCATTCACTATCCTGCTCTCTTTGTGGCCAATGGTCTGGTCTTTGCGATTTTCGCAGGCGCGATACTGATCCGCTCCATGGTTGCGCCTTCAAAAATTGTCCTGATGCTCGGCGGATTGACCTATCCTCTTTATCTTTTGCACCAATATATCGGTTACATCTCGCTCAACGCTCTAATCCCGCTGGTCGGCAAGAACGCCGCGTTCTTTCTCGTCCTGGCGACGGCCCTGCTTGCCTCGTTCGTGATCTGGCGTTTCATCGAGAGCCCGATACGCAAGCCGCTCATCCGCGCGTTGCTGTCTGGGATGGATCGCATCTCACCAATTGGATCGGCGAGCGCTCGAACCAATAGCCGCGTCGCGCCGACATAGAAGAAGCTCTGCCCGAAGCAGCCTGTAACAGGTCACGTCGTGAATGGGGACGGGATGTGTTTGGCGGGCGATGAGCTGAGCGGGGGGACGGCAGCCAATGGTTTACACAGGCATGAGCGTTTGTTGCTCTGCCGAGGCCGCGGTGTCGCTTCCATGAAAGTGTCGGTACCATTCAACAAAACGCTGAACACCGTCCTCGAGGGCTGTGGAGGGAGCGAAGTTTACGGCGCTGCGAAGATCGCCGACATCGGCGCGAGTCTCCAGGACGTCACCGGGAGGCAAGGGCACATCTTTGCGAACAGCCTGGCGACCAAGGGCCGTCTCGATGATTGCAATCAGCCGGTTGATCTCCTCGGGCCGATCATTGCCGATATTGTACACACGGTACGGCGCCGAGCTTGTAGCTGGATCGGCTGCGCAACCATCCCAATTCGGTTCGGCAAGCGGCGGGGCGGCGAGCACTCGAACCACTCCCTCGACGATGTCGTCTATGTAGGTGAAATCTCGCCACACACGGCCGGCGTTGCCCACCTCGATCGTTTTTCCCCGGGCGATTGCATGAGTGAACGCGTAGACCGCCATGTCGGGCCTTCCCCACGGCCCATACACGGTGAAGAACCGTAATCCTGTCGTCGGCAAGCCGAACAGATGGCTGTACGAATGCGCCATGGCTTCATTTGCACGCTTGGTCGCGGCATAGAAGCTGAGGGGGTGGTTGGCGCCGTGGTGTTCGGAAAACGGTATGGTTTGATTGCCGCCGTAGACGGAGCTCGACGAGGCGTAGACCAGGTGTTTGACGCCGGCGTGGCGGCAGCCCTCCAGGACATTGAGAAACGCCACGATGTTGGATTGTACATAGGCATGCGGATCGACGAGGGAATGACGCACGCCCGCCTGGGCAGCCAGGTGCACAAAATGCGATGGTCGAAAGTCGTAGAACAGCGACTGCACAGGCAACCGATCCGCCAGATCCAAACGCATCGGAGTGAAACCCGGCTCGGCACACAGGCGCGCAAATCGCGCTTCCTTCAATCTTGGATCGTAATAGGGCGTGAAGTTGTCCACGCCTACGACTTCCGCGCCGTAGCGCAATAGCCGCGAAGCGACATGAAACCCGATAAAGCCCGCTGCGCCAGTGACGACGATCGGTCCTTTCCGCGACAGTTGCAGGATCGCGCGGTCCGACCGGGCCGGTCCAGATTTTACCTCTGCCGGACCGGACCTGTCGCGTTGACCATTGCCCACCTTGTGGCCCTCGGAATTCTGTCCGACCATGTCGAAATTTTCCCCCTCAAACTTGAGATCGTCGAGCCCGCTGACCGTGGCGCCGTGGAAGGCTGGAGCTGCGCAAGGCAACTCCAGAACCGCCAGATTTCCGGGCTACGCGATCGAGACGGCAGCCCTCACGGCAATACGGAAATTCGCCCCAGAAGAGCCACCAGTTCGCCCTGACGTTTTGTGTCGGTCTTGGCGAAGAGCGACGCCAGTTGAGACCTGATCGTGGTCCGGCTAAGCCGCCAACTGCGGGCGATTTCCAAGGGCGCGTCCCCCTGAGCCAGGCGCATGGCAAGCTGGGTTTCCGCACTCGTCAAGCCGAACATCTTTTGCAGTGTCTGAGGATTGGCCGATGACCTGTTGCCGCGGTCCAACAAGGCCACGATGCTCGTGCCGTCAGGAGCAATGACACCCCCCTCTTTGAGTATCACCGGCCGGTCGCCTGCGCTGCGGATCACCACCCATGACAACGAACCTGGCACAAAGTTGGCCGGAACATTCGCAATCAGCCGTCTTAGTGCGGCCGAAAGCTCAGCGGCTGTACCAGCCGCTTCATCCTGTCGTTCAAATGTATCCTGGGCGGCGGCGTTCCACTCAACCACCTTCTTTTCGCGGTTTAGGACGAGATAGCCACAGCCAATGCGGTCAAGCATGCCAGTGACGGATTCCATGCTGCGTCGCTTCGAGTCGCCAACATCGGCAGCCAGCCCACCTGAAGTGTAGCGCGTAATACGCGCTCCGCGACCATATTCATTCCCTAAAACAGCATACCGGTTGCCAGCAACGGTGTCGTTGCGCCTATCAATCAGAGACATTGTTCCTACCCCAAGCCCAGTGTTTCTACCGATGGAAGTTCTTCGAAATCTCCTGCGTTTTCCGTTGTCGAACCGATATTAATCTGGGGTTTGGGGGTGGCAATCCGGCAGTGGTACTAGTCAGACGCTTGCCTTCTAGTCTCGACGGACTAGTCCGAAAGATGTAGACTAGCGCCTGGGATCACATTTTGCGTAGATTGGGTTTCGGTTGCTAGGAACACCTTTAGCTCACGTGGCTTCAATATTGGTGCTTGTAGCCACAATTATATTTGAAACAACTGGCTTAATTCATACTGGCGGTGGGCCAAGTTTTATTGAAACTATTCCTGCAATAATTGTCATTGTGTATCTTGAAGGTCGTGGAGCTGCGATCGCTGCGACGCTGGTGATCGCCGCTGCCGGCCTGTGGGCCCAGAACATCCTTGGCGGTCGGCTCTCCAATGAAGACTGGCTGCGGGCAATCTACCTTCTGGTGTCGGGTGGCGTGATAGCCTTTGTCTTCCACCGGCTCCGACAAGACCTGCGAAAGGCCTTGGAGGTCGCCGAGGCCAGGCTCGCTGCTGTCGAGGCGACGGAAGGCCGCTTTCGTTGGGCATTCGAACGTGCGGCCATGGGCTTTGCCAACACCAATGAGAACGGTGAGCTTCTTCAATCCAACAGACGCCTGTGTGAGCTGACGGGTTACACGGAAGCAGAGCTCGCCCAATTGAGGCTCATGAGCATCGTTCATCCCGACGATCGGGATTCCATGTTGATATTGCTTGAAGGTCAGGGCAATGCCACGACCCCTTCCGGTGCTGAACTGCGCTTGTCGAGGAAGGACGGTACGACGTTCTGGGCTCGAGTAAGCCTGTCTTCATCCCGGCCCGACGGCGTTCTTTCGGGGAGCATGTTCGTGGTTGTCGACGATATCTCGGAGCGACGAATGGCGCGCGAGGCCATCCGGGCTCAGAAGGAGCGGCTTGATCTCGCGCTTTCCGCCGGACGCTTGGGTACGTGGCAAATCGACCTCACGGATGGAACTGTTACAGGTTCCGACAAATTCTGGGACACTCTGGGCCTGCCTCCAGCAACCAGCCGGCCCTTGCAGGACCTTGCCGCTGTCGTGCACCCGGCGGACTGGCCCAAGCTGGCGGCCACGACAGAAACTGCCTCCACCACCAATCACGATATCGAGATACGCGTCCGGCGAGCGGACGGAAACATCCGTTGGGTGGCTCTGCGTGGGCGCGAGGAAAGATATAATGACCATCTGCTTCGCATTGGGGTAGCCGCGGACCTGACGGAGCGCCGGCAGACCACGCTGCTGCGCGCAACGGTAAAGAAGCGGGAACGCGTAATGCTCGAGCAACGCCATCGGTTCAGCAATCTTTTTCCGGTGATCACCGCGCTGGTAAAAATGGTGGATTTTCCTGAGAACAATGCCGCCAAATACAAGGAGGACCTGATCGATCGAATTCGAGCCCTTGAAGCGACTCACATGCTGCTTTCACGCCGCACCGGCGCTTCGGTGCTGCTCGACGATCTGGTTATCCGGGAACTGCAACTCTACATGGGGACACGCGATATAGTGGTCGATGGCCCTGACATCATGTTGTCAAGCGGCGCGGCAGAGAGCTTCGCTATGGTGGTTCACGAGCTGACGACGAACTCGGTAAAGCATGGCGCGCTTGGCGAGCCACGAGGCCGGCTTGAGGTTACCTGGTCCTTCGCGCCGGAAGATGAGGGAAGCGACATCGTGTTCCACTGGGTGGAATCGGGTCGACGCAAGAAAGCCAGGGTGGTCGGCCATGGCTTTGGTTCGATGATAATCGGGGTCGACGGCGCCCCGCTTATCGGCCACACCTCCAAACTGGAGATATTGGACCACGGGTTGCGGTACTCCCTGCGTCTGTCACGGTATGAAATCGAAACCTAGCCCGCGTTTTTCGAAAGCCAGTTCTGCAGCACAAGGGCTGCTTCGGTCCGGTTTCGTACTCCAAGCTCACGCATTATGGCGGCAGCATGGATTTTTGTGGTCGCTTCGGCGATGTCGAGTTCGCGAGCGATCTCCTTGTTTGAAAAGCCTTCCGCCATTAGCCTGAGGACATCCCTCTGCCTCAAGGTAAGCTTGCTAAGATTGCCGTTTCCGGCCCGCCGTTGAGTTGAGGCTCTCTCGGGCGGGGGCGCGTGTAGCCCTTGGCCTGCAGAAGTCCGCGACAGGAGTGCCGGAACGTAGATGCGGCCTGACAGAATTTCGCTCACCGCCAGAACGACTTCTTCGTCTTTTTGCGATTTTACGATGTAGCCGTGAAGGCCGATCGACAGAGCCGTCAATATTTCCGAGCGTGAATCGTTCCCCGAAACGATTGCGAAGCGCGTGTCGGGATATGTTGACAGAACGTCTGAGAGCACCTGCTGGTTGAATAACCCCGGCATGTTCAGATCCAGGATCGCAAGATGTATGGGTGCCTGATCCGCCAAGAGGCTTACCACGGCATCGAAGCACGCAGCCTCAAATATCTCTACACTCGGAATGCCGGCGCTTAGCGCCAGTCGCAAGCCGCGACGATACAAACCGTGATCGTCGGCGATGACGATTCGATACATTGCACTACCCCAACCCGTACTCGAGTCCAATGAACAAGGACAATTGGACGCTTGAAAACATCCCTTACGACTGGGGAGATCGATCGGTGAAAGGCATTCAGAAAGCGTGGCCAACCACTCGTCGAACCCACCAAGCAATGTTAGCAGAACCCGCATACCGCCAACTATCACTTTTGCTAATGTAACTCTAAATAGCGGAAAACTCTCCTGTTTTTTTTAGGTATCGTTTAACCACGTTGAATAGGCCCTACCTGGCGTTGTGGAACGTCTGATTTCGAATCTCGCGAATTCAAGCCAAGCCAAGGGAATTTCGCTAGAATAATCAGCATCTTGTTGAGTGGCTCCAAACCAGGGGCAGCCGGTATATTTCCTTGCTTTCGAGGCCAGGCAATTACCAAGGCAATTACCAAGGTTTGACAGTCTCCTGGTCCGTCACAGATTGCTTGACCGCCCTTGGCCGATGTCGGCCAGGCGTCGACCCCAGCCGACCAACCGACCTTCGGCACAGCTGCCGATCAACCGACTTTCGGCATAGCTATTGAACACAAGACGTGACGGATCGCTGCCATTCGATTGCACGACGACATCCAGCCAACGGTCACTTACCGTTCCTCCTATGATGTTCGGATGGACGCGTAGGGTCGGCAAAAATTCAACCGATCTTCACGTTTGAAGCAGACCCAACGCGCGCCTTCCCGGGCACACCACCTTGGACTTGGCCATAAATCAGGGAGGATCGGATGAAAGCGGTTATTCAATGCGGTGGGATGGGCACGCGCCTTCGTCCCTTCACATCAGTTCTGCCGAAGCCCCTCATGCCGATTGGCGCTCGCCCGGTACTCGAGCTACTTTTGAAGTGGCTGCGGCGCAATGGCATTGAAGACGTCTATATCACGACCGGGTATCTCGGCCATCTCATCCGCAGCGTGTGCGGCGATGGTTCGCAATGGAACCTGAAAATTCGCTACACCCAAGAGATGGAGCCGCTCGGCACCATCGGGCCACTCTCGTTGATCAGAGATGAACTGACCGAACCTTTTATAGTGCTCAACGGCGATGTTCTGACCGACCTGAGCCTCAGCAGATTCATTACGGCACATCGCAAGCACAAGGATCCGGTAACGATTGCTACCGCCAACCGCCTGATCAAGATGGATTTTGGCGTCATCGACGAAGTCGACAATACAGTCCAGATGTTCCGCGAGAAGCCTACGCTTTCCCACCTCGTGAGCATGGGGATCTACTGCATGAACCCCGATGTTCTCAAATTCATTCCATCCGGCATACCATTCGGATTCGACGACCTGATGCTGCAGATGATGCAGCAAGGCACCGTCGTCCATACCTACAAGCACGAAGGCTTGTGGCTCGATATTGGTCGCGTCGACGACTTCCAGAACGCTCAAGCCATTTCCTGGGAAGAGCAGTCGGCCTCGATCGAGGTTGCCGCAGCAGCGGCCTGACCAATCACGTCACGAGTTCAAATCACGAATAATAATCTAGGAGGACATTATGCTCTTGGTCAGTGCCCCAATTTTGGGTGTCCCGGAGAAGGCAGCTCTATCAAAAGTCATCGATAGCGGCTGGCTGACCATGGGAGAGCAGGTGCGAGCCTTTGAACAGGCATTTGCCAGCATGCATGGCGCGGAGGATTGCGTCGCGGTCAGCTCCTGCACGGCAGCCCTTCATCTCATTTTGCACGGACTTGGTATCGGCCCGGGCGACGAGGTGCTGGTTCCGTCACTCACTTTCGTGGCGACCGCGAATTCGGTGCTCTATGTCGGCGCGACTCCCGTCTTCGTCGATATCGAGTCAGCCGACGTGCCGTTGATGTCGCTTGCTGAAGCGGAAGCCCGCTGCACACCGCGCACCAAGGCAATAATTCTCGTTCACTTCGCAGGATACCTCGCCAATCGGGAACAATGGCAGAGATTCGCCCGTGCGCACGGATTGCACATCATCGAGGATGCGGCGCATGCTCCTGGGTTGAGGGAGGTAGGGACGTTTGGCGTCGCTGCCGCATTCAGCTTCTATGGCAACAAGAACATGACAACCGCCGAAGGCGGGGTCGTCATCGCCAAAGATCCCGAACTGCGCGAACGGATTCGCCAAGCCCGCGGGCACGGCATGACCACCGGAACACACCAGCGGCTGAACAGCCGAACCCCGCAATATGATGTCACCATGCTCGGGTTCAACTACCGTATGGACGAGATGCGGGCAGCAATCGGACTCGTGCAGCTGCAAAATCTGCAGGAATGGAACGAGATCAGGCGCATCCTGGTCGTCCTTTATCGGCGGCTCATTGCAAAACATTGCCCGGCGGTGACAGTTCCGTTCAGCGAACCGCGCACGTCTGCATACCACATCATGCCGATCCTTCTGCYGCGCTACGCCAACAGGCAAGACGTTATCGACGAATTGCGGACGCAGGGGATCCAGACCACCATTCACTATCCGCCCGTGCATCAGATGACGCTCTATCGCAAGCTTTCTCCCGAAACCCATTTGCCGCGGACAGATGACTTTGCTCAGCGTGAGCTGACAATCCCGCTTCACCCCCAAATCACATCGCCTGTCGTCGAAGCGGTTGTTGAAGCTCTTGCAGCGGCGGTGAACAGCGGCGCTCAAGCGGGAACAGCCGCATGAATGCAACGGACCGATCCCTTCACCGGCGTTTCGTGCCAAGCTCAGCCCATGGGTTTGCGAGACGCTTGACCGACATTGCTGTGGCCAGTGCTGCAGTCCTCGTATTCGCGCCACTGATGCTGCTGATTGCGATTGCTCTTCTAGTCGAAGGCGGCCGTCCGGTTTTCTTTGCGCAGACACGCATCGGCGCAGGAGGTCGGCCCTTTCGCATGTACAAGTTTCGCAAGTTCGATGTGCAGTGCGATCCTCACGGTTTTGCGCTGACTGTCGCCGGGGACACTCGCATGACGAGAATAGGCCGGATCCTCGCCGCGACAAAGTTCGATGAGCTGCCGCAACTGTGGAATGTCCTCAGAGGCGAGATGGCAATTGTTGGGCCGCGACCGGAAAGCCTCGCTTTCGTGGATTGCTTCCACAGCGGCTCGGAGGCGGTTCTGCGGTACAAGCCCGGCTTGCTCGGTCCATCACAGGTTCTCTTCCGCAACGAGGCCAGTTTTTATCCTCAGTCGATGGATCCGCTGCTGTACTACCGGGAGGTGCTGTTTCCCGCCAAGGCCATGATCGACCTGTCCTATTACCCGCAACGCACGCTCGCATCCGACATCGTCTGGATGGCACGAGGTTTTCTGGCAATTCTTGGCCGGGTCCCGCCGTCGGCGATCAAAATATAGGGGCATTTGGGATGGGAAGATCAGCGTGTGACCCAGGAGAGAGGACAATCAGTCATGGGCTATAAGGGCAAAAAAGTTCTCATCACCGGCGCCGATGGATTTATCGGATCGCATCTCACCGAAGCACTGGTTCGCGACGGAGCCGATGTCACGGCGCTCGCCCTCTACAATTCATTCGACAGCCACGGCTGGCTCGACGACTTGCCGGACAACATTCGAAGCCAGCTGAAGCTTGTCCGCGGCGATGTGCGCGACAGCGCATTCCTTAACAGGATCGTGCGTGGCCAGGCCGTCGTGTTCCATTTGGCTGCACTGATCGCGATTCCCTATTCATATGCGGCCGCGCAATCTTATGTGGACACCAACATCCTGGGTACGGTGAACGTTCTGGAAGCCGCGCGCCAGTGGGAGACGGAGCGCGTGGTGCACACCTCGACCAGCGAGGTTTATGGCACAGCGCTAACCATGCCTATCAAGGAATCACATCCGCTGCAGGGTCAGTCACCGTATTCGGCCTCCAAGATTGGCGCCGATATGATGGCGGAAGCCTACGCCAGGTCGTTTGACATTCCCGTCGTGACGATGCGGCCATTCAACACCTATGGCCCACGGCAGAGCGAACGAGCTATCGTGCCGACCATCATCCGGCAGGCGCTCGACAACAAATGTTCAGCGATCATGGTTGGCGACACAAGCCCGATCCGTGACCTCACTTTTGTGGAAGACACCGCGGCAGCATTCCTGACTGCCGGTGTGGCTGATCTCGAATTCGGCCATGCGTACAATGCCGGAAGCCAACGCGCCGCAACGGTTGCAGATGTTCTGAAGCTGGTGCTCGAGCTGAGCGGCTCGAAAAAGCCTGTCCATCGAGACGAAAGCCGCCTGCGGCCGCAGAATTCCGAGGTCCGTGCACTGCTCGCCGATTCATCGCAGTTTGAAAGCCAAACCGGGTGGCGAGCGCGGACCAGTCTGCGCGACGGCCTGGAGCGAACCATCGAATGGTGGCGCGCGCGCCTTAGCGAAGGCCGGGTGCGCCGCGAGATGAGCTACATGACATGACCTTTCGCGACCGGCATTCTTTGGTGTTGCTGCTGTTTGCCGCTGTCGCATTCTTTGATCTGCATATCGCCGGAGGTCATGGGCGCAGCATGTCGACGTTGTTCGTTGCGACGCCAGCGATGGACATGCCCGACTATCTGCGCCCAGCCATCGATCCGGTAGTTGGCGCAAGCTTCACCCGCATCACCAAGCCAGGGCAGCTTGGCAACGGTGTCGCCTGTGGACATGATTATTGCAGCCACCGTTATTCCAGCGCCCAGGCCTGGAATTCGGATCAGAGCCTCCTGGTGATTACCAACGGCTGCAACGGCATGTGCTTCTTTGACGGGCACACTTATGCTCCCGTCTTTATGCGCAATCGGTCGGCCGAATGTGAATGGCACCCTCGAGACGCGGCGCTGATGATCTGCGTTCAGGGCCAGAAAATATCGACCTGGGCACCGCGGACCAATCGCGAGGACGTGTTTTTTGTTTCAAAAGATTATCGCGATCTGCACTTCGGGCCGGGCAAGGGCAACCCAAGCCGTGACGGCAGCCGTATAGCGGTGCGTGCGGTTCGCGCGGACGGCACCGAAGTTGTCTTTGCATACGACCTCAAGCTGCGGCAAAAATTCGTCGATATTACGCTTGGGCAACTTCCTGGCGTCAATGACAACTGTTCGATTTCGCCGCTCGGCAACAACATCATTTGCATTCAGGAAGTGGCAGGCGGCACCACCGAACAGGCCTTTATTTTCTCTGTCGACGGCACCCCGGGTCAAAGGTGGACACAACATCATCGGCCCGGCCATGGCGATATGACTGTCGATGAGGATGGAAGCGAAATCTACGTCGGCATCAGCAAATCCGACCCAGACAAGTTTCAGGTGATCAAGCGCCGGCTGTCTGACGGCAAGGTGACTTCCCTTATGAAGTATGGCGAGGCAATGCATGCTTCGCTGCGCGCCCTGGACAAGCCGGGCTGGGTGTTCCTGAGCTATGGCGGCTATCCTGATGAGGTCTCGAGCCGTCCTGAAATGGCCCCCTATGCACGAGAGGTGATCGCGCTGCGCCTCGATGGCAGCGGAGAGGTTCGGCGCATAGCGCAAACGCGAAATATTGATTTTGACTACCGCAGCGAGACCCACGCCTCGCCGTCCCCTGACGGTTCACAGGTGATCTGGTCCAGCAACTGGGGCGTGCCCGGCGGGCCTGTCTATGACTTCGTTACCCGAGTCGATTGGCCGGAAGAGCCGACATCTAATTAGTGGAGATTGTCACCATGGCGTTCATGAGTAGAACCATTCTTGTAGCGCTCGGTATGCTGGGCGCCATCGATATGGCTGGCGCCGCGGACGTGCGAGCTGCCTACAAGCTTTCTCCCGGCGACATCGTCGAGATCGGAATTTCCTCCATTCCTGAACGGACCCAGCGCGCCGTAATCCAGATGGATGGTACCATCGCGCTTCCCGAAGTCGGTATGGTGTCAATCGGCGGCCTGACGCCGGCGGAATTGCAGGCTCGCATGGAAACGATCCTGCCTACCAAGATATTTCACCAGCGCTTGCCCGATGGGCGAGAGCAGATGATCGTCATCAAGCCCGGCGACGTGACGGCCATAGTCGCGGAATATCGTCCGATCTATGTGACTGGTGACGTACTCACTCCGGGACAGCAGGCGTATCGACCGCTGATGACAGTCAGACAGGCCCTTGCAGTGTCAGGCGGCATCAGCCTTTTACGCTCGCGTACAAACCAGGCTGGTCCCGACCCGGTAGACCTGCAACGCGAGTATGAGTCGCTGTGGGGGGAATACACGCGAGACTATTTCCATAGCGCTCGCATTCGGGCCGAACTGCAGGATCAGGCGAGCTTCGACATGCAGCCGCCGCAAGGCTCACCCTTGTCTGCAGCTTTCAGTTCGGCAATTGCCAAAGCCGAGGCTGAAGGACTGAAGCTTTCCCTCGACAACTTCCAGCAGGAACAAAGCTATGTTGATCAGGGTGCAAAGGATGCGGCTGCACAGATCGACGTTCTGACAAAGCGCGAGCAGGTTGAGAGCGACGGGGTCAAGGCCGATGAGGAGGATCTGGCGCGCGTGACGAAATTGTTCCAGGCGGGCAATCTGACCAGCAACAGGCTTTCCGACGTCCGGCGCTCCGTGCTTCTGTCTTCCAACGGGGTCCTTCAAACATCGGTTGAACTCATGCGGGCGCGGCGCCAGCAGGAGGACTATCTCAGACAGCGCGAGCGCAATGACAACGTGCGAAAGATCGGTTTGCTGACCGAGTTGAAGGATACCGATGTGCGCCTTGCCGACACCACAGCGAGGCTTCGTGCCGCCAGCCAGAAGTTGCAGCCTGCAGGGGCGTCCACCACGCCGCTGCCAGTTGCCGGCGAAACGATTCGGGCTCAGATCACGATCGTGCGTAAGGTCGGCGAAGAATGGCGCAAACAACCTGCCGAAGAAGACACCGAGGTGACACCGGGAGATACGATCGAGGTGCGGTTCAGCAGCGGTCTCGAAAATGTGGCAGTCCAATAGCCCTCAACCGGGCGACAGCCAGGTTGAGGGAACGCCCTATTGCTTGAAGGCTCTGGAGAACTGGTCTGTAAGGGGCTTCAGCAAATATGACCAGACGCTGCGCTCATCGGTGCTGATGTGGACTTCGGCCGGCATGCCCGGTTTGAGTATTTTCTCTCCCGTCAGGCAGGTCGCTTCATTGTCCACGTTGATGCGCGCCGAGAAGTACGAAAGCTGACGTTGCTGATCCTTGATCAGGTCGGCAGAGATGCGCTTGACGGAGCCTTCGCAAACAGGGGTCGTTCCGACGTCAAAAGAAGGAAAGCGGATTGAAACCCGCTGTCCTGGATGAACATCATCCATGCTGGTTGGAGGAATGAGAGCATCCACGACGAGATTGTCAGTATCAGGCACAACCATCATGAGCACTTCCCCAGCGCCGATAACGCCTCCGACCGTGTGGATCGAGGATTCCTGTATGGTCCCCGTCTGTGGGGACCGGATATCTGTCCTGGCGAGTTCGTCGTCCGCCACTATCTTGCGCTCCTCGAGCTCGGTGCGCTTCGCCTCCGTTTCGCGGAGTTCAGTTGTCACGTCGCTGCGCATCTGCTCGTCGAGTTGAAGCACCTGCAGGTCCGTTTCACTGATGTGAGCCTGCACCTCGGCGATTGCTGCGATAAGTCGTCCGGATTCGCCGCGGGTTCGGCTTTCTTCCAGGCTGACATTGCTCAGTCGCTCTTTGGACACCAGCTTCCTGGCGTAAAGCGATTGGACGTCGGCAAGGCTGTGAGCCAACAGATCCAAGGAATTGTCCGTCGCAGCCTGCTGAGCCTTGAGGCCGTCGATCTGGTGCCCCAGTTGCAGTGAGCGGCTTTTCAACTGCGCCTTCTGGCCGGCCAATGCCGCGGCACGGCTTTCAAACACAGCCCGCTCGCCATTCACAAGTGCCGCCACCTGCGGGTTGCCCATTCGGACCCGAAGGCTGGGTGGAACCTGCATTTCCGGCAAACCCTGTCGCTCGGCCTCCAGCCGCGCCAGGCGGATGGTGGCGCGATCAAGATCTTCGCTGACGATCTGCAGGTTTGACCGTGTCAACGTGTCGTCGAGCCTGACCAACACATCGCCGGCACGCACATGGTCCCCATCCTGGGCGAAGATGCCACCAATTGTGCCGCCGGTCCTATGCTGGACTTTCTTTATGTTGGTTTCGACGACCACAGTGGCCGGCGCGATGACGGCGCCGGCAATCTTGGTCAACCCTAGCCAAAGTCCCCCGCCGAAAATCAACAGGAGGGTAGTCGCCAAGCCCAGAAACAGGTTGGCTCGAATGCCATCCGGCTGTTCGGCTGGATCCGTCCCGATCCACTGGCTTGGGCCGGCAGCATATGTGGAAATGATCACGTCAGACACGGGGCAAGACCTCAAGCATGACCGCCTGCACTTTTCTGCAACGGAACAACTGTTGGCCTCTCCGGATTTGGGAAGGGGCGGATCACATTTGCCAGAACATCGTCGCGCGAACCAAAAGAGTGGACCATGCCGTTGGACATCACGAGTACCTGATCGATGTTGACGAGGGCAGAGGGGCGATGCGCAACGACGATCACGATGCCCCCACGCTGGCGTACCGCCAGAATCGCCCCTGCCAAAGCCACGTCGCCGTCCGCATCCAGGTTGGAATTCGGTTCGTCGAGAATGACAAGGAACGGATCGCCATACAGTGCCCTGGCGAGCCCGATCAGCTGCCTCTGGCCAGCCGACAGGGCCGCTCCTCCTTCTCCGATGCGCGTTTGAAAGCCTTCCGGCAATCGCATGATCATCTTGTCGACGCCTGCTGCCCGGGCGGCTGCCATGACACCTTTAGGGTCGCTCCTGCCTCCGAACCTGGAAATGTTGTCGGCAACTGATCCGTCAAACAGTTCGACGTCCTGTGGCAGGTAGCCAATATGAGCGCCGAGCAGTTCGGAATCCCACTGATCGAGAGCAGCCCCGTCCAGTCGCACCGTTCCGCGAAGTGGCTTCCACACTCCGACCAGACCGCGTACGAGCGTTGTCTTCCCGGATCCGCTGGGGCCGACAACCGCCATCCCGGCGCCACTCGACAAGCGGAAGCTTACATTGAGAACGGTAGGCTTCTGTGCGCTTGGTGGCGCTATTGTCAATTCCTCGACGGCGAGCTGTGCTTGCGGCCGTGGCAGCTCCATGGGGGCCTTTTGGCTGCCGAAAGCATCCAGCGCGGCGGCCAGGTCGCTATAGCTTCGGCGGGCGGCCAGAAACCCTCTCCAGTTTGCAATCGCCACATCGACCGGCGCCAGTGAGCGGCCCAGCAATATGGAAGACGCGATAATCACGCCTGGCGAGGCTTCGCCCCCGATCACCAGGTAGGCGCCCAATCCCAGTACACCTGACTGCAAGGCCATTCGGAGCGTTTTCGACAGCGATCCCGTTGCGCCCACAATATCGGACAGCCGTTCCTGGTTCTTGAGATATGTATGGCTGACCTCACTCCATCGCCGACCGAGCCGGGCGGAGAGCCCCATCGCCTGAACGACCTCTGCATTGCGGCGGCCGGAATCTGCCAGAACGCGTTGCGCGATAAGTGTTTCAGATGCACGAGCGGCTGGTCTGCGGCCTATGATTTCCGCCGCCACCGTCAAAAGCACGACAGCAGCGGCACCGACGGTTGCCAGCAGCCCAAGGGAAGGGTGCAGCAGATAAATGACAACCATATAAAACGGTAGCCATGGGGCGTCGAAGACAACCGTCGGCCCCAAGCCGGAAAGAAAGCCGCGCAGCTGGTCCAGGTCGCGAAGCGGCTGCACCCGGTTGCCGTCCTGCCCGGCAAGAAGGGGTAGTGATAGCGAGATGGTGAATGCCTTTTGCTGCAGGTTTCGGTAGAGCCGATTGCCTATGCGGACCAGCAGGCGAAGCCGTACGAAATCGAGCAGCCCGTAAATGGCATAAAGGCCTAGCATGCCGATCGTGAATCCGATGAGTGTCGGGACGCTCTGCGAGGGCAGCACACGGTCGTAGACCTGCAGCATATAGACGGAGCCGGTCAGTGCCAGAACGTTTATCACTGCCGAGAAGAGGCCAATGCCAACCAGCCCAGGCCCACAACCCAACATGGCTGAGCGTAAATCTTGCGCGCGCTGTTCCTTCACGACATGCGATCTCTCGCACGAGAATGTCGCGTGGTGTCATAGCTTCCGCCGGTGTTGGACAAGCTCTTGCCTCTCGTTTGCCCCGCCCACTCCCGAAAACATTACGCCCAGCTAACATTCTCTAGGTTGATAAAAATGAAGCAAAATCGTGACGACAAGCAGCAATATCGTTAATTTTCCTCTCAAGCTGGGGATAACCGGTCCTGGAAACGCCAACATCTGCCGAGGCAGATCATGTGGTCAAAGTCAGTTGGATCGCGACTGTGAGCGGATTGGACACCGACAAGTCCGGCTCAAGCCTGTTTCTTCCTATGACCGACCACGACCCGACTCTCTCCGGCCTGGTTCACGACCGCGTGGATGTTCTCGTAGGCCTTGGAGCGATCGAGCAAGCCCATGACCTGCCGATCCTGGCCAAGACCGACTTCGAAGAGCAGGAGACCGGCGGGCCGCAGATAGCGGGGCGCGTCCTTGATCACCCGCATGTGGATGCTCAGTCCATAAGGGCCGGCCGCAAACGCTTCACGCGGCTCCAGGTCCGTCAGGTGTGCGCGGTCGCCCTCCAGCCGCTTTTCAGAAATATAAGGCGGGTTGCAGACGATCATGTCGACTGTGCCGTCAAGTTCCAGGCCCGATAAGGCCTCGAACAAGTCGCCCTGAAGCACTGACACGCGGTCTGTCAGCCCATGATGGATGATGTTGCGGCGCGCTGCCTCGACACACCCATCGGTTAAGTCGCTCGCCCAGATGCGAGAAGCCGGGGCATGGTGCGCGATGGCGCACGCCAGATTGCCGGCGCCGCAGCACATGTCGACAATGCGAGGCGCCGCCACGTTCAACTGACGCAAGGCGGCGAGGGCGGCCGTACCCAGCAACTCCGTCTCCGGCCGAGGCACGAGTGCGCCGGGTGCGACGAGCAGTTCCAGCCCCATGAAGATGGTACGGCCTTTGCTGTAGGCATCGGCGACACTGATTTCTTGGCTCACGACAAACCCACCTTCCCGATGTTGCCGATGCGGGAAACGTTGATAATCAGTTCTTTTTTCGGATGACGTACTGCGCAATCCCCTGAATGGAATCCAGGTTCTCAGGCAGCAGTTCGCTGTCCTCGACGATGATTCCGAAGGTTTCTTCGATGAAGCCGATGACCTCAAGCACGCCCGTCGAGTCGACGATGCCTTGGTCGAGCAGAGACGTCTCGCTCTCCAGGGCCTCAGCGTCGGCCACGTAGAAATTCGACGCCAGAAAACCGCGAATTTGCTCCCTGTAGATTTCTATTCTGTCCTTGCTAGCCAACATCGAATTATTCCTCCAGTTCTACAACGAAAATCCAAGTCAAATTCTTACGCGAACCGGCTCATGACAGGGCCGCCTTCTTGAGTTTTCCCGTGTCCGTCATTGGCAGGCTGGCTACAACAACGATCGACTTCGGAACCATGAAATTTTCCAGTCGTTTCTGGCACTCTTTCTGCAGTTGTTTTTCGCCGATGGTTCTTCCTTGCTCCATCACGACAAACGCCTTCACCGCCTGCCCGAGAAGGTCGTCAGGAACGCCGATGACTGCGGCTTCGCGGACCCCCGGAATATCCATCAACACGTTTTCCACCTCCTTCGGCGCGACCTTCTCGCCTCGGGATTTGATGATCTCGTCGCCACGGCCCACGAAGTAGAGGTAGCCCTCCGCATCAATCCGGCAGTAGTCGCCAGTGTACAGGACCTGTTCGCCCGGCAGAGGGCCGGGTTTGAGTTTTCTCGCGGTCGCCTCCGGCTTGCCCCAATAGCCTTTCATCACCGTCGCGCCGCGGATGACAAGTTGTCCAACGACGCCCGGGCCGACCCGTCGGTCGTCTTCGTCGACGATCCACATTTCCGTGTTCGGAATGGCGATGCCGACGCTCAACGGCTTTCGCTCGAGATCCTCCGGCGGCAGATAAGTGCAGCGCTTGCATTCGGTGAGGCCATACATCGAATAGATGCGCGCGCTCGAAAACAGCTCCTGAAGCATCAGAATGTGCTTGAGCGGGAGAGCTGCCGCCGTGTTGGTGACATAGCGAATGCTGGAAAAATCCTGATCCTTCAGCGATTTGAGCTCCGACAGGGCGGCGAAGATAGTGGGCACGCCGGGGAAACCAGTGACCCGCTCTTGCTTGATCAGTCCGAGGATCTGCGCCGGGAACGCAAATGAGCGTTCGAGTACCAGCCGAGCGCCAGTGCGAAACGCCATGAGCATCTGGTACAGTCCGTAGTCGAAGGCCAACGGCAGGACGTTGAGGATCACTTCGTCCTCGCCGAGCTCAAGGTATGAGGCGATCGACGTGCACGCGGTCATCATATTCCTGTGCGTCAACATCACGCCCTTGGGTTCGCCTGTCGACCCAGATGTGTAGATGATGGCGGCCAGATCGATGTCGATGCAGCGGCGCACCGGCGCCGTGCCGTGGCCGGCGGCCGCAATGTCCCAGCGCACCGCATTAGGCAACTGCATCAACTCGGCGTCATCGATGGACCCGGACACGATAACCCGGCGTAGTGACGGGCACTTGCGCGCGGGCTCGCTGAAGACCGAATGCAGATGGTTGTCCGTTATCAGCGCCGTCGGCAGGCAATCGTTGAGCAGGTAATCGAGCTTGTCGGTTTTTGTGAGCGGGTTGACGATGCACACCACGGCATTCGCCTTCAGCACCGCCCAGAAACTGACGACGGTCTCGACGGTGTTGTCGGCAAAGATCATAACACGATCGCCACGTATCACCCCGGCGTCTGTCAGATGTTGTGCGACAGCGTTGGCGCGTGCCTCGATCTCGCCATAGGTCAGACGTTGCCTTCCGCAGACCAACGCCACCTTGTCGCCGAGCCGGGCGGCGGAGTGGCTGAGATAGTCGTGCAACAGCGGTATCGCGCCATGCATCATGCCAACACCTCTTCCCGACGCTCGTGGTCAATATCGACGCTGAGCTCGACCTTTCGCGCGGCGCCAGGACGGCTGGCGATAAACTGCTGATGGAGGAGTTGTGTCGACAACACACCGACCAACGCCATATTGTCGGAATTGGACAGGTCTCCGTCGACCGTCCTGGCCTGACACTTGCCGAGCAGGCGCGCGACGGACTTCGGATCGAAGACGTTTGCCTCGCGCACCGCCGCCTCCGAAAGCGCTTCGCGGACATAGGCCGGTGCATCATCGGCAATAAAGCATAGTGCATTCGGTGCCCGGTACGGCTGCTTCTTGCGGGCCACGACTTCGGCCGGCAGAATGGGTTTCGCTACCCGCTTCAGCACATGCTTTTCATCCAGGACGCGCAGCTTGTATTCGGCCGGAAGCGAATTCGCGAGTTCTACAACGTCATCATCCAGGAACGGGAACCGCCCCTCGATGGAGTTCGCCATCAGCATCCTGTCCCCTTGGGAGGAAAGCAGGTAGCCCGACATCAGCGTTTGGACCTCGAGATACTGGTCTTGTGCCAGGGGCCCCCAGCCCGAAAACTCAGCGGGCAACCGAGCCAGAAGCTCAGACACCGTATTGCGCCGTTCTGTCTCGGCCCGCATATCGGCCGAGAACAATCGTTTGACGGCGCTGGTGGTGCGCCAGCGCGTGTCGTGCGCAAAGCCTGGCCCATCATAGGCCTGGATATCGCGCCCGAAAAACTGCCGCGCCATCGCTTGCTGATGGACCGGCGAACGGGTGAGATACGGATAGAGCCGCTCCAGCAGCCGCGCGCGTCGCGTCGACTCTGGCTGGCGTCCCCAGAAACGGCGCACCTTGCCTTCCCGGAACAGATCGTAGCCAGCGAACATCTCGTCGGCCCCTTCGCCCGTCAGCACGACCTTGATGCCATGCTTTCGCACCAGCCTTGAGAGCAGGAGCAGGGGCGCCGGCGCCGTTCTGAGGATTGGACGCTCGGTGTGGTAGATCACCTCAGGAAAGATATCGGCAATGTCGTTGCGCGAAACCACCACCTCGTGGTGCTCGCTGCCCGTCGCGCCGGCGACCAGCCGCTGGTAACGGGTCTCGTCATATTCGGCGTCGTCAAAACGCAGCGAGAAGGTCTGGAAGCGGTTTCCTGCGATGCCTCTTCCCAGCATGGCGACAAGAGAGCTGTCGAGTCCGCCGGACAGGTAACAGCCGACCGGCACATCTGCCTGCTCAATCCTGAGTGACGTCGCGGACTGCAGGGCGCTACGCACTTTGTCGACTGCATCATCGAGCGAGCCGGCAAATTCATGATGCGAGCTGGAAACGCCGGGATAGGAAGGCTTCCAGAAGGCGCGCTCGCGCACCGTGCCGTTCTCGTAGATGCGGACATGGCCTGGTCTGACTTCGCTGACACCCTGGAATACGCCTTGCGGCGGAACCACCGTCCAGAGCGTGAAAGTCTGGTCGATGCCGGTCGGATCGAAGGCTCTCGGTACAGCCGCTTCCGCCGCAAAAATGGCTTTCACTTCACTGGCGAAATAGAGGCGACCGGCATGCTCGCAGAAATGCAGAGGGCAGATGCCGAAACGGTCGCGCGACAGCACCAGACGACCGGCCAGCGAATCCCAGATCGCGACCGCCCATTGCCCATTCATCCGCTCGAAGGCGGCTTCGCCCCACGCGCGATAGGCGTGAATGACCACCTCGGTGTCGCTGCGCGTGCGGAAGCGATGGCCGAGTGCGATCAGCTTTTCCCTGAGCTCGACATAGTTGAAAATCTCGCCGTTGAAGACGATCCACGTTGTACCGCTGGTGTCGGCGAGCGGCTGCTGACCGCTCGACAGGTCGACGATCGACAGGCGGGCATGGGCCAACCCCGCGCGTTTGTCGCGATAGAGGCCACGTTCGTCCGGGCCGCGGTGAGCGAGGGAGCCCGCCATGCGCAGCAGCGCCTCACGCGACGGGGATGCCGCGGCAGCGCTCAGCGCCACGATTCCGGCGATGCCGCACATCCGGTCAGCCCTCGTCCATTGCAGTGACCGGCAGAGGTCTGGCGTGAAGGTAACGCGCTGCGCGCCGCTTGCTTTCGATGTCCTTGAAAACTTTCTGGACCTGGTCTTCGGTGAGGCCGGCAACCGCAGCGACCTCGGCGGCGGAAATACCGTGGTTCACGCCGTAGAGACACAAGTCGGTCAGGTGATAAGGCAATGCGAAATAGAATTCCTCCTGACTCTGCGCCATGGAGAAAGTGTCCGTGGTCGGCGGTCTGCTCCGAACCTCCGCGTCTATCCCAAGGTATTCAGCCAGTTGATAGACTTGCGTCTTATAAAGGTGAACGATCGGCAAGACGTCGGCAATGCCGTCGCCCTGTTTGACGAAGAACCCCTGGTCATGTTCCAGCCGATTTGGCGTACCCGCTACCGCGAAGTTGAGACGGTCCGCGTGGTAGTACTCCGTCATCTTGCGCACCCGCTGCTTGTAGTTCGTGGCAGCGACGATCTGCAGATAGGCTGCGGGCGACAAACGAACGGTGTCGATATTGCCGTCGGGGTCTTCGACCGTGAGGCGTGTTATGTTGAGGCCGTTGCTCTCGAGGACCGATGCCATCACCAGCTTGCATTTCCAGCCGTCGCCATAGGCCGGAACGACCGTCCTGATGGCCTCGACCTGGCGGGAGTAGGCGCCGATCCCCTCCAAGGCCGGCGTGATGTTTTCAAGGATCGAGTCAATGCCAAGTTGCGCTGCGACCGTGCGGCCAAGCCTTAGCGAATCCCCTGAGGAATGGAGCTCCGGCATGAAGAGGCCGAGGACCTTGCCTTTTCCGAACGCGCGAACGCTAAGCGCCGCGACGACGGAGCTGTCGATGCCGCCGGAGAGTCCGACGACCACCCCTCGGCGCCGGAGGGTGCCGAAGACCTGCTGGCGCAAGATTTCAATGATGCGATCGACCTCTGCACGAGCATCGAGCACCAGCGTATCCTTGCCGAATCCCGAGATCACGTCGATGACCTGTCCTCCCCCTGGCGAAACTCTTCTGGCAGATAAGTCCGCGCCACGGCCGCCTCGATGAGGGGGCGGTTCGAGGCGACATGAGGTTCTGAGACCATATCGATGTGGCTGCCGACGATCGGAATCACATCCAGGTCTGCGAAAGCACTGTCCCAGCCAATGGCTCGAGGCATTCCTGGCCGAGCGCAACGGAATAGGGTGCCCGTGATCGGCAGTGTTGGCTTTGGCATCTGCAGCCACTGCCAGAATGCCCGGGCTCTCAAAACTTCCTGAAGTTCCAGTTTGGCCCTGAAGCTCGTAGCGTTGAACTTATCCTGCGCATACCGGTCGAGCATGCGAGCGACTTGCGCCTCGTAGCCCATCCTGACCGTGACTTTTGCAAGGGCACGGCAAGCCATCCGGTAGGCCGTGATGCGATTGGTTCGGATTCGATGGTATGTGCGGGTAATCGTCTCCCGATAGGTGCTCCGTTCGCCGAGAAGGCTGGTGTCAAGGATGCCCAGGAATTTCACGGTTCTTCCGACGGCCAGTAGCCGCGAAGCGACTTCAAAAGCAACAACGCCACCGAGTGAATGGCCGAGGAGTCGTACGTTACCCGCAGGCTGAGCGCGGTTTATTTGAGCGAGTGCGGCGTCAGCCATGGCGCCGACGGTGTCTTCGCCCTGCAATATCATCGCCAGGGCAGGATACCGGACCGGGACCACTCGCGCCGTCTTGCCCATAGAGGATGCGAAGGCGGCAAGGCTTGGGCCGTAGCCGACCGACCCAGGGAGCAGGAAAAGAATTGGAGGGTGGTCCTTGCGCGCATTGGCTGGCTCGTTGCCCGCCTTTGCCGTGGCAACCGCCTTCACCATCTCGTCGAAGGTCATCCCGACAGTGAAGGCTTCGAGGTCGAGTTCCTGTCCAATGACACCCTCGATTTCCATGACGCAGTGCAACAGCTTCAGCGAATCGCCGCCTGCATCATCCCAACGCCCGGCGGCGGCGCGGGTATTGAGAATTTTGGTCCAGGCCCGCTGCACCACCTGATGGACATTCTGCTCCCGTCCGGCAGTCGAGACCTGCGGACTCGGGGCTGTCCTGATGCTTGCACTGTCCAACGCGGCAAGCCTCGCTATGTCGACCTTTCCGTTCGGCATGCGTGGAATTTCGGTCAGCGCATGCAACCTCAAGGGACATAGGGGTGGCGGCAGAGTCACTCTGACAAGCTGGCGAAGGTCGTCGGAAAAGTTGGAACTTGCCGGCCCCCGTGGTACGGCGAAAGCGACGAGTTCAGTAGCCGCTGTCACAATGGCCACGGCGTCCTGGACAGAGGGCACGCTGCGCAATACCTGCTCCAGTTCTGCCGGTTCGACGCGTCGGCCATTGATCTTTATCTGGCGTCCCTTACGGCCGACGACCTGCAGCAGGCCATGCTTGTCCAACTGGACGAGGTCACCAGTTTCAAAGACGCGGAGGGCTGGATTGCTTGGATCCGAAGCTACGGGCACGACGGCGCCGTTTTCCCAATGGCCAAGCAACACATAGGGGCTTCTTATGACGAGTTCTCCGGTCGAGCCCGGCGGGACGCGCCGTCCCTCGTCATCGACAATCGCAAATGTAATTCCTGGAAGGAGCCAGCCCACCGGCACCGACGCGCCTTGCTCTGGCCAGTCGTTCGGCAAAAACCATTGCGAGCCAGTGGTCTCTGTTGATGAGTAGCCGATCTGGACCAGGCAGTTGTTCGAGGCCGCTTGGCGCAGCAGCGCAATATCAGCCCACGAAACCTTCTCGCCCCCAATTCGAGCCACCCTCAGTGTGCGGAAGGCATCCTCGGACCTGTTTGCCAAGAGTGCGCGCAGCAGCGCCGGCACCAGATAAGTGACCGTCACGCCTTCGGACTGGATCCGGCCGAGAAGGGCGCGCAAGCCTATTGCTTCGACCTCGACAAGATGAAGGGTGGCACCTGTGAGAAGGGCAGCGAGCACCTCCCGGCATCCGGCGATCGTGGCTGGCCCCGTCAGGGGCAAGAACACGTCAGTCGAGTCGATGTGGCATGCGTCGACATATTGCTGAACTCGCCACAGAAGACTGCGCTGACTGTTGACAATGCCTTTGGGGCGCCCGGTGCTACCCGAGGTGTAGAGCACGATTGCCGGCGAATCGACGGAGACGGAAAAGGACTGGGGTATCCGATCGATTTTCGGTGCAGAGCGAGGCACAACATCGATCCAACGGACAGCTTGCGGCAGACCCGTCGGGCGTACATCGCCATCGCCTATGACAGCCAATAGGTGCGCTGCAGCCACGATTGCATTGATCCTCGAGTCTGGATCCCTGGTGTTCAGGGGCACCGAGGGCCGCCCAGCGGCCATGCTCGCCAGCATTGCCAACGGGTAGAAGGCCGAGTTTGCTTGAAGAATCCCGACCGCCTGTCCGTCGGGGACGATGGCGACGATTTGGCTGGCCAGCGCCTCAACGGCCGACAGAAGTTCCGAGTAGGTAAAGCGATTGGTTCCGTCGCTGACTGCGAGTTTTTCGGGATACTGCCCGGCGATGCTTCGCAGATGATCGAAGACGGCAATATCGGCAAAATCCGCGCCCATCCGATGATAAGGACGCAGGACGGGACCGCCCTGATCGAGTGCGTATTCTGGCACGTTCGACCATGTACCGGAGGCCGCTGGTTGAAAACCCAACTCTGGATCCTCAATTACCCTTTCAGATCCGAAACTGGCTGGTGACATGGCTGGCTCACGCTGAAATCAAGGTCAGTTATCGCCGCCCGCATGAATCTTTTCATCGATCATTCTGATGATGCTGAGAAATACTCGCCGCGCCATGTGGGGTGTGTTCGTGCTGGCAGGGCGATGTCCGTTGCGGCTGATGATCAGACGCCAGGCGTAGTGGATGCGGTTCCAACCGGCCGATCGAGCCAGACGAGATTGTCGTCAACACGGTCAATGGCCAGTGCAGCCGACACCTCGTCTTGCTAGAGCATTTCCAGGAAAAGTGTGTGCGGTTCTCTCGCGAAAAGCGCGAAGCGCTTTCCCTTGAGAATTGCGTAAAAACAAAAAGATAGAGCGGCTCTCCAATTCCGTGAAACGGTGAAACACTCTCAAGCGCGAGCAAAACCGTCTATCGCCCATCGTGTGGGCAATTCGCGACAAGTCTCAAACGCGAAGTCTTGAGAACTGTTGACGACGTGTGGCCCGCGCTTGGCTAGCCACCTGCGCTAGCCAGGCTTCATCACATTTATCGCAATGCGCCAACCAGCCTCGTAATCAAGCCAGCGACGACCAGGCCGCAGATCATGCCCGCGCAGTCGGCAAGCCAGTCGAACACATCCCTGTCACGCGCTATCAATTGCGTTCCCTGAAGGATCTCGATCGCTGCACCTATAAGAAGCAGAAAAACAACCAGCCTTGCTTTTTGCTCGGGCCAGCCGAGACTGCCAAGGGCCGCCAAACCCGCAAAGGCGGCAGCATGGTTGAGCTTGTCATGATTGGACGTGAAGGCCATGTCGAGAATCTCGAGGAGCCGCTCAGGCAACAGCGCGAGCAAGAGAACACCCCCCAAAGTAAACGGAAAGACCGTCCTTGCCACGATCGGATAAGAGTCTACGCGCAACAATCGGCTTTGATCCTTGATCCGAGATTGCTGCGGCCATCGATGGCGCAGCGTTAACTGGCGGCAGCATTTTCAGCTTCCGTCCTCCAGCATGCCGACGCATCGGCCAAATGAATGACGATCCGCGCGTTGGTCAAATTTCACAACGAGCGGTGAAACAGGTTAGAATCCACCGGGCGCTCATCTCGCAATCCAGGGCCATGGCCTGGGAACCGATTGCTGCCTACCGGCGCCCGTCAGATATTTCATGATCCCGAGGACACCTGCAACCCGCACGATCGGCACTTGAGCGAACTGCCTTGATCCAACATGGGCTCTTGTCTTCCATGGAGCATCCAACAGTGCGGACATTGAGGCACGCCCTCAACAATGGGCTTGTAGGTGTATACGCGCGAACCTGCAGCGGCATTGTTGTCGAGGTCGGCTCTCAGTTTTGCCCTTGCTTCGTCGTGCAGGGTTAGCTCGCGACGCAGTTCGTCAGCCCTTGTGTGCTTGTCGACCGAGATCCGTTCAACCTCAGATTTTAGCGTATCCCTAACACCGACCATTTCACGATCTCCTGCCTGTACGTCCCTGTGTGCTGATGCATTTCAAGAATCGCGAACGTGTCAGAAACGTCTTCGTTGATTACAATAAAACCTGAGGTCGTGCCGGATGCCGCCGCTGTTTAATCCGAGTCAGCAGTGCTGGTGATCTTGAAACCACCACAATGTGGGGAGCTTCACTTACTCCAACATGTACCCTGCGCTATCTTCTGCGAGGGAGCCAAGACTGTCCTGCATTGTAGGATGGCCCAGCGGCTCGCGTAGGGACTGGGCAGCGGTTGGCCGCTGGGCCTAACCGGCGGGCATTGGGGTCGCCGGCTGACCAATTTATGCATCCGGGGGAAATGCGAGCGAAACATGCGAACGAATTACGTGAGCGACAGAATTCAGGACAGCGGCGCTTCGCTATCTTTGGCACTCGCTACGGGACGTGGGGTTTTGCGTTTGGCGGTAGCTAGCGATGACCGCAGAAAACGGCGATCAACCCGCTCGGGCGAAAACGGCTTCAGCCAGTCATGGGTAAGTCACTGGGAACCAGGTACCCGCCTTCCAGCAAGTCCAAGGCATCCAAGGCTTCGTCGCCTTGCAAATGGGCCAAGGGAACGCCGTCTATATGGACAATTTTCTGGTCGTCTACGCCGTAGACTTCCCACAATTGATCCGCGCCCCTTCGGATGGTGTGTCGTCGCTCCATGAGCCGACCATAGGGGCGGCGGTTGAACTTGGGTAGGAACAAATCTGGGACAAACAAATTATAGTAGTGGAAAACTTAACCGTCTTGATTGTGTCCGCCGACAAATGCAACCCGGATAGTCCACCGCGAAGGTGAGACAATCATGCGCAGCTGACTGAGGAGGTTCGATTGCCGATGTTGGGACCACAAAGCCTAGGACCTGGAATGGTTTCTCAGTGAGCGTGCGGGGCCTGAACTTTCTGCAGAGATGGATGGACGACAATCTTCCGCACCATTCGTCATCTGATCCAAGTTTGGCGCGAGAGCTTGCGGAACGAGCAACCACAGATGCAAGAGGGGCGGGAATTCCACCCGAAGAGATTTCAGAGGAGGTGGGTAGCCTGTTCACGACCATGCTTGAGGCACTCGAAAGTCGCGACCGCGAAATTGGCTGAGAATAGCGATAATCCTGGCAGGCTGTCCGCGGCCCGCCGGACCTGACGCCAGCGCAATGTTAAACGGATGCGCTGCCAGGCAAAACTAGGCAATCAATTGTCGCTGGGCACGTCGTTTCCCCATCTCATGTCTTCGAACGATGAAATGGCCGACCGGAATGTCGATAGTTCAGGCGAGAGTCCCAAAATCTCGGTCTAGCGTTGGTTGCTGTCAGCGCATTAGCAGTAGCCGGGCACAAACACTGGTCTACCTAGACAGGGTAGGATTTTTTGCGCCGAGGCCAACTAGTACAAGGAAGCAACATCGATGACAGCAACAGGCCTTTACAGGTGTCCAGGAAATCCTCCATGCGCATGTGTGATGGAAGACAAGAAGGCCAGCTACGTTGACGCGGTTCACTATCGCGAACGTGGGTATAGGCCGGACTTTGAAAGCTTACCTTGGGAAGGCGAATACAGGGCAGCAAAGGAAGGACGCAGGCAAGCCAGTTCGTGAGCCCTCCTTGGGAACGGTGGCGTCGGCGGGGTTTGACCTAAGCAGCGCTTTTCCGATTTCGTAAGCTGCGCATCGGTCGACAGCTGATTCCAAGCTGGCGTGTCCAACCCATCGCTATCGCATGGATCCCAACCAAGCAGCGGCCAGGTACCACCATAGGATGCCCGATCTTTGGCAAGCAGCGGTGATCTGCAGCGGCCCGGCGCTCTCATGCCGGGGGAGACAGTAAGCGCACCGGGCCTCACCGGAGGGCAGCAAACACCCCGGCTGACCAAGAATTTGCGCTGCTCCCGATCTCAGCGAAGCATCTAAACGAAGGATCATTCAGGCCAAAACCTGAGAGAATCCGTGTCAATCCGAACACTCCGTCTTCGAGTTGGCCAGGCCGGGCTTGGTAGCCTTTTCTCGATGCGAGAGTGGCGGGTTGGCGTGTGAAGGAAGAAACATTGGATGCACCGAAGTGGCGCATCGATTGGATGAAGTGCTTCCCAGCGGCCCACGACCTCAAAGATCGATGGCCTGTCGCACCAAAATCAGCGCGCTCGCTATAGCCCTTGCGCTGCGAAAAATCCGAAGAGCAAAATTCCGTTGCCGAGCACGACGAGAATTTCAAACCCTTGGAGGGATCCGTCCGCTTGATCGGGTGTGCTCGTTGTCATTCGGAACAGGAATCGATTTGTGGCGACGATTGCGGCATACGAAATTATCAGCACGCCAAGCCAACTTAAGTTCAGCATGTGAACCTCCATCTCGATAGGAACGACCCAAACTGAGTCAAAGTTTCCAGATTTCGAGATACAGATTTCTCCGCCGATATTCGTTCTTGATGATTGGGAAATCCAAACCGCAAGCCTGTGCCAGCGATCCCAGAGGCGCGGGTTGGTACCCACCTCAGCCCGACTAGAGACATGACTCGCCCGTAACCGACGAGCCCCTCTGATTATTCCACGCGGGACCTCTCGCGCTATTTAAGACTGCCAGCTGGCACCGGCTGGCGGACTCTTTTCTGAGGGGATTTCTTTCGCGGCTTCCGTTTGTCTACTAGATCTTCCATTTCAGGTGCCGACCGCACCAAGAGCGCTTGGGCCGTTGCCGTGATAGCTGCCAGTGTGTCTGCCATGCCCTCGGCGACCTCGGTAAGAAATACGAACTGGTCAGACGTTCCTTCCGAAAAAGGATCGGATGCCTGCGATTTCATCTCATTCACGAGGTGCTGCACCTCTGAGAGAATGACGTCGCGTTCGGGATGCCGCGCGATCATGTGCGCTAGCAATCCTTGAATGAGCATCACGGCGCCCACTGTGCGACCGTCACCGGTAAGAGTTTGTGTCATCTGCTGCCTTTGCACCGGATATCGACTATGCCCCTTAGATCACATAGGCCCTTCTCTCAACCAGGCAACGCAGCCTCTGAAGAGATGCTCGGCCCTTTTTCCGCACCATAGGGCCAAGAGGGTCGCGGTCGCCACCCAGGGGTGATCGTACGCCGCATTCTGAGCCGATAGCCGTAGCAGATCACTATTCCATTCAAAGGCGCGCTGTTGTTCGGCGTCAGATTAACCTTAATCTGCTCCTTCGATTGAACGATCAGATCGTGATCAAGCGGGGATAATGTATCTGTTGCAGCAACTCGGCCAGGGTTCGCTGACAACAGGAGCAACGCCATGTGCGGCATCGTTGGGATTGTCAGCCAGCACCAGGTTGCGCCGCTCATTCTCGCTACGCTGAAGCGGCTGGAATATCGCGGCTATGACTCAGCCGGGGTCGCCACCGTCGAGCATGGCCGTCTCGGCCGCCGCCGCGCCGAAGGCAAGCTGATCAATCTCGAACGCCGGCTGAAGGATGAGCCGCTCGACGGCACCATCGGCATCGGCCACACGCGCTGGGCAACGCATGGCGTGCCCAACGAGACCAATGCGCATCCGCATTTTTCCGACGGCGTTGCCATCGTCCACAACGGCATCATCGAGAACTTCGCCGAACTGCGCGACGAGCTGATCCGCGACGGCTATGCCTTCTCGTCGCAGACCGACACCGAGGTGGTCGCACATCTGGTGGCGCGGGAACTCGCCAAAGGGCTGAAGCCGATCGAGGCGGCGCACGCGGCGCTGAAGCGGCTCGAAGGCGCCTTTGCGCTGGCGATCATGTTCACGGGCGATGAGGATCTCATTGTCGGCGCCCGCAATGGCCCGCCGCTCGCCGTCGGTCATGGCGAAGGCGAGATGTTTTTGGGCTCCGACGCCATCGCGCTCGCCCCGTTCACCAATTCCATCACCTATCTCGAAGACGGCGACTGGGCGGTGGTGCGCTGGTGCGC
>NZ_JBFUFA010000020.1:0-49750 GCF_056403695.1 Mesorhizobium sp. P2_F7 | reverse complement strand
TTGCCGATGTCGGCGACCGCGATTGATTGGCCTGCCGTCACGTCGACGCCGCTCAGCTTGAGCACGCCGTTGCTCGCCAGCGTGGTGATCGTCACCGCCGCCAGGGCGTTGGCCGGGCTGTCGTTGGCATCGGTGAAGCCGAAATCGGCCGCCGCGAACGTGTAGGTCCCGTCCTCGTTGATGGTCTTCGAATTGTCGGTGCCGTCCGGCGCGTCGTTCACACTGGTGACGTTGATGGTGATGCTGGCGGTCTCGTCGGCGCCGCCGTTGGACACGGTGTAGGAGAACATGGCCGGGCCGTTGTAGTCGGCGGCCGGGGTGAAGGTGAGCGTATTGCCGGCGCCGAGGGTGACCGAACCGTGGCTKACAGCAATGGCCGGCCCGCCCACGGTGATCGCGCTGCCGTTGATGGCGGTGATCTGCGCGCTGCCCTCGAAATTGTCGGCGCCCGAGACTTCGTTGGCCCCGCTTACCGGGTTGAAGGTGATGGCGGTGTCTTCATTGGTGGTGACCGTATCGGCGMCGATGTCGCTGACGGCATTGACCGTGACGGAGATGCTGGCGGTCTCGGTGACGCCGCCAGAGGTGACGGTGTAGGAAAATACGGCTGGGCCGTTGTAGTCGGCRGCCGGGGTGAAGGTGAGCGYATTGCCGGCGCCGAGGGTGACCGAACCGTGGCTGACAGCAATGGCCGGCCCGCCCACGGTGATCGCGCTGCCGTTGATGGCGGTGATCTGCGCGCTGCCCTCGAAATTGTCGGCGCCCGAGACYTCGTTGGCCCCGCTTACCGGGTTGAAGGTGATGGCGGTGTCTTCATTGGTGGTGACCGTATCGGCGACGATGTCGCTGACGGCATTGATGGTAATCGCTACGGTGTCCGTGTCGGTCGCCAACCCGTCCGAAGTCGTGATGGTAAGGTTGTCCGCACCATTATAGTCCGGCACTGCCTTATACGTCAGATTAGAGAGCACGGCGTTGATTTGCGCCGATGTACCCGCAATGATGACAGAATTCGTCCCGTTCTGTGTGACGCCTGGCCCGGACGTCACCGTAAGCGTACCGTGATTGACCGAGATCGTCGTCGTTAGTAGCCCGCCGTCGGAATCCGCGACAGATATTCCCCCGATCGCTTTTGTCGTGTCCTCGGTCGCGATCTGTGCCACAAGGGGGACAGTGTTTATCGGTCCATGATTTGTCGTGTTGTCGACCGTCACAGGGGCGATCGTCTCGACCGCACTGACCTTCAGGTTGATGCTCTTGAACTGGTAAAGTGACTGATCAGCCTGCAGCGTTTGCTGATTTCTGTGAGCCGGATACCAAACCGTATTGAAATAGTTGATCTCGTCGTTCAGCGCATGCATGAATGCGGCGTCATTGCTTTGTTGGACGCTGACGTAGATCTTAAGGGTGTCTATCTCCCCGGTTCCGCCCTTGGCCGAGCCGTTTCCGCCATCGTAGTTGTCGTATCCGCCAAAAGAACTGCCGCTCTGAGCGGCTCCGTTGTCGTAGACGGTGCCGCCGGCGAGAGTGCCGGGCAATCCGCCTGATCCCGCAACGTAGGTGCTCCCAAGCTTGTATTGGTTCTCATAGGCCCGGAAGATCAGAACGTCAGCGCCTGATCCGCCCAGAAGGTCATCAAAACCGCTGCCTCCATCGAGCGTATCGGCGCCTGACCCGCCATTCAGCCGGTCGCTTCCAGCGCCCCCCGACAGCACGTCGTCGCCGCTGCCGCCGACCAGATTGTCGTCGCTGCTTGTGCCAATGGTCGTCGCCATGCCCAGTCCCCTACCTTGCCAATTGTTCTTGTCGATCAAGAAGTGTCGACATCGACCCGCCGCTTGCAGCGGCGTCGCTCAAAAATTGTGAATCTGTGAGGGTAAGTTCGCCTCCGCCGACAAACGGCTTGATCCCAGGCGAGAGCGCCAGACCAAATGAGTTCGCGTTCAGACCAATGACATGTGTACCAATGCCAAACGCCCAAGCCCGCCAGTTCGGCAAACACAGACTGGTGCGCGCTGAACTTTCGCAGACAACAGCGGATTTCTTCCTATTGGTCGAGGTAGAAAACTCATCATCGCCAGAGCAAAGCGCGATTCCAACTAAATCCTTGCTCAACACATCGAAAGAAACGACGGCAAGGAGAGTGCAAATGGGGATGGTCGCATCTTCGGAAAAACTGGAGGCGTCATCGCCGGCCTGTGGCGTATCGCAAAGCGACTTCACAGCCCCGTTGCCGTCGGTGATTTGAGAAGACGCCATTCAACCCCCCTTTACCCATACACAGATGCCCCCACATCCGTTCACCGACCGCACTGAAAGACAAACTGCTCCCTGTCAGAAACTCCTGGCCGTCTATTGTCAGCGCATCATCCAAGCCGCCACAAGCCTGCCGCCTCACGACGAGCCCGACTAGCAAGGCCGTTTACAGACGGATGGCGGTTCGATGATGATAATAGCTCGCGGTGACATAAATCGCCGCCTTGCGTCTCCCTACCCCAATTGCACCATCTACTCGTTGGTTGCTGATCACGAGTTTTTAGAGAGTGCTAAATTAAGAGATTATTAACTCTTCCGAAGAGGAGGCGTCAACGTGCAAGTTTGCAAACAGTTAATGGTTGGGACCGCGGCCACTCCACAAATCCGTCTCTCAGACCAGATTCTCGCCTTAAAGCGTTTGCAGCGCGGCGTCGTACAGCAGCGGCAGTGACAGTTGGCCCACCCCGATGCCACTACTTCTGTCCGTCAGCACGGACTACCCGTGTCTCGAGCTTCGCCCGCGCCCCAGCCTTCGCCCTTGCCGGAATTTGCCAAAGTACCGCCAACGCAAAACCGTCATCTGCGGGCGATTTTCTTTATATATTTCAAAACGCTGACCTGAAAAAAGGACTGTCAGGCCCGAAAATCCGTGACGGTACTTTTCGCGGACGCTGAGCCTCGTATGAAAAGTCCCGTCAAAAGTACCGTCAGATTGATCTGCGTAGAATATTTTGAGGTTTCACCCACACTGCCGGGATCAATGGGACGATTTCTGCGCGAAGGGAGTTATCCGAGGGCGCGTTCAAGCGATCATGAGAAGTACCGTCAACGCTCCAACGGCGCCGCGACCTACGCGGCGCTCAACGTCAAGGCAAGGCGGATGCGATCACCTTCGGTTCACATTCTCGAAGACGGTCTTGTTCCGCTGCATCGTGGTGGGTCGGATAGAAGACCGCAGGCGATGTGGCGGGCGGGACGAAAGGCCCGCAGAATTTGCGCTTTCGGCTCTCTCGCCGCCGCGCGTTGTCCGGCGCTGATCTCGAGGATCGAATGCGCCGGACAAGGTGCCTGTGCCTTACTGCAGCTTCGCCTGCAATGCATTGACGTCGTCGGTAGTCATTTCACCATCCGTCGTCACTTTGCCGTCAACGATCTTCCACAGACGGAACGGGCCGGTGATATCACCATACTTGTCGAAGGAGACCGGGCCGATGACACCTTCGTAGCGGATCGGCTTGCCGTCCTTGATCAGGCCGAGCGCCTTGGCGAACTCGTCCTTGCCGGCATAGATCGGTGCACCGGCCGGATCGACCGCCTTGTACATGGCGTCCTTGATCTTGGCCGGATCCTCGGAGCCGGCAATGGCGATGGCGAGGCCGACAATGGCGCCGGCATCGTAGGAACGGTCGGCCGCCGGGTTCGACGGTTCGATACCGGAAAACGCCTTGTAGTTCTTGGTGAAATACTCCGTCGAGGCCGTCGGGCTGGTGCCCGAGGAGGTGCCATAGGCATCCTTGAGATAATCGGCGCCGACGGACTCGATGAAGTCGGGGCTGTTCATGCCGTCATTGAGCAGGAATTTTTGCACGCCGCCTTGCGAAATCCAGGTGCGGGCGACCGTTGCGCCGTCGACCGGCGTGCTGACGAGATAGAGCCCGTCCGGTTCGCCGCCCATCGCCGCCGTCACTTCCGAGGCGTAGCTCGACTGCTTCTCGTTGTAAGGCGTATCGGAGACGATGGTGCCGCCGAGCGCTTTGTAGGCGCGCGAGAATTCGGCCACCATGTTGACGCCGAAGTCGTTGTTGACGTGGATGATCGACAATTTCTTGAAGCCCTTGTCGATGGCGTATTTGGCGGCGGCGACGCCTTGCAGCGCATCCGAGGTGATGGTGCGGAAGAAGATGCCGTTGGTCTTGCCGTCGCGGCCAAGTGCGGTCAGCGTCGGCGAGGACGAAGCCGGTGAGACCTGGACGATCTTGGCCGGCCCGGTGACCGAGGTCAAAATCGGGATCGACACCGAGGAGATGATGCCGCCGATGATCACCGGCACCTTCTTGACCTGCACCAGCTGGGTCGCGGCGTCGACGGCGATATTGCCCTGGCTCTGGCTGTCGCGCGTGTCGGTCACCAGGTCGCAGCCGCGCACACCGCCGGCTTCGTTGATGTCGCGAAAGGCCATCTCGACCGATTTCGCGCCGGCCTGGCCGTATTCGCCGGCCGGTCCGGTCAGTTCCATGACCAGGCCGACGGTGATCTTGCAGTCTGCTGCGTGTGCGGCGCCGGCCATCGTCACGAGAGCCAGTGCGGTGGTGAATTGAAGTATTGTCTTTTTCATTTTCATTGCTGTTCCCCTTTTCTCAACTGAAACTTTGCCTGTTCAGCCTTCCGGCGCCTGCAGCCAGGTCTCATGCAGATGCCGCCATTCGACGCCGTTAGGCGCCGATGAACTGGTGGTGAAGACAGCACTGGACTGCCGGCGACTGTGCTTGCCGGCGCGCAGCTGCGCTTCGATGTAGAAGACAACGATCGTGTTCGCGTCCTGCCAACCCGGCCTGATATCCTCGATCGATATGGCAAAACCCTCGTCGCAAGTGGCGCGGCTTGTCCGGACATGGTCGACGACCGCGGCGCGATCGAGGATCTGGCCATTCGGCGCGACCATGGTGAGGCCTTCACCCATGACGGCCTCGAAGCGGCCGAACTCCACAGCGTCGGCTCGCGCTGCGACAAACCAGTCGACGAAGAAGCGATGCAGCTCGATGATTTCGGCGCTGGCACGCGAAAAGAGGGAGGGCTTGCCGCTCATTTCTTCCCCGCATTGAGGTTGTAATGCATGATCGAGCCGTGGCGGCCATGACGATCTCGCTCCAGCGTGTAGACATCGCCCTCGAGGCCGCGGCTTTCCGAGAGCACCGCGGCGATCCTGGCCCGGTCTTCCGCGTCGAGCGCGACGTCCATGATCTTGGCATTGGCCAGCGCATGCGCCTGGTTGCGGGCGCCGACAATGACGGCGGCCACTTGCGGCTGTTCGAGCACCCAAGCCGAAGCAATGGTGGCGATGTCGACGCCGTGGCGATCGCCGACGGCTTTCAGCGCCTTGAGCAGGGACTGGAACAGATCCCAGCCGCCGAAATCATCGATGATCAGCTTGTATTTGACCAGCGAACGATTTTCGAGCGGCGTGGCTGGCTCGGCCGCGCCAAGCCATTTGTCGCTGAGGAAACCGCCGGCCACCGAGCCGTAGCAGAGGAAGCTGACACCGTTCTTCGCGGCGAGGCCCGCCAGGCTGTTTGCCGGCCGCTGGTCGAGCACCGAATATTGCAGTTGCTGGCTGACCAGCGGAATGCCTGCGGCCAGGATTTCGGCCAGACGCGGCGTATCGAAATTGGTGGTGCCGAGATTGCGCACCTTGCCTTCCAGCCGAAGCTCGTCGAGCCAGCCCATCGCATCGACATAGCGAGGCTGGTCATAATCCCACCAGTGAAACTGCACGAGATCGATCCGCTCGGTCTTGAGCCTGCGAAGCGACTGATCGACGATGCCCCTGATATAGTCGCGGCTGATGCTGGCCAGCCGTTCGAGGTCAGGCACCAGCTTGGTGTGCACCTTCATCCTGGCCGCGACATCGAGGCCGCGCTCGCTGGCCAGCCGCAGGCGTGCGGCGCCGATCAATTCCTCGACGCCGGTGTAGATGTCGGCGCAGTCATAGGTCCAGATGCCGGCATCGAAAGTGGCGATCAGGTCGGTCACTGCCTGGCTGCGGTCGATGGCGCCATGGCCACCGGCGAGCTGCCAGCCGCCGCGGATGACGCGCGAGATCGTGTAGCCGGGGCTGAGTTCGACGGTCCTGGCGCTCATCGCTTGTCGGTCTCCTTCGGCAGGGGCACGGCCGTGGTTTCGGCATGGCTGAACCGCCGCCTGGCCAGCCTGACGATCCGCAGGCGGCTGGCGCAATTGGGATCGGGACAGGCGATCTCGGCATCAGAGGTCATCCAGTCATTGGCGTGCGTCGGGCGCTGCTTGGCCGCCAGGAGCGGCAACACGGCCGCGATCGAATAGATCGAAAAGCCTTGCCCGGCCGGCAGCGACAGCATCTCGCCCTTGAGCTCGAAATAATCGCCCGCTCTGGCGCCGCAATAGATCGGCTTACCCTCGGGGATGACCGCCTCGACGCGAAGGTCGAAGAGCTCGAAACTGTCGTCGGCCATGTCAGACCTCCACCAGACTCAAAGTGATCTCGCAGGCGCCGTTGCGGCGGATGACGCCGCAAGCAGCGGCGAACTGGTCGCGCTCTTCGGAACGCACCTGGGCGACGACGCTGCCGGCCAGCCAGCCGATCGGGAACAGCAGCCGAGCCCCCTGCCCGTAGTACAGGCCGATATCGAAGATGGCATTGGGATTGCCGCCCCACATGCGTGGCGGCACATAGGACAGCACGATATCGCCGGGCTGAGGCGTCAGCGTTGCATTCTCCGCCGGCAAGGGCCTGGCATAGGCCTCCCCCTCGAGCTGCGCCGAGGGAACCGGGCAGGAAATCTCGGGGCCGGTCCACATCGCATGGATACCCGGGACGATGCGTGGCTGCGCCAGATACGCCAGCAGGAAGGCGGCGTTTTCGGGGACCTTCTCCGGCAACAGCAGCGCCGTCACGGAAAGCTTCGAGCGTGGCTCTGTGATGCTGATGGCGGGCTTGGTCATGTCAGTCCTTCGCCGATTGAAGCTTGTCGCGCAGGAAGGCAAAGGGGCGGCTGATGTCAGCCACCAGCGCCTCGCGCGCCGCTTGCGCATCCTGTTTGGCAAGAGCCGCGACGATGCTACGATGATAGTGCGCGGTGTCGACCTCGCCGGCTTCGGAGAACGCGTAGATGGCGACGCGTATGCATGGCCCCGATTGAAGCCAGAGGCTTTCGATCATCGGGATCAGCACCGCCGAGCCGCAGCAGCGGTAGATTTCGAAATGGAAGCGCTGATTGAGCGTCGCTTCGCGGTCGATGTCCTTCTTGTGCTTCAGCGCCCGCATCTCGTCCCACTCGCCAAGCATGGCCTCGATGGTGGCGATCTGGCGCGGCCCCATCCGCGTGGCGGCAAGCGCGATCGCTTCGCCTTCGATGAGGGAACGCGCGCGCAGGAGGTCGTCGATGCGCTCCAGCGTGATCGGCGGCACACGCACGGAACGGTTGGGCAGCGCCTCCAGCGCCTTTTCCGTGATCAGCCGGCCGAGCGCCTCTCGCACCGGCATGGTCGAGGTGACCAGCGCATCGGCGAGACCGCGGATGGTCAGCACCTGGCTCGGTTCGAAAAGACCGCCGATCAGGGCCCGTCGCAACTCCGAGTAAACGCGATCCTGCACGGTCTCGCGGCCGACCGGCGTGAGCTGGGACGCGATCGTTTCGTTGTTTCGCTCGATGGCAGCCTTTTGCATGGCATTCCCAGTCTTGGCCCGTTTTCGGCTTGCGGAGAAAATTAAAGCCGATTAGCGTGATCAAAGCAAGTGTGATCACAAATCAAAAAAATCAGAAAGCGGCAAAGACCGCTCGGCCAGAGGGTGCATGAGCGAGACAGCTGAACGGCAGGACGAAATCCGCGCACCGGTTCTGTCGGCGACGAATGTCGTCAGGCGGTTCGGTGGCCTCGTCGCCGTCAACGGTGTCTCGTTTGATGTCAAAGCGGGCGAAATCCTCGGCCTGATCGGCCCGAATGGCGCCGGCAAGACGACGATGTTCGATCTGTTGGCGGGCAGCATATTGCCGACTAGTGGCGATATCCTTCTCAACGGCACGCGCGTCTCGGGTGAAGCCGCTCATCTGCGCATCGGCCGCGGGCTTGGCCGCACCTTTCAGATCCCGCGCCCGCTGCCCAATCTGACGCTGGTCGAAAACATCATGCTGGCGGCACAGGGCCAAACCGGCGAAAAGCTGCTCGCCAATTTCGTCACGCCTTGGCGGGTGGCCGCGCAGGAAAAAGCGGCTAGGACAAAGGCGCTCGAACTGCTGGAGTTGGTCACCCTCACCCACCTCGCGCATGAGCCGGCGCGCGTGCTCTCGGGCGGCCAGCGCAAGCTGCTCGAACTCGCCCGCGTCATGATGGCCGACCCGGCGATCATCCTGCTCGACGAGCCGGCGGCAGGCGTCAACGCCACACTGCTCGAAGTCATCATCGACCGCATCCGCGACATCAACGAAAGCGGCATCACCTTCCTGTTGATCGAGCACAATATCGACATGGTGACGCGGCTCTGCCACCGCGTGCTGGTGATGGCGAGCGGCGAATTGCTGTGCGAAGGCACGGCCGACGAGGTGGCGCGCGATCCGCGCGTCATCGAGGCCTATCTCGGAGGCGCGGCATGAGTGAGATCGTGCTGGACGTCCGTGACCTCGAGGCCGGTTACGAGCCCGGCGTGCCGATCGTGCGCGGCGCCTCGATCACCGTCAACAAGGGTGAAATCGTCGTCGTGCTCGGGCCGAACGGCGCAGGCAAGTCGAGCCTCATCAAGGCCGTCGCTGGCCTGGTGCCGATCAGCCGTGGCAGCGTGCTGCTCGACGGCAAGGACATTACCGCGGCGCCGGCGCACACCATGGTGCGCCTCGGCCTCGCCTTCGTGCCGCAGACCGAAAACGTCTTTACGCTGATGTCGGTGGACGACAATCTGAAGGTCGCCTGCGGCATTCTCGAGCGGCGCGAGGCTCCTGCCCGCATCGAGGAAATGTACGCCACCTTCCCCGACCTTGCGCGCCAGCGCCGCACGGCGGCCGGCTATCTCTCGGGCGGTCAGCGGCAGATGCTGGCGGTGGCCCGCGCGCTGATCGTCCATCCCAAGGTGCTGGTGCTCGACGAACCCTCGGCCGGCCTGTCGCCGAAATTCGTGTCGATGGTGTTTGAGATGCTGGCCGGCATCCGCAAGTCCGGCGTCACCATCCTTCTGGTCGAACAGAACGCCAAGGCAGCACTGGCCATCGGCGACCGCGCCTATGTGCTGGTCGAAGGCAAGGACCGGCACGAGGGCATCGCCTCGCAGCTGTGGAACGATCCCGTCGTCGCCGAGCTCTATCTCGGCCAACGGCCGCTACATCAAGAGAGCGCCGCAGCGTCCGGCAAGGGAGGCGCAGCATGAGCCTGCAATTCGTCGTCGACGGGCTGCTGACCGGTTCGATGATCGGCCTTGGCGCCATCGGCGTGACGCTCACCTATTCGATCTTGCGCTTCTCCAACTTCGCCCATGGCGACTTCATGGCCTGGGGCACCTATGCAACGCTGGCCGTCGTCAGCGCCATCGGCGCAACTTTCGGCAAGGTGGCGCCGATCGCACCGCTGTCCTTCGGCTGGCCGCTGCTTGTCGCCCTGGTTGTCGGCATGGCGTTCACCGCTGTGCTCGCGCTACTGCTTGACAAGATACTGTTTTCGCGGCTGCGCTCTCAAGGCCAGGCGATCATCGTGGTGATGGCGAGTTTCGGTGCTTCGATGGCGCTGCGCAGCCTGCTTGAATTCACCTTCACTTCGCAACCGACCTATTTCAGCCGGGCGATCCAGATCGCCATGCCGGTCGGTTTCGGCATCCGCATTACGCCCGACCAGATCGCATTGCTGCTGCTGACGGCTGTGCTGGTACTCGGCGTGCATCTGTTGATGACGCGCACGCAGACCGGACGCTCCATGCAGGCGCTGAGCCAGAACGCGGCGCTGGCCCGCATCGTCGGCATCGACGTCGCCAGCGTGGTGCGCGTCACCTGGATCATCGGCGGAGCGCTCGCCTGCGTCGCCGGGGTGATGATCGGCATTCTGGTGCAGATCCGCCCGTTTATGGGCTTCGACATGCTGCTGCCGATGTTCGCCGCTGCCATTCTGGGCGGCATCGGCAGCATACCAGGCGCCGTGCTCGGCGGCCTGATCATTGGCCTCGCCGAAGCCGGCGCGGTGCAGCTGATCGGCGCCGAATGGCGGGCCGCAATCTCCTTCATTATCCTGATGGCGGTGCTGTTCGTGCGGCCGATCGGCCTCTTCGGCGTGGGGGAAAGATGATGGACCTCATCGGTTACGGCGCTTTCTTCCTGACCACCGCGCTGATCTTTTCGCTGGTCACGCTGGGGCTCAATCTGCAGTGGGGGCTGACTGGGCTGTTCAATGTCGGCCTCGCCGGCTTCGTTGCCATCGGCGCCTATACCTCGGCGCTGTTGACCACGCCCGACGATGCCGCGCGTCTCGGCGGCTTCGGCCTGCCGATCCTCGTCGGTTGGGCGGGCGCCATGATCGTCGGCGGTATCGCCGCGGCCCTGACCGGAATCGCCACGCTGCGGCTGAAATCGGACTATCTGGCGATCACCACTTTCGGCGTCGCCGTCGTCGTGCAACTGGTCGCGCTCAACGCGCAGAAGCTGACCGGTGGTCCCTTCGGCATTGGCTTCATTCCGCGCCCTTTCGGCAGCCTTGCCGAGACGCCGCTGCTGTTCAACCTGTCCAACCTCGCCGTCGTCTGCGTGGTGACGTTGATCGCCTATCTCGCTCTGGAGCATCTGTCGCGCAGCCCCTGGGGCCGGGTGCTGAAGGCGTTGCGCGAGGACGAGCGGGCAGCGATCTCGCTTGGCAAGAGCGCGCGCTTCTACCGTGTCCAGGCCTTTGCCGTCGGTGGCGCCATCATGGCGCTGGCCGGCGCGTTGCAGGCGCATTTCACCGGCTTCATCGCGCCCGACAATTATCTGCCGATCCTGACCTTCCAGGTCTGGGTGATGCTGATCGTCGGCGGCTCGGGCAGCAATGCCGGCGCCATCGCCGGCAGCATCCTGGTGTGGGCGATATGGGCGGGTTCCGGCACCATGACCAGCGTGCTCTTCTCGCCGGAACAACAGGCCCGCGCGGCCTCGCTGCAGATCGTTGCCATCGGCGTCATGCTGTGCCTCATCCTGCTGATCCGGCCGACCGGCCTGTTTGGCGATCGGCCAAAGCGGCCGAAGCTCGGCAAACAGACGAAGCCCGTAGCAAGCGAGAGCGAGGCTGGATCATGAACGCCATGGTTCGGCAGCAAGTGCATGGCGTCTCGCTCTGGCATGCCGTCAGCCGCATCCGCCGCGAACGACCCGCACTGCAAGGCGGGCTCGACGTCGATCTCGCCATTGTCGGCGGCGGTTTTTCCGGCCTGTCGACGGCATTGCATGCAGCCGAGAAAGGGCTTTCGGTCGCCGTCCTCGAGGCCGAGTACATTGCCTGGGGCGCGACCGGGCGAAATGCCGGCCTCGTCGTGCCGAACTTCGCCAAGCGCGACCCGAACGATATCATCGCCGAACTCGGAGCCGAGCGCGGCGAGCGGCTGGTCGACTTCGCTGCCGGCAGCGCCGATCTCGTCTTCGGCCTGATCAAGCGGCACGGCATCGAATGCGACGCGCTGCAGAATGGCTGGATCCAGCCGGCGCATTCGCCTGCCGCGCTGGCAAAGACGAGATCGCGCGCCGAGCAATGGGCGGCGCGTGGCAGGCCGACTGTAACGCTTGATGCCAAGGCGGTCACGACGCTGACCGGTATCGGCGGCTATGCCGGCGGCTGGATGGACAATTCGGGCGGCGTACTTAATCCGGCCGAGTATGCGCGTGGTCTTGCCGATGCGGCCGACAAAGCCGGTGCACGCATCTTCGAGCAGACGCGCGTCACCTCGATCGATCGGACAAAAGATGGCTGGGTATTGAAGACCGCATCCGGCGCTGTGCGGGCGGGAAAGGTGCTGGTCGCCACCAACGCCTATGGCGGAGCGCTGAACCGAACGCTGGCGCGGACCTATGTCCCGCTGAAAGTATTCCAGATCGCCACCGCGCCGCTGCCGCGTGCCATACGCGCGCGCCTGCTGCCCGGCGGCCATGGCATCGGTGACACAAGGCGCAACCTGTTCACCTGCCGCTTCGACAGCCAGAACAGGTTGATCAGCGGTGGCATGCATATCGTCGGCAGCGGCGCCGAGACGCGCGTGCCGCGAACGGTCTGGCGACGGCTCGCCAGGCATCTCGATTTGCCTGACCTGCCGCCGCTTGCCTACAGCTGGACGGGCGTGGCGGCGGTGATGCCGGATTTCCTGCCGCGCCTCATCGACCTCGGCCCGGGCTTGATCGCCGGCTTCGCCTGCAACGGGCGCGGCATCGCCATGACCACGGCGATGGGCAAGGTGTTGGCGGACTGGGCTGCCGGAGCGGACGCCCACGATCTGCCGCTTCCCTTCGCCGCGCCATCGCCGATTCCGTTCCATGAAGTTGTCCGCTATGCGCCGAACATGTTGCTCCCCTGGAGCATGCTGCGCGACCGGCTGGATTAGACTGCCAACCCAAGGATGCAGGCTTGAAGTTTTTTGAATTCTAATTATTTTAAGCTTGAAGTTTTTTTGAAGACTCCACGGCGCTGCATTCGCCCGAGCCGGGGCCTCGCGCCATTTGGCTGGAGAGCAGGCCGTCGTTGCGGAATGAAACTCCATGAGCACTGAACGATTTTTCGAGAGTGTCGTTGGCAACATCGTCGATGGAGTTCTCATCGTCACCATCGAAAATCCGCCGGTCAACGCGCTCTCCTTCCACGTCAGGGGCGGACTGACGGCTGCGCTTGAACGCGCGAGATCGGATGACGTGTCCGCCGTGGTGCTCACTGGCGCCGGGCGTACTTTTGTCGGCGGCGCCGATATCAAGGAATTCGGCAAGCCCGCTATTGAACCCACACTGCCTGAGGTCATCGAAGCGATCGAGAGCTTCGCGAAACCGGTGGTCGCGGCAATCGGCGGCGCGGCGCTCGGCGGCGGCTGCGAGATTGCGCTGGCCTGCCACTACCGCGTCGCCGGCAAGGCGGCCAGCTTCGGGCTGCCCGAGGTCAAGCTCGGGATCGTGCCCGGGGCTGGCGGAACCCAACGCTTGCCTCGCCTCGTCGGCACCGTCGTTGCAATCGACCTCATCGGCACGGGTCGCGTCGCGAAAGCCGATGAAGCCCTCACTCTCGGCCTGATCGATGCCATTGCGGACGACCTTCCCGAAGGCGCGCTCGATGCCGCTCGCCGTCTCGTTGACCAGCCGTTGCGGCGGACAGGCGCACTCTCCGTCCCGAGTTCGCAACCTGGGGCCGACGCGGCCGCTGCAAAGAAGGTGCTTTCCCTTAGCCGTGGACAGATCGCGCCTGCGGAAGCTGTGCGACTGGTCCAGGCGGCGTCCACGGCCAGACTGAAGGACGGTCTCGCGGACGAACGCGCGACCTTCCTGCGCCTTCGGGATTCCCGCGAGGCGGCGGCATTGCGCCACGTCTTCTTTGCCGAGCGGCAAGCCAGCAAGGTCGACAGGCTGGAGGGTGTTGCGCCTCGCAAGGTCGAGACGGTCGGCATCGTCGGAACCGGCCTGATGGGCGCAGGCATAGCAGTCTCGGCCCTGAATGCCGGCTATCGCGTGATCGGCATCGAGCAGACCGACGAGGCGGCGGCCAAAGGATACGAGCGTATCGCTGGCCTCCTCGACAAGTCGGTCCAATCCGGCCGCCTCACGGATCATGCGCGCGGGGAGGCACTGAGCCGGCTTGAAACGGCCAGTGACGCCGGCAGGTTGGCAGAGGCCGATCTGGTCATAGAAGCGGTGTTCGACGAACTCGCAGTAAAAACCGAGCTCTTCCGCAAGCTCGATCGCATCGTCCGCCCCGACGCCATCCTTGCCACCAACACCAGCTACCTCAATCCCGACGAGATCGCCTCGGCAACCGCCCGGCCCGAGCGGATCGTCGGCCTGCATTTCTTCTCGCCGGCCAACGTCATGCGGCTCACCGAAGTGGTGGATTGCGCGGCGACCGCGCCCGACGTGCTCGCCTCGGCGATCGCCTTCGTGCGAAAGCTCGGCAAGCTGCCTGTCGTGAGCGGCGTGACCGAGGGTTTCATCGGCAACCGCATCTATTCGGCCTACCGCCGCGAAGCGGAGTTCATGGTCGAGGATGGCGCGACACCGGAAGAGGTGGATGCCTCGCTGGAGGCCTGGGGCTTCCCGATGGGGATCTTCGCCGTCAACGACATGGCTGGACTGGAGATAGCATGGGCGCGGCGCAAGCGGCAAGCGCCCATGCGCGATCCAAAAGCGCGATATGTCGAGATCGCCGACCGGCTGTGCGAGACCGGCCGCTTCGGCCGCAAGACCGGGCGCGGCTGGTACGACTATTCGAACGGCGAGCGCAGGAGCGACCCGCAAGTGATGGCGCTGATCGAGGGGGCACGGGCAGCCAAGGGCATTGAGCCGCGCCGCTTTTCGGCCGACGAGATCGTCACGCGCCTGCTGGCGGCAATGGCCGACGAAGGCAAGGCGTTGCTCGCCGAAGGCATCGCGGCGCGTGCCTCCGACATCGATCTGGTGATGATCAACGGCTACGGCTTCCCGGCCCACAAGGGCGGACCGATGTTCCATGCCGGAGATGTCTGAGGGTCCGAACTAAGACAGCCTGGCGATGACGGCGCGCAGCGCTTCGCCGAAACGCCTGACCTCGTCGACCGTGTTGTAATGCACCAGCGAAGCGCGGATGGCGCCGCTGTCCATCGACAGGTTGAGGCGCTTCATCAGCCGCGGCGCGTACATGTGGCCATCGCGGATGCCGATCTGCATCTCGGCCATCTCCTCGACGATTTTCTGCGGCGACAGCTTGCCGATGTTGAAGCAGAAGGTCGGCACGCGCTCATGGATGCGGGCCTCTTCGGCGACGCCGTAGATCGTGGCATTGCAGTCCTTCAGCACGGCCAGCATCTCGCGCGCCAGGAGCAGTTCATAGTCGCGGATGGCCCCCATGCCGGCAACGATATTCTCACGCCGCGAACGGTTGTTGGACGGCGCCAGATTGCGGCCGATCAGTTCCAGGTACTGCACGGCGGCATCCATGCCCGAGACGTTCTCGTAGATGAAGGTGCCTGCCTCGACCTTGTAGGGCGGCTCGTCGGGGATGAAATCCTCGCGGAAGGTCGGCAGCCGCTTCAGTGTTTCGAAGCGGCCCCACAGAAAGCCCATATGCGGCGAGAAATTCTTGTAGCCGGAGCAGACGAGATAGTCGCAGTCCCAGGCCTGCACGTCGATCAGCCCGTGCGGTCCGTAGTGCACGCAGTCGAGGAACACTTCCGCGCCGGCGGCGTGCGCGATTCTGGCCACCGAGGCCACATCGACGATCGAGCCGATCGAATGCGCCGTCACCGTGCAGGCGACGAGGCGGGTGCGCTCGGACACCAGCGGCTTGAGGTCGTCGACATGCAGATTGCCGTCCTCGCGCATGCGCCACCACTTGAACTTGGCCCCGGCGGACTCCAGCGCCAGCCACGTCGCGATGTTGGCGTCATGGTCCATGTCGGTGATGACGATCTCGTCGCGCGTCCCATCAGTGTCTCTGGCCAGCATCTGGCCGATGCCGAGACTGACCAGGCGGATGAACGAAGTGGCGTTCATGCCGAAGCAGATTTCCGACGGACTATAGGCGTTGATCAGTAGCGCCACGCTTGTCCTTGCATCGGCGACCGATTGGTCGACCGTGACGGAGCGACCATAGCGGCCGCCGCGCTGCACATTGTGCGAGACCAGATGGTTGGTCACCGCGTCGAGCACGCTCTGCGGGATTTGCGCGCCGGCGGCATTGTCCATGAAGATGAAATCACCGGCCCGCTGCAAGGCGGGAAACATGGCGCGTATGGTGTCGACCGGAAAGCCGCCGGTGGCTTGGGAAGTGCTCAATTGTATCTCCTGCGCAGGGCTTGGACGTGGGTTTGATTGGCGAGGTCAGCGAGCCTTCTCGTCCTTGAAGCGCGCTTCAAGCAGACTGACGAGGCGGACCATCGGCCAGAGGAAGATGAGATAGACCAAAGCGGCGCCGATCAGCGGCGAGGGATTGGCGTAGAGCGACTGCGCGTTGGTCGCTTCCTTCAACAGTTCCGGCAACGCCACGGTGGAGGCGAGCGACGTGTCCTTGAACATCGAGACGCAATTGCTGGTCATCGGCGGGATGACCACACGGATCGCCTGTGGCAGCACCACCTTGCGCAAGGTGAGCAGGAACGGCAGGCCGAGCGCCTGCGACGCCTCGAACTGGCCGCGCGGAATGCTTTCTATGCCAGAGCGGAACACTTCGGCCGAATAGGCCGACATGATGATGGCGAACGCCGTCACCGCGGAGGCCCAGGACGACAGGCGTATGCCGAGGAACGGCAGCGCGTAATAGATCAGGATCAGCACCACCAGCACCGGCAGGGCACGGAAGATGTCGGTGTAGCCTACCGCCAGCCAGCGCAGCGGCTTCGGCGCGTAGAGCCGCAACAGGCTTATCCCCAGGCCGATCGGAATGCCGATGCCGATGCTCAAAATGCCGAGCAGCAGCGTGTTCAGGAAGCCGCGCAGCAGCGCCGGCAGGCTGGACATGATGACATCGGGATTGAAGAAGGTGTCGATCAGCGACATCAGGGCATTCCCGACCGTTTGTGCGTCACGCGACGCTGGAGAAGGGCCCGGAAGCATCGAAAGCGGTTTGCCGCGCTGACCTGTGGCTCCGGGGAAGGATCATGAATGGAAACGAGACGTGCCGGCCCTTAAGCCGGCACGTCTTGTGTTTGCCGGCGGCCGTTCAGGCCTTGGGCAGCGGCAATTCCTTGACCGTTGAGGAATCAGCCGGCGCGTCGCTGCCGAACCACTTCTTGTGGATCGCGGCCAGCGTGCCGTCCTTCTTCATCGCGCTCAGCGCGTCGTTCAGCTTGCCGAGCAGCGGGTGATCCTTGCTCATCATCAGCCCGTACTGCTCACCGGTCTTGATGCGTTCCTTGACAACGAGGTCCTTCATCTTCTGGAAGGAGTACTGCATGCCGGGAATGTCGCTGACGGCGGCGTCGACGCGGCCGGCGCTGAGATCGAGCAGAAGATTCTGCTGCGTGTCATAGCCCTTCACGTCGCTGTAGCCGTCTGCTTCCTGATGCGCCTTCACCCAAGTCTCGCCGGTCGAGCCCGACAGCACGCCAACGATCTTGCCCTTGAGGTCGGCCTCGGTATTGACGGCGCTGTCTGTCTTGGTGGCGATGCCCATATCGGAATCATAATAGGGCTGAGTGAACGACAGCGTCTTCAGCCGCTCCGGCGTGATGGTGATCGAGGAGATCGCGACATCGATGCGTTTGGAGCTGACAGCCGCAAACAGCGCCTGGAAGCCGAGATCGGCAATCTCGGTGGTCATGCCGACGCGCTTGGCCGCCTCGTTGACGATATCGACCTCAAAACCCTCGAACGTGCCGCTCTCGTTCTTGTATTCGAAGGGCGGGTTGGTCGGGTAAGCGCCGACATTGAGCACATCTGCCGCGTAAGCAGTTGCGGGACCGGCGGCGATGCCGATGGCTGCGGCGAAAAGGATGAGATTGCGACGGCTAAGCTTCATAGGTGTTTCCCTCTGGGGTGTTCCCTCTGGTTGTTGATCGGACGGGAATTCTCCCGCACGGTTTGTTGCCGTCCCACCTCCCAGCGGGGCGTCAATTCATGGCGGCGACCATGCGCTCGAGCGCGGTCGCGATCTGGTTGCGGTCTCGGCACACGCACATGCGCAGGAAGGCCGCGGCCGAATGTCCAAAGAGGTGGCCGGGCGCCAGCCCGACGCGCGCTGTCTCCAGTATCCTGGCACAGGCCTGCCGGGCGTCGCTTTCGCCGTCCATGGCAAAGAAGGCATACATGCCGCCGCGCGGTTTCGTCGGCAGGATGATGCCGGGAATTTGGGCTAGCCTGTCATAGGCAAGGTCGAGGCCGGTCTTGATCCGCTGTCTGATCTCCTCGACCAGCGGTTCGCCCTGGCGGATGGCGGCAACAGCGCCTGCCTGGATCGGCGCGGCAGTGCCGCTGTTGATATACTGCGTCATGGCACCAAGTTGGTCGGTCACCCCCGACGGATGCGTCAGCCAGCCGATGCGCCAGCCGGTCATCGCCCACGCTTTCGAAAAGCTGTTGACCGACAGCACCCGGTCGCCATCCTCGGCGATCTGCAGGATGGAAGGGGCAACATCGCCGTCGAAATAGAGCCGGCCATAGACCTCGTCGGAAATGATCCAGATGCCGGTGCGCCGGCTGAAGTCGAGCAGCGCCTGCATCTCCTCGCGCGACGCGGCCCAGCCGGTCGGGTTGGACGGCGTCGACAGGAAGATCGCGCGGGTGCGCGCGTCGCAGGTTGCAAACAGCCGGTCGAGATCGAGCTTCCAGTCCCCTTTGAAGTCGAGCGAAAACGGCCTCGGCTCGCCGCCGATCAGATGGATGGCGTTGTGGATGTTGGGCCATTGCGGCGCGACATAGACGACGTTGGTTCCGGTATCGACCAGCAGTTCCAGCGCCAGGTACAGCGCCTGCATGCCGCCCGGCGTGACGGTGGTGCGCGCGATCGGGATCGAGCGGCCGTGAATGCGCGTCTGGTAGTCCGACAGCGCCTCGTTCAATGGACCGTGGCCGCGCATGTTGGGAACGTAAAAGGTCTGGCCTTCGTCGAAGGCAGCCTTGGCGGCGTCTCGGATGAAGGCGGGCGTCACCATGTCGCCTTCGCCGTACCAGAGCGCGATGACGTCGCCCAGTTCGCGGGCGCGCACGGCAAGGTTGGCGATGTTTTCGGTGTGCAGGTCACGAATCTGCGCGCGCACGCCGTCGAAAGCATAGCGCGCGCTGGACGATGACTGGGGCAGTATGAACGACAAGGACTGAAACCCCTCCCACCCGGAGCACTACGACTGCCCGGCAAGCCCCTCCGGCACCGCAGTCGCTACCGGCCTGGATGCTATCCAAAGCGCGGCGCTTTTCAAGGAAAAAGTTTTAAGCTTAAAAAGTTTGGCTTGGCTGTTGCCTCGCCGATACGCCCTTTTTCCTGGCTGCGCCCGTCTCATGCCAATTCGTCGCGCGCGGCGGCAAAGTTGGCCGCCGCACCTGCGCCAAGAAACATCGCGTCGCTGGCCAGCATGAAGAAGCTCGCGCCGATCGCTGCCCACCGGCCGATATTCTGCGGGCTGGCGCAAAATATGCCGGCTGCCTTGTCGTGTGCGATCGTCACACGAATGATTGTTTCGATCGCCGCGTTGAGCTTGTCCGCGCCTTTCGCCGCGATCGCATCGATCGAGACAGAGAGATCACCGGGGCCGACGAAGATCACATCGACGCCGTCGACGGCAGCGATCGCCTCGATGTTGGCGAGCCCTTCCGATGTCTCGACCTGGACCGCGACGACGATCCTGTCATTGGCGGCGGCCAGATATTCGGGAATGCGATAGCCATAGCCGGCCGCGCGGCCAGGCCCGACGCCGCGTTCGCCCAGCGGCGGATAGCGCGAGAACTTGACCGCCATCGCGGCCTGCGCGGCAGTTGAGACGCGCGGCACCAAAACGCCCTGAGCGCCGCTGTCGAGCGCCGCCTGAATGGTTTCCGGCGCATGGCCGGGAACGCGCACCATCGCTGGCACGCGGTGCACATCGGCCGCGCGCACCATGGCCTCGATCGTGTCGCGCGCGATCTGGGCATGTTCCCAGTCGATGCACAGGAAGTCGAGGCCGGCGAGCGCCATCACCTCGACTGCGACGGGGTGTGGAATGGCTGCGAAAGAGCCGACGAGACTGGTCTTGCCGATGCACTTCTGACGGAACTCGCTCATCGCCATCCCTTTCGATGTTCCGGAGAATCCATATCCGCAAACGGCGTCGAGGCGAAGCTATTTCAGGCTTGAAATATTTTCGCGTGGGCCTAGCGTGTGGGTCTCCCGCCGCGAGTTCCCACCATGATCAAAACGCATCCGCTGCACGGCCCGAACAAACTGAAGCTCGGCGTCTTCTCGACCAATGCCGATGGCGGCCTGGCCATCACCGATGTGCCGGAACGCTGGACGGCGAGCTGGCAGGACAATCTGACGGCGGCGCAGATTGCCGACCGCGCCGGGCTGGAATTTATCCTGCCGATCGCGCGCTGGCGTGGCTTTGGCGGCCGCAACAAGGTGCGCGAATGGTCGTTCGAGACCTTCACCTGGGCGGCTGCACTGGGTGCTGCCACCGACCAGATCGGCCTGTTCATGACGGTGCATGTTCCGCTGGTGCATCCGCTTTACGCCGCCAAGGCGCTGGCAACGGTCGACCATATCAGCCAGGGCCGCGCTGGCCTGAACATCGTCTGCGGCTGGAACCCGAAGGAATTCGGCATGTTCGGCACACCGCTGGTCGAAAAGGGCTATGAGCAGGCTGCGGAATGGATCGAAGTTCTGGAGCGGCTTTACGCATCGAGCGAACCACTCGATTACGAAGGCATCTACTATCGCCTGACGCAAGCGGTCAGCCGGCCGGCGAGCCTGCAGGTGCCCCGCCCGGTGACCATGAACGCCGCCTTCGGTGGCCCGGGCCGCGATTTCGCCGCCGCCCGATGCGATTATCTGTTCACCACCTTCTCCGAGATGGGCGATGCCGGCAAGCATGTCGCCGACATCGGCGAGCGGGCTGACAAGGTTGGCCGCAATGTCGGCGTCTATACGGTGGCGCATGTCGTCTGCCGTCCAACGATGGAAGAGGCGCAGGCCTATTACAACAGATATGCCGTCGAACTGGCCGACCACGACGCGGTCGATGCCCATATGGCCGGCAAGAAGGAGTTCTCGCAGTCGCATGACCCGCATGCCTACGACCGCTACCGGCAGCGTTTCGCCGGTGGCGCCGGCACTTACCCGCTGGTTGGAACGCCGCAGACGATAGCCGCCGAGATGGCCGCAATAGCCGGGCACGGCTACCAGGGCATCGCGCTGTCCTTCGTCAACTACACGCAGGAACTGCCCTATTTCTGCGACCATGTGTTGCCGCTGCTCAAGCAGGCCGGGCTTCGTGGCTGATCAATCCGGGAATAACGAATTCGTTATTCTGGAATAACGGCGGTTGCCTGAATCTCGACCTTGGCGCGATCTTCCACCAGCGCCACCACTTGCATCGCGGCCATCGCCGGAAAATGCCGGCCGATCACCTCGCGATAGGCCTCGCCGATCCCCTTGAGGTTGCCGAGATATTCAGCCTTATCGGTGAAATACCAGGTCATCGCGGTGATGTGGCGTGGCTCGCCGCCGGCCTCCGCCAGCACGGCGACGATGTTTTGCAGCGTCTGCCGCACCTGGCCGGCGAAATCGTCGGTCTCGAACTGGCACTGCCCGTTCCAGCCGACTTGTCCGCCGACGAAGATGAGCCTGCCGCGCGCCGCGACGCCGTTGGCGTAGCCGACCGGTTTCGCCCAGCCTTCCGGCTGCAGGATCTTGTGCATTTTCAATGCCTCCCCGGTATTCCTAAAAACCAAATCTCAAAATCGAATATGTCTTGCCGTCAGGCTGCACCCATCACTTGCCGCGCAATGACCACTTTCTGCACGTCGGAAGCGCCCTCATAAATGCGCAGCGCGCGAATTTCGCGATAGAGGCTCTCGACGATATGGCCCTTCCGAACGCCGTCGCCGCCATGCAGCTGCACGGCCTTGTCGATGACCTCCTGCGCCTTGTCGGTGGCAAACAGCTTGGCCATCGCCGCCTCGCGGGTGACGCGCGCGGCGCCCATGTCCTTGGTCCACGCAGCGCGGTAGACCAGCAGCGCTGCCGCATCGACGTCCAGCGCCATATCGGCGACATGGCCTTGCACCATTTGCAGCTCCGCCATCGGCGCGCCAAACAGTTTGCGCTCCGCCACCCTGCCGACGCTTTCATCAAGCGCCCGGCGGGCAAAGCCGAGTGCCGCCGCGCCGACCGTCGAGCGGAACACGTCAAGCACCGACATGGCGATGCGGAAGCCGTCGCCCGGTTTGCCGATCAGCGCCGAAGCCGGCACCCGGACCTGGTCGAAGGAAAGCCGCGCCAGCGGATGCGGCGCGATCACTTCAAGGCGCTCGGCGATGCCAAGCCCCTTGGTGTCGGCAGGCACGAGAAGGGCGGAAAGCCCCTTGGCGCCCGGCGCCTCGCCGGTGCGGGCAAAGACGACGTAAAGATCGGCAATGCCGCCATTGGAAATCCAGGTCTTCTCGCCGTCGAGGGTGTAGAAGTCGCCATCGCGGCTCGCCGTCATTTCGGTGTTGGCGACATCCGAGCCGGAGCGTGGCTCCGACAGCGCGAAGGCCGAGATCGCCTTGCCGGCCCTGGTCTTGGCCAGCCATTGCTGCTGGTCGGGCGTGCCGAACAGGCTGAGCGCGCCGGTGCCGAGGCCCTGCATGGCGAAGGCGAAGTCGGCCAACCCGTCATGGCGCGCCAGCGTCTCGCGCGTGATGCACAAAGTGCGCACATCGAGCGGTCCCGGATTGTCCGTATCGAGCGCTGTCGGTTTCAGCCAGCCGTCTCGGCCAAGCCTGGCCACGAGCTCGCGACAGGCGGCATCGACGTCATGGTGATCGACGGGAAGGTTTTTCGCGCACCATGCTTCCAGCCTTTCGGCCCATTCGCGGTGGCGATCTTCAAAGAACGGCCAGTCGAGGAAACTCTTGTCAGCCATCAATTGCCCTCGAACACCGGTTTTTCCTTGGCCACGAAGGCCTTGTAGGCGCGCTCGAAGTCACGCGTCTGCATGCAGATCGCCTGCGCCTGCGCTTCTGCCTCGATCGCCTGGTCGAGGCCCATCGACCATTCCTGGTTGAGCTGCGTCTTGGTGATGCCGTGCGCGAAGGTCGGGCCGGAGACGATGCGCGCCGCCATCTCGAGCGCGTCGGCTTCGAGCGCCGCCGCATCGACCAGCCTGTTGTAAAAACCCCAGCGCTCGCCTTCCGCCGCCGTCATTGTGCGGCCGGTGTAGAGCAGCTCGGCGGTGCGGCCCTGGCCGATGATGCGCGGCAGGATCGCGCAGGCGCCCATATCGCAGCCGGCAAGGCCGACGCGGGTGAACAGGAAGGCGGTCTTGGCCTCCGGCGTGGCGATGCGGATATCGGCGCTCATGGCGATGATGGCGCCGGCGCCGACCGCGACACCGTCGACCGCCGCGATGATCGGCTTGCCGCAGTTGAGCATCGCCTTGACGAAATCGCCGGTCATGCGGGTGAAGGCGAGCAACTCCTTCATGTCCATCTTGACCAAGGGGCCGATAATGTCGTGGACATCGCCACCCGAGCAGAAATTGCCGCCATTGGACAGAAACACCACGGCGTCGATGTCGTCGGCATAGACGAGATCGCGGAACGTATCGCGCAGTTCCGCATAGCTGTCGAAGGTCAGCGGGTTCTTGCGCTCCGGCCGGTCGAGCCGCACCCTGGCGATCCTGCCTTCGACCTCCCAGAGGAAGTGTTTTGGCTTGAGGCCGGCCATCGAACTCATTCGCGTCCCTCCCAGTTGCTGCGGAACGAGGTCAGCATGCCGGTCAGCCGGCGCGCATCCTCCTCGCTGACCTTGCCCAGCAATTCGCCGATCCAACCCTCATGCGCCGCGGCCATTGCGGCAAAGGTTTTGGACCCCTCATCGGTCAGCCGCACCATCGACGTGCGGCGATCGCCATTGCGGCGCGCGCGGGCAACCAGGCCTTCCGAAACCAGCCGGTCGACAATGCCGGTGACATTGCCGTTGGACACCAGCAGGAAGCGCGACAGATCGCTCATCAGCATGCCTTCCGGCGCGCGGTAGAGGGCGGCCATCACGTCGAAACGCGGCAGCGTGGTATCGAATTCTTTCTTCAGGCGCTCGCGCAGCTCCGCCTCGATCGTGCGCGAGGCGCGCAGCAGCCTGATCCAGAGACGCAGCCGGTCCTTGCCGGGTCCCGACGGCGCGGGCAATGGGCCGGCTACCATGTTTCGCCTCCTGAGATCGAAATTGCCTGTCCGGTGATCGAGGCCGCCGCATCGCTGCACAGCCACAGCACCGCCGCGGCAACCTCCTGCGGCTGGATGAAGCGGCCTTGCGGGTTGGTCGAGGCCAGGCTCGCCCGCGCCTCGCCAGCCGAGCGGCCGGTCTTTTCGACAATGCGCTGGACAGATGCTTCCAACATGTCGGTCTCGACGAAACCTGGGCACACGGCGTTGACGGTGACGCCGGATTTCGCCGTCTCGGCCGCCAGCGCCCGCATCAGCCCGACCACACCATGCTTGGCCGCCACATAGGGCGCGACATAGGCGTAGCCTTTCAGCCCCGCGGTGGAGGCGATGAAGACGATCCGGCCCGCCTTGCGCGCGGCCATACCGGCCAGCGCCGGCTTCACCGTCAGGAAGGCGCCGGTCAGGTTGACGTCGAGCGTCCGCTGCCAGTCGGCAAGCGAGGTCTTGTGCGCCGGCGTGCTGCCGGCCATGCCAGCATTGGCAACGACGATATCGAACGGGCCGCGCAGGGCTTCCGCTTGCGCATAGAGCGCCGTCATCGCCGCCTCGTCGGTAACATCGGTCGATATGGCGTGGATGCGGTCGTTCTCGCCGGCCACCTTGGCAAGCTCGGCATCGCGCCGCCCGCATATGGTCACCGCGATGCCGGCTTCGGCCAGCACGAGTGCGATGGCCCGGCCGACGCCGGAGCCGCCGCCGGTGACCAGCGCATGTTTGCCGGAAATCGCTGAAGCCGTCGTCATACTTTCAGCCCCGCCGCTGCATCGCGCTCGGCCAGCCGGTAGATCTGGTCGCGTCCAGGCAGATAGGGATCCGGCCATTTGACGCCGCGGTCGCCGAGCGTCACGGCCGCATGCAGCGTCCAATAGGGATCGGCGAGATGCGGCCGAGCCAGTGCCACCAGGTCGGCGCGGCCGGCCATCAGGATCGAGTTGACATGGTCAGGCTCGTAGATGTTGCCGACCGCCATCGTCGCCATCCCGACCTCGTTGCGGATGCGGTCGGAAAATGGCGTCTGGAACATGCGGCCATAGACAGGCTTGGCGGCAATCGAGGTCTGACCCGCCGAGACGTCGCATAGGTCGACGCCGGCTTCATGCAGCATGCGCGCGATCTCCACCGCGTCGGCCGGCGTCACACCCTCGATGCCGACCCAGTCATTGGCTGAAATGCGCACCGAGATCGGCTTTTGTGCCGGCCAGGCGGCGCGCACCGCATGGAAGATTTCCAGGGGATAGCGCATGCGATTTTCGAGGGAACCGCCATAGCCATCCGTGCGCTGGTTGGTAACCGGCGTGATGAAGGACGACAAAAGGTAGCCATGCGCGGCATGGATCTCCAGCATGTCGAAGCCGCAACGATCCGCCATCTCGGCGGAGGCCACGAACTGGTCGCGCACCAGATCCATGTCGGCGCGATCCATCGCCTTCGGCACCTGGTTCTGCGGCGACCATGCGATCGCCGAAGCCGCCATGACCGGCCAGTTGCCGGAGGCGAGCGGCACGTCGGTGCCTTCCCAGCCAACACGGGTTGAGCCCTTGGAGCCGGAATGGCCGATCTGGGCGCAGATTTTCGCCTCGGTCTCGGTGTGGACGAAGTCGACAAGCCGCTTCCACGCCACCTTATGCTCCGGCGCATAGAAGCCGGGACAGCCGGGCGTGATGCGCCCCTCCGGGCTGACGCAGGTCATCTCGATGTAGACTAGGCCGGCGCCACCCTTGGCGCGTTCGGCATAGTGGGCGAAATGCCAGTCGGTCGGGCAGCCGTCGACGGCCTTGTACTGGGCCATCGGCGAAACCACGATGCGGTTGTTGAGCTGCATTTCGCGCAGCTTGAACGGCGCAAACATCGGCGCCCGGCGCTGCCTGTTGCCGCCCGCGCCCGCCTGGCGCTGGAACCATTCCTCGGCGCTTTCAAGCCATTCGGCATCGCGCATCCGCAAATTCTCGTGGCTGATGCGTTGCGAGCGGGTCAGCAGCGAATAGTTGAACTGCACCGGATCAAGGCCGAGATAGCGCTCGACCTCCTCGAACCATTCCAGCGAATTGCGCGCCGCCGACTGCAGCTTCAGCACCTCGGTGCGGCGCGCATCCTCATATTTGCGGAAGGCCGCGTCGAGGTCCGGTTCGGTTTTGACATATTCGGCCAGTGCCACAGCACTTTCCAAAGCGAGCTTGGTGCCGGAGCCGATCGAGAAATGCGCCGAGGCCGCCGCGTCGCCCATCAGCGCCAGGTTCTTGTAGGACCAGCGTTCGCACAGCACGCGCGGGAAATTGATCCAGGCTGAACCACGGATGTGATTGGCATTTGTCATCAGCGCATGGCCGCCGAGGTGCCTGGCAAAGATGCGCTCGCACACCGCGATCGATTCCTGCTGCGACATCGCACCGAAGCCGAAGGCCGCCCAGGTCCGTTCGCTGCACTCGACGATGAAGGTCGCTGTCTCGCTGTCGAACTGATAGGCGTGCGCCCACACCCAGCCATGCTCGGTCTTCTCGAAGATGAAAGTGAAGGCGTCGTCGAATTTCTGGTTGGTGCCTAGCCAGACGAATTTGCATTTGCGGGTGTCGATGTCGGGCTTGAAGACATCGACGAAAGTGTTGCGCGCCTTTGAGTTCAGCCCGTCGGCGGCAACGACCAGATCATGCGTCTCCATATAGGGCTGGGGGTCGGCGATATCGCTTTCGAACATCAGCTTGACGCCGAGTTCGCGCGCGCGCCGCTGCAGCAGGACCAGAAGTCGCTTTCGGCCGATGCCACAGAAACCGTGGCCCGACGAGACCGTGCGCACGCCGTCATGGATGACGGCGATGTCGTCCCAATAGGCGAAATGCTTCTTGATCCAGACAGCGCTGACCGGGTCGTTCTTGGCAAGGTTGTCGAGTGTTTCGGCCGACAGCACGACGCCCCAGCCGAACGTGTCGTCGGCGCGGTTGCGCTCGAACACCGTAACCTCGTGCGCAGCGTCGCGCAGCTTCATCGAAATGGCAAAGTAGAGGCCGGCTGGTCCGCCGCCGAGAACCGCAACCTTCATTCGTGCGATCTCCTCTTCGCTTGCTGCACCCCAAGTATTGCGCCGGAGATAAAATATTTCAAGCTTAAAGTTTCATATTGGAATGACTGCCTGGGCAATGGGTGGCGCGCTTGCGGGTCGGCCCCGCAAACGCGCTCTGGAAATCACTTCTCAGGGTTCTTCGGGTTCCACAGAACGGTCTCGGCACCCTTCTCATAGGCCATCCCATCGGGATAGCTGATCGCCTCCAGTTGCAGCCCCCATGGCGCCTGGAAATAGAGGATGATCTGGCCGGCGGCCGGCCCTTCCTTGACCGGCAGCGGCCCCATCCGCGTCTTCACGCCCTTCCCGTCGAGATAGGCTTTCGCCGCAGCGACGTCGTCGACATACAAGGCAATGTGAAAGCCGCCGATATCGCTGTTCTTCGGCGTCAAATCCTTCTGGTCGGGCGCGGTGTATTTGAACAGTTCGATGTTCGATCCATAGCCGCAACGCACCATGGTGACCTGCTCGATGACAGCCTTCGGATCGACACCCAGAAGGTCTTGCATGAAGGTGCCCTTGTCGTCAGCGAACGGACCGAACGACATCGCTTTCTTGCAGCCGACCACTTCGGTGAAGAAGTCGACCGCCTGCTTCATGTCGGGAACGGTGATGCCGGTATGATCGTGGCCGCGCATGCCGGGGATCGAATCGGCCGAGGCCGCTCCCACCGAGCCGAACAGGATCGCGGCAAGCATCGTGCCGCGGGTTGCATAGTTCATGTTACCCTCCGTTCACGGGCTGATTTTGCTCTTCTGCACGTCCGAGGCCGGATGTTCGGCGTGCAGGATGAACAGTCCTATGCCGGCGCTTTCGCTACCGGCCGCAGCCAGTCCGCATCGATCTCAGGCAGTGGAATGGCGGCAAGCAGGTCGCGCGTGTAGGTCTCCCTGGGGTTGTCGAACAGCGCATCGGTGGCGCTCGCCTCGACGATCCTGCCCTCGCGCATGACGATCACTTGTTGGCAGAGCCGCCTGATCACCGACAGATCGTGGCTGATGAAGGCGACGGTCAGCCCCATCTCCGCCGCCAGCCTCTCCAAAAGCGTGAGGATCTGCGCCTGCGTCGACACGTCGAGGCCGGAGACGATCTCGTCGGCCAGCACGAATTTCGGCGACAGCGCCAGCGCGCGCGCAATGCCGACGCGCTGGCGCTGTCCGCCCGACAGCTGGTGACGATAGCGGCTGGCGAAGCTTTGCGGCAGTCCGACGCGATGCAAGGCTTCGGCGACGCGCTCCTTGAGCCTGTCGCCGAGCCCGTTCTGCTTGAGCGGCGCGGCAATGATGCTCGCGATGGTACGGCGCGGGTTGAGCGACGACATCGGATCCTGGAAGATCATCTGCAGGTCACGGCGCAGCGGCCGTAGCTCCGCCTCCGGCAGATGGGTGATATCGCGGCCCTCGAAGCTGATACTGCCGGCGCTCGGCTCCAGCAGCCTGACCAGAGTGCGGCCAAGCGTCGATTTTCCGGACCCGGATTCGCCGACGACGCCGGTCACCGAACCGCGCGGCAGATCGAAGTCCAGGCCTTTCAAAATCTCGGCCAGCGGCGCGCGGCCGATCAGCGGCTTGCGGGTCATGTCGGGCAGCGCCACCTTCAGCCCGCGCACGGAGATGAGCGGCTCAACCACGCGGCCGCCTCCACGCCTGGTCTGCCGCGGCGATCTCGGCGGCAAGCCCCGCCAGCACCGCCTCGTCCACCGGCTTCAGCGAAGCGAAGGGATCGGTGTAGCGCGGCGTCGCGGCCATCAATGCCCGCGTATAGGGATGCTCAGGCGCGGAGAAGAGTGCGGCCGTGTCGGCCTCTTCCACCACCTTGCCGGCATAGAGCACCGACACTTTCTGGCTGATCTTGGCAACGACACCGAGATCGTGGGTGACGAACAGGATCGCGGTGCCGTGCTCGCGCTGCAATTCGGCGATCAGGTGCAGGATCTGCTTTTGCACGGTGACGTCGAGCGCGGTGGTCGGCTCGTCGGCAACAATCAGCCGTGGCTCGGCGGCGAAGGCCGCGGCTATCAGCACACGCTGGCGCATACCGCCGGACAGTTCATGCGGATAGCTCTTCAGCACGCGGTCCGGATCGCGGATCTGCACCTCGTCCAGCAATTGCCGGATGCGCGTGTCGGCCTTCTCTCCGCTCCAGCCGAGGATGCGCACCAGCCGGTCGGTCATTTGCGGACCGATGCGCCGCGACGGGTTGAGTGCGGTCAGCGGATCCTGCGGGATCAGCGCCGTACGGGCGCCGATCAGCGTGCGCCTTGCCTTGGGCTGCAGTCTGCCAAGGTCTTCGCCTTCGAGTGCCATCGTGCCCTCGACGATGCGCACGCTCGACGGCAACACGCCGAGCACTGCCTTGCCGATCATCGTCTTGCCGGCACCGCTTTCGCCGACCAGGGCGCGTACCTCGCCGGGTTGAACGGACAGCGACACCGAGCGCAGCACGCGCAGCCCGGTTGGCAGCACGGCGCTCAGATCGCTTATGTCGAGGCAGGCGCTCATCGCAGCACCGGATCGAAGCGTGTCTTCAGCGCTTCGCCGAACTGGCTGAACGACAAGACAGTGAGGATCAGCGTGATCAGCGGAAACACCAGCACCCACCAGGCCTGGTGGATCGACAGCCGGCCCTCGGCGATGATGCCGCCCCAGGTCGGATCGTCGGTCGAGATCGACAGATTGACGAAGGACAGGATCGCCTCGACGATGACGGCGATACCCATTTCCAGCGACAGCAGCGCCACGATCGACGGCACCACATTGGGCAGCACTTCGCGCAGCATGATGCCGATGCGGCCATAGCCGGCGATGCGGGCGTTCTCGACATAGTCCATGCGAGACTGGCCCATCGCTTCGGCGCGGATCACCCGGCAGAAACGCGTCCAGTCGATGATGGCGATGGCGAGAATGACGGAGCTCAGGCCCGTGCCAAGCACCGCAACCAGCAGGATGGCGAACAGCACCGGCGGAAACGCCATCCAGACATCGACGATGCGTGAAATGATGCGGTCGGCCCAGCCGCCGAAATAGCCTGCGATCAACCCCAGACTTGATCCGACCAGACACGCGGCGATCGCCGCCGCGAAAGCCACGATAAAGGCGATGCGGCCGCCGAAGATCAGCCGGGACAACAGATCGCGGCCGAGGCTGTCGGTGCCCAGCCAATAGCCTGGCTCGGCGCCATCGAGCCAGAAGGGCGGCAGCCGCTCCAGCATCAGATCCTGCGCCAGCGGATCCTGCGGCGCCACCAGCGGCGCAAAGATCGCGGCCAGCAGCGCCAGCAACAGCCAGCCGCCGGCCAGCCACAGCCTCGGGCTCAATCCGCGCCTGGGGATGCGCGCCTCATCCATGACGCAGCCTCGGATTGAGCAGCGCGTACATCATGTCGACCGCAAGATTGATCAGCACAAACAACAATGCGAACACCAGCACGATGCCCTGGATCAGCGGCAGGTCGCGGTTGATCACGGCGTCGATCGCCATGTTGCCGAGCCCCTCATAGGAAAACAGCCGCTCGACGATGACCGTGCCGCCGATGAGGAAAGTGAACTGCACGCCGACCAGGGTCAGCGTCGGCAGAGCGGCGTTCTTCAGCGCCTCGCGCAGGATGACCTGCGTCTCGGAAAAACCCTTCACCCGCGCCAGCACGACATAGTCGAGGTCGAGTACTTCCTTCAGCGACTGTTTCAGCAATTGCGAGATGATTGCAGCCAGCGGCAGCGCCAGCGCCACGGCCGGCATCAGCATGTGCTTGAGCAGATCCCAGGTCAGGTCGAGGCGCAGCCGAAGCAAGCTTTCGAAGAAATAGAACTGGGTGATGAAGGGCAGGTCGAGCTGCGGCGACACCCGGCCGGAAATGTCGAAGATCGGCACCAGCACGCCGAACAGAAGGATCAGCACCAGGCCCCACAGGAAATCGGGAATGGAGAGGGCCGCGCCGCTGGCGATGTCGATGCCGGCCTCGACCGCCGTGCCGCGTTCGCGCGCGCCGAGGATCGCCGTCGTGCCACCGAGCGCCACCGCCATGATGAGCGCAACGATGGCGAGTTCCAGCGTTGCCGGCAACCGGTTGAAAACGAGGCCGAGCACATCTTGCCTGAGGGAAATCGAGGTGCCGAAATCGCCCCTGACGACACCCGACAGCCAGATGAAGAACTGCTGCACGATGGTCTTGTCCAGTCCGTAGAGCGCCCGCAGTCGGTCGATATCCTCCTGGGTCGCACCGGGCGGCAGCATCATGGCGATTGGATCGCCGGGAGCGACGCGGATCACGACGAAGACGACGACGGCGACGCCGAACAGCGTGACCAGCATCGTCAGAAGACGGATCAGAAATCTTTGCAGAAGCATGGTCGCCTGTATTTCCGGCGAAAAGGGGCGCGCCACCGGTTGCGGTGGCGCGCATGCAGTCTATGCCGATATCAGGCCGGGGTCATCAGCGCCGGCAGCAGCGCACCGGACACATGCTGCACCACATTGACGCCCTTGGCATGCACGATCGGTTGCGCATACTGGATCAGCGGCAGCACATAAGCCTGCTCGGCGATGTATTTGTCGACCGCCTTCCAGCCGGCAATGCGCTTGGCTTCGTCCTTCTCGCCCCACAGCGGGTTGATCATGTCGATCAAATCCTTGCTGTCCCACACCGAGTGCGGGCTCGGGCCATACATGGCAAAGCCGGTCGACGTCGTCGGATCGCCGATGGCGTTGCCCCAATTGTAGAAGGCGGCCGGCGCCAGCTTGTCGGCCGCGCGCAGTTCATAGTGCTTGGCGATCTCGTAGACCTCAATCGTCGCCTCGATGCCGACCTTGCGCCACATGCCGACGATCGCCTGGATCATCTCATAGTCCTTGGGCTTGAAGCCCTTGGTCGTCTGGATGGTGAACTTGACCGGCTTCTCCGGCGAATAGCCGGAAGCCGCGAGCAGCTCCTTGGCTTTTTCCGGATTGTGCTCGACCTTGATCGAGGCGTCGAAGGCCGTGTACTCCGGCGTCTCCAGCGTCGCGATCGGTTGGCCATAGCCGCGCAGCAGCCGCTTGACCAGAAGCTCCTTGTCCACCGCCATGACGGCAGCCTGGCGGACGTTCTTGTCCAGCATCGCTTCAATGTCGTTGAAGAAGATCATGCCGATATCGGAAACGTTCTTGCACGAGCCGGCGAGCCCGTCCTTGGCGACCAGCCGGTCATACTCCTCATAGGGGATTTCGAGCGTCACCTGGGAGGAACCGGATTCGATCTCGGCAACGCGGCTCGCCGCATCGGTGACGAACTTGATCGTCACATTCTCGAAGGCCGGCTTGTCGCCCCAATAGTGCGGGTTGGCCTTCAGCCGCAGGAAGGCGTTGCGCTCGAACTTTTCCACCATGTAGGGGCCGGTGCCGATCGGCGCCTTCTCGAAACCTTCGGCGCCGACCTTCTCGTAATAGGCCTTCGGCAGGATGTAGCCGGTCAGGAACGACATCCATTTGAAATAGACCGGGTCAAACTGCACGACGTCGCCGGTGATCTTGTTACCGTCGATCTTGAAATTGTTGACGTTCTTCCAGACGAACTGGATCGGGTTGCCGGTCTTCTCGTCGCCCGCCCGCTGCAACGACCAGACCACGTCCTCGGGCGTGAAGGGCGAGCCGTCATGCCATTTTACGCCTTCGCGCACCGTCATCGTCACCTTGGTGCGGTCCTCGTTCCAGCCCCATTCGGTGAGCAGGCCGGGTGCGAAGGACAGGTCGGGCTTCTGCGGTATGAATTGGTCGAACACCGACTGGTAGAGACCCTGAATGGTCGGGTTGACCGCCGAGGGTCCGGTGGTCGGGTCCCAGGACGGCAGGTTGACGTTATAGGCGATGGTGAGTTCGCCGGCCGCCGCCTTGGCGATCTGCGGCAGGCCGACTGCCGCCACGCCAAGTGCCGCGGCACTGTATCCCAGCAATTCGCGTCTGTTGATTGTCATGTTGGTTCCCCTTGTTGGTTTTGTTGTCTTTGCGCGGCACTGTCAGTTTATCGGTCCGGGCTTCGTGGGCAGCAGCGCCTTGCCTCTCGTCGCCTTCATGAAATCTCCCGAGCTACCTCCCGCCAAGCTGTTGCGCGAGCATGAAGCCCGAGGCTGCGCCGGTGCCGGCACCGGGCCATGTCGCGGCGCCTATGAGATGCAGATTGGCGACCGGCGTGTTCCAGCCGGCATACCCTCGCGCCGGGCGGAACAGGAAATTCTGCGCCAGATGATGGCTGCCGCAGACCTGATCGCCGCCGACGAGGTTGGGATTCTCACGCTCGAGGTCGATGGGTGAGAACACTGCACGGCCGAGGATTTTTGCACGCAGGCCGGGCGCATAGGTCTCAATGATGTCGAGCACGCGCTCGGCATAGGCATCCTTGACCTGATCCCAGTGCGCGGGCGCGATCTTGCCGGCCGCATCGCCAGCGATTTCGGCGGGCAGCATGCGCACCTGCACCCACAATATGTGCTTGCCCTGCGGTGCGCGCGACGGATCGATCGCGGTCGGCTGGCCGACGACCAGAACGGGCTCGTCCGGCAGCACGCCCGCCATCGCCTGCTGGTAGGTGCGCGACATCGCATCGAGCGATGGCGACAGATGCACATAGGCGAACTGGCGCAGCTCGGCACCGGCGCGCCAGTCCGGCAAATCGTCAAGCGCCAGATGGATCATCATCGTGCCCGGCGCATGCCGGAACTTTTTCATCGCCGTATCGAAGCCTGCGTCGCCGGAGCCGTTGGGCAGCAACTTGCCGGTCAACGCCTTGGGCGCAACGCCAGCTATCACAGCCTTGGTCGCTGTATGCGTCTCACCTGAGGCGAGCCGCACGCCTGATGCCTTGCCTCCGGCAACGGTGATTTCGGCCACTTCGGCACCGGTGACGATCGTGCCGCCGGCCGAGGTCACCATGCCCGACAACGCCCGGATGATGGTGTCGGCGCCACCCTTGCCCAGCACCATGCCAAAGCTCTGGTTGGCCATCGATTCCAGATAGGGGAACACCGCACCGCCGGCTATGTCGGGCGCGAAGTCGAGGTGCATGCCCCAGGTGGCGAGCGTTGCCTGCACATGCGTTGACTCGAAGTTTTCCTCCAGCCAGGCGCGTGGCGATGACAGCAAAAGCCGACCGGTGTCGAGCGCGCCGGACATGCCCTTCTTGCGCCACAGGTTCCAGGCGGTGCCGGCAAGCGCGCGGGCACTCATCGGCGAGCCCAGCAGCCGGAACAAATGCTCGGCCTCGCCTTGGAAGGCGGCAACGAGCTTGCGCCATGTCGCGGCATCGGCTGCGGAGAACGCAGCCATGCGGCTGGCGGTTTTTTCCAAGTCGTTGCTGACGCCAAACCAGCTTCCATCCGGGAAGGCGCTGGCGAAACAGTCGGCCACCGGCGCGAACTCGAGGCCCTGCGCTTTCAATTCATTTGCATATTTCCGGTGGAAGGCGGAGCCGGAAAACAGGCTCAGATTCATCGCGCCGAAATCGTGACGGAAGCCTGGAAGGGTAAATTCTCGGGTCTGGACGGCGCCGCCGATTGCTGCACTGCGCTCAAATATACCGGTTTTCCAGCCTTTGAGCGCCAGATGCGCGGCGCATGCCAGACTGTTGTGGCCCGCCCCGACAAAGATGGCGTCGAACTCGCTCACGCCCCGTTCCCATTTCCTTTATGCTTAAAGATAATTGCAGATGCATATGTTTTCGTCTAGTAGGATATTAAGGGCCGAGACGAGCCTTGATGATCATCAGAAAGAGGGAACTTCAGACCATGGACACGCAAAAACTCCTCGGCGAAGTCGCCGGCCAGCTGCTTTCAGGCGCCATCAAGGTGGTCGACCTCTCGGCGCAACTCGGGCCGGACACGCCGCTGATCAAGCTGCCGCCGGAACTCGCCGTCGACACGCCGAAGGTCGAGATCCACTCGATCTCCCGCTATGACAAGAACGGCCCGTGGTGGGCGTGGAACTGGCTGAAGCTCGGCGAGCATTCGGGCACGCATTTCGACGCGCCGCAGCATTGGATCACCGGCAAGGATTATCCGGACGGCGCCACGGACACCATTCCGGCGCAGAACTTCGTCGGCCCGGTCAATGTCATCGACTGCTCGAAGGAAGCCGCAGCCGACCACGACTTCCTGCTCACCGTCGACCATATCAAGGCATGGGAAGCCAAGCATGGCGCCATCAACGCCGGCGAGTGGGTGGTGATGCGCACCGACTGGTACAAGCGCAACGGCTCGGAAGCCGAGTTCCTCAACGCCAATGAGACCGGCCCGCATACGCCAGGCCCGACGGCTGAAGCCATCCAGTATCTGATCAGCAAGGACATCAAGGGCTGGGGCTCGGAGACGATCGGCACCGACGCCGGCAAGGCCGGCGGCATGGAGCCGCCATTCCCGGCGCACACGCTGATGCACAAGGCCAACCGCTATGGCTTGGCGAGCCTCTGCAACCTCGACCAGTTGCCGCCGAAAGGCGCCATCCTGATCGCAGCACCGCTCAAGATCGAACACGGCACCGGCAGCCCGATCCGCGCGCTGGCGCTTGTGTCGAAAGGCTAAGCGAAAGCACGCTGAAGTGAGCCAGCCGGATCACATCATCGTTGGCAGCGGCATCAACGCGCTGGTCTGCGCGGCGATGCTCGGTGGCAAAGGTGCGCGTGTGCTCGTCCTCGAACGCAACGATCGCATCGGCGGTTGTATGCGCACCGAGGAGATCACCGCGCCCGGCTTCATCCATGATGTGATGGCGACGACCTTCGTGCTGTTCGTCACCTCGCCGGCCTTTGCGGCACTGGGCGGCGATCTCGCCCGGCATGGACTGGAGTTCTGCCACACCGGCACGCCAACCGGCGTGCTGCGGCCGGACGGCAGCCATGCCGTGCTCACCACCGACCGCGCCGCCAATGTCGCGGCAATCAACGCGATTGCCGCCGGCGATGGCGACCGGCATGCGGGCGATGTCGGCAGCATCGAGCGCAATGCCGGCCTGCTGTTCGGCCTGCTCGGCGGCAGCCTATGGTCTTATCCGACGGCGAAACTGCTGGCCGGCGATGCCTGGCGGCGCAGCCCGCGCGGCCTTGCCGCCTTTCTCGGCGATGCGCTGGTGCCGGCGCGCAACTGGGTGGAAAGCACCTACCGGTCCGAGACCATCCGCGCACTGTGGGCGCCCTGGGTGCTGCATGCCGGGCTTGGACCGGAAGACGCCTTCTCCGGCCAGATCGCCAAGGTCATCGCCTTCGCGCTGGAGGCGGCCGGCGCGCCGATCGTCAAGGGCGGGGCGAAGAACCTGCTCTCGGCGTTCGAAGCGCTGATCCGGGAACGCGGAGGCGAGATCCGCACCGGGGCCGATGTCGCCTCGATCGTCCAGAGCGGTGGCCGCGCGAGTGGCGTCCATCTGGCGTCCGGTGAAACGATTGCCGCCAACAAAAGCGTCATCTGCTCGGTCACGCCGACGCAGCTTTATGGCCGGCTGCTCGGCAGCGAGGCTCCCGAAGCCGATATCGAAGCAACGCGGAAATATCGCTACGGCAAGGGCAATTTCCAGATCCACTATGCGTTGAACAAGCCGCCGGCATGGCGCGGCGAAGGCCTCGACAAGGTGGCGCTGCTGCACTTGACGCCGGGGCTCGACGGCGTCTCGAAAGCCTGCAACGAGGCGGCGCGCGGCATGCTGCCGGAAGTGCCGACCATCTGTGTCGGCCAGCCACACGCACTCGACCCGTCGCGCTGTCCGGAGGGCAAGGCGATCCTGTGGCTGCAACTGCCCGAGGCGCCTCGTGCCATCAAGGGCGATGCCGCCGGCAAGCTGCAAACACCGCCCGACGGTCGCTGGACCGACGCGCTGCGCGAGGCCTATGCCGATCGTGCGGAGGCCATCCTCGCCAGCCATATCGACGGCTTCAAGGACAGCGTGATTGCACGCCGCGCCTATTCGCCGGCCGACCTCGAAGCGATGAACATCAATCTGGTCGGCGGCGATCCCTATGGCGGGTCCTCGACCATCGACCAGTCGTTCCTCTGGCGGCCGTTCAAGACCAGCCGCAATCACCAAACCGGGATCAAAGACCTCTATCATATCGGCGCTTCGACCCATCCGGGCGCAGGCCTCGGCGGCGGTTCCGGCTTTCTGCTGGCGGGGCGGCTATGATGGATCAGAAGCCCTCGGAAAAACGTCAGCGCATTTCAACCCTCGGCCAGATCGGCCTGCAGCAATTCGCGCCCTATCTGATGAACCGCATCATGGGCCGCTACAACGCCACCTTGCGCGACGATTTCCGCAAGCAGGGCCTGACCATTCCGCAGGTCCGCACGCTGGCCGTGCTGTCGGTCACCGACGGCGTCACCGTCAACGACCTCTCGGTCTACACCGTCATCGAGCAGTCGACCTTGAGCCGCACGCTCGACACGCTGGAAGGGCAAGGCTTCGTGCGGCGCGAGCAGGGTGTCACCGACAGCCGCATCCGCCATGTCTTCCTGACCGATGAGGGCCGCGCCGAGTTCACCCGCGCCTGGCCAGCCATGCATGACGCGTTCGAAGCAATGTTCGACGATATAGACGACGCGGAATATGCCGCGCTGATCGCGACGCTTTTGAAGATGCTCAAGAACATTCGCAAACACGACATCTAGACGTAAGCGCCGGCCGCATGGCCGGCAACGGAAGGTTGGAAAAATGGCCGAACGGTCTTTTGCCAAGGAAGTCGAAAAACTGAGGCTCGGCGCCGGCGAGGAATTTGCCGGCGAAGGCATCCTCGCCATCACCAAGGCGCTGTTGCAATGCGGCGTCGGCTATGTCGGCGGCTACCAGGGCGCGCCGATCAGCCACCTGATGGATGTGCTGGCCGACGCGCAGGATATTCTGGGCGAACTCGGCGTGCATTTCGAGGCGAGCGCGTCGGAGGCCACTGCCACCGCGATGCTGGCCGCCTCGGTGCACTACCCCATTCGCGGTGCCGCCACCTTCAAGTCGACCGTCGGCACCAATGTCGCTTCCGATGCGCTCGCCAACCTCGCTTCCGGCGGTGTCACCGGCGGCGCACTGATCATCGTCGGCGAGGATTATGGCGAAGGCTCCTCGATCATGCAGGAGCGCAGCCATGCCTTCGCTATGAAGAGCCAGGTCTGGCTGCTCGACCCTCGCCCCAATCTGCCGTCGATCGTCAAGGCGGTGGAGGACGGCTTTGAACTGTCCGAGGCCTCCAACACGCCGGTCATGCTTCAGGTCCGCATCCGCTGCTGCCATGTGCATGGCCATTTCATCGCCAAGAACAACAAGCGCCCGCCGATGACGGTGGCCGACGCGCTCGACGCGCCGCGCCGCGACACCGGCCGCATCGTGCTGCCACCCGCTTCCTTCCTGCACGAGAAGGAAAAGGTGCAAAAGCGCTGGCCGGCGGCCGTGGACTTCATTCGCGATAACAAGATCAACGAATTTTTCGGCTCGGACAACGGCTCCGTCGGCATCGTCATGCAGGGCGGCATGTACAATTCGGTCATCCGCGCCCTACAGCGTCTCGGCCTCGCCGACACCTATGGCGAGACGGATGTGCCTCTCTATGTGCTCAACGCCGTCTATCCGCTGATCGACGACGAGTTCCTGTCCTTCTGCGAAGGCAAGCAGGCGGTGCTGGTGGTCGAGGAAGGCCAGCCCAACTACATCGAGCAGGCCTTTGCCGCCATGCTGCACAAGGCCGGGCGCGGCACCAGGCTGGTCGGCAAGGAGTATTTGCCGATGGCCGGGGAATATACCGGCCAGGTAATGCTCGACGGCATCGGCGCCTTCCTGCGCGCCGAGGCCCCGCATCTCTTGCCGGGTGAAGTGCGCGCGCCCAACAAGGTCGGCGACGGCGTCGACACCGCTGATCTGATCAACGTCGTGCCGGGCCGTCCGCCGGGTTTCTGCATCGGTTGCCCGGAGCGGCCGATCTTTGCCGCGACCAAGCTGGTCGAGCAGGAACTCGGCAAGCACCACATCGCATCCGACATTGGCTGCCATTTGTTCTCGATCATGCCGCCCTTCGAGCTTGGCGCCACCACCATGGGCTACGGATTGGGTCCGGCCTCGGCCTCGGCCTTCAATTCGCCGGACGCCAAGCGCCGCTCGATCTCCTTCGTCGGCGATGGCGGCTTCTGGCACAACGGCCTGACCTCCTCGATCGGCAACGCCGTGTTCAACAAGAACGACGGCGTCATCGTCATCGTCGACAATTTCTACTCAGCCGCCACCGGCGGTCAGGACATTCTCTCCTCCCGCGCGGGCAACAAGACCAAGTCGACCAAGCATCCGATCACCGAGGCAGTGAAAGGCATGGGCGTCAAATGGCTGCGCCACATCGACCGCACCTATGATGTCGGCAAGATGCAGGACACGCTGCGCGAGGCACTGACAACGGAGGAGAAAGGTCCCAAGGTTATCGTCGCCTCGTCCGAATGCATGCTCAATCGCCAGCGCCGCGAAAAGCCGCTGGTCGACCAGGCGATCAAGGGCGGGACCCGTGTCGTCAAGCCGAAGTTCGGCGTCGATGAGGACATCTGCACCGGCGACCACGCCTGCATGCGGCTGTCCGGCTGCCCGTCGCTGTCGGTGAAGTCGCTCGACGATCCCTTGCGCGACGATCCGGTGGCATCGATCGACCAGAGCTGCGTCGGCTGCGGCAATTGCGGCGAGGTGGCGGACGCCGCCGTGCTGTGCCCATCCTTCTACCGCGCCGATGTCGTGCACAATCCGAGCCGATGGGATCGCTTTTTGGAGAACGCCCGCCGCGTCGTGATCGGCCTGATGCAGCGCCGCCGCGAGAGCCAGCGCCTGACCTTTGCCGATGCTTGACGCTGTCCCGCCATTCAGCGCCCGAAGCGGCGCACAGGACGACGAGCGCGTCATCAAGCTTGCCGTGCTGGCGGTCGGCGGCCAGGGCGGCGGCGTGCTGGCCGACTGGATCACCGACGTTGCCGAGCGCAATTCCTACGTCGCGCAATCGACCTCGGTCGCCGGCGTCGCCCAGCGCACTGGCGCCACGATCTACTACGTCGAGATGGCCCGCGATACCGGCCGGCTGCCGGTCTTTGCCCTGTCGCCTTCGCAAGGCGACGTCGACATATTGATCGCTGCCGAGTTGATGGAAGCCGGCCGCGCCATCATCAGAGGCTTCGTCACGCCCGATCGCACCACGCTCATCGCTTCTTCACACCGTATTGCCGCCGTGTCGGAAAAGATCGAGCCGGGTGACGGCCGGGCCTCGTCTTCCAAGGTACACGCGACAGCCGAAGCTGCATCGAAACGCTTCATCGCTTTCGACATGGAAAAGATCGCCGCCGACAATGGCTCGATGATCTCTGCCAGCCTGCTTGGCGCGCTGGCCGGCTCCGATGCGCTGCCGTTTACACGCGAAAGCTACGAACAGGCGATCGGCGTCGGCGGCCGGGGCGTGAAAGCCAGCCTCGCCGCCTTTGGCGCCGCCTTTGATCGCGCCCGCGGCACCAGTTCACCAGCGCCACAGGCGGCGGAACCCGCGGTCGCCAGGATTGGCTTGGATGCGGCGGGAAAAGTCAGCGGACCGCAAAGCCTGCTGCAAGGTTGGCGGATAGCGCCGGCCATGCCTATGCGCTATCCATCGCCGCCGCGAAGCATCTCGCCAACGCCCTGTGCTACGACGACATGATCCGCGTTGCCGACCTGAAGACGCGTTCGTCGCGCGACCGGCGTGTGCGCAAGGAGGTCGGCGTCAAGGACGGTTCTATCCTGCAGGTGACCGAATATTTCCATCCGCGCATCGAGGAGTTCTGCGGCACGATGCCGGCGGGGCTCGGCAGCTACATCGAGAGCAGGCCGAAACTCGCCGCCTTTCTCGACCGGCGCATCAACCATGGCCGCCGCATTCGCACCGACAGCTTTGCCGGTTTTGCAGCGCTCTGGTTCATCGGCGGCCTGCGCCGCTGGCGCCGTCGGCTGTTGCGCCACAAGGTGGAGACCGCACATCTGGAGCGCTGGTATGCGCTGGCGCTCCGCCACGTGCCTCAGGACTACGCGTTGGCCACAGAAATCCTCAACTGCCGCCGACTGATCAAGGGCTACAGCGACACCCATATCCGCGCCCAGTCGAAATTCGACCGCGTCCTGTCGGCGCTCGATCTGGTCAAGGGCCGCGATGACGCTGCCGACTGGATCAGGCGGTTGCGCGAGGCCGCGCTGAAGGACGAGAAAGGCGACATGCTCGATGGCGCGCTGAAGACGGTGGCGTCATTGTCCGATCGTAGTGTGGGAGGAGGAGGTTGACCTTGATGGTCCCGAAGTCGGCGACAGATGTCGTGCTCTCCGCTGCAGGCGGACTGCCCGGCGAACTCTACTGCACCTGGAGATCGATCGGCGTCGGCACATTCGAGTCCGAATATGGCTTCTCAGTACGCTACGTCGCAGATTGGCGTGCTTCGGCGGCGTTTGGGTAAGGCTGAATCACTCCCACTCGATTGTTCTAATAACCTATAACCCATTGAAATTACTGCCAAATATTTTTCTTTGTCGCGAAATGTCCGACAACAGAACCGTCAAAAAGTTACGCTTTTGATTTTAAAGGAAAATCGCCACAAAAAATAATTTGAGGTTTCAGCAACTATCCAGATCAATCGAGCGATTTTTGCATCTTGCCACGTTCGACCAAGCGACAAAACAGCCACAAAAAGTACCGTCAACTGTCGGGAATGTCCATGGAGGCCTCGTGGGACATCCTCTTTCTGTTTGACCATCAGTTGGCGGAGGGTCACCGTCTTGGACGATTCGCGCCATAGGCGGACCGTTGGCGCACTTAGCGACAAAAGTAGGCCTTACGGTAGACCGAAACCGGCATAAGGCTTAAGCGGAATCTCGACACTGCCGATGCCGATCGCTTTGGCGTCGGCAGCTTTTGCGTAAGCTTCGGCAACGGAGAGGACATCAGCGCTGACCGTCTCTGGTACGTTGCTGGAAAGCCATTTGTGAAGGAAGTTCGTGCCGCGTGTGCTCATGAGCCGATAAGCACGAGGCTTTCATTATGTTCCGCTCATATAGCTTTCCGCTAGGGAAGCCCTCTACAACCACCCGTATATCGCAATGTTCCGAGGCTTACGAAAAAGCCCGCCACCGACACGGATAGGTCCAACGCCCGCAGCTTAGCCGACATGTGTTGCTGCGTAGCTACATACAAAGTTGCAGACCCGTTGATAATAGGCGCCTAAGATTTGGCTTGGGGATTCCAATGAAGGCTCTAGTTCTCGCTTCTCTCATTGCGCTTACGGTTACCGCGTCGGCAATCGCCGCTGACACAATTAGTGCTCCCGTCGACACCCCTGAATGGACTTGGCAAGGACCGTACGCTGGTATCTTCGGCGCGGGTACGCTGGAACACTATAAGATTCATGAGCCAAACATCGGCGCCGGCGCCACCCATAGCCCCGGCTCGGCAACAATCGGCGGCTTTGCGGGCTATAACTTCCAGTCAGGCAAGATTGTCTACGGCGTCGAAGGGGAGCTTGGGTATCGCTTCAAGAAGAACACCTTCAACGACATACCAGGTCCAGGCACCCTCGACGCATCCACCGGCCTGTTCGGCTCCGTTAAGGGTCGTGTCGGCATGGACATGGGGGCTTACATGCCGTTCGTCACGGCTGGCGTCACCGCCGCAAAGTTGAAGACGTTCTATCCAGGTGGCGACGCCGAGCGTGACGCCACTTTGGTCGGCGGCATCGTCGGCGCAGGTTTAGACGTCGCGCTCACCCATAACGTGTTCTTGCGCGGGGAATACGATTTCTCCTTCTTCGGGAAGAAATCGCTAGAGTATTGCGGCGGCGGGTGCACCCTTGAACATACGCTCCAGACACATGACTTCCGCGTCGGCGTCGCAATGAAATTCTAGCTTGGCGTATCCCATCGTCCAAAGTACCAATAGCGATCAGTTTTCCTCTCGGAAGTCCTGCAGCGAAGCATGCCGCAAGTCCTCCTCGCCGCGCAGGTGCTTCACRCGGCCGATCAGACCCGGCTTGACCCATTGTGTCGGCGGCCGCTTCATACCCTTCGGCGCTGGTCCCGGGTGCTCCTGCACGCGCTTCCACAGGCGGGCTTCTGTCGCCAAGTTTATTGCCAGTCAAAATGAAATTTCATTGCCCCAACTGTGACACTCCCGTAGAAAAGATGGCCTGGTTTCAGGCAATCACATGGTTCGAATGCACCGGCTGCCAACGCCACATTTATCTCACTCACTCAGCGACTCTGGATCTCTTTGAGAGGCATGCTCACCTTGTTTCCTGTGCGCTCTTATTCACCGAGAAGGTCCTTAAGGGAACCGCGTGGCAGTTCATCTTCGGTGCGTAGGTGCTTTATCCGACCGGCGATGCCCGGCTTGTAGATGTTCTGACTTGGCAAAAGTGTTTTACTGCTGGCGGTTCCCTTTCCTGGCATCTAACCTGTGCACAAGGTCCGTCGGCTGCTAAGTTTTGCTACCTTCGCTCGGGCGACTCATTTACCCGGCGAATGATGGAACGGCGATACACCATACGAAGGGCCCACGACGACCGTTGGGATGTCTATGACACAGGCGACGGAGAGGTTGTCATCGTAGAGGGGGTCGCATTGACAGATCTTGAAAGCGAAGACGCGCTTGACGCGCTTGGATTGCTCAAGGAGGGGTTCCTGAGGCCAAGCCGACGAAGAGCTACTTCTTCCCGACATGGGTAAGCGTCGGGAGGCAAACTCCCGGTAGATAAATGTTCCGGCGGGCACAAAAATACCCGCCRAACGAAAAAAGATCGCCGTAATTCACCCGCCAGCGGCGGCTTCTGAAGTGGGCTCTTCACCTCAACAGCGCCCAGGACCAATACGCACCAATCACCATTTGCACGGCGAACGCAGTGAACCTGAGACTGACTGCGACTTGGGTCGTGGAGACGAGGTGAATTATCGACTGAACTATCCGCGCGCCTAACAGGGTAGCGGCAAGCGGATCCGTGACATCTGTCTTTGAAATAATGATCGCGACTCCGAGCAGGCCTCCGAAGATTGGAAGCCCTTCTATGCAGTTGGCGTGGGCGCGGGCTAACCTCTGCATAAAGGGGGAAAGACCCGCGTTATCTGGCGTAAAGCCGTTAGCTGCGACCTTTCCGGAAATCACCAGATATGTACGGATCACTTCCATCACGATCAGCAGCCCCAGTGCCCACGAGATGAATCCGGTCAATGCAAAAGCAGTCGCCGACATATGCCGTCCCCGTTGCTCTCAGTCTCGGTCGTCGTAACCGATCAGCTAGTCTACCGCTATGCGTTGGTGGAGGCCAATGGCACACTAGTGACGCATTGCTGACCGGCAGATTTTGGGCCGTGTCCGGACCGTCGGCTTTTCGCGCGAGAAAAGCAAAAGCCGCCATTCACTGATCGTTCGGGCGGTGCACCGCTCACCAATCTCGCCAGTTCACTAGCGGACGATGAGTTTTCGGCAAACCATTAAGTGAGCACTAAATCGGAAGCGGGGATTCGCCGCGAGTCCGACGCCCTAACCTTCACGGAACGGACAGTCCGAGACTGGCGCTCATGTTGACAAGTTCGGCCAATGAACGGGCGTGCATCTTTTCCATCACCCGACCGCGGTGTTTCTTCACGGTGATCTCGGAGATGCGGGCGTCTCAGAACAACTGAGCCTACACGAGGGAAGGCCAATCAATGTTTGGCACCGGTCTTCGGTCGTGCCGTTCCTCGCCTTCACGGTTGATACCGTCAAAGCCTTGTCTGTCAACGTGTTGCGGCGCTTGGGGTGGCATTGTGCTAGGCTGTCCCGTCTCATACTGTAGCGTGCGTTGTAAAAACCGTAGCAGTGCCGGCGGCTTCGCGGGCGCGACTTCCACTTTTTTGTTTCAGACCGGTGAGGCGGACTAACCAGGGTCCGTACATGCTCAGAGGCTGCGTCGGATGAGAACCTAGGCCCTATTTGACCGTCCCCCGGCAAGCCCATGCGACCGAAACGAACGAACGGGGGCCATCGGGGCGACCTGCTTGGTAGGCATCACGAACGGCCGCGTCTGCCTTGGCTCGCATCACCGGATCCAGACCCGCTGCGTACTTCCCAAGCGGCCCCTCTCCCGAAGTGATCGGACCCCAATAGTCATCGAATGAAGAATAATCCATCCGGATCAAAAGCTGGGTTTCCTCCACATCATGGAGCCCTTGGTCGATAAAGCTTTGCTTCATTTCATTCGGCTGCATCATGGGCTGGAAACAGTACCGGCTTCGAAGTGCTCGCGCGTTCTCATCGATAACCGCGAGCGTGTCCAACATCATGCGCATAACCGGCATGCCGCCGAGATGGTCCCACACCGCTGCAGCCACAACGCCCCCTGGCCTGACGACCCGTCGCATCTCTCCGATCGCTCGACCCGTTTCTGGCACGAAATGCAAAACAAGCAGCGCCAGGGCTCGATCGAAGTATGCGTCTGGAAACGATAACGAGGTCGCGTCGCCCCGGTGAATGTGGATACGCGGGTCGGTATTGAGCCGGTTAGCCTCGTCGACGAAAACCGGCGAGAAATCTATTGCAGCAACTTCTTGAACATTCGCCGCGTTCGGAAGCGCAAAGGTCAGGCTGCCCGTCCCACATCCGACGTCCAGGATCCGTTCGCCGTCAGACAATCCGACGAAATTGATAAAGAGCGGTGCCAGCTTTTTGCTCCACCGGCCCATCAACTGCTCATAGCCACCGGCATTTCCGACATTGAATGTGGACGTCAAGGAAACCTCCAAGCGTTTTGTGGGTCTTGGTGGCCGCAACATGAGTACGACTCCACAAGAAATCAACGGTTAGAGCGCTACTCAGCCGTCGGCCGAGTTGCGCCTACGTCGCAATTTGTTTCAACACGATCGCATCGCGCTGTACTTGTTGTCGCTCTGCCGCAGTTGCATCAAGCAATTCCCCCAGCGCTTTGTCTACCTTGTCCGCTGCAGCCGCAGTCACATCCATGTGGAAAATGACTCTGTGCGTCAGCATCGCGATCTTGGCATCGCCAAACAACTTGGTGTGCCTGAGTGGCGTAGTGTCGAAATCTCCGACCAGCATGGGGAGTTAACCACAACACGTCGTCTTGGTTCCCAGATCGATGTCAGCCGGCGATGTCACCTGTTGAGCAGCACCAAGGCTCCCAGCCCGGCCACTCAGCGAAACGCTACCCGGCTTCTGGGAGCGAAGGTATCACGCGCACTTCCTCGCCTTTACCACCTCAACACCAAGCCGAAACGCCTGCCCGTCAGCGTAGGAGCGCGCGTAGCTTTCAGCTGTAAAGGCAACGGTCTTGGTGACGCCATTGAAGGTCACGCGAACCGACCACGTATTGCCCTCGACAATTTCAACGGCATGCTGTCCGTGCGGAGCCATGCTAAATCCCCAAAGCTTACGTTGAGGAAGCATCCATAGCGTCGCGGAATTGATTTGCATACGAATAATCCGACGTCCGGTTGTTGAATTCCCGACTTGTGGCGATGGGGACGATAGCAAAGCAACTTGAAGCGAGCGGCGCCGGCCAATCTTCATTCTTACCGAAATCGCCATAAGCGAGCCGGCTTGCGCGCGCACTGGCGTTGCGCGATCCTGCTTGCAGCCGCGTACCTGGGCCATGACAACGAGAACGAGCAATGAAACAAAGGTCGCAATTGTCATCCGAGGCAGTGATGACGAAGCGTGCCGGTAGAACAGCGTATCCGAAGATTGGCGTCTGGTATGACGACGATCTGCGCGAAATCCACCTGAGCATCGAGGGCCAGGGTCTTTCGACCGTAAAGGCCAATGCGGCCAGCGCTAGAGGCAACCCACACCTGTTCAAGAAGCTGGCAAAGGTTCTTCGCAATAGCGGGAAGCCTCACCCAACGATCACGGAATAGCTATATCGCGCCCTTAGCGGGGAAGCTTGCTCGCAAGGTGTTTGCGCAACCTCCCGGAACATCTCGACGGCAGCGACGTTCTTGGATGGTTATTGTTACAGGGCTGGCGGCTGCCCTTGTTGTTCTTTTTGTCGTGCTGCTGCTTCAGTTCGCGACCTTCAGAGCGCGCCCAGCTATCATCGGTTGTCGGCTGCGCAAGGGCCCTGGCCATTCGGGTGGCGAATGACGGTTGTGTGAGACGAGATTGGCAAGAGAGGTGGCCGTGCTTTCCCTGTTACATGCGCTTCATGTCCATGCCGCAAAACGAGGCGATGGGCTATTGCCGAAGCTGTTGACCATGTCGCCGTGGCCGCACGAACAGCCGATGAATGAGAATTCAGCTGCCGCTATGCAAGTATCGAAAAGCGAACCTGACAAGCTGGCAGCATGTGTGACCTTCCTGACCCATGGCGAGAGGGTCGACGGCGGCACCGGGGTTAGGCTGAGCAAGCCATGAAAGACGTGGCATTCAGTCTGCTTGCTGTGGCGGCAACGATCAGCGCGGAATCTGCCGACACGAGTAAACGAGACGCGTTTGAAGGCTCGCCAGGGCGAGAGTGCAACCCGCAACTCCCCGACCTCGAATTCAGCGTCCGCTAGCCTTCTCGACGTAGACGAGAATCCATTCAGCGGAAGTTGGATTCTTAATCGCCGCCTCCTCAATGGCCAGCAGGCAATCCCTAGAAGGCGTACCTAAGCCCGGTCTAAGATAGGTCTCACAACAGGGACAAACACATGACGGACGACCACAACCACCACGACTACCACCACGCAGTTGAACTAGCCGAACTAACGGCGGATGTTGTCTCAGCCTACGTTAGCAATTGCCAGCTAACAGCCTGCCCAACCTAATTTCATATGTGCACGGGCCCTTCGTCTTTTTTACGCTTGACCTACGTCACCAACTTCGAGGAATATAATCCTCGTTGCGGCGAACCCCTTCAAACGGAGATCGCCAATGGCCAGAACCAAACCATCCAACCAGCTTTCGCAGGATCAGATTGACCGCTTCCTGTCGGCGGCAGAGGCGCTGCACAAGAGCATCGTCGGTCCGCTTCTAGCTTACCACAGCAAGCCCTACCAGGCGCTTCGTGAGGTTCATGAGCCGCTGCTGAAGTCGATCGAGACAATCACCGGCAAAAGGGCGCCTTTCATCCAGTGGAATTTAACGGGACCGGTGAAGCCTGCGCAGGCCGTGAGTGAGGTGAGAGCGCGGCAAGGGATAGCGACATCACGAGAGCAACAATAGCAAGCGTTGCCAAGATCCCTGCAGCGATCCAGAATCTTTTTGATTTCGGCACGGTCATCCATCCTCGCCGCCGGCACGGTTCTGCATCGCCTCAAGAATGACCCGGAAAACGCTACCGACCTCTTTGCTGACCTCGTCTGCGCTAATGCCCTCCTTGTCAGCTGCCGTCATTGCCTGGTCGGCAAAATCAGTGATGGCCGCCGGGTCGTCGGTGAACCTGTTCGGCAGGTGTTCTTTCATCCATTTGTGAAGGAAGTCGACGCCGCGCTTACTCATTGAAGGAACCAAAATACGAGTAGAGCAATGAACGCAAAGAGCAGCACCGCAGCGGCCACCAAGACCCCTTTGCTGGTCTCCCGCCGGGGCTGAGGGCCGGGGACAAGTTTTTTGGGGTTAGGCCGTTCGTTCATGGGGAGATAAAGTTGCGGAATCAAATTAGGTTCCGCTAATCCTTGACTGCTCAGAAACCCGCCGCCGGGCTGGTGTCTGGGGTATAGATCAGGCCGACGTTATTGCCCCGGCATTTTTTGCACCGAAGCTTCGGCCGAAATCCCATTCCATGGCCGGCGCGTCTGGGCCGAATCGGTCGCTGAGCTTCGTAATATCGAGCGCTTGCTTATGGTGATAGGCTGGGTTGGGCAGTACGCCGGCACTGACATTTTTTCGATCAGTGATTGAAATGTCCAGCCTTTGCCCATCCGGCCGATATATCGCGGTCACGGCCAGGCCGCCGTCGCGATGGACGATCGCGTCAAGGATAGTTTCATAGACGCTGCCGGTGTCTTCCTCGATCTCGACGCTGCCGATGCCGATCGCCTTGGCGTCGGCAAATAGCTTTTGCGTAAGCTCGGCAACGGAGAGGATGTCAGAGCCGACCGTTGCGGGAACATTGGCGCCAATCCATTTGTACAAAAATCTGTGCCGCGTGTGCTCATAGCCCTCTAATTTCCATGGGCAGGTTAGGTTCCGCCTATCGGCCTAAAGGTTGCTTGGACAGCGATATGAGTTCGGCTTGTCGGTGACGCCGGCCATAAAATTGGCGATGATCCGAGAAGCCAGTCTGCTCTGAGAATCGGCTGATTGGTCACCAGTTTTCATCTGCGCGAAAACTCGCCCCAGCAACGCCAATTCGGCAGGATCCAAAATGCCGGCATCCACGGCTTTCCGTCTGATAGGCATGAGTTACTCTTCCCGAAAATCCTGCACCGAGGCGTGACGTAGCTTCAACTCACCGCGCAGATGACGGACGTGGGCAGTGATGCTAGGCTTGACCCAGTCAACATCGTCGTCAGCGACGGCCGAGGGCACGCCGGCCGGCTGTTCGGCACGATCGCGCTCTATGCGCTGCCACAGCCGGTCTTTGATGGCGCGGGTTGTTGCGATTACGGCCTTGCCGACATATTTGCCATCCTTTGCGAACAGCCCCTCGGAAGGCTTGCCGGCCGCTTGCTTGACGCCGATGAGATCCAGGTGGTCGACATCCCAGCATTTGGTTTTGACCCAGGCATCGGATTCACCACTGCGATAG
>NZ_JBFUFA010000019.1:0-56486 GCF_056403695.1 Mesorhizobium sp. P2_F7 | reverse complement strand
GCCTTGAACATCACCAGCGAATTGTACGCAGGCCGCCCTGGCCCCGCCGGCGAGCGCAGCCGCGCCAGAATCTTCTCGAAGCGATACCACTTCACCAGCGACGACAGCCGGTCCAGCCGACCGCTCCGACCAAGACCCTGTGGCAGCAAAGCCTCCACAAAACTGAACTGACCGCTCGGCTTCGTCGTCATCGCAAAATCCCCGTTTCAAAAACAGGGAATCACATCCATCCAATTTTGCAACAGTCCCACAAGGGGAGAAGGGAGGGAGCCCTCAACTCCGTCCGTTCACCAGATCGCCGACAATGTCATACTTCCCTGAAATGCGCATCTTGTAGACTTCGTAATTCTCCATCACGCGCTGCACGTAACTTCTGGTTTCCGTGTAGGGAATTCGCTCGATCCAGTCGACGACGGCGTCGATGTCCTTGCCGCGCGGGTCGCCATATTTGGCCACCCATTGGGCGGCGCGGTTGGGGCCGGCATTGTAGCCAGCGAAGGTCAGCACATAGGAGCCATCGAAGCGGTCGAGCTGCTCGCCGAGGAACGCCGCGCCCAGCGTGGCGTTGTAGCCGGCATCGCTGGTCAGCCGATCCTGCGAAAACGTCAGCCCAGCCTTTTTCGCCAATTGCTTTGCGGTGCCCGGCATCAGCTGCAGCAGGCCGCGCGCGCCGGCGCTGGAGACGGCGCCGACATTGAACTCGCTTTCCTGGCGCGCAATGGCATAGGCCAGTGCCTTGCCCGAGCCGGAAATGTCGGCGGTGTCGGGAATGACGCCGAGCGGATGCGACAGCGCGCCGACATCGATGCCGCGCGCCCCGGCGATCTTGCCGACCTTCAGCGCCATGAAATGATTGCCCTGCTTTTCCGCCAGCACGGCCAGCAGCGCCAGTTCGCCGGGGCTGGTCAACTGTCCGGCTAGGTCGCGGTAGAGCGTCTCGGCATAGCGGTCATAGCCCGCCTCCTGCAGCCGCTTGATGGCGCTGACAGCCTCGCGGCCGTCAAAGCTTTGGCGGTCAGCGGCGCTTGGCTCGGGATAGACGATGTTCAGCGTGCGCAAACCAACCCGTTCCGCCGCCAGCTGCCCGTAGAAAGTGGTGCCATAGGTGGCCGCTTTGGTGAAATAGCTCTTCGCATCGCCGGGACCGCCGACTTCTGCCGCGCGGCCAAGCCAGTAATAGGCGCGCGACAGAGACATCGGCCCCTGCGCAAGATCGGCGATGCGGGCAAAATGTCCGGACGCGGTGCCGGGATCGTTGAGGCCTCGCAGCGCATACCAGCCGGCGTGGAATTCGGCCTCGGCGGCACTGGCGGAGCTTTCGGCGGCATGCGCGGCAACGATCTTGTAGGCGGTCTTCCAGTCGCCCTGGTCGACCAGCGCGCGCGACAGCACGCGGCGCTCGACCCACCAGGCATCGGGATCGACCAGCGCGTCGCGATCGGTTGGCGCTTTCATCACCACTGCGGCGGAGTCCGCAAACTTCCGCTGCTTGCGCAGATATTCGGCTTGCGCGAAGAAATAGCCGGCCGAACGCTGCTCGACGGGCACCGCCTTCAACAGCTTGGCCGTGGTCTTGTCGCCACGCGAGGCGGCGGCCCAGGCATCGGCCAGCGGTTGCGCGCCGGCAAGGGCTGCGACCCGCAGCGCCGAATTCTCCCGGTCGGCATAAAACATCCGTTCCATGCGGAAACGATGGTCGGCAGTCGGGACGATGGCGCCAAACTCCCTGATGACGGCCGCCTCGTCCCTGGCTTCCAGCTTTTCGGTGCGCCAGAACGGCGACAAAACCGAGAGCGCCGCCTTGGTGTTGCCAAGCGCCACATAGGAGCGAGCAAGGATCACCACACCTTCGAAGGTCAATGGCTGGCTGCCGTCAAAGGCTTTCACCACGGTCTGCGGCGACGGGCTTTCGCGGTAGAGCGCGCGCTCGCTGTTCTTGCGCAAGGCGATGGTGCCGGGCCAGGTCGGCAGCATCTTTGCGGTATCGGCAATCTCGCTGCTCGGCACCCGGTCGCCGCCATAGAGCGCGATCGCCCAAGCAAGGATATGGCGGTCCAGCGAGTTGGCCGGCAATGTTTCGCGCACGGCGCGTGCCGCGGCAATATCGCCGGTCGCCAATGCGTCGAGACCGCCTTTCAACACGACGATACTGGCGGAAGGCGCATCAGTCTGCGTTTCGTCCTGCAGGCCCTTATCCTGTAGACTGGGCATCGGGATCGATGAGGTCGTCAGCTCATCGACGCTCTCGTTTGCCGCCGTCCCCGCTATCAGCAGGGCAACGGCGCCAAGCAATGCGAAGCGGAGGGGCCGACTGGCCGGCATGGTCCTGATCTTTCCCTGTTGCGGCACTTTAAATGGCAAGCCCAGGTGCCTGAGAGCCTAGACTTAGGTCGTGAAGAGCCCGTAAACAAAGGGTTATCGAGGCTGTTCGAATTGCGCTCGCTGGCACCATCGCCATGCTTGCCGCTGAACAGTGTCGAGACTATGGTGCGCGGCTTCGCTTTCGGCTAGAAGGCGCCGACGCTAAAACACGTCAAGAAACCCTAGAAGTCCCAAGGAGTTGGACGACATGCTGAGAGGCTCGCTTACTGCGCTCGTGACACCGTTCGAAAAGAGCGGGCGTTTCGACGAGAAAGCCTTTCGCGCTTTCGTCGAATGGCAGCTCGCAGAGGGCACTACGGGCCTCGTCCCGGTCGGCACCACCGGTGAGTCGCCGACGCTGTCGCATGACGAGCATCGCCATGTCGTCAAGGTCTGCATCGAGGTTGCCAAGGGCCGCGCTCCCGTCGTCGCCGGCGCCGGCTCCAACAACACCGCGGAAGCGGTCGGTCTGGTGCAATATGCCGAACAGGCTGGCGCCGACGCGGCATTGGTCGTCACGCCCTATTACAACAAGCCGACGCAGCGCGGCCTCTATGAGCATTTTGCTGCCGTCGCCAGGGCGACCAGCCTGCCGATCATCATCTACAACATCCCGCCGCGCTCGGTCATCGACATGATGCCCGACACGATGGGCCGGCTGGCGCACGACTTCAAGAACATCGTCGGCGTCAAGGATGCCACCGGCAAGGTCGAACGCGTGTCCGAACAGCGCGCCACCTGCGGCAAGGATTTCATCCAGCTTTCGGGTGAGGACGCCTCCGCCCTCGGCTTCAACGCCCATGGCGGCGTCGGCTGCATCTCGGTGACGTCGAATGTCGCGCCGCGGCTGTGCGCCGAGTTCCAGGAAGCCACACTGTCCGGTGACAGTGCCAAGGCGCTGGAGTTGCAGGACCGTCTGTTGCCGCTGCACAAGGCGATCTTCCTCGAACCCGGCCTGTGCGGCGTCAAATACGCGCTGTCGAAGATTGGCAAGGTCGAGAATGTGGTGCGCTCGCCGCTGGTGACGATCGAGGCATCGACCGCCGAGAAGATCGATGCGGCGATGAAGCACGCCGGCTTGATAAATTGAGGATGAGGCGCCACCTCTCCACATCATGAATCAAGTCAGAAAAGCTGATCCCAACAACAAGACCGTTGCGGAAAACCGCAAGGCGCGGTTTTCCTATGAGGTGCTCGACACGGTCGAGGCCGGCCTTGTGCTGACCGGAACCGAGGTCAAGTCGCTGCGCCAGGGCCAGGCCAACATCCAGGACAGCTATGCCTCGGTCGAGGGTGGCGAGATCTGGCTGATCAATTCCTACCTGCCGGAATATCTGCAGGCCAACCGCTTCAACCACGAGCCTAGGCGGCGGCGCAAGCTGCTGCTCAACAAGCGCGAGATGGCAAAGCTGTCGCAGAGCATCGAGCGCGAAGGTATGACGCTGGTGCCGCTGAAGATTTATTTCAACGATCAGGGCCGCGCCAAGCTTCTGCTCGCTGTCGGCCGCGGCAAGAAACTGCACGACAAGCGCGAGACCGAAAAGCAGCGCGACTGGTCGCGCGAGAAGGGCCGATTGCTCAAGGAACGGGGCTAAGAACTTCGGTCAGCCCCAGAAAAGCCGGACATCGGCTTTCAAGTCTCGAACAGCCACAGCAGCTATAGACGACGGGGAGAGGCTTGAAGAACCGGATCATCCTCTGGGGTGCGGCCAGTCTGGTCGTTGTGGGCCTCATCGCGGCAGGCGGCTTCTTCTATTTCCAGACCTTCTCGCCGGATCGCGACAGCTATCCGGTCAGGGGCATCGACGTTTCCCATCATCAGGGTGAGATCGACTGGCGGCGCGTCGCCGCCGACGATGTTGCCTTCGCCGTCATCAAGGCGACCGAGGGCGGCGACCATGTCGACGATGCCTTTGCCAAGAATCTGCGCGAGGCGCGCGCGGCCGGTCTTGCGGTCGGCGCCTATCACTTCTTCACTTTCTGCAGGCCGGGCGCCGACCAGGCGAAGAACTTTATCTCGGTCGTGCCGCACGACCAGCCGCTGCTGCCGCCGGTCGTCGACATCGAATTCGGCGGCAACTGCCCGCAACGCCCGTCGCCGCAGCAGCTGAGCGCGGAACTCCAGGCGTTCCTCGGGCCGGTTGAAGCTGCGTTCGGCAAGCCGGCCATCATCTACCTGACCGACGAGGCCGCGGAGGCCTATAATGGACAGATAGCTGTGCGTCGGCGCTGGCTGCGCTCGCTGGCGATCAAACCGAGCGAGGACGGCTGGATCTACTGGCAGTACCACAATATGGGCCGGGTCGCCGGCATCGAGGGCGATGTCGACCTCAATGTGCTGCAGGGCGGACAGCAAACGCTGGCCGAGTTGTTTGCGCCATCCGCACAACCGTCGCCATCGCCCTGAATCAGGCAGTCTTGGCCACAGGTCTGGCGATGGCCGAAAAGGCCATCCCCGCAGCCATGATCAGGATGGCGGCGAACTGGGTGCCGGTCGGCGTTTCGCCGAGCACCGTCATGGCGATCAAGACCGTTGCGATCGGCACGCATGGCATGAACAGCGATGCCGTTTGCGACCCCAGCTGTCTGACGACATAGGTGTAGAGGAACATGGCGGCCGCACCTGCCAAAAACCCTTGAATGACGATCTGGCTGGCGATCTCGCCCACTGATGCGGCGCGCAGGCCGCTTGGAGCAAACAAATAAAGCAGCGGCAGCGGCACGCATGACAGCAGCACGACCGTTGCGGTCGCCGCAACCGGATCGACGCGCCAGCGCCGCACCAGAATGGCATAGGCGGCAAACATCGCGCCCGATGCGATGAACAGAAGATCGCCGAAGAGGACATCCTTCATGCCGCTGTCGCTACGCGCCGGCGCAATGAATAGGATCAACCCGGCAATGATGGCGGCGACGCCGATGGTCCGCCGGCGTGAGGCCTTGTCCGTGGTGGCGATGTGCGACAGCACGAATGAGAAAAACACAATCGAGGCGGGGCAGAGTGCCGCGCCATGCGCGGCCGGTGCATAGGTCAGGCCCCAATTGATGATGATCGGGTAGGGCAGTCCGGCGAGCGCCGCCAGCGCCAACGCACGCCTCCGGCCCAATGTCTTGATAGTCGCCAGGCCGCTGCGCCAGACGACCGGCAGCATGACCATGCCGGCGCCGACAAAGCGCAAGGTCGCGAGATCGGTTGCCGTCAGATGCTCCCGCAGGCTGAAGCGGGCAGCGACGAACTGCACGGCGTAAATGCCGATCATCGCCAGGCCGGCAAGAATTGCCGGCTTCGTGTTTCGGTCCTCTGCCACGCGCAGTCTCATCCCGCTCGATCCTGCCGGCGGAGGCTTCTCCCCCCAGCGGCTATCGTTGAAAGCGCAGCCTATTGTTGAAAATGGTGCGACAAAATATGCTGTTTTTGCGATTGGGAAGTGAAAGTCACACATAAGGGGTGCCACAAGCGTGAATCATGAATCCGATCAACTCGACGCCATTGACCGCAGCCTGCTGCGGCTGCTGCAGGAGGACGGGCGCCGCACCACGCTCGATCTCGCTGCCCGCGTCGGCCTGTCGCCGACCGGCGCCAGCCAGCGGGTGAAGCGCCTGTTTCGTGACGGGTTCATCACCGCGGTCCGGGCTGTGCTCAATCCGCAAAAAATCGGCCGCGGCACGCTCGTCTTCATCGAAGTCAGGCTCGACCAGGCGGCGCCGCATGTGTTCGACCGTTTCGCCGAAGCGGTGGCGAAAGCCCCCGAAGTGCTGGAGTGCCACATGGTCGTCGGCGGCTTCGACTATCTGGTCAAGGCGCGTATTTCGGAAATGGCCGCCTATCAGGATTTTCTCAAACGCGTGATCCTGCCGCTGCCGGGCGTCAGGGAGACCCACACCTATGCGTCGATATCGGACGTGAAGCCGGACGCGCTGCTGCCGGTATGAAACGGGCTGCCTGAAGTCAGGCGGCTTGAGGCACTTCCGGCGCCAGCGTCACATTCGCATCGCCCCAGACTTTCAGGGCCGTGATCACCGGTTCCAGGCTTCGGCCGCGCGGCGTCAGGCTGTACTCGACCTTCGGCGGCACCTGCGCATAGACCTTGCGGGCGATGAGCCCGTCCATCTCCAGTTCACGCAACTGGTTGGTCAGCATGCGCTGGGTGCAGTTGGGAATGCGCCGGCGTATCTCGTTGAAGCGCATTGTGCCTTCCAACAGATGGTAGAGCACGACGCCTTTCCATTTGCCGTCGATATAGCGCAGCGTTCCTTCCACGGCACAGCCGGGGCTGCAATCGAATCGCTCATGGCGGATGCGCGGCATGACGGTATCCTTTTCGACACTATGTGCTCTATATGTGCATTCTTGCGCTTGGCGAACATAAGCCGCATCTCTGCCCCGGACAACACCCAACAGAAATCGTGGAGATCAGAATGCGCGCCGTCGGCTATCAAATCCCAGCCTCCATCACCGATGAGGCCTCCCTCGTCGACATCGACCTGCCAAAGCCGGAGCCGAAAGCCCGCCACTTGCTGGTCGAGGTGAAGGCGATCTCGGTCAACCCGGTCGACACCAAGATCCGCAAAGGCGTCAAGCCCGAAGCCGGAAGCTGGCGCGTGCTCGGTTGGGACGCTGCCGGCCGGGTCGTCGCCACGGGTCCAGATGCCAGCCTGTTCAAGCCCGGCGACGACGTCTTCTATTCCGGTGCACTGCCGCTGCAAGGCACCAACGCCGAGTTCCACCTCGTCGACGAGCGCCTTGTCGGCCGCAAGCCGAGTTCGCTCGACTACGCGCCAGCGGCGGCGCTGCCGCTGACGGCGATCACCGCCTTCGAGGCCCTGTTCGACCGCCTCGATGTGAAGAAGCCTGTCGTCGGCGCCGCAAATGCCATCCTGATCATCGGCGGCGCCGGCGGTGTCGGTTCGATCGCGGTCCAGCTTGCCCGCCAGCTAACCGGCCTGACGGTGATCGCCACCGCATCCCGGCCCGAAACAAGCGACTGGGTGCTCGGCCTTGGCGCCCACCATGTCATCGACCATTCCAAGCCGCTCGCCGCGCAGGTTGCAGCCCTCGGCATCGGTGCCCCGGCCTTCGTGTTCTCGACCACCAACACCGACAAGCACTTGGCCGAGATCGTCGAACTGATCGCGCCACAGGGCCGTTTCGGCTTGATCGACGACCCCCAGACGCTCGACATCAATCCCTTCAAGCGCAAGAGCGTTTCGGTTCATTGGGAGCTGATGTTCACCCGTTCGCTCTATGAAACGCCTGACATGGCCGCGCAGGGCGAGCATCTCAACGAACTGGCACGCCTTGTCGATGCCGGCACGATCCGCACCACTTTGGGCGAGACGTTGGGCACGATCAATGCCGCCAACCTGAAGCGCGCCCATGCGCTGATCGAGACCGGCAAGGCCAAGGGCAAGATCGTGCTGGCGGGATTTTAAGGGGCAACTATGTTCGAAGGAATTCCGCGATGTCGCTGAAGACCCTGACGAACATGGCTTCGGTCAAGACACCGGTGTTGGTGTTGTAGCGCGAGCAGTGGTAGCTGGAAAACAGCGTAACGGTGCCGGCCTCGAGCCGGCCGCCATGCTTGAACGGATGGGCGGCCAAGCGCCCGCCCAGCGCCCTGACCGTCGACTGATGCGCGATCGAACCCAGCGCCAGCACGGCGCGCAGCCTGGGAAAGCGCGCGATCGTCGGCACCAAAAAACCGCGGCAGGTGGCGATCTCGGCGCCGACCGGCTTGTTCTCCGGCGGCACGCAGCGCACGGCATTGGTGATCGCAGTTCCGACGAGCTGCAGCCCGTCATCCGGCCGCGCCTTGAACTCGCCGCGGGCAAAGCCGTGGGCGATCAGTGTCGAATAGAGCAGGTCGCCGGCATAGTCGCCGGTGAACGGCCGGCCGGTGCGGTTGGCGCCGCGCAGGCCGGGCGCCAGCCCGACGATCAGCAACTCGACGGCCTCGTCGCCCGCAGGCGGCAGGAAAGTCGGCACCGGCGCATTGAACCAGGACGGTTCGCGCTGCCGCCAGCCTGCGATGAAATCATGCAGGCGGGGGCAGAGCGGGCAGTCGCGGTCGGGTTCGGAAGCGGCGTTCAAGGCGGCCGCTTCTCAATAATCGTCCTCTTCGACTTCCGCCGGCTCGGGCCGGCGCACCGGCCGCTCGGAAGGATCGCGGCCGACCTCGTTCTTCAGCGATGTCAGGTCGATGAAATGGTCGGCCTGGCGGCGCAGATCGTCCGAAATCATCGGTGGCTGCGAGGCCATGGTGGAGACGATCGAGACCTTGCGCCCGCGCCGCTGCAGCGCTTCGACCAGTGTGCGAAAATCGCCATCGCCGGAGAAGATGACATAATGGTCGACGACATCGGCAAGTTCGAGCGCATCGACGGTCAATTCGATGTCCATGTTGCCCTTGATCTTGCGGCGGCCGGTCGAGTCGGTAAATTCCTTGGCCGGCTTGGTCACCACCTTGAAGCCATTATAGTCGAGCCAGTCGATCAAGGGACGTATCGACGAGTATTCCTGATCCTCGACCAATGCGGTGTAGTAGTAAGCGCGCAGCAGATAGCCGCGCTTTTGAAAGCTGGACAGCAGTTTGCGGTAGTCTATGTCGAAGCCAAGTGCGCGCGAGGTGGCGTAAAGATTGGCGCCGTCGATGAAAAGAGCGATTTTTTCACGGGGGTCGAACATGGCAATATTCCTTTTTCGAAATAGGTGGCGGACTAATCGAAATGGGTCTGATATATCGGTCGGCTCGTAAATAAACCGGCTGACCTTTCGTCAACCGAGATAACGCCAGTTTTACGGCAATCCAAGGGTTCCAGGGGCGACTGCAAGCAATTGTGATCGGGGCCGTATCTAAGCCGGCGGGCGGGCTTCGCCGACAAGGCATTCGTCGGCGCCCGAAACCGGCATCGGCCCGGCCCGGAGACCCTGGCGCCATAATGCTTGTATTTTGGCGGCGTTCGGGTTATGGACCGCGCCTGCTTTCCATCAAATCCAGGCATGAAAGGGGCACTCAATGGCCCGCGTAACCGTTGAAGACTGCATCGACAAGGTCGACAACCGCTTCGAGCTCGTGCTGCTCGCCGGCCATCGCGCCCGCCAGATCAGCCAGGGCGCGCCGATCACCGTGCCGCGCGACAACGACAAGAACCCGGTCGTGGCGCTGCGCGAGATCGCCGACGAGACGCTGTCGCCCGACGACCTCAAGGAAGATCTGATCCACTCGCTGCAGAAGCATGTCGAGGTCGACGAGCCGGAAGCCGATGGCGAGGCGATCGCCGACCAGACCGGCAATGCGGTGGCGGCAACCGATGCCGACGACACCGAAGACAACGTCACCTTCGATCGCATGACCGAGGAAGACCTGCTGGCCGGCATCGAGGGTCTGGTACCCCCGGAAAAGAGCGACGACTACTAAGCGGACGCTCTGGATCTGCCGGGAATATGGTTCCGGCACTTCCGTCCCGTCAGTTTCGTGGCTATCTATGAGATGCGCCGTACATCAGTGCGGCGCATCAATCATTTCAGGACCGAGAGAACCCGCCCATGATGCGTCAGTATGAGCTTGTCGAGCGCGTCGCGCGCTACAAGCCTGACGTCAACGAGGCGTTGCTCAACAAGGCCTATGTCTACGCCATGCAGAAGCATGGCCACCAGAAGCGCGCCTCCGGCGATCCCTATTTTTCGCATCCGCTCGAAGTCGCCGCCATTCTCACCGAAATGCACATGGACGAGGCGACGATCGCCGTCGCTTTGCTGCACGACACGATCGAGGACACGACCGCGACGCGGGCAGAGATCGACGATCTGTTCGGCCCCGAAATGGGCAAGCTGGTCGAAGGCCTGACCAAGCTGAAGAAGCTCGATCTCGTCTCCAAGAAGGCCGAGCAGGCGGAAAACCTGCGCAAGCTCTTGCTGGCCATCTCGGAGGATGTCCGCGTGCTGCTGGTCAAGCTCGCCGACCGTTTGCACAATATGCGCACCCTCGACCACATGCCCGAGGCCAAGCGGCTGCGCATCGCCGAGGAGACGATGGACATCTACGCGCCGCTGGCCGGGCGCATGGGCATGCAAGGCATGCGCGAGGAGCTGGAAGAGATCGCCTTTCGCTTCATCAATCCGGAAGCGTATCGCGCCGTCACCGCAAGGCTTGCCGAGATCTTTGAGCGCAACAAGGGCGTGCTGACCGACATTGAGAAGGCGCTGTCGGCGCTGTTTGAAAAGCATGCCATCAACGCCGGCGTGAAAAGCCGGCAGAAGAAGCCGTGGTCGGTGTTCCGCAAGATGGAGGCCAAGGCGCTGTCCTTCGAGCAGCTCTCCGACATCTTCGGCTTCCGCGTCGTCGTCGACAGCGTCGAGGATTGTTACCGCGCGCTCGGCGCCATTCACACGACATGGTCGATGGTGCCCGGCCGCTTCAAGGATTACATCTCGACGCCCAAGCAGAACGACTACCGCTCGATCCACACCACCATCGTCGGCCCGTCGCGCCAGCGCGTCGAACTGCAGATCCGCACCCGCGAGATGAACAAGATCGCCGAATATGGCGTTGCCGCGCATTCGATCTACAAGGACACCGGCGGCAAGACGAATGGCGCCGGCCATGCGATCTCGAAGGAAACCAATGCCTATGCATGGCTGCGGCGCACCATCGAGCAACTGGCCGAAGGCGACAACCCGGAAGACTTCCTCGAAAACACCAAGCTGGAACTGTTCCAGGACCAGGTGTTCTGCTTCACGCCGAAAGGCATGTTGATCGCACTGCCGCGCGGCGCCACCCCCATCGACTTCGCCTATGCCGTGCACACCGATGTCGGCGATACCTGCGTCGGCGCCAAGGTCAATGGCCGCATCATGCCGCTGATGACGGAGCTCAAGAACGGCGACGAGGTCGAGATCATCCGCTCCAAGGCGCAGGTGCCGCCGGCGGCGTGGGAGTCGGTCGTCGTCACCGGAAAGGCGCGCTCGGCCATCCGCCGCGCCACCAAGAACGCCATCCGCAAGCAATATTCGGGTCTCGGCGCCCGCATCCTCGAGCGCGCTTTCGAACGCGCCGGCAAGACCTTCACCAAGGAAAACCTGAAGCCGGTGCTGCACAGGCTGGCGCGCAAGGACATCGAGGATGTGCTGGCCTCGGTCGGGCGCGGCGAACTCGCCTCGACCGACGTGATGAAGGCGGTCTTCCCTGACTACAAGGACGAGCGCGTCACCGTCAGCGCGCCCAAGCAGCGTGAGGAGGGCTGGTCGAAGATCCGCAACGCTGCCGGCATGCTGTTCCAGATGCCCGGTACGCGCGCCGCGCGCAAGGACAAGGACCAGCCGCGCGACGGCGCTGTGCCGATCCGCGGCGTGCGCGGCGACCTGCCGGTGCGCTTCGCGCCGGAAGGGGCCGTTCCCGGCGACCGCATCGTCGGCATCGTCCAGCCGGGCACCGGCATCACCATCTATCCCATCCAGTCGCCGGCGTTGCAGGCCTTCGACGACCAGCCGGAACGCTGGATCGATGTGCGCTGGGACATTGACGAGCAGACCAAGGAGCGTTTCCCGGCGCGTGTTTCAGTCACCGCCATCAACGCGCCGGGGTCGTTGGCCGACATCGCCCAGGTGGTTGCCTCGAACGATGCCAACATCCATACGCTGTCGATGGTGCGCACCGCGCCCGACTTCACCGAAATGCTGATCGATCTCGAAGTCTGGGATCTGAAGCACCTCAACCGGCTGCTGTCGCAGCTCAAGGACAATTCGAGCGTCAGCGATGCGCGGCGCGTCAACGGCTAACCACTGGTTTTGGGGCAGGGCAGGATGAACACGGACGAAGTGCTGGGCATTTTTCGCGAGGCGGGAGCCGTCCTCGAGGGGCATTTCATCTTGACGTCGGGCCTGCGCAGTCCGGTCTTCCTGCAAAAGGCGCGCGTGTTCATGCATGCCGACAAGACCGAGCGCCTGTGCAAGGCGCTGGCCGAAAAGATCCGCAAGGCGGTGCCGGGCAAGATCGACTATGTCGTCGGCCCGGCGATCGGCGGGCTGATCCCGGCCTATGAGACCTCGCGTCATCTCGGCGTGCCGGCAATCTGGGTCGAGCGCGAAGGCGGCGAGTTCCGGCTGCGCCGCTTCGAGATCGCGCCGGGATCGCGCGTCGTCATCGTCGAGGACATCGTCACCACCGGCCTGTCGATCCGCGAGACCATCGATTGCCTGCGCGCGCTTGGCGCCGAAGTGGTGGCCGCCGCTTGCATCATCGACCGCTCGGCCGGCAAGACCAATGTCGGCGTGCCGCTGATCGCGCTCGCCGAATATGAGGTGCCGGCCTATCCCGCCGATCGGCTGCCGCCGGAACTTGCCGCCATACCTGCGATCAAGCCCGGCAGCCGCAACATCTGAGGGAATGCATCTCGCCCAACAGTGCGCTGGGCGTTCCGCAATGAAAGTCAGGCAGCCTCTTGCTGCATTGCCTTCTCCGCCGCCTTGGCGAGAAAACCAGATCGCGTATAGCCGTGAGCCTCAGCAAACGCATCGATCCGTTGAAGAACATCAGCCGGTAGGGTGACGCTTACTCGCACCACCTTTTTAGCGTCGGTTTTCACCCCAACCAGAATAGCTACGCCATCGCGATTGATCGCTGATGCCATAATCTCAGCCAGAGACGAGGGCTCCGGAATAGCCTCTCCGTCCTCAATGAGCCCTTCGATATGGAAGGCAAGGGCTTCTTCGGCCATGCCTCGGGCGTCGTCCAAGTCTTCACCCGCCGCAACCAGGCCGGGAAAATCAGGAAAAAAGACGCCAAAGTCGCTTTCGGCATCCTTATGGATAAGTCCGATATACTGCTGCATGGTTCTCACCTCAGTTTCAGTCCGGATTGTTTTTCGATGCTGCGCAGGGTGCCGATGGGTGCCGCACGGTGTCAATGAAAACCGGTCTGGTAGAAGATGAAGGTCCTTCGAAAGTGTGCGGTGGTTTTTGGAGCAACGACATGCATAAGGGAAAAACACCATGATCGCCGGCATCGATCATTTCGTGCTGACGGTCCGCTCGGTGGAGGATAGCTGCGCCTTCTACCAACGCGTGCTTGGCCTGAAACGCCTCAACGAGCCGGCGCGGCCGACGGCGCTGTTGTTCGGGTCGCAGAAGATCAACCTGCATGAAGTCGGCCGCACTTTTGAGCCGAAAGCCAGGACGCCGACGCCGGGGTCCGGCGATTTCTGTCTGGTCGCCGCAAGGCCGCTTGCCGAGATCTGTGCAAGTCTCGAAGCCAATGGCGTGGCGATAGAGGTCGGTCCGGTCGAACGCACCGGCGCCCGCGGCCCGATGATGTCGGTTTATTTCCGCGACCCGGACAGCAATCTGGTCGAAGTCAGCGAATATCGGGAGTAGTTTATCTGCCTCGGCGTCGTCTTCACGGGCAGGCCGTGTCGTCGTCATCGAAACGCTCACCTGACGTTGTCCTCAGTTTTGCCCCAATAGCGCTCTTGTTACGCGTCTGCGGCAGACCATCGCGGCGGCGTTTCGTTGTTCCGCGGCAGGGCAGTCGCTATATCAAAGTCGTTGTTGCCTTTCTGCGCCCTCGAAGCGCAAGATAGACCTATCACGTCCGGCCTGGGATGGTTGGGGCGTTGCTGAACGGGAATTGAAACAGAGTGCTTTTTCGACGCCGCAAGCCGGATGGCCTGTTGGAGCGGGTGCGTACCTATCTGTGGCCGCGCCGCTCGTTTTCTCGTTCGTTGCAGTATTTCTCCAAGCGCATCCTGCGGCTGAAGGCCACGCCACACGCGGTGGCCGCAGGCGTTGCGGCCGGCGTGTTCGCCTCCTTCTTCCCGCTTGGCTTCCATTTCGCCGTCGCCGCCGTGCTCTGCTGGGTAATCGCCGGCAATCTGGTGGCCGCCGCCCTCGGCGCGGTATTCTTCGGCAATCCGCTGACTTTCCCGCTGCTGTGGGGGGCATCCTGGGAGGTCGGCAAGCTGATCCTGCATGAACGCCTGCCCAAGAACGGACCGCCCGCGCATCTCGGCGAAATGATGCACACGCTGTCGTTTGCAAAACTGTGGCACCCGGTGCTCGAGCCGATGCTGATCGGCGCCGTGCCGCTCGGGCTTGTCTTCGGCCTCATCTTCTACGGCATCACCCGCTGGGGCATGACCGCCTTTCGCGAGCAGCGCCGCAAGCGCATGGCCGAACGGGCGCGCAAGGCCGGACACGGCGGGCGGGAAGTTCCGGCGGAATGATCATCGGCATCGGCAGCGACCTGATCGACATCAGACGCATCGAAAAGTCGCTGGAGCGGCATGGCCAGCGTTTCATTCAGCGCATCTACACCGAGGTCGAACAAGCCCGCTCCGAGGGCCGTGCCGGGCGTGTCGCCTCTTATGCCAAGCGCTTCGCCGCCAAGGAGGCCTGCGCCAAGGCGCTCGGCACCGGCCTGGCGCAAGGCGTGTTCTGGCGCGACATGGGCGTCGTCAACCTGCCCAGCGGCGCGCCGACCATGGCGCTGACCGGCGGGGCGGCCGTCCGGCTGGCCAAAATCCTGCCGCAAGGACACAAAGCGGCGATCCACCTCACAATCACCGATGATTTCCCGCTTGCTCAAGCCTTTGTGATCATCGAAGCGTTGCCCGCCGAACAAGCGCCACATTGATTGCATCTGACGACCGGCGATTATATCTAACGCCGGCGTGACGTTGCCCAGCGCGCGCCGAGACTCTATACCATCCGAGCACAATCGAGGACGACATGAGCGTGGCTGAAAAATCCGAGAAGAAATCCGGCGGGCTTGGCGAAATCGTCAGCGTCATCATCCAGGCTTTGCTGCTGGCCATGGTCATCCGCACGCTGCTGTTCCAGCCCTTCTCGATCCCGTCGGGATCCATGCGCCCGACCTTGCTCGAAGGCGACTATCTGTTCGTCACCAAATGGTCCTATGGCTTCTCGCGCTATTCGCTGCCGTTCGGCCCCGATATCTTTTCGGGCCGCATCTGGGGTTCTGAACCGAAGCGCGGCGACGTGGTGGTGTTCAAGTTCCCGCCGAATCCGTCGCTCGACTACATCAAGCGCGTCGTCGGCCTCCCCGGTGACCGTATCCAGATGAAGGATGGTCAGCTGTTCATCAATGGCCAGGGTGTCCCGCGCGTGAAGACCGGCCAGATCGACAATCCGGACATCACGGAAAAGGATTATCCGATCGATGTCTACCGCGAAACGCTGCCCAACGGTGTCAGCTACGACACGCTCGACCTGAACCCGAATTCGATCGGCGACAACACCAACGAATTCGTCGTGCCGCCCGGCGACTATTTCATGATGGGCGATAACAGAGACAATTCTTCCGACAGCCGCTTTGACGTCGGCTATGTACCGGCCGAGAACCTGGTCGGCCGCGCCAGCGTCGTCTTCTTCTCGATCGGCGGCAAGGCGAGCCCGCTCGAGATCTGGAAATGGCCGTCGCTGGTGCGTCTGTCGCGCATGTTCCATTTCGTAAATTGATGGCTTTGAAGCGCCCGACCGGTGAAACTCTGGCCGATCTGGTGAAAGCCAAGACCGGCCATTCCTTCCGGGATGTCCGTTTGCTTGAGACCGCGCTGACCCATTCCAGTGCGGTCAAGGCAAGCAGCAACAATCAGCGCCTCGAATTCCTCGGCGACCGCGTGCTCGGCCTGATCGTTGCCGACCTGCTGTTCGAAAAATTTCCCGAAGCGCCGGAAGGGGAAATCGCCCCTCGCTTCAATGCCCTGGTCGATGCGCGGACATGCTCCGAAATCGGCATTGAAATGCAGCTGGAAGATCTGGTCCGGGCCGACGCCGCCTTGAAGGCGCGCTCGCGCGGCTCGGGCGGAAACTATCTGGCCGATGCCGTCGAAGCGCTGATCGCGGCGGTCTACGTCGATGGCGGCCTCGATGCGGCCAGGCAATTCGTCCTGCGCTATTGGGAGCCGCGCTCGCAAAAGGTGGTGGCAAAGCCGCCCAACCCGAAATCCGACCTGCAGGAATGGATCGCCAAGACGAGCGATGTCAGGCCCGAATACGCGATCGAAAAACGCGAAGGACCCGAGCATCAACCGGTCTTTACGGTGTCAGTGAAGGTCAGCGGCTTTGCCCCGGCAAGCGGCATGGGCGGCTCTCGCCGCGCCGCCGAAGAAGCGGCGGCATCGGCATTTCTGGTGCGCGAAGGCATCTGGGCCAATCAAGGGAGTGCGGCATGACCGCCAGCGAAGACTTGCCCTCGGCAGCGGAAGCTCCCGTCACCCATTCCGGCTTCGTCGCCTTGATCGGCGCGCCCAATGCCGGCAAGTCGACTTTGGTCAACCAACTCGTCGGCGCCAAAGTGTCGATCGTCACCCACAAGGTGCAGACCACCCGCGCCATCGTGCGCGGCATCGCCACGCATGACAATGCGCAGATCGTCTTCGTCGACACGCCAGGTATCTTCAAGCCGAAGCGGCGGCTCGATACCGCGATGGTGACCACCGCCTGGGGCGGCGCCAAGGACGCCGATATCGTGCTTTTGCTGATCGATGCCGAGCGCGGCATCAGGGGGGACGCCGACGCCATCCTTGAGCGGCTGAAGGATGTCCGCCAGCCGATGGTGCTGATCCTCAACAAGGTCGACCGGGTCAAGCACGAAGCGCTGCTGGCCCTGGCCGCGGCAGCGAACGAAAAAGTGCCGTTCAAGCGCACTTTCATGGTTTCGGCGCTGACCGGCTCCGGCTGCAAGGATCTGCTCGACTACCTCGCGCAAGCCCTGCCGGCCGGCCCGTGGTACTACCCGGAAGACCAGATTTCCGATCTGCCGATGCGCCAGCTGGCGGCTGAGATCACCCGCGAAAAGCTGTATCTGAGGCTGCATCAGGAACTGCCTTACTCCTCCCATATCGAGACCGAGAAATGGGAAGAGAAGCCGGACGGTTCGGTGCGCATCGACCAGACCATCTATGTCGAGCGCGACAGCCAGAAGAAGATCGTGCTCGGCCACAAGGGCGAGACGATCCGCGCCATTGGCCAGTCGGCGCGCATGGAGATCGCCGGCATTTTGGAGCAGAAGGTGCACCTGTTCCTGTTCGTCAAGGTGCGCGAGAACTGGGGCGACGACCCTGAGCGCTACCGCGAGATGGGGCTGGAGTTTCCCCATTGAGTTTCGTCGTCTAGAACTGCCGCCCCGGCAGTTTGAGATGACGATATGAGTGACCCAAAACCGACCATCGATACCAATCTCGTGCGTCGGTTGATCATCACGCAGTTCCCGCAATGGCGGCATCTGCCGGTGAGCCCGGTGGCATCAGGCGGCTGGGACAACCGCACCTTCCATCTCGGCGATGACATGACCGTGCGCCTGCCAAGTGCGGCACCCTATGCGCTGCAGGTCGAAAAAGAGCAGCGCTGGTTGCCGAGGTTGGCGCCGCTTCTGCCGCTGCCGATCCCGGTTCCACTGGCGATGGGCGAGCCGGCGGAAGGTTATCCCTGGCATTGGTCCGTGTACCGCTGGATCGAAGGTGAAACCGCCAAGACCGCCGAAATCGCCGATATCAGGCAGTTCGCGGTCGATCTCGCCGATTTCCTCATTGCGCTCAGGCGAATCGATTCGGCGGGCGAGCCGGCTCCCGGCCAGCACAATTTCTTCCGTGGTGGACCGCCGAGCGTGTATGACAACCAGACAAGGGAAGCACTGAAGGCGCTGCAAGGGCAGATCGACACCGAGGCGGCCACCGCCGTCTGGGACGCGGCCCTCGCCGCCACCTGGCACGGTCCGCCCATCTGGTTCCACGGCGACGTCGCCTGGGGCAACCTTCTTGTCCAAAACGGCCGCTTGAGCGCCGTCATCGACTTCGGCACGTCAGGTGTCGGCGATCCGTCCTGTGACCTGGCGATTACCTGGACGTTCTTCGACGGCGAAAGCAGGGAAGCGTTTCGCGCCGCCATCGACGTCGACGACGCGACCTGGGCGCGCGGTCGCGGCTGGACGCTCTGGAAGGCGCTGATCACCGTTGCCGGACACGACGCCAACCAGGCCGAGGCGGAACGATCTCGGCGCGTCATCGATGACGTGCTGGCCGATTACAGGAAATTCGCATGACGGTGGTATTTCGACTATGCGTCGGCCGCCTAATGTCAGCACAGATCGCGCGCCGCGAGCCAAAATCTTGATTTCGCCACGCAACCGGTGACAAGCTCGCGCCATGGAATGGCGCGACGAGGGAATCATTCTCGGCACCCGCAAGCATGGCGAAACCAGCGCCATCCTCGAGGTGATGACGCGCGCGCATGGCCGACATCTCGGCCTGGTGCGCGGCGGCCGCTCGCGCAAGCAGCAGCCGGTGCTGCAGCCCGGCAACCGCGTCGACCTGTTGTGGCGGGCCCGCCTCGACGAGCATCTCGGCACCTTCCAGGCCGAGGCGATCGAGATGAACGCGGCCCGGCTGATGGACAGCGCGGTGGCCGTCTACGGCCTGCAGACCATGGCCGCGCATCTGAGGCTCCTGCCGGAGCGCGACGCCCATGGCGGCCTCTACGAGACGCTGGCCGTGATGATCGCCCATCTCGACGATGCGGATGCCGCCGGTGAACTGGTGGCGCGCTTCGAGCTCCTCATCCTCGACGAACTCGGCTTCGGCCTCGATCTCAGCCAGTGCGCGGCGACCGGCGTCCGGCAGGATCTGGCCTATGTCTCGCCTAAATCCGGCCGCGCCGTGTCGCGCCAGGCCGGCGCGCCGTGGCGCGACAAGATGCTGGCGCTGCCGGCCTTCCTGCAGCGCGGCTCCGGCCTGCGCGCCGACCAGGCGGCACTCGAGGAAGCCTACCGGCTGACCGGCTTCTTCTTCACCCGCCATGTCTACGAGCCGCGCGGCATCGAACAGCCCGACGCCCGTGCCGGTTTCCTCGCTGCCCTGCGCAAACATCATTCGGGCGGCAAGGCCGCCGCAACGGCAGGCGCCCTCCCAGAAATCACGACGTGAGAATCATATGAGCGAAGTCGAACTCTACCCCGGCCGGGTGTCGCCGCTTGGCCTTGGCACCATTCCGCTTGGCGATCTCCTCGAATACAGCGGCATCGACCTTTTGCAGCGTATCGTCGATGGCAAATATCCGGCCCCGCCGATCTCCTTCCAGCTGAATTTTACCCTGACCGAAGTGTCGGAGGGGCGCGCGGTGTTTCGCGGCGTGCCGAGCGAGCGCCATCTCAATCCGTTGGGCGGCGTGCATGGCGGCTGGGCGGCAACGCTGCTGGACTCGGCACTGGCATGCGCGGTGCAGACGCTGCTCGACAAGGGCGAGGCCTACACGACGGCCGAGTTCAAGGTGAATTTCACGCGGCCGATCACGCCGAAGACCGGCGAAGTGGTCTGCGAGGGCAAGACCGTCCACAAGGGCCGCACGCTGGCGGTGTCCGAAGCGACGCTGAAGGATGCGCAGGGCAAATTGCTCGCCTTTGGCACCGAGACATGCTCGATCTTTCCAGCCGCCAACTCGGCGGCGCGCTGAGGCTCGTCATCCGGACGACGTAGCGCTCAGCCGGTTTTGCGCCGCGCCATGAAATCATCGAGGATGGCGCGCTGGCCGTTGAGGATCTTGAGGCTGGCTTCAGGCAATGAAAACCAGCGGGCTCTGTCGACTTCGGGAAATTCCTTCATCGCGCCCGACCGTGGCGGCCACTCCATGCTGAACATGTTGCTTTTGACGGCATCGGCGTCGAGGTCGGCTTCGACACTCCAGGCGATGACGATCTTGCCGCCGGCTTGCCGATAGCTGCCGACAGGCTCGAAATCGCCTTCTATGGCAATGCCGAGCTCCTCTCCGGCCTCGCGCCGGGCTGCCGCCAGCTCATCCTCGTTCTCTTCGACGAGACCCTTGGGGATAGACCACGCGCCTTCATCCTTCCTTGCCCAGAACGGACCGCCGGGATGGACGAGCAGAAACTCGAGAATGCCGGCCTTTGTCCGGTGGATCAGCAGTCCCGCGCTTCTCTTCGGCATTGGATTTCCTCGTAGCTCATCTGAGGATAGCATGGCTTCCTGGCAAGTAGCGGTGGCGCCATCCCTGACCATCCGGGACGATGGGTGAGGATAACGACTGTAGACCGCTGGAATTTGCCGGCGAAACATGCTCGATGATTTATCTCCGGTCACCGTTGCGGTGGCATGACTTGATTGGCTGTCCGGGCTGGCCGTGTGGCCGCCGCAATTGTCAGTGAAAACTGGCCTGGTTTGGGGGAACCGCCATGTTTGAGAGCCTGATTGGCGCTGTCGTCGTTGTCGTGCTTTTCGTCATCGTCTTGCGTCAGCAGGGCCGCATCGGCCTGATCGAGCGCGAACTCGGCGCGCTGCGCAGCCTGGTTCTGTCCGGTGTGAATGTTGCCGCGCCCGTGGCCAAGGCGGTTGAGGCAGTCGCAACTGACAGCCTGCCGGCGGATGCCGCTCAGGTCCCCGCAGCAGTGGCCGACATAGCTTCGCCAACAGTAGCCGAAGCAGCGCAGGCACCGGCCGCGGCGCCCGAAGCGGCCGCCAGCGAGCCCGTGCCGGAACTGTCAGCAGCGGCCAAGGCGGCGTTGACCGGGTCCGCGCCGGCCGCCGCAGCGAAAGCCGCCCGCCAGTCCGAGGTCGAAACCGCGCTCGGCACACGCTGGGCAGTCTGGGTCGGCGGCATCGCACTGGCCTTGGGCGGACTGTTCCTGATCCGCTACACCATCGAGGCCGGCATTTTCGGCCCCGAAGTGCGGCTGGCCCTGGCGGCATTGCTCGGTCTGGTGCTGATCGGTGGCGGCGAGTTCATCCGCCGCACCGGCTTCAAGGTTCCGGTGGAAGGGGTGGCCGGCGCCTATATCCCGGCGATCCTGACGGCCGCAGGCGCCTTCATCCTGTTCGGCACGGTCTATGCCGCCCATGCCGTTTACGGATTCGTCGGTCCGGCCTTCGCCTTCACCGTGCTCGGCGCCATCGGCGTGGCGACCATCGTCGCCGCTCTCGTCCATGGCCAGGCCCTGGCCGGCATCGGCCTCGTCGGCTCCATGGCGACGCCCGCCCTTGTGTCATCGCAGGCGCCCAACCCATGGGCGCTGTTCGTCTATCTCGCCATCGTGCTTGCCGCCACCGCGGTGATCGCCCGCATTCGCGACTGGAAATTCCTGATCGCGGCAGCCTTCTTCGGCACCGGCGCCTGGACCATCGCCTACATGATGGCTGCGCCCGGCACCGACCTTCCCGTCATCCTGTTCATCGACGCGGTCACGCTGGCCGTGCTTGCCTTTGTCTGGCTGGGCAGTCGTGGCGGCGAAACGGAAACCGCAAGCAACGGCTTCGACTGGCCTTCGATCGTGCCTGGCGTTTTCGTCGCGTTTTCGGCGCTCGGCCTGTCCGTCGACACGACACTGGTCGCCGCCGGCGGCGCCTTGCCGGGCGCAGCCGTCCTCGTTGCCCTTGTCGCCACCGCACTCTACCGGCCGCGCGCTTTGCCGCTGCTTCATGCCGCCGGGGTGGTGAGCGTAATGATCTATCTCGGCATCATTCCGCCCGCCACCATCGGCTCGGACATATCCCAGGGAAACATAGGCTTTGACGGCATGCCGGTGGCGGCCGGAAACCCCTGGACGCTGCACATCGGCCTTGGCCTTGGCCTGGTCTTCATCGGCGCCGGCTTCTGGGCCGCACGCCGCTTCGCCGCCACCGCGCGGGTTCGCGCGGCATGCTGGGCGGCATGGGGCGTCGCCGCACCGCTGGTCATCCTTTCGACGCTGTGGCTCTCCTATGGCAATCTCGACCGCGACCTTGCCTATGCCGCGGTCGCTGCCCTTCTGGTCGTCGTCTTCGCTAGCGGCGGCGAGTGGATCGCGCGCACCGAACAGCCGCCGCTCAAGGGCGACATTGCCGTCTCCTTCGCGCTTTGCGGCTCGGCTCTGGCCGGCCTCCTGATGCTGCATATGGCTTTCGGTTCCGGCTGGACGACCATTCTCGCCGGCGTTGCCGCCATCGTGCCGGCGCTGGCGACGCGCTGGCGTTCCTATCCTGTGCTCGGCTGGATTTCGGTCGGCGCGGTTATCGCGGTGCTTGGCCGCGTCGCCTTCGACCCGACCATCGTCGGCGCCGAATTCCTGTCGACGACGCCGGTGTTCAACTGGCTGCTGCCGGGCTACGGCGTGCCGGCGCTGGCCTTCGGCTTCGCCGCCTGGCAACTCGCCCGCACCACCCCCGCACTACCAATTGGCAGTGGCCGGCCACGCCAGGCCATGGAGGCGGGTGCAGCCCTTTTCGCGCTGCTCACCGTCGCCATGCTGGTGCGCCACGCCATGCATGGCGGCGTCATCGACACCGGCCCCGTGACGCTCGCCGAACAGGCGATCTACACGCTGATCGCCATCGGCGCCGGTGCCATACTGGTCGCCATCGACATGCGTTCGCCAAGCTCGGTGCTGCGCTATGGTTCGATGGCCGCCGGCGTGGTCTCGGTCGCTTTCATCGTCCTCCAGCATTTCCTGGTGCTGAACCCGCTGTTCACCGACGAGTCGACCGGCCAGATCCCGGTGTTCAACCTCTTGTTCCTGGCCTACCTCCTGCCGGCCATCGCCGCTGGCGGGCTGGCGCTCTATGCCAGGTATAAGCGGCCGCCATGGTATGCGCAGATGCTGGCGGTGGTCGCGGCACTGCTTGTCTTCGCCTATGCCACACTGTCGGTCAGGCGCGTGTTCAAGGGCGAGTTCATCGGCCTGTGGAGCGGTCTCGGCCAGCTCGAGACCTACACCTATTCGGCGCTCTGGCTTGTTATCGGCGTCGTCCTGCTCACCGCCGGCGTCTGGCTGAAATCGCAGGTGCTGCGCATTGCCTCGGCGGCCCTGATCGCGATTGCCGTGGTGAAAGTCTTCCTGTTCGACATGTCGGAGCTGGAAGGCGTGCTCAGGGCGCTGTCCTTCATCGGCCTGGGTGCGGTGCTGATCGGCATCGGCCTGTTCTACCAGCGGCTGCTGACGCGGGCGGCGAGGGAAGTGGATAAAGACAAGCAAGAACAATAAGATTTCCATTTAGCCAGGAATAAATTGGCTACCGGTGTCGTTATCTCATTGCTTGGGTGACCGGGGCGGCGGACCGCTTCGCGCTGGCCGCTTGCGCCGCGCCGGGAAGGCGCGTTCAATCGGGTTAAACAAGGGCGACCTCAGAACCAGCGGTCATGGACGAAAAGAAGGCAGCAATCCTTGGTGAAATACCGCGCCTGCGCCGCTACGCACGCTCGCTTCTGCGCGACCGCGATTCCGCCGACGATCTCGTCCAGGATTGCCTCGAACGGGCGCTCTTGCGGCTCGAGAGCTGGCAGACAGGAGAAAGCCCCCGGAGGTGGCTGTTTACGATCATGCATCATTTGTTCATCGATCAGATGCGCAAGGTGAACCGGCGCGGTGAGGCGGCGATCCTGCCGCTCGACGCAAACGAGGCGCAGGCAGTGCCCGCCGAGCAGGCGGAGAATGCCGCCTCACGCGAGATCATCGACGCTTTGCAGGCGATCAGCCCCGACCGCCGCGCCGCTCTCGTCATGGTCGCCATCGAAGGATTTTCCTATGCCGAGGCCGCCAACATTCTCGGCGTGCCCGCCGGCACGCTGATGTCGCGCATAGCGCGCGGGCGAGAGGAGCTGCGCAGCCTGCTCGACGACACGGCGCGCCGCCGCTCGATAAGGATCGTCGAGAAATGACCCGCCGCGATTTTTCCGAACGCGATATCCACATGGCGCTCGACGGCGAGCTGCCGGGCGACGAGCGCGCCGCCTATGAGGCCTGGATCGACGCCAATCCCGAAATGAAGGCGAAAAGCGCGCGCTACACCGCCGACCGCGCCGCACTGCGCGCCGCCTTTGCTAGCGTGCTTGACGAGCCGGTGCCGGCGCTGTTCAAGCAGATCGTACTCGGCGAAGGCGCGACCAAAGTGGCGGCGCGGCACTCGCGCTGGTGGCTTGCAGCCGCGGCCGCCGCAGTGCTCGTCGTTGGCGGTCTTGGCGGCTATTTTGCCGGCATCGACGGTCTTGGCAGGCAAGACGGCGCCGAAGACCAACTGGCCGAAGAGGCGATCGCCGCCCATGTCATCTATGCCGCCGAACAACGCCATGCGGTGGAAGTGCCGGCCAGCGACAAGGATCATTTGCAGACCTGGCTGTCCAACCGCGTCGGCCTGAAACTCGTGGCGCCGGACCTGATGGCGGAGGGCTTCCAGCTGGTTGGCGGCCGGTTGCTGCCCGCCGGCCAGGGCAAGGCCGCCATGCTACTTTACGAGGACGCCAAGGGCCAGCGCATCTCCCTGTTCGTGACCGCCGATTCGGCAGCCAAGTCCAAGGGCACCTACATGGCCGACGCCGACGGCCCCGAGGCGGTCTACTGGCTGGACAAGGGCTATGCCTGCGCCGTCGTCGGCTCGCTGCCGCGTGAGCAGCTGGCTGCGGTCGCGAAACGCGCCTACGGTCAGCTTCTGGCGGGTCTCGCCAGTTGAGCGCATTCCGTTTTCGGGTCATGCACCGGGGTGGCGCCACACTTCGCTGTGCCGCCGCCACCGCCCGCCGCCCGCGGCGCAACCTGTCACAATTCGGCCCTATTCAAGGTGCGATAGCGCTTGGCTGATATCGGCGTTTCGGCTGATGTTTGCGACGTTTTTGACCGGGGCCTTTTCCTCCACCCAATCGAGGTTTTCTGAACCCGCATGCCTGCCGAGATTCGCAAGGCCCGCGCGTCCGACGTCGATGACCTCGCCGCCATCGAGAAGGCGGTTTTTTCCAGTGACCGCATTTCCCGGCGCTCCTTCCGCCTGTTGATCGAACGCGAGACCGCCGAGATGCTGGTCGCCGAAAGCGACGGCCGTGTCGCCGGCTACGCCGTGGTGCTGTTTCGCAAGGGCAGCGGCGTCGCCCGGCTCTATTCGCTTGCCACCGGCCCATTTTTCGGCGGCCGCGGCGTTGGTCGCATGCTGCTTGCAGCGGCTGAAGAGGCCGCCTTCGAGCACGACCGCATGATGCTGCGCCTCGAAGTGCGCGAGGACAACCTTCGCGCCATCGGCATCTATGAGCAGAGCGGCTACCGCAAGATCGGCCGCGAACCCGGCTATTACGAGGATGGCGCAACCGCGCTGCGCTACGAAAAGACCTTGCGCGGCGACATTCCGGTCGCCACCAAAGTGCCGTTCTATCAGCAGACCTGCGAATTCACCTGCGGCCCGTGCTGCCTGATGATGGCGATGGCCAATTACGATTCCGCCTTCGTGCCCGATCCGGTCATGGAAATCCGCCTCTGGCGCGAGGCGACGACGGTTTTCATGATGTCCGGCCCGGGCGGCTGCGAGCCGTTCGGCCTTGCGGTGGCCGGCCACGAAAACGGGCTGGCCGCGGAAATCTTCGTGTCCTTCTATGGCGCGCTGTTCCTGCAGTCGGTGCGCAGCGAGGACAAGCGCCGGGTGATGGAACTCGCCCAGGTCGACTTTCGCCGCCGCGCGGAACAATACGGCATCCCGGTGAATTACCGTCCATTCGCCATCGACGACATCCGTGGCGCCCTGGCTCAGGGAAAACTGGTGCTGGTGCTGATCAGCGGCTTCCTGATGTTCGGCAAGAAGGTGCCGCATTGGGTGCTGGCCATCGGCGATGACGGCGATCATATCCTCATCCACGATCCCTGGGTCGAGGACGAAAGACAGGAGACCATCCTCGATGCCGCCAACATTCCCGTCCCCCACGGCATCTTCATGAACATGGCGCAATTCGGCCGCGACGGACTGCGTGCTGCCATCACTCTTGGGAAACGCTGATAACAATGACCTGGGTCATCCTCACCGGCCGGCAAAACGATCTCGACCAGGCCGCGACGCCGCACAAGATCATCACCAACCGTGATTATCTTGCGCATCCGGCGCTGTTTCGCGGCCAGCAGCCGAAGGTCATCAACCTGTCGAACAATTACGCCTACCAGAGCCGCGGCTACTATGCCTCCCTGCTCGCCGGGTCGCGCGGCCACAAGGTCATCCCGACGGTCGAGACGATGATCGACCTGTCGGAGCGCAAGCTCTACGAGCACGCGCTGCCGGAACTGGAACTGGCGCTCAACAAATGCCGCAAGGATCTCGGCGGCGTCTTTCCGCAAAAAGTCTGCATCTTCTTCGGCATCGGCCCGTCGAAGATATGGGACCGTTTCGCCAAGCTGTTGTTCGACTGGTTCCGCGCCCCGGCGCTTGAGGTCCACATCAAGGACAGTGCCGAATGGGCCTCGATCCGCAAGATCGGTTTCCTGCCGCTGGCCAGGATGACCGAGGAGGAAGAAGCCTTCTTCGTGCAGGCGCTGGAGACCTACACCAACCGCGAATGGCGTGACACCAAGGGCCGCACGCCGGCGCGCTACACCTTCGCCACGCTGGTCGATCCGCATGAGGAACTGCCGCCGTCGGAGATTTCCTCGCTGCGCTACTGGGCCAAGATCGCCGAAAAGATGGGCGTCGAAATCGAGCCGATCACCAGGAAGGACTTGGCCAAGCTCGCCAACTACGACGCGCTGTTCATTCGCGAGACCACTTCGATCTCCAACCATACCTACCGCTTCGCCCGCCGTGCCCAGCAGGAAGGCATGCCTGTCATCGACGACCCGCTGTCGATGATCCGCTGCACCAACAAGGTCTATCTCAACGAGCTGATGGCCTACAACAAGGTGCCGGTGCCGCCGACAGTGATGATTGCCGGCACCTCGGACCTTGAACTGGCGGCGCAGACGCTGGGCTTCCCGTTGGTGCTGAAGATCCCGGATTCATCGTTTTCGCGCGGCGTCAAGAAATGCGGCAACTTCGAGGAGCTGAAGACACTCGCCACCGAGTGGCTGGAGGATTCCGATCTTCTGATCGCGCAGAAATTCATCCCGACCGAATATGACTGGCGCGTCGGTGTGCTCGGCGGCCAGCCGCTGTTTGCCGTGCACTATCTGATGGCCAAGAAGCACTGGCAGATCGTCAACCACAAGGCCAGCGGCAAGCCCGACCAGGGCGGCATCAAGACCTTCACGCTGAAAGAGACGCCGCCGCATGTCGTCGAGACGGCGGTGAAGGCGGCTCGCTGCATCGGCGACGGGCTTTATGGCGTCGACCTCAAGGAAACCAAGGATGGCGTCTTCGTCATCGAGGTCAACGACAACCCCAATCTCGACCATGGCTGGGAGGATTCCGGCGAAAAGGACGAGGTCTGGGTGCGGCTGACGCAATGGTTCCTGGAGCGGCTCGACCGCCCCGGGCGGTAGTTCAAGGCGAGGGGGACGTATGCAGTTCATCGTCATCGAGGATTTCACCGGCTGCGACCGCAAGGAAATCTATCGCCGCTTCGGCGAGCGCGGCCGCCTGAAGCCGGACGAGCTTATCGTGCACCACTCCTGGATCGCCGCGGATATGAGCCGCTGCTTCCTTCTGGTCGAGGCCGACGACGTCACGCTGCTGCAGCGCTGGGTCATCGAATGGGCTGACCTGGTGGAGTTCGAGATCATCCCCGTGGCGACGAACAAGGACATGGTCGCCGCATTGGCCAGCCATCTCTGAGCGCGGAGCATTCGCCGCCGATTTCTGAGCGAGGGCAAACCATCATTGAAGCGCCGGCGATTTGACCGTGCGCACGCACTCCTCGATCAGCCAGGCGCGAAACGCCGCCACCACGTCGCGCCTTGCGCTGCGCTCCGGCACCGTCAGGCAATAGGGCTGGCGCAGCCCGATCGATAAAGCGTTCGGCCGGACCAGCCGGCCGTCTTCCAGCGCCTTGGCGCAATAGATGCCTTGTGCAAGCGTCACGCCCAACCCTGAAATGGCAAGGTCGAGCGCTGCCCGCGACGAGTTCGCCGACAGGCCGCGCTGGACGGCCCTGCCGGGCTCGATGCCGGCCGCCTCGAACCAGTTGCGCCACGATGGAAACGACGCGCCGGTCGGTCCCCAGTCGGTGTGGATCAGCGGCAGGCCGGCGAGGTTTTCCGATCCGGCGGCAAGTCCAGGTGCGCAGACGGGGTAGACGGCGTCCCTGACGATGTCCTCGGTCGGGTGCTCGCGATAGTGCGGACCGAAGGACAGCCTGATGTCGATCAGTTCACGGTCGAACGGCACCGGGTCGTCATCGCCGCGCAGTGAGATGTCGACGGCGCCGTGGCTGGCGACAAAGCCGGCGAGCCGCTCCGAAAGCCAGCCCATCGCCATCGACGGCGGCACCGATATGACAAGGCGGGGGCGAAAGGCATCGCTGCCGCGCGCGATGCTCCCGATCTCCTGGAAGGCCAAGGTCAGCCTCGGCAGCATCTCGACGCCGGCTTCGGTCAGCACCACGCGGCGGTTGACGCGATGGAACAGCTTGCGGCCCATCTGCTCCTCGACTGTGCGGATGAGCTGGCTGACGGCTGCCGCCGAGATCGACAGTTCTTCCGCCGCCGCGGCAAAGCTGCCCGAGCGCGCCGCCGCCTCGAATGCCTGAAGTCCTCTCAGGGACGGAAGCGATGCCATGATAATCCAATGGATAAGTTGAGCTTATCTATTTTGCAGAAATCCTCGTTTTTAGAAAGGTTTCTTGTTGGAGTAGCGTGGGGCCATGAACATATCCGCCCAGACCGAACCCAGAGACCATCGCGACGTCATCGCCTCGCTGACCAATGAAGAGCGCAGCCGGCTGACCGGCAAATCGGACGGGCCGGGACTGGCCCAGCTCACCGTCCATCTTGGCGGGATCTTCCTTCTCGGCGCGCTGATCGCGGCCAAAGTGCCGTACTGGCCGGCGCTGATGCTGCCGCAAGGCATCCTCATCGTCTTCCTGTTCACGCTGCTGCATGAGACGGTGCACAGGACGGCCTTCGAGACGCAGTGGCTCAACGATGCTGTCGCCCGCTTCTGCAGCCTGGCGATCGCGCTGCCGGCCGACTGGTTCCGCTATTTCCATTTCGCCCATCATCGCTTCACCCAGGATCCTGAGAACGATCCCGAACTCGCCTTTCCGAAACCGGAGACGATGCGGCAATACATCGTCCACGTCTCCGGCCTGCCGGTGTGGCGGGGGCATTTGCAGACGCTCTACACCAATGCGACGGGCGGCTGCCGAGACACCTACGTGCCGCCAAAGGGCCTACCCAAGGTGAAGGCCGAGGCCCGCGCCATGATCGCCTTCTATGTCGTGGTGGCGGCGCTCGCCCTCTGGTTCAAGGCAAGTGTGCTGCTCTATGTCTGGATCGTGCCGGCACTGCTCGGCCAACCATTCCTCAGGCTCTATCTGCTGGCCGAACATGGCCGCTGCCCGCTCGTCGCCAACATGCTGGAAAACACCCGCACCACGCTGACCAACTGGCTGGTGCGCAAGGTGGCCTGGAACATGCCTTACCACGCCGAGCACCACGCCTATCCCGGCGTGCCGTTCCATCAGTTGCCGGCATTCCACCAACTGATCGAGCGGCATCTCAAAGTGGTCGAGCCCGGCTATGTCAGCTTTCACGAAAAATACATCGAGACCCTGCGCTGAGGGCGTTCAGCCTTTATTCGCCAGCGTCTGCTCGACGAGGGTGACGAAATAGCGAAGCACGGTGGGAACGATGGCGTCGTTGAAGACATAGCGATCGCCATGCAGCCCTTCGCCCGGTCCGACCGCGCCGGTGCCGATCCACGCATAGCAGCCGCCGGCCTCGCGGACCATGTAGGCGAAATCCTCGCAGCCGAGGCTCGGGTTGAATGCGGTCTCGACCTGCTCGCTCCCGACGACAGCGGTGGCCGCCTGGACGGCTTGGGCTGTCGCGGCTGGTGTATTCACCAGCGGTGGGTAACCCTTCTTGTAGACGAGCTTGGCGGTCAGGGCATGCGCCGACGCAACCCCTTGCGCTATGTCGCCGATCAGTCTTTCGCAATGATCCGACAAAGCGGACTCGAAGAAGCGGCAGGTGCCTTGCAGCCAAACCTTGCCCGGCACGATGTTGCCGACATTGCCGCCATGGATCTGCGTGATCGAGACGACCAGCGCCGTCTGCGGGTCGACCGAGCGGCTGACGATGCGCTGCACGGCCTGAACGAAGGCGCCGGCTGCAAGGATGGGGTCGTCGCCAAGCTGCGGCATGGCGGCATGCGCGCCGGTTCCCTCGAAACTCAGTTCGAAAGTGTCGACGGCCGCCATCATCGCACCGGCGCGGGCCGCGATCATTCCAAGCGGCAGCCCTGGCCAGTTGTGGACGGCGTAGACGGCTTCCACCGGGAAGCGCTCGAAAAGCCCGTCCTCGATCATCCGCATGCTGCCGCCTTCATTCTCCTCCGCCGGCTGGAAGATGAAATAGACGGTGCCGTCGAAGGCTCTGCTGTCGGCGAGCAGGCTGGCGGCCCCGAGCAGCATGGTAGTGTGGCCGTCATGGCCGCAGGCATGCATCACACCGTCCCTTTTCGAGGCGTAGGGCAGTCCGGCCTTCTCCAGCACAGGCAAGGCATCGAGTTCGGCCCTGAGCCCGATGGCGCGTGTCCCCGGCCGTCCCCTGAGGACGCCGACAACGCCGGTGCCGCCTATGCCTTCATGGATTTCGTCCAGCCCGAAGGCGCGCAGTCTGTCGGCAACAAAGCGCGCGGTCTCGTACTCGCCGAAGCCGAGCTCGGGATTGGCATGGATGTGGTGCCGCCATTCCACCACCTGCGGGGTGAGGGCGGCGACGGGGTCGTTGTGCAGCATTGCGCTCTCCTTGCCGGCCGTCGTAAATTCGGCCTTGTCGATGCCAGCACCTAAAGGGTTTGCGCCGGCAGCGTCTTGAACAGGATTGACCGTGTCGGGAATTCAAGAGCCGCAGGAGACAACGCAGTTCTGGCGTCATCCGCGCTTTCGCGATCTTGGCATGCTGAAGGCGCGTTTCACGCGGCATCGCTACCAGTTGCACACGCACCCGACCTATGTCGTCGCCCTGATCACGCAAGGCTGCGAGCGTGTCCGCATCGGCAACGAGACCGTTGTCGCGCCGGCGGGCACGGTCCTCCTCGTCAATCCCGAGGTGTGGCACGACGGCGAAGCTGGTGCCGAGCAGGGCTGGGCCTATCGCACCTTCTATCCCTCGACCACACTCATGGGCGCGATCGCGGGAGAACTCGGGCAGGATCGCGCGCCACTGTTTTCGCAATCGATCGTCGATGATGCCGATCTCGTCCAGGCGGTGGCCGCCGCACACAAGGCCTCGACATCAGGCGATGCGACGAGTGCCGAGACATCCATGCTGATCGCCTTGCGCAAGCTCATCCTGCGCCATGGCGATTGGGGCGGCCGGCGGCGCGAGGCGGTCGAAAGCTTCGGATCGAAAAGCCGGCTCCGGGTCTATGAACAGGTCATCGAAGACCATCTGAGTTCGGACCTCGATTTGCGGCGGCTGGCCGAAGCCGCAGGCGTGACACGCTTTCAGGTTATCCGGGATTTCAGGAAGGTGCTGGGTCTTACCCCCGCCGCCTTCATCCGCGACCGCCGGCTGCGCCGCGCCAATGTCTTGATCCAGAGCGGTTCGGATCTCGCCGATGCAGCTTTTGCGGCCGGCTTCTCAGACCAGAGCCATCTGTCACGCACCTTCCGCGCGGCGCATGGGATGTCGCCGGGGATGTTCAGGCGGGCCGGGACGCTGCCCTCGACTTGAGCAGCCGAGCCATGTCGGCCGCCTTTGACGGCACTCCGATCAGAAAGCCCTGCGCCTCGACGCAGCCAGCCTTGCGMAATATTTCGAGCTGCGCTTCGGTCTCGACGCCTTCGGCGGTGACGGTGATGCCAAGTTCGGCGCCAAGCCCKATGATCGTGCGCACGATCGCCGCCGTATCCCGGTTGTCGATGTCATGGATGAAGGAGCGGTCGATCTTGATCTTGTCGACGGGGAACCGCCTGAGATAGCCAAGCGACGAATAGCCGGTGCCGAAATCGTCGAGGGCAATGCGGACGCCAAGTTCGCGCAGCTGCCTCAGCGTCTTCAGCACCGTCTTGCTCTCATCCATCAGCACGGTTTCGGTGATCTCCAGCTCAAGCCGCCTGGCCGGCACGCCGGAAACGGCCAGCGCCGAAATCACGCTGCGGGCAAAGTCGGCGCTTCTGATCTGCACGGCCGAGACGTTGACGGCGATGCGCATTTCGGGCGGCCAGCCGGCGGCCACGCTGCAGGCTTGTTTCAGCGCCCATTCGCCCAGCGGAACGATCAGTCCGCTGTCTTCGGCGGCGGCGATGAAATCGTCGGGCGCCACCAGGCCGCGTGTCGGCGAATTCCACCGCATCAATGCTTCGGCGCCGACGATTTCGCCCGACGCGATGTTGGTGATCGGCTGGAAGTCCAGGACGAATTCCTGCCGCTTCAGCGCCGTCTCGAGATCGGTTTCGAGCGCCCGGCGCTCCCGCACCAGGGCATCCATGCCGGGTTCGAAAAAGCGGTAGACGTTGCGGCCCTCGCTCTTGCCCCTGTAGAGCGCCATGTCGGCATTCTTCAACAGCGTGTCGGCGTCCTTGCCGTCACCGGGATACAGCGCGATGCCAAGGCTGATGCCGACATGCATGTCGCGGCCCTTGTCGCGAAACGGCTGGCTGACGACAGCGACGATACGCTTTGCCAGTTGTTCCGCATCGGTGGCACCTTTGGGATTGAATTGCAGGATGGCGAACTCGTCGCCGCCGAGGCGGGCAACCACATCGGTGTCGCTGCGCAGGCTGTGCCGCAGCCGTTCGGCCACGCATTTCAGCAGCCAGTCGCCGGCCGGGTGTCCCCAGGTGTCGTTGACGGCCTTGAAGCGATCGAGGTCGAGCGAGAAGATCGCCAGCGGAGTAGCAGGGATTTCGCCAAGCGCCTGGTCGAGCCGTTCGCGGAACATCGACCGGTTGGGCAGGTCGGTCAACGTGTCGTAGTGGGCAAGGTGGCTCATGCGCTCTTCGGCGCGCCGGCGCTCGGTGATGTCTTCGAAGGTCGCCACCCAACCGCCGCCGGCAAGCGGCCGGCGCGCAATCAGCAGCGTCCGGCCGTCGGCAAGGCTACGGTTTGTCGAACGCGTTTCGCCGGCCTGCAGGCTGGCCCTGGTCTTGGAGATCTCGCCGTCTATGTCGATCGACGGATAGATGCGCAGGCGCACCATCTGTTCGAGCAGGGCGCGATGGCTCATGCCGAGCGGGAAGTCGCTGGGCGTGACGTTGTAGAGGTCGAAGAAGCGCTGGTTGCGCACGATCAGCGTGCCGTCGGCGTCATACATCAGCAGGCCTTGCGACATGTTGGCCAAGGCCGCATCGAAGCGACGGTGCTGCTCCTTAAGTTCCTGCTCGGCCCGTCTTTGCTCGGTGATGTCCTCATAGATCGACACCCAGCCGCCCAAGGCCAGCGGCCGGTGCGTGATGGAGATGATACGGCCGTCCGACAGGACTTCCTCATAGGTCGAGGCTTGCGCGCGCTCGATATAGGGCTTGCGGATGGCATAGAGGTCTGCGGCGCTCTGCGAGGCGACGCCGATGTCGACGCTGTGTTGGAGAATGTCCAGGAACGGGATGCCGGGCCGCACGATCTTCGCATCGAGGGAGAAGATGCTGAGATAGTTGCCGTTGCAGATGATCATCCGCTCGTCGGCATCGAACATGCACAGCCCATGCGACATGTTCTCGACGGCCGCCGAAAAGCGCTCATTCTGGTGGCGCAATTCGTCCGCGATCTGCCGTGGCGCGGCGACGCCTCCGGCTCCCCGTCTGCGGACGGGCGAACCACCCTTGACGTGCGCAACGGACATGAGGCGTACCTGCTGGCCGTGATCGAACCCGGTACTGTGGTTACCGCTGGTTAATTTAGCGTATGTTCACTGCGCCGAATGCACAGCAACCGTTGCCTGGCGCTGCTTTTCGAGCGTCGCATAACGCTTGAGGAAGGCAGCCTGCGCCGAGGTCACCGAGCGCGGCGTGAAATCGAAACGGTCCGCATTGAAGCCGCGCGGCCGGCCGAAGAACTCGGTTGCCTCCGCGGTCGAAAAGCCGGCAAGCAGCGTCGCCTCATAGTAGGCAGCGATCTGGTCGGCGCGCTTGATCTCCTTGCGCAAACCGGCGCCGAGCTCCGGCGGCAGCGAAAAGCGCTGGTGGATGGCGCGCTGCAGGCGCGTTTCGCAGTCCTTGTAGGAGCCGCCCATCACCGATTTGAACGGCGAGATCATGTCGCCGATGACATATTCCGGCGCGTCGTGCAGCAGCGCCGCCAGCCGCGCATTGGCAGACGCGTCCGGCTGCAATTCGCCAAAAAGCGCCTCGACCAGCAGCGAATGCTGGGCAACCGAAAAGGCGTGATCGCCGCGCGTCTGGCCGTTCCAGCGGGCGACGCGGGCAAGCCCGTGGGCGATGTCGGAAATCTCGATATCGAGCGGCGAGGGGTCGAGCAGATCGAGCCGGCGGCCCGACAGCATGCGCTGCCAGGCGCGCGGCGGCGCCCCGACCCGGTCGGCAGCCATCAGGCGTCCTCCGCGCCGACGGCTTCCCTGGGAAAGCTGAACTTTGCCCAGGAGGGAATAGCGAGCGAAACAGCGACGTCACCCGCCAGGATCGGCTGCCCGGCATCGAGCGCCGCCTTGACCCGGTCGATGCGGGCAATGGCGAGACCGCTCGTGCCTTCGCTGGAGCCGAGCGTGCCGACCGGCCGCCCCGCAACTGTCAGCTCCGTGCCCGGCGCGGGCAAGGCATGGTCGGCCGAGACGATCAGCACGCGCCGCCTGGCCGTGCCGCGATGTTGCATGCGCGAGACCACCTCCTGGCCGACATAGCAGCCCTTCTTGAAGCCGACGCCGCCGGTCTCGTCGAGCAGCACGTCATGTGGGAAAGCGTCGCCGAGCTGATAATCGGAACCGCTTTCGGCAATGCCGTTGGCGATGCGCAGGGTGTGCCACGCAGCCGGATCGCCGCCTTCGGGCGCAATGCCATAGCTGCGGTTGACACTCACCTGGCCGAAGCGTGTATCCAAAGTTGAATCAGTTTGTGAGGCGGTTGAATCAGGTCCCCATGCAACCGTCACAAGCGATTGATCCTGCTTGGCAATCTCGGCCTTGGCGCGCAGCTTGTAAAGCATCAGCCGGCGCAGGAAATCGTCTGCGACGTCGGCCCGGCATTCCAGCTGGAAGCGGCTTTCGCCGTTGCGCGAGATCAGAAAATCGAACAGGATCTTGCCCTGCGGCGAAAGCAGTGCGCCGGGCTTTGCCTCGCCGGCGGCCAGCGTGTCGAGGTCGGTGGTAAGGATATTCTGCAAAAAATGCTCGGCATCCGGGCCTGACACGGAAATGAGGGCGCGGTTGTCGAGAAGGGCAAAGGGCATGGGCGGCAAAGAACCTGATCTTGCAAAACAGACGGTCATTACGTAAGCCGACGACACTCCCCCCGCAAGAGACCGAACGCCCATGGCAACCACCTACGATCTCATCCTGACAAGCGGCACGGTGGTCAACCATGACGGCGAGGGCGCACGCGATGTCGGCGTCAAGGACGGTCGCATCGCCGCGATAGGCGATCTCCGCCAGGCTTCGGCCGGCGAAACGATCGACTGTCGCGGCCTTCACATCCTGCCAGGCGTTGTCGACAGCCAGGTGCATTTCCGCGAGCCGGGGCTGGAGCACAAGGAAGATCTGGAGACAGGGTCACGTGCCGCCGTTCTGGGTGGCGTCACCGCCGTCTTCGAAATGCCCAACACCAACCCGCTGACCACCAGCGAGGCGGCCCTTGCCGACAAGGTACGGCGCGCCACCGGCCGCATGCACTGCGACTTCGCCTTCTGGGTTGGCGGCACCCGCGAGAACGCCGGAGATGTCGGCGAACTTGAGCGGCTCCCCGGTGCGGCCGGCATAAAAGTGTTCATGGGCTCGTCCACCGGCGACCTGCTGGTCGAGGACGACGAGGGCGTCGCTTCGATCCTGAGAAACACCCGCCGCCGCGCCGCCTTTCACTCCGAGGACGAGTTCCGGCTGCGTGAGCGCCTCGGTCTGCGTGTCGAGGGCGATCCGTCATCGCACCCGGTCTGGCGCGACGAGATCGCTGCCTTGCGCTGTACCGAGCGGCTGGTGCGCATCGCGCGAAACACCCGCGCCCGCATCCATGTCCTGCACATCTCCACCGCGGAAGAGATCGTATTCCTCGAACAGCACAAGGATGTCGCCACCTGCGAGGCGACACCGCACCATCTGACGCTCGCAGCCGACGACTATGCCCGGCTCGGCACGCTGATCCAGATGAACCCGCCGGTGCGGGCCGCGCGCCATCGCGACGGCGTCTGGCACGGCATTGCGCAAGGCATCGTCGACGTGCTCGGCTCCGACCACGCCCCGCACACGCTGGCCGAGAAGGCGAAACCCTATCCGGCCTCGCCGTCGGGGATGACCGGGGTGCAGACGCTGGTGCCGATCATGCTCGACCACGTCAATTCAGGCCGGCTGACCCTGCAGCGTTTTGTCGACCTCTCCAGCCACGGCCCGCAGCGCATTTTCGGCATGGCGAGAAAAGGTCGCATCGCCGCAGGCTATGACGCCGATTTAACCATTGTCGACATGAAGCGCCGCGAGACCATCACCAACGCGCAGGCCGGCTCCAAGGCCGGCTGGACACCTTATGACGGCAAGCAAGTGACCGGCTGGCCGGTCGGCACCGTCGTACGCGGCAGCCGCATCATGTGGGAGGGCGAGATCGTCACACTGGGACAGGGCAAAGCGGTGGAGTTCTCAGAGGCGCTGGCGAGGTAGCTATTTCCGCCTGCCGAATTTCCGGAACTCCGGATGCCGCAACTCCGGGTGCTGCGTGGAACCGTGACGCGGCGCGCCCAATTCCGGCTGAAGAGGCGTTCGCGCTATGTGGGCGCAATTGACGTTTCGTCGATCAAAAGCGCCTTATGGCGCGCGAAAAATTGCTTACTCAAAATCTGGCCAAGAAACTCGATCATAGCATTCTTTTGACTGCCGGCCTCCTCTTTCCACGGCGACCGGTTGGGTACTGGAGTTCCTGCTCGATCCGGAGATGGAGATGACGGATGATGCGTTCGATGAGCGACAAAAATGCGTTTTTGAAAGTCTTGCATGTCTCCACATTGGCCCTAGTGCTCGGCTGTGGTGGTCTCGGAGCGCAAAGTCTGGCACGAAATCTCGAAGCGAACTATTCGGATTTCGACGAAATGGCGTTCAAAAACATGGTGGCGACAGGTAAGTGCGATGAAGCGTTTCGTTTAATTTGGCATAGAGTGGCGACCGGCGAGGTAAATCCGACAGAAATACTTGAAGAGTATATAGAGAACGAGACAATCGTCCTAGCAAATTTGAATAAGTACGATATGGATCGAGCAAAAATAACTTTGATGCTTCAAATGAAGATTTTTGGCCGCAGCAGTCGTGGAAGCGATGATCGTTTGATGCATCGCTTGTCGTCACCAGAGGTTGGGCAGCCTGGGGGAAAGAAAGTAGGAGCGTGCCTGGTCGCCTCTAAAGGCTCTGGAGAAGCCGTGCAGGAATGCATTGAGAGCGCAGAAGCCATGGGCATAACCGACGATTTCATGAATTTCTACTTCTATGCCGACAAGGCAATGGACAATGCTGCCACGGTGCAGTGCGGAAGCAATGGGACGCGGCAGTAGAGGCCCCGGTTCAATCCCCGGCGACGAAAAACGTCCATTGCCCGGCGGGCGTGATGCCGACACGGTAGAAGATGTAGGCGCCGAACTGCTTCATGTCGTCATAGTCGCCGGCAGTGACGATCTTGAACAGCTCGACCCGCTGTTTGGCGTCGAGCTTATCCAGCGGCAAAGCGAAGAAATACGGCCAGACATAGAGCTCCTGCGGCGTGCCGACGTCGACATGGACATAGCCGGCATTGAGCACCTCTTCCATGATGGCGAGGATTTCCTGGCCTTCCTTGTCGCCTGAAAGCCCCTTGAGGAAGGCGATCGGGTCGCCCTCGATCTCGCCCAGCGACAATTGGGTCATGGTGTCGCCCGTGCCGATCAGTGGCCGCAGCTTCTCGATGTCGCCGCTGACGCAGGCTTCGACCATCAGGGCGTGCATGCGCCTGACCGGCTCGGGCAATTTGGCGAGGTCGTAGACGACTTCGGGTATCGGCGCTTCGGGATCGGCGCGCGGGTTGGCCACGCCGCCATCGTCGGTTGGCCCTTCCGGTTCGCTCTGTTCAGGCTCTGTGGGCGATTCCGGCTGGCTGGCCGCCGGCGGCGTCGTGCCGGGCAGATCGGGCATCGGCACGGAATTTTCGGATGGCGTCGTCTCACCATTGGCTGGCGGCGCAGCAGGGGCCGGAAGCTCCTCGCGCTTGATCTCGCTCAGCGCGTAGGCAGGGCTGCTTGTCAGGACAAGTACCAGCGGAACCGCGGCGCAGGAAGCGGCAAGCCAGATGCTGAGGACCAGTCCGCGAGGCTGGCCTGACATCGAAAAATTCACCGCTTGCCTCTCCTTGCGCCTGCACCCCTTCAGGTTGCTGGCATGATGCCCAAACGGCGCGTCCTCGTCAAAGAACAATGGCGCCTGGCTCTGCTATGCGTCCAAGGGACGCGCGCCGCTCCAACTCGTTGCGTCGACGCAATTCCGGACGGAAAACCGTTTCGCACTTTTCCTGGAATTGCTCTAGTGCCGGAACCGCTCCGGCTCGAAAGCGCCGGCGATCACCTTCTCACGCATGCGATCGAGCAGGGCAAGGGCCGAGGTCTCGCCATTGGCGCGCAGCATCTCGCCGAACGCCGTTTCAAGTGCTGCCTCGGCGATGATTTCCGGCTCGATGCCGGCCGACAGACCTTCCGCCCAGGCCTCGCTATGGCTTTCCACCGCGGTCAGGCGCTTTTCTTCCCTGACCAGCGCGTCGATGTCGTTGACGCCATGTTCCATTGCGATGTCCACCCTTTTCAAGCGGCGGTCCGACAGGTCGAATCCGGCTTGGGCTGTCCCTATCTCCACGCAGGCTAAGTAAGTATTTGTAAATACGACATTTTGTTGATCGTCTTTGACAAACTTCATCGCCTGCGTTCGGTCCGGTTCAAACTTAGCCGATTAGACCGGTGAGCGGGATGAAAACCTTCAGTTTGAGTTAATTCCACATCCGCGCGCTAACGTTTCGTTAACACTGTTGCGAAAGTGCAACACCAAGATTGCACCAACGTGCCGTGGATACAAGGCGGAGTGCCCGAAAAGGTGTTGGCTATAACGCGGTCTGGCGTCGGTCAGTTGCCGTAGCGCGAGGCGATATCGCGCGTCAGCGTCTCGCCTTCCTTCATGTAGCGGCTGATGGCTTCGGTCGCCGACGGCGTGCACTGCGTGTAGGTGCCGCCGAAGGAACGGTAGCCGCGATTGAAGCTGGCGATGAAGCGGGCGCGCCGCTCGGGATCGGGATTTTCCGAATCGATCAGCTTTTCCATCTCGGTGCGCCACTGGTCGCCCTTTTCGCCGCACAGATTGCGCAGGAAATGCAGCGATCCCAGCACTTCGGCCAGGCGCATCAGCCCGGGTTCGAACGGCGACTCGGCGGCCAGCGCCGGCTGCACGGCGGTGCTGGCGGCGAGGCATGCGGCGAGGAAGAGCGCGGCGCGGTTCATAAGTCTATCTGGCGAAACAATTTGTCGCCTGCAAGGCGATTCTCTGGGTTCAGATGCCGGGACCGCTTGAGCCCAGAAGCTCCTCAGCGACCTCAAACACGTCGCCCGCGAGCGGCATGTCGGTCATTTCGTCCAGCGTATAGAAGGCGGCGGTCTCGGCGTCGTCGCTGGCTGTCGCCTCGCCGCCGGCATAGACAGCGCCAAACACCGTGAGGAGATAGTCGACCGGGTGATTCTCGCCGCTGCCGTCGATGTGGATGTCCCGAAGCGGACGATAGTCTATCGCCCGCAACCCGGTCTCCTCCAGCAATTCGCGCACCGCTGCTTGCACAAGCGTTTCGCCGGGCTCGACCTTGCCACCGGGAAAGGCATAGACCCCTTGCGACGGCGGCCGCGCCCTCTTGACCAACAACACCGTCCTGCCGCGCACGACGGCAACGGAGACTGCGGGAAGTGTCTTGCGCTGCTCGTTCATCGATCTCGATTCGCCCGTGCGAGGCCAGACCCTTGTGGACCACCTGACGGTATTGAGCTTTAGCGGTTGCGCAAGACCGGTTCCATCGCCACTTTCGCGATCGGATCATTTCATCGAGCTTGCTTTATGTGCGGACGCTTTGCCCTGACGGCTACGCCGGACGAGACCGCTGCCTTGCTCGGCCTGGCGGAGTTGGAGGGTTTTCCGGCTCGCTACAACATCGCGCCGACGCAGCCGGTGCTGATGGCGCTGTCCGGACCGCCGCGCATGCCGGGCTCGAATTTTCCGGATCGGCAGGCGATGCTGGTGCGCTGGGGTCTGATCCCCACCTGGGTCAAGGACACCAGGGAATTTCCGCTGCTCATCAATGCGCGTTCGGAAGGTGCTGCTGAAAAGGCCTCGTTCAAAGCCGCCATGCGCCATCGTCGTGCGCTGGTTCCGGCCTCCGGCTTCTATGAGTGGCAGCAATCCGGCAGCGGCAAGAAGGGCCAGCCCTACTGGATAAGGCCGAGGCATGGCGGGCTTGTCGCCTTTGCCGGGCTGATCGAGACCTATGCCGAGCCAGGTGGTTCGGAGATGGATACTGGCGCTATCCTTACCGTCAACGCCAATGCCGGCATCGCCCATATCCATGACCGCATGCCGGTGGTGATCGCGCCGGAGGATTTCGCTCGCTGGCTGGACTGCCGCACGCTCGAGCCGCGCGACGTGGCCGATCTGCTCAGGCCCGCACAGCCCGATTTCTTCGAGGCAATTCCGGTCTCCGACCTCGTCAACAAGGTCGCCAACACCGGGCCAGAGATACAGGACAGGGGCGTCGTCGGGCCTGAGCCCGAGAAGGTCAGGCGCCAGAAGCCCGGCGCGGACGACAGTCAGATGACGTTGTTCTAGAGCACGATCCCGAGCAGCCAGTCTTCGGGAAGAACCTGCTCAAATTAGGAAGGGCTGTTGTTTTTTCAGGCGCGCTTGGGCGCCTCAGCCTTCCATGCCGGCACGCGCCTTGTCGGCGGCCGGCAGCCCAATCAGGCAGCGCGGGGCGAAGTGATTTTCTGCGCCGGCTTCTTCTTCTTGGCGGTATGCAGAAGGGCTGCGACGATGGCGGCCGGGCCGATCGCGCGGTAGTGGTTGGCGAGCGCCGGTTGCTTGGCGCGGCTCGATTCCTGCTTGGTTCGTGACATCGATCTCTTCCCTGGTAACATTTCCGTGTCTGCGTTTGCCGGCCGAATCTGACCGAATCGTGACCTGTGGTGGACTAGCCGGCGAATGTTTCATGACTGTGCCGACATGTTTAATAAAATGTTTCACTGGCCGATGACCTGTGATCCAGCGACGCTTTTGCCGGAAGTTGCGACTTGACGGCAACACCGGCCAAGGCGATAAAGCCGCCCATGAAAACGTTTTTCGCCATTTGTGGCATTTGCATTATTGGCTAGCCTCGCGCTGGTCCGGACGTTTTCGCCTCATCTTTCCCCAGAGTGGACAAACGCCCCGGCCAGCAGGCTGGAGCCCGATTTGTGCCTTGGCACGAGGGACGGCTCCACCCAGAATTTAACGGACCGGAAGGGCACGCATGTCTGACGCATCGAAGGGTCTCAGCCTCTACAACACGCTAACGCGGACGAAGGACGTGTTCGTCCCGATCGATCCGCGGAATGTGCGCATGTATGTCTGCGGCCCGACCGTCTACGACTTTGCCCATATCGGCAATGCGCGGCCGGCGATCGTCTTCGACGTGCTGTTCCGTTTGCTGCGTCATCTCTACGGCGAGGCCGGTGTCACGTATGTGCGTAACATCACAGATGTCGACGACAAGATTAACGCCCGCGCGCTGCGCGACTTCGGCGCCGAGATTGCGTCGGGAAAACTGACGCTCAACGAGGCGATCCGCCGCGTCACCGAAAAGACCGCCGACCAGTACCATAGGGATGTCGCGGCACTCGGCTGCTTGCCGCCGACGGTTGAGCCGCGCGCCACCGAGTTCGTTGCGCGCCGCGCCGACGGCAAGGCCGACATGATCACCCTCATCGAGCGCCTGATCGAGCGTGGCCATGCCTATGTCGCGGCCGGCGAGGTCTTGTTCGACACCGCCTCGATGCCGGATTATGGCGAGCTGTCGAAGCGCAATCTCGACGAGCAGCAGGCAGGCGCCCGCGTTGCCGTCGACGCGCACAAGAAGAACCCCGGCGACTTCGTTTTGTGGAAACTGTCGTCACCGGAGGAGCCCGGCTGGGAGAGCCCCTGGGGCAGGGGCCGTCCGGGCTGGCACATCGAATGCTCGGCCATGTCGGCCGCCTATCTCGGCGACGTCTTCGACATCCATGGCGGCGGCCTCGATTTGATCTTCCCGCATCATGAAAACGAGATCGCGCAGTCGCGCTGCGCCCACGGCACCGACGTCATGGCCAATGTCTGGATGCACAACGGCTTCCTGCAGGTCGAAGGCCAGAAAATGTCGAAGAGCCTCGGCAATTTCTACGCCATTGCCGAGTTGCTGGAGACCGAGACCTTCGGCGGCCGCAAATGGCCTGGCGAGGTGCTGCGGCTGGCGATGCTGATGACGCATTACCGCGAGCCGATCGACTTTTCCGTGCGCAAGCTGGAAGAGGCTGAGAACACGCTTCGCAAATGGAAACGCGCAGCCGATCTCGCGCCGGCCGCAGGGCAAGTGCCGGCCGAAATCGTGGCGGCGCTGTCGGACGACCTCGCCACCTACGCCGCCTTCCAGCAACTGACGCAGCTTGCCGGCGAGGCAGCGGAAGGCAACGAAGCCGCAACCTCGCTGAAGGCATCGCTGCTGTTCCTCGGCTTCGATACCGGCGCGGCTGACGTGGACGAGGCCGCGGTCGCCAAAACCATTGCCAGGCGCCTGGAACTGATCGCCGCGAAGAACTGGGCCGAGGCTGATCGCGTGCGCGACGAACTGCTGGCGCAAGGCGTGCAGCTGAAGGACGGCAAGGATCCGGCGACAGGCGAAAGAATCACCACCTGGGAGGTGAAAAGATGATCGACCATCTTGGCATCAACGTCGCCGATTTCGACGCTTCGAAGGCCTTTTATGATCAGGCGATGGCGCCGCTTGGCGCTTCGCTGATCTACATGGTGCCGCTGGAATACACCGGTGGCGCCAAGGTCGGCGGTTATGGCCGCGACCGGCCGGTGTTCTGGCTGCAGGCCGGCACCGATGAACCACGGACCCATCAGCATGTCGCCTTTACCGCGCGCAGCCGCGCCGAGGTCGATGCCTTTCATGCCGCCGCCCTTGCCGCCGGCGGCAAGGACAATGGCGGGCCGGGCCTGCGCCCGCACTATCACCCGAACTATTACGGCGCCTTTGTCTTCGATCCCGACGGCAACAATGTCGAGGCCGTCTGCCATGCCCCGGAATGAACATGAAACGGAGTGAGACGCGATGAGCCTCGATAACCGGCCCATCTACATCGGCGGCTGCCAATGCGGCGCGGTGCGCTTCCGCGTCGAAGGTACATTGGGCGACGCTTCGATCTGCCATTGCCGCATGTGCCAGAAGGCGTTTGGTTCGTTCTACGCGCCGCTGGTTTCGGTGCGTGGCGCCAAGCTCGACTGGACGCGCGGCGAACCGAAATATTTCGCCTCGTCCAGCCATGTCGATCGCGGCTTTTGCGCCAATTGCGGGACGCCGCTGACCTTTAGCGCGCCTGACGGCGTCGGCCTCGCCATCGGCGCGTTCGATAATCCGGCAGAAATCGTGCCGGTAGCCCAGTGGGGCACCGAGGCAAAGCTGCCCTATGTCGACGCCCTTCCGCAATTGCCGGGCGAGGACACGATGGCCGACATGTCGTCGGCTCCCTATCTCGCCGAACTCGTCTCCTACCAGCATCCCGACCACGACACCGAAGAGTGGCCGCCAGAGGAAAAATCATGACCGATGATATCAGAACCGGCGGCTGCCAGTGCGGCGCCGTGCGCTTCCGCATCAAGGGCAAGCTCGGCCGCCCGTCGATCTGCCATTGCCGCATGTGCCAGAAGCAGTTCGGCTCTTTCTTCGGCGCGCTGGTGACGGTGCCCAGGGATGGCGTCGAATGGGTGCGTGAGGAGCCGACTTACTTCCAGTCGTCGGTCAACATCGATCGCGGCTTTTGCGCGCGCTGCGGCACGCCGCTGACCTACCGCCAGCCCGGCGCGCTGGAGATCGCCATCGGCGCCTTCGACGACCGCTCCGATCTGGCGCCGCAGATCCAGGTCAACTACGCGGTACGGCTGCCCTGGGTCGAGACCATCTTCGACCAGCCCATCCACCAGGATCCTGACTTCTACACCCGCCAGGAGCAGATCATCTCTTTCCAGCATCCCGACCACGAAACCACGGACTGGCCGGCACACGGCCTGCAGATATGAGCAATGAAATGAGCAGTGAACTTCGCCCCCTCTATCCCGAGATCGAACCCTTCGCATCCGGCATGCTCGATGTCGGCGACGGTCACCAGATCTATTGGGAACGTTCCGGCACCAAGGGCGCCAAGCCGGCCGTATTCCTGCATGGTGGTCCCGGCGGCGGCTTCTCGCCAAAGCATCGGCGGCTGTTCGACCCGAAACTTTACGACGTCATCCTGTTTGACCAGCGCGGCTGCGGGAAATCGACACCCAACGCTTCGCTCGAGGCCAACACCACCTGGCATCTTGTCGCCGATATCGAGCGCCTGCGCGAGATGTGCGGCTTCGACAAATGGCTGGTGTTCGGCGGCTCCTGGGGCTCGACCTTGGCGCTCGCCTATGCCGAGACGCATCCGAACCGCGCCAGCGAGCTTGTCGTGCGCGGTATCTACACGCTGACCCGTGCCGAACTCGAATGGTACTATCAATTCGGCGTCTCCGAAATGTTCCCCGAGAAGTGGGAGCGTTTCCAGGCACCGATCCCGCAAGCCGAGCGCGGCGACATGATGGCCGCCTACCGCAAGCGGCTGGTCGGCTCCGACCGCAAGGCGCAGATGGAAGCCGCCCTTGCCTGGAGCCTGTGGGAAGGCGAGACGATCACGCTGCTGCCGGAGCCGGAAACCAGCGACAAGTTCGGCGAGGACGATTTCGCCATCGCCTTTGCCCGGATCGAGAACCACTATTTCGTCCATGCCGGCTGGCTGGAGGAAGGGCAATTGCTGCGCGATGCGCATAAGCTTGCGGATATTCCTGGCACCATCGTCCACGGCCGCTATGACATGCCGTGCCCGGCGCGCTACGCCTGGGCGCTGCACAAGGCCTGGCCGAAGGCGGATTTCCACCTCATCGAAGGCGCCGGCCATTCCTTTTCGGAGCCGGGGATTCTCGATCAGCTGATCAGGGCAACGGACAAGTTCGCGGGAAAGAAATGACATCGGCCTTCGGGCCAGAGGAGGGTGCGCAGGCACCCGCGCAGCCATGACAAAGCAACGCCTCTATCTCTTCGACACCACATTGCGCGACGGCCAGCAGACGCCGGGCATCGACTTTTCCGTCGAGGACAAGATCGCGATTGCAAAACTGCTCGACGAGTTCGGCATGGACTATGTCGAAGGCGGCTATCCCGGCGCCAATCCGACCGACACCGCCTTCTTCCAGCAGAAGCGCACGGCGAAGGCAAAGTTCGTCGCCTTCGGCATGACCAAGCGGGCAGGGGTGTCGGCGTCCAACGACCCAGGCCTGGCGTCGCTGGTGCAGTCGAGGTCCGACGCCATCTGCTTTGTCGCCAAGAGCTGGGACTATCATGTCCGCGTCGCGCTCGGCTGCACCAATGAGGAGAACCTCGAGTCCATCAAGGCTTCCGTCGAAGCGGCGACCACCGCCGGCAAGGAGGCGATGGTCGATTGCGAGCATTTCTTCGACGGCTTCAAGGCCAATCCTGACTACGCACTGGCCTGCGCCAGGACGGCCTACGATGCCGGGGCGCGTTGGGTGGTGCTGTGCGACACCAATGGCGGCACGCAGCCCTCGGAAGTGCGCACCATCGTCGGCAAAGTCATCGCATCGGGCATTCCGGGCGATCATCTCGGCATCCATGCTCATGACGATACCGGCCAGGCAGTGGCCAATTCGCTCGCCGCCGTCGAGGCCGGTGTGCGCCAGATCCAGGGCACGCTGAACGGCATCGGCGAGCGCTGCGGCAACGCCAATCTGGTCTCGATTGTGCCGACACTGGCGCTGAAGCCGGCCTTCGCCGACCGTTTTGAGACGGGGATTTCGGCAGAGGCGCTGACCGGCATATCGCGGCTTTCCCGCGCCTTCGACGAACTCTTGAACCGCGCGCCGGAAGCGCAGGCGCCTTATGTCGGCGCTTCCGCCTTCGCCACCAAGGCCGGCATCCATGCCTCGGCACTCGCCAAGGAGCCGGCGACCTACGAGCATGTGCCGCCGGAATTGGTCGGCAACCGCCGCCGTGTCATGGTCTCCGACCAAGGCGGCAAGGCCAATTTCCTCGCCGAGTTGAAGCGGCGCGGCATCGATGTGCCGAAGGACGATCGTCGGCTCGATGCGCTGATCTCCGTGGTCAAGGAACGCGAGGCCGAGGGTTACGCCTATGAGGGCGCCGATGCCTCCTTCGAGCTCTTGGCGCGCAAGATGCTGCATGGCCTGCCGGAGTTCTTCAACGTCACCTCGTTCCGCTGCATGGTCGAGCGCCGCTTCGACGCCAACGGCCAGCTGAAGACGGTATCGGAAGCCATCGTCAAGGTGATGGTCGATGGCGAGGAGAAAATGTCGGTGGCCGAAGGCCACGGCCCGGTCAACGCGCTCGACATTGCGCTGCGCAAGGATCTAGGCAAGTTCCAGGGCGAGATCGCCGACATGGAGCTGGCCGACTTCAAGGTGCGTATCCTCAATGGCGGCACCGAGGCGATCACCCGTGTGCTGATCGAGTCGCATGACGGCACCGGCGCCCGCTGGTGGACGGTCGGCGTATCGGAAAACATCATCGACGCCTCCTTCCAGGCGCTGATGGATTCGATCGTCTACAAGCTGATGAAGAACCGCGAGATGGCGGGGCTGGTGGCAGCGGAGTAGGCTTACAGGACTTGGGTTCCTCGCCCCCGCGGAAGCGGGGGAGAGGTGGCCCGGCGAAGCCGGGACGGAGAGGGGGACGACCTCCGCGAAGCCAAAATCCGACGAGGGCAGGGCGCGGAAACGGCCCTTGTCATCAACCTTAGCATCAACTCGCAGCCGCCGCGCTGCCCCTCTCCGTCCCGGCTTCGCCGGGCCACCTCTCCCCACTTCGTGGGGCGAGGAACTTGCGCCTCACCCTCCACCCATCAGAAAAAATCCATTGATCCATCAGCAATTTGGTATGGTTTTGAGCACCGCGCTGGGCCATAGCCTTGGCCCATGGTCAGCGAAACAACCCAGTCCGATGCCGACGCCAAAGCCCGCAGCGGCTTCCTGTTGGCGCTCGGCGCCTATCTGTTGTGGGGGCTGCTGCCCTTTTACATGAAGGCGGTCGGGCATCTGCCGCTGATCGAGGTGATCGCCCACCGCATCGTCTGGTCGGTGCCGATCGCCGCTTGCGTGCTGGTCTGGGCCGGCCGGACTGCCGATTTCAAGGCGGCGATCCGCTCGCCGCGCAGCATCGGCATGGCGGCGCTGACGGCGACGCTGATTTCAATCAACTGGGCCATCTATGTCTGGGCGATCTCGGTCGACCGCACCGTCGAGACCGCGCTCGGCTACTACATCAACCCGCTGGTCGTCATCGTTGTCGGGGCGTTGGTGCTCGGCGACAAACTCGACCGGCTGCAGATCGCGGCGGTAGTGCTGGCGGCGATTGCCGTTGCCGTGCTGACGGTCGATGCCGGCAAACTGCCCTGGGTGTCCTTGGCGCTGGCCTTTTCCTTCGCCGCCTACGGCTTCTTCCGCAAGACGCTGCCGATCGGCCCGAGCCAGGGTTTTTTGCTCGAAGTGCTTCTGCTGTCGGTGCCCGCACTTGGCTACATCATTTTCCTGATCGCCAACGGCCAGGACCATTTCATCTCCAGCAACGCCACCGACACGGCACTGCTCATCGGCTGTGGACCGGTCACCGCGGTGCCGCTGCTTCTGTTCGCCTTCGGCGCAAAGCTTCTGCGCCTCTCCACCATCGGCATCATGCAATATATCGCGCCGACCATGGTCTTCCTGATCGCCGTGCTGATTTTCGACGAGCCCTTCGGCACCACGCAAGCGATTGCCTTCGCGCTGATCTGGACGGCGCTGGCGATGTATTCCTGGTCGATGTTCCGTGGCCGTGAAGTCCGCCCGGCGGTTTCGGCCGCGAAATAGGAAGACGTCCATGTACGTGCTGCACATTGCCAACAAGAACTATTCGTCATGGTCGTTGCGGCCATGGGTGCTGATGCGCGCTCTCGACATTCCGTTCGAGGAGCGATTGACGCCGTTCCCGACCGGGCCCAGCTTCGATCTCTTCCGGTCGTTTTCGCCGAGCGGCCGCGTGCCTTGCCTGGTCGATGACGGCTGGGCTGTCTGGGATTCGCTTGCCATCGCCGAATATCTGGCGGAGCGCCATCATGGTTTGTGGCCGGCCGAAGCCAGGGCACGGTCCTGGGCGCGTTCGGCCGCCGCCGAAATGCATTCGGGCTTCACCGCCTTGCGCGGCGCGTGCCCGATGAATTGCGGTATCAGCGTAGAACCGTTGCCGATGTCGGCTGCGCTCAGGCAGGATCTGTTCCGTTTGGGCGATCTCTGGAACGATGGCCTTGCCCGCTTCGGCGGACCGTTTCTGGCCGGCGGCCATTTCACCGCCGTCGACGCCTTCTTTGCCCCGGTGGCATTCCGCGTCCAGTCCTATGGGCTCACTTTCGAGGGTGCGGCCGCCGCCTATCCCGCGCAATTGCTTGGCCTGCCGGCGATGCAGGAGTGGTATGCGGCGGGCCTTGCCGAAACCTGGCGGGAACCGGACCATGAGGCGGAAGTCGCTGCCGCCGGCACCGTCATCGAGGATCTTCGCGCCACGGCGTGATGAGCAATTCCAGGAAAAGTGTGTAGCGGTTTTCCGTCCGGAATTGCGTGAAAGCAAAGAGATTGGCCGGGCGGCTACATCCGCCCGAGCCGCCTGACGAACAGATAGGTCGCCGCCGCGATCACCACCGAAACTGCCGTCACCACCCAGAAACCCATCGGCGTGTTGACCAGCGGCAGGCCGCCGACATTCATGCCGAACAGGCCCGAGATGATGGTCATCGGCAACAGCACCGCCGTCATCACCGACAACACATAGAGCAGCTGGTTCGACTGCATCGTCAGCTTGGCCATCAATTCGTCCTGCAGCAGCCTTGTGCGCGCCTGCAGCTGTTCGCCGTCGTGGTAGAGCGTGTGCGCGCGGTGCGACAGCCTTGTCGCCATGTCGTTGATCGGGTCAGGCAGTTCGTTGCGGTGTGAATGGTCGAGATGGCGGAACAGGTTGGTCAGCGTTGCCATCTGCCGATGGATCACCACGAGCTGACGGCGCGCCTCGACCAGGGACTGCCGCTCGCTGTGCCAGGCATCGCGCACGATACGGTCCTCGATGCCGTCCAGCGTATCGCCAAGGCCATGGAGCTCGGCCGCCATGCCGTCGAGCGACTGGCCCATGACCGCCTCGATCAAGTCGGCCGGTGAGCGGAATTTGCGCGAACCGCTCTCCACCGCCTTGCGCACGAGATCGACCGATTCCAGCGGCTGCTTGCGCGCGCCGATCAGCATTTTTTCGTTGAGGGCGAAGCGGAAATGGCCGAGCCCGCGTGCCTCCGCCGAATAATCGTGGCGCAGGTCCGGCAGGTCGCCATAGAGCCAATCGTCTTCAAGATCGATATGGCAGCCCTGGCTGGCGCCGAGGAAGGCTTCGCGAACCGGCGCAGGCAAAGCCTGGTCGGCGGCGATCTCGCGTCGGGCGCGCAGGTCGGACAGCTGGTAGCTGCGCCACGTCCATTGCGCCTCAGCCGCGTCCTTGGTGCGCAGGCCGTCAGCGGTGAAATGGTAGATGAAGAACAGCCCGTGCTCGTCGGGCAGGTAAGGCGACAGGGGAGTGCCTTCCGCGTTGAGAGCGATGTTCACGGCTCGCCTCGCCAGATACAGATTTCGACCACGCCGCGCGCGGATGCCGGCAGCTATTCCTAACATGGGCGCGCCGGGTTTCGTGTGACAGTTTCTTGACAGCCGATCACAGTCTGTCGATCAGCGACGCTACAAAGCCTTGCGGAACAGATGCAGGCGATGCAGCGGCCTGGCATTGGACTTCTGCTTCTGGGCGATGCTGGCCTTGTTGCTGTCGCCTATCCAGGTGTTTCCCAGCGTCTCATAGCCGGCGGCCTTGAGCGCCAGCACGACGCGGCGCAGCACCACCGGGTTGACGCCCTGGCCCTGCAGATCGGGCCTGACGCCGGAAAAGATCAGCACGGCGCGTTTGCAGGTGAATTTGTGCATCAGGAAATGCCAGGGCGTCGTCAGCCCGATCCTCGACCGCGTCTTGCGCAGGAACGGGTTGAGGTCCGGGATGCAGATGATGCAGGCGGCCGGCTCGCCGCGATAATTGAGCACGGCCGAAATGCGCGGGTCCATCACCCATTTCATGTCGCGCGCCTGGAAATGGAACTCTTCGTGGCTGACCGGCACGAACATCGGGTTTTGGGCGAAGGAGGCGTTGAGGATCACCCGCGCATCCTCCATGCGCTGCGGCACCAGGGCGCGCGTCAGTGGCGCAAAGGCGAAGTCGGGATTGTCGAGGATCGCTTGCTGCTTCGGGCCGATCTCCGGCGGTGCGGCCGTCTTGAGATCGAGTTCGAATGTCGTCATCGGAAATTCCGGGCGATAGCCGTTTTCCTCCAGCAGCCGCGCGATGTGCGGCGGGCTGTAGATCAGGTCGGTATAAGGCGCCTTGTCGAAGGCGCTGGTCTGGACGCCGATCTGCTGCATGGCCGTCAGGTTGAAATTGCCCATGATCTCGGCGTGGCCGCGCCGCCGTCCCCAATCCTCGGCCGCCTTGAGCAGAAGCCCGGCGGCCTCTGCGTCGTCGGCGCAGTCGAAATAGCCGAAATAGCAGCGGTTCCAGCCATACTGGGTGTTGGACGCGCCATGCACATGCGCGGTGATCCGGCCGATCGGGTGTCGGTCGCGAAACGCAGTGAAATAGGTGATTTCGTCGTCCGTGCTGAACAGCGGATTTTCAGCCGCTGACAGGAACCGCTTCAGGTCGCCCTTCATCGGCGAGACATAGAGCGAGTTCGCGCCATAGGCCTCGAACGGGGCTGCGAAGAAGGATTCGAAATCGCGCTCCTTGAGTGTCACCGGCATGGCATTTGTCTCCCTGGCCGGTATGCGCGCATCGCGCGCCTCACAGCAGCTTCAAATATTCGAGCAGCGCCGCCTTGTCGTCTTCCCCAAGCGGCGCGAACTCGGTCTCATGGCCGCCATTGCCGAGGCCGAACGCCGTCGTGTCGATCTCGGCGGGAATGGACCAGGGCGTGTAGTCTGCGGGCTGAGACCAGCCGCCTGTGCCGTCTTCGACGCCGGCGATGCCAACCTTGTCGAGATCGAGCCGGTGGCCGCCGACGCTGAAGCGCTTGGGCCGCTGGCCCGGGTGCATCAGGTGCCAGAGCGTCGGCACGCTGCCATTGTGGAAATAGGGCGCGCTGGACCACAGCCCGGTCAGCGGCGGCGCCGTGTAGGTGGTCACGGTGCGGGCGTCGATGTAGCGGCCATAGAGCGACCCGTTCACCGCATCGGCGACCGCTTTGCCCAAGAGTTTGTGCCGTTGCGGATCGGTGCCGATCTCGCCTTCCCAGTTCGGGAAGCTGATCAGATGCGGGCGCTCAATGTCCTGGCCGTAGGCGCCGTGACACGAGGCGCAGTGCTGGGCAAAGACAGCCTGGCCGCGCGGCAGCAGCGATCTGTCGATGCGGCCGGGAAATGGCTGCGGTGTGTACTGGCTCATCCAGCCGGTAATGTCGAAAGCGTGGCCGATCGAGGTCTCCGCAACTTCGGGGGTGACGCCCATGCTGGGAACGGTGAAATAGGAAATGATCGCCGCCAGTTCCCGACGATGTTCAGGCGTGATGTCCTCGGCGTGGATTGTCCTGTTATGGTCGACGCCGGGGATGGCGTAGTTGCCGCAATTGAGGAATTTGCTGCGCCACAGCCGCGAGCCGAGATCGGGCACCGAATTGAAAACGCTCTCGGGCACGAGCTTGCCTTCAGGGATCAAGCCAAGCCGGCTCCTGAGCGAATCCAGCCCATTGGTGGCGCCGGCCAGCGACGCGCGAAACGGCAGCAGCCGGCCGATCGAAGCCTGGCGTTCGGCAAGGGTCTTGGCCAGCTGCGGAACGACGAAATAGCGCAGCGTCATCCGCTCACGCCACTGCGTCTCGGGATAAAGACGCTGCACGGCATTCATCAGCAGGTCCGGCTTGTTTCCGAAGGCGCTGAATGCGGTGTAGAGCGCCTGCGTATAGGCCTCCAGGTTGATCGAGCTGTTCGGCGCGCCGAGCCAGACCCGGCCGGTGTCGGGATTGCCGGAGGCATCGTACATGACGCTGGAGTGGCAGGCCGGACAGCCGACATTGCCGATCGTCGCGCCGATCGGCGGCAAGGCACGCCCCCCAAAGCCGACATTCTGCCCAAGCGGCGTCTCGAAGCTCGGCGACGGCAAATCCGACGGCCAGTTGCCGATGGTTTTGGGGGTGTGGAAGCCGAACTGACGATAGAGCGCTGCGAGGTCCACCTCGCCGAGACGATCGAGCTTGCCGTCGACGGATTTGAGCGCCAGCGCCGCCGTCGCCAGCTTCCAGGGCGACGCCGACACTTTCAGCGTGTCCGACGTCAGTGCCGAGAAATCTCCGAAGGCAAAGTAGGCAACGCCGCGGTCCGTCTCGCTCTTCAGTGACGGCACAAGCGCTTCATAGCGATCGGATGTCGCGGCAAACGAGGTGAGCGCGGGCAGCGCCACCACGACGGCTCCAGCCGTAACGGCAAGCAGTGCTGCAGCAATCAGCAGGAAACGAGTGCGTCGCAAAGATCAACCGCTCGAAGTCGCATCGCACGCCAGACGCGTACAATATCCCGGAAGCATTATTGCCCGTCATTCCTTAACAGGCGCTGGAGCATCGAGGTTAATAGCCGCAGAAGAGCGCACAACGATGCAGTGTCGGTCAGATCGATGAGTGGATGCGAATGTCTGATTCTTGCGATCCATTTGGCGTCGGGCACGCAGCCGGCGGCACGGATTGCCGCCGGCTGCGTCGTTGGATCAGCGCTTCGGCCCAAACCCGGGGTAGGGTGCGAGCGGCACCACTGCGGCAATGTCCATCATGCCGGCCTTGACCAGCGGCAGAGTGGCGAGATGGCCGCGCACGTCGGCGTCGCTGCCGGCTTCGAACATCATGCCGCTGCCCGGAATGTCGCCGCGGTTCCACACCTGGCGCACCGCACCCTCGGCATAGAGCGTACGGCGCTGTTCGGCCTCGCCGGGCAAAAGGGGCGCGAAGTCGGCGTCGCTGAACTTTTCGGTGTTGCGGGTGAGAAGGGCAAAGAACTGCATGGCGGTCTCCTGTGGTTGCGATGCCCAAATTATTGCTGCCGCTGGCCAGACTGTCCAAGACTGAGTAGGCTAAAGTTGAGACCCAATAGGACTTAAATCCTTGGAGAGAGAATGTTCGACCTGCGCCAGCTCCGCTATTTCGTCACTGTGGCCGATGCAGGCACTGTCGGCCGTGCCGCCGAACTCCTGCATATCTCGCAGTCGCCGCTCAGCCGCCAGATCATGCAACTCGAGGCGCAGCTTGGCGTCACCCTGTTCGAACGGGCGAAGCAGCGGGTTCATCTCAATGCCGAGGGGCAGGCCTTTCTTGCCGAGGCGAGGGCACTTCTAGCGGGCGCCGGTCGACTGGAGGCGCTCGGCCGTGACCTTGCAGCCGGCACCGCTGGCCGCCTTGCCATAGGATACGTCGAGGGCGCGGTGCATGCCGGGCTGGTCGGCAGGATGCTGCGGCAATTCCGCAGCGACCGGCCGCGGCTGCATCTTAGCCTGATGAGCCTGCGCTCGGCCGCCCAGCTCGAGGGGCTGCGCCAACGTACGCTCGATCTCGGCTTGGTCTATTCGCCGCCGCCGGCCAACTATCCTGAAATTGCCTCGACGCTGGTCCGGCGGGAGCCGCTGGTTTTGGCGATACCCGAGGGCGATGCGCTTACCGCCGTTGCCGACATCCGCCCGCATCATCTCGACGGCCGCACCTGGATCACCGTGGTGCGCCAGCCCGCCGACTCCAACCGCGGCCAGTTCCTCGCCGCCTGCATCGAGGCCGGTTTCATGCCCGACATCGCCTACGAGACGGCGGATCCCCTGACATCGCTCGGCCTGGTCAGCGCCGGGCTCGGCCTGGCGACGGTGCAGGCAAGTCTCCGGAGTGCGGCACCGTCAGGGATCGTGTTCCGCGACCTGCCGTGGTTCAAACGCACCGTCTCGATCCATCTGGCGTGGCGGCGGCAGGACAAGCGGGCGGTGGTTGCGGAGTTGAGGGGGGCAGTAGGGCAGTAAGGCAGTAGGGCAGTAGGGCAGTAGGGCAGTAGGGCAGTAGGGCAGTAGGGCAGTAGGGCAGTAGGGCAGTAGGGCAGTAGGGCAGTAGGGCAGTAGGGCAGTAGGGCAGTAGGGCAGTAGGTAGAGGCTCGAGCGCGCTTAAACATACTGCCTTACTGCCTTACTGCCTTACTGCCCTACTCCCCTACTCCCTTACTGCCCTCACATCTTATCAATCACCGACTGCACACCCTCGGTCGGCGCATCGACCGACGAGCCCGCCACCATGATCGCGGCGACGATTGCCTCGGGGTCTTCGACCACCAGCGGCTTGACCCGCTGCGCGGTATGAATGAAGCCTTCGTTTCCCATATGGTCGAGCAGCGCCAGCATCGGATTCCAGAACCCTTTGACGTTGGCGAAGACGATCGGCTTGCGGTGATGGCCGAGCTGGCCCCAGGTCATGACCTCGACGATCTCCTCGACCGTGCCGATGCCGCCCGGCAGCGCCACAAAGGCGTCGGATTTTTCGAACATCTTGTGCTTGCGCTCGTGCATGTTGTCGGTGATCAGCAACTCGTCGAGCCGGTCAAGCGCGGTTTCGGTCGCCTCCTTGTTGATAAGGAAGCGCGGAATGATGCCCGTCACCTTGCCGCCGGCCTTGAGCGCGCCTTCGGCGACGGCGCCCATAATGCCTTTGGTGCCGCCGCCATAGACCAGCCGCAGGCCGGATTTGGCGAGCGAGCGGCCAAGCAGGTGTCCGGCCTTGGCGTAGATTTCATCGCGGCCCGGAGACGAGCCGCAGTAGACGCAGACGGATCGAATCGTGTTCATGCGTGATTGGTGATTGGGTCTGAATGCGGGGTCAAGCCCCAGAGGCTGACAAGCCCGGGCTTTTTCTTGTCGGTTCCGGCAAAACACGCTAGACCGGCGTTAGGTGGCTAAGGGGCAGGGGAAATATGGCTGTTAATCCATTGAAGGCGTTTCTGTTCGCGGCGGGTGGCACCGTCGCGGTCATCGGAACCGCTTATATATCGGGCGCACTCGACCCGTATCTCAATCCCACGCCGCCGGCGGAGATTGCGTCGCTGACACCGCCGGCTGACAAGCCAGCCGATTCGGGGACCGAGGGAAGGCTGCCGCCAGCGCCTGCTGCACCCACCGATGCCAAGGCTGTGCCGGCACCGGCGCCCGCCGACGCGACGGCTCCCGCTACAGAAGCAGCCGCTCCGGCAACACCTGCCGCGCCCGCTGCTGCCCCGGCAACTCCAGCACCGGCCGCGGCCGGCCCGGTTGTGCCGAGCTTCGATGTTGTGCGCGTCGAAAGCAACGGCTCGATCGTCGTTGCCGGCAATGCCGCGCCCAATGCCAAGGTCGAGATCCTCAACGGCTCGACAGTGCTCGGCTCGACGGTCGCCGGTCCGGACGGTGCCTTTGTCATCGTTCTCGACGATCCGCTGAAGCCCGGCGACTATACAATTGCGCTGCGCTCGACGACTGGCGATGTCGTTACGCCTTCGGTGCAGACCGCCGTCGTTTCGGTTCCCAAGGATGCCGCCGGCCAGGTGCTGGCGATGGTCGAGGAGCCGGGCAAGCCGGCTGAACTGCTGACCGTTCCGGCGCCCGAGACCAAGCCTGCGGCGCCGGCCACCGGCGATCAGGCCGCGGCTCCTGCCGC
>NZ_JBFUFA010000018.1:0-68875 GCF_056403695.1 Mesorhizobium sp. P2_F7 | reverse complement strand
GCCTGCGGCAAAGGCAGCGAACGCACGCCCGAAGGCCTCCGGATCAAGCAGCCGCAACAGCCGCGAGAAGGTGTCATGGCTGGGTGCCTCTTCATAGTCGATCAAACGCGACAGCGCCTGCTTGCGCTCTTGCGCGAACAGCGAAAACTCCGTCGCGTTGGTTGCGCCACACAGGCTTGCCGCGATCATCATCACGATCAGATCGCCTAGCCGGTGCGTGGCGTTGGCCGCACGCGGATCTGGCACCGCSCCGAAATAGCTCTCAAGGCTGGAAATGGCAGTCGCTCCTTCGCTAAGACTGCCTTCCCAAAGAATCTCTTCTCAAGCCAAGCCCAAAATCGCCATATGCGATTCCCCTGCCCTTGTGGGGAGGGTCGGTGAGCAGGCGACTCGAAGCGTCGTAGGCGAACCGGGGCTGGGGTATGGCGCCGCCCCCCACCCCGATCCGCTTTGCGGATCGGCTTGCCGGGGCGAGCCACGTGTCTCGCCCGTCCTTCGGACCCCAACAAGGGGGGAGGGTAAAGCTCACCCCCAGATCATCAACGCCACCAACCCAACCGCACCCACCACCAGGCGCCACCAGCCGAACAGCGAGTAGCCGTTGCGCGAGACGTAATCGAGCAGGAAGCGCACGACGAACAGCGCGGTGACGAAGGCGGCGACGAAGCCGATGGCGATGATCGGCAGGTCGGCCGTGGTCAAGACGTTGCGGTTCTTGAACAGGTCGAAGGCGAAGGCGCCGACCATGGTCGGGATGGCGAGGAAGAAGGAGAATTCGGCCGCCGCGCGCTTGTCGACGCCCAGAAGCAGTGCGCCGACGATGGTCGAACCGGAACGCGACGTGCCGGGGATCAGCGACAGGCACTGGAACAGGCCGATCTGCAGATAGAGCCTTGTCGGGAAGCGCTCGACATCGCGGTAGACCGGCTGCAGCTTCATGCGGTCGACGACCAGCAGGATGACACCGCCGATGATCAGCATGATGCAGATCAGCCTTGGCGATTCGAACAGCACCGTCTTGATGAAATCATGCGCCAGCGCGCCGATGATGGCCGCCGGCAGGAAGGCGATCAGGATGCCGAGGACGAAATGCCGCGTCAGCCGATCATGCGGCAGGTCGAGCAGCATCTGCCACAGGCGGCGGAAATAGACGCTGAGGATGGCCAGGATGGCGCCGAGCTGGATCAGGATCTCGAAGGCCTTGCCGGTGGAATGGAAGCCGAGAAAGTGGCCGGCGAGCAGGATATGGCCGGTGGAGGAGACCGGGATGAACTCTGTCAGCCCCTCCAGCAGGCCGAGCAGCAGGGCTTCGACAATGGTGTGGCTATCCATGGCAACCTCGGCATTGAAGTGACGATAGGAAACGGCTTGCAAATGGCTTGCTTGTCACGGCGGGCAAGTCCCCCTATAGGTCGCAACACCGTGACGGCCGCATGACGGGCCGCCAAGACTTACCGGTGCGCCCTGCGATTCGCCAGTGCGCTGAATTATCGCGGAACCATGCTGACGCTTTTCCATCACCCGATGTTCGCCACCTGCCGCTTCGTTCGCCTCGCCTTCGGCGAGTATGGCGAGGAGCTGGCGCTGATCGAGGAAAAACCGTGGACGCGGCGCAAGGAGTTTTTGGCACTGAACCCGGCCGGCACCTTGCCGATCCTGCTTGCCGAAGGCGACGTGCCGATCGTCGGCGCCATGGTGATCGCCGAATATCTCGACGAGACGCGCGGCGTCTTGAAGCGCGACAAGCGCCTGTTTGCCGAAGACCCGATGCAGCGCGCCGAAATCCGCCGTCTCACAGACTGGTATCTCAACAAGGCCGAGGGCGAAGTGACGCGGCATCTGGTGCGCGAACGCGTGCTGAAGCCGGTGATGCCGGAAACGGCGGGCGGCGGCTCGCCCGATTCGGCGGCGATCCGCGCGGCCCGCGCCAACATTCGCCAGCACATGAAATACACCAACTGGCTGGCCGGCACCCGCCACTGGCTGGCCGGCAGCAAGGTGACCTATGCCGACCTGGCAGCGGCCGCGACGCTGTCGGTGCTGGATTATCTCGGCGAGATCGACTGGCGTGAACATGCCGCGGCGCGCGAATGGTACACGCGGGTGAAATCGCGGCCTTCCTTTAGGCCGCTGCTCTCCGACCGGGTGCGCGGCCTGTCGCCGGTGTCGCATTATGCGGACCTCGACTTCTAAAAGCCAAACCCTGCGCGCGCTGATCGACGCAGAGGCGCGGCGCGCCGGCTTCGATGCGGTTGCGGTCACTTCTCCCAGCGCGATCCCGCTGGCGCCGGCAAGGCTCGCCGAGTTCGTCGCCGACGGTTTTCATGGCTCGATGGCGTGGATCGCGGAGACGCTGGAGCGCCGCAGCGAGCCGTTGACGCTATGGCCCGACGTGCGTTCGATCGTCGTGCTGGCGATGAATTACGGTCCGGACCATGATCCGCGCACGCTGCAGGCAAGGCGCGACCGCGGCGCGATCTCGGTCTATGCGCAAAACCGCGACTATCACGAAATTATGAAGGGCCGGCTGAAGGAAATCGCCGGCAAGATCGTGGCGCAGGCCGGCGGCGACGTCAAGGTTTTCGTCGATACCGCACCGGTGATGGAAAAGCCGCTGGCCGAGGCCGCCGGGCTCGGCTGGCAAGGCAAGCATACCAACCTGGTCAGCCGCGAGCACGGCTCCTGGCTGTTCCTCGGCACCATCTTCACCACCGTCGAGCTCGAGCCCGACGCGGCCGAGGCAGACCATTGCGGCTCCTGCCGCGCCTGCCTCGATGCCTGCCCGACCGATGCCTTTCCAGCGCCCTACCGGCTCGATGCCAGGCGCTGCATCTCCTACCTGACCATCGAGAACAAGGGGCCGATCCCGCACGAATTCCGCGACAAGATCGGCAATCGCATTTACGGATGCGACGATTGCCTTGCCGCCTGCCCGTGGAACAAGTTCGCCCGCGCCGCCTCGGAAGCAAAGCTTGCCGCCCGCGCCGAATTGCGTGAGCCAGCGCTGGTCGAGTTGCTGCAGCTGGATGACGCGGCGTTCCGAGCTTTCTTCTCGGGCTCGCCGATCAAGCGCATCGGCCGCGACCGTTTTGTCCGCAATGTGCTGATCGCCGCCGGCAATTCCGGCGATGCTTCGCTGGCCGGCGAGGTTCGCGCCTTGCTCGGCGACGCCTCGCCGTTGGTGCGCGGCGCGGCGGTGTGGGCGCTGGCGCGGCTGGTGCCGGAGGCCGAATTCAGCGAGCTGGCCGCTGCCGGCTCGAAAACCGAAACCGACGCGACAGTGCGCGACGAATGGCTGTCCGCGCTGCCAATTGAGGCGCATGCATGAGCGAAAAGCAGGTCTTCATCTTCGGCGCGGGCTATTCGGGCAAGGCGTTTGCCCGGGCCAACAAGCAAGCCGTGCCGGTTTTCGGCACCACGCGCACGCCGGAAAAGGTCGAATCTCTCAGGCAGACAGGCATTATGCCGTTGCTCTTCGACGGCGCGCTGACCCCTGAAATCAGCGACGCGCTGGAGAAAACCACCCACATGGTCGTCTCGGTGGCGCCGGAAGAGGCCGGCGACCCCGTGCTGAATGCGGCGCGTCAGGCGATTGCGGCGATGCCGGCACTTGAATGGATCGGCTATCTCTCGACTGTCGGCGTCTACGGCAATTATGACGGTGCCTGGGTCGATGAAACAGACGCATGCCGGCCGGTGTCGAAGCGCTCGGCCATGCGGGTGGCGGCCGAGCAGGACTGGCTCGAGCTTGGCCGCGCGACCGGGAAGCCGGTAGCAATCCTGCGGCTTTCCGGCATTTACGGGCCGGGCCGCAACGCTTTGGTCAATCTGGAAAACGGCTCCGCACGGCGTCTGGTCAAGCCGGACCAGGTCTTCAACCGCATCCATTGCGACGACATTGCCGGTGCGCTCTGGCATCTCATCGGCGGCAATACAGGCGGCATCTTCAACGTCACCGATGACGAGCCGGCACCGCCGCGGGATGTCGTTACTTATGCGGCTTCGCTGATGGGAATTGAGCCGCCGCCCGAAATTCCTTTCGAGACCGCCCAACTTTCGCCTATGGCGCGGTCCTTCTATGGCGAGAACAAGCGCGTCGCCAACACAGCGATCAAGGCGGCGGGCTACCGATTCCGCTATCCGGACTACCGCAAGGCGTTCGACGGGATGTGGGCCGACGGGAGCTGGCGCGACGGCGAGCCGCGTAGCCCGATGAAGGGCGGATAATCGAAACGCAGCGCCGGGCGTGGTATGATTCGCCTGGATTAGTGGCCTGCAGCAGAGGGGGGCTCATGACGATGTCGATGCGATCCTTGCCCGGCAGACGCCCGTTCCTGACGGCGGCGCTGGCGATTGTCGCACTGGCCGGACTGATGGCGGGCGCAATAACGGCCGAGCCGCGGGCAAAAGACCTGTTCGGCGCCAAAAAGCTGCCGGCGGTGGCTGCGGCGCAATCCTTCGGCTTTTATTCCAGGGGCTGCTTCACCGGCGGCGTCGCCATTCCGATGGACGGCCAGAACTGGGAAGTGATGCGTCCCTCGCGCAACCGTCGCTGGGGCCATCCAACGATGATCGCGCTGATCGAGAAACTGTCGCGCGATGCCGCCGCCGACGGCTGGCCGGGCCTGTTGATCGGCGATATCTCGCAGCCGCGCGGCGGGCCGATGCTGACCGGGCACGCCTCGCACCAGATCGGCCTCGACGCCGATATCTGGCTGACGCCGATGCCCGACCGCAAGCTCACGACCCAGGAGCGCGAGAACATCAGCGCCACGCTGATGGTCGACGACAAGACGCATCTGGTGAAGGACCGGCTGTGGAAGCCGATGCACACGCAGCTTCTGAAGCGCGCGGCGAGCTATCCGGAGGTCGAGCGCATCCTGGTCAATCCCGGCATCAAGAAGAAGCTCTGCGACACCGTCACCGGCGACCGCTCCTGGCTGCGCAAGATCCGGCCGTTCTGGGGCCATGACTATCATTTCCATATCCGCATCGGCTGCCAGCCGGGCTCGCCCAACTGCAAGGGACAGGAAGCGACGCCCGACGATGACGGCTGCGGCAAGCCGCTGGCCTGGTGGTTCACCGAGGAGCCGTGGCGCCCCAACAAGAACCCGGATGCGCCCAAGGCGCGCGACGTGATGACGATGGCGAACCTGCCGAAACAGTGCCAGTTCGTGCTCGACCAGCCCGATGCCGACTCGGTTGAAGCCGTCACTTATCGCGGCGGCGGCGTGCCGATCGCTGCCAGGGCGCCGGAACCGGACGCGCCTGCGCCGCCGATTGCCGGCAACGCCGGCGGCTTGCCAGGCACGGCCAACGCCTTCACCGCCACGCCCGAGATCGGCATTCCCCTGCCAAGGCGACGGCCGCCGGCAAACGTCGGTCAGTAATGGCGAACTGACGCTTTCCCTTTTCCGGGTCATGCGCTAGTCAATCGATTGAAAAACGGGCGATTGAAACCGGCGCAACGTCGCCACAAAGGGGACGACCAAGGCATGGCAGGCGACGACGACGCAGCGTTGCGGTTTCCAGTGCTGATCGGCGATATCGGCGGCACCAATGCGCGCTTTTCGATCGTGCTCGATGCGAATTCGGAAGCCGGCGAGCCGCAGATCGTGCAGACGGCCAATTTCAATACCATCGACGAGGCGATCCAGGCAGCGGTGCTCGACCGCTCGTCGGTGCGGCCGAATTCGGCGGTGCTGGCGATCGCCGGGCCGGTCGATGGCGACGAGATCCCGCTCACCAACTGTCCCTGGGTGGTGAAGCCGAAGCAGATGTTTTCCAATCTGGGCCTGAGCGACATCGTCGTGCTCAACGATTTCGAGGCGCAGGCGCTGGCTGTCGTCGCGCTCGGCGAGGAGCATATGGAAAAGATCGGCGGCGGCACGCCGGAGGAAAATGCCGGACGCGTCGTGCTCGGCCCCGGCACCGGGCTCGGCGTCGCCGGGTTGGTGCATGCCCTCAACCACTGGATACCGGTGCCTGGCGAAGGCGGCCACATGGATATCGGGCCGCGCACACCCCGTGATTTCGAGGTTTTTCCGCATATCGAGAAGCTCGAAGGCCGCATTTCGGGCGAACAGATCCTGTGCGGGCGCGGCCTGGTCAATGTCTACCGGGCGGTGGCCAAGGCGGACGGAAAACCGTCGGCCTTCACCACGCCGGCCGAAATCACGGGGGCGGCGCTGGCCAAGACCGATGCGGTCGCCGAGGAAGCGCTGGCGCTGTTCGTCACTTGTCTCGGCCGCACCGCGGGGGACCTGGCGCTGGTGTTCATGAGCCGCGGCGGCGTGTTTTTGACCGGCGGCATCGCGCAAAAGATCGTGCCGGCGCTGAAGCAAGGCAATTTCCGCGCCGCCTTCGAGGACAAGGCGCCGCACAGCGCGCTGATGCGCTCGATGCCGGTCTATGTCATCACCCACCCGCTGGCAGCGCTTCTCGGCCTCGCCGCCTATGCCCGCAACCCTTCGCTGTTCGGCGTCCAGACCGCGGGGCGGCGCTGGCGGGTGTGATCCATTTCGTACCGAACATGGGACTTTTCCGGGAAAAGGTTGCCGCATTCGTGACCCCAACCCTGGGTCGCGACGAAGTTTCGCCATAGGCAAGCCGTAGCCGGGGCGGTAAGAGGGGGCCGAATTCCAGCCCGCTCTATGACGCGGAAACCGACAAAGCGCTGCAGATTTGACATTCCAAAGCCCAAACAGATTGAAGGTGCGGCCGACCGAGGTCTCGGCCGTGCTGCGCCGCATCCTGGCTGAAAACAGCCGTGACTATCGCTGGCACTATGCCGTCGCCATCATCTGCTCGCTGCTGGTTTCGGGCACGACGGCCTTCAGCGCCTGGATCATGGCGCCGATGGTCAACCAGATATTCTACGAACGGCAGGGCGGCGCCGTCTTGTGGATCTGCGCCGGTTTCATGGGCGCCTTCATGATCCGCGGCTTCGCCGGCTACGGCCAGGCGGTGGCGCTGGCCACCATCGGCAACAATCTGGTGGCGCGCTACCAGAGACGCATCTTCGATCATCTGATGAAGCTCGGCGTCGACTTCTTCAACGACACGCGTTCGGGCCGGCTGGCGGCGCAGGTCAATGAGAATGTCGGCGGTATTCGCGACCTTTTGTCGTTGACCATCGTCTCGATCACCCGCGACGCGGTGACCCTGGTCGGCCTTGTAGGCGTCATGATCTACCAGGATCCGGTGCTGTCGCTGAGTTCACTGCTGATCGGACCGCCGCTGATCTGGGCCGTCGTCTACATCACGCGTCGGGTACGCAAGATCAACCGGGAATCGGTGCTCATCAATTCCCGGCTGATCGGGGCCGTGCAGGAGGCCACCCAAGGCATCGCCATCGTCAAGGCCTTCACCATGGAGGAGGAGCTGTCGCGCCGCATCGGCGACCTCGCCGCCAGCGCCGAACAGCGCAGCAACAAGATCGCCCGAGTCTCGGAGCGGCTGTCGCCGATTTCGGACATGCTGGCCGGCCTCGCGGTCACCGCGGTCATCGGTTATTCCGGCTATCGGGCGCTGGTGCTCGGCCAGCCACCGGGTGCGGTGTTTTCGTTCATCACCGCGCTGATCCTGGCCTATGATCCGGCGCGGCGCCTGGCGCGCATGCAGGTCTCGATGGAGCGAGCACTGGTCAATGCGCGCATGATCTACGAGCTGCTCGACCGCGAGCCGAAACAGGGCGACGCGCCGGACGCCGCCGAGGCACATTTCACCACCGGCGCGGTGCGCTTCAACAACGTGTCCTTCCGGTATGTCGAGGAAGTGCCGGTGCTGCAGGATCTGAGCTTTACCGCCGCCGCCGGCAAGATGACGGCCATCGTCGGCGCCTCGGGCGCCGGCAAGACGACGCTGGTGGCGCTGCTGCAGCGCTTCTACGATGTCGATGCAGGCACGATCGAAATCGACGGCCAGGACATTTCCAAAGTCACCAAACACTCGTTGCGAAGCTCGATCGCTTATGTCTCGCAGTCGCCCTATCTGTTCGAAGGCACCATCCGCGACAACATCCGCTATGGCCGGCTTTCGGCCACCGACGCCGAAATCGAACAGGCGGCACACCAAGCCGCTGCCGACGACTTCATCCGCATGCAGCCGCAGGGCTATGACACGCCGGTCGGCGAAAGCGGCGCGACGCTGTCGGGCGGCCAGCGCCAGCGCGTCTCGATTGCTCGCGCCATCGTGCGCAACGCACCGATCCTGCTGCTCGACGAAGCGACCTCGGCGCTCGACAACGAGGCCGAAGCCCGCGTCCAGGAAGCGCTCACCCACGTCATGGCCGGCCGCACCACCATCGTGATCGCGCACCGGCTGTCGACCGTGGTCAATGCAGACCACATCATCGTCATGGAAGCCGGCCGGCTGGTCGAGGAAGGCACGCATGCCTCGCTGATGGCCGATCCGCACAGCGTTTATGCCCGTTTCCACCGGGTGCAGGGCAAGAAGGGGCTGGGGCTTGTCGACGACGCCAAGCCAATCCAAACTCCGCTGCCGCGTTCGCGTGGAAAGAAGGTGGTGGGGAGGACCGTATGAGCGAATCCGGCGATATGGGCCTGGTGGTGGTGGGGGCGGCCGGCCGCATGGGCCAGACGCTGATCCGCGCCATCCATTCGATGCCGGGGGCGCGCGTCGTCGGCGCGGTCGAGCGCACCGGATCGCCCTATCTCGGCAAGGATGCGGGCGAACTTGCCGGCATCGGCATCATCAATGTCACGATATCGGACGACCCGCTGCCGGTGTTCGCCAAGGCCGACGGCGTGCTCGATTTCACCGCGCCGGCAGCCACCGTCGAATTCGCCGGCTATGCCGCGCAGGCGCGCATTGCCCATGTCATCGGCACCACCGGCTGTTCGGCCGAAGACAATGCGAAGATAGAAGCGGCAGCGCGCCATGCGACCATCGTCAAGTCCGGCAATATGAGCCTCGGCGTCAATCTGCTGGCAGTGCTGGTCGAGCAGGCGGCGCGCGCGCTCGACGGCGACGATTTCGACATCGAGATCCTCGAAATGCACCACAAGCACAAGGTCGACGCGCCGTCGGGCACCGCCTTGCTGCTCGGCGAAGCGGCGGCCGCGGGTCGCGGCATTCCCCTTTCCGGCAACGATGTGCGGGTGCGCGACGGCCACACCGGCGTGCGCAAGCCTGGAACGATCGGCTTTGCCAGCTTGCGCGGCGGCTCGGTGGTCGGCGACCACAGCGTGATCCTGGCCGGCACCGGCGAGCGCATCACGCTGTCGCACCATGCCGAGGACCGCGCGATCTTTGCCCGCGGCGCGGTGAAGGCGGCGCTTTGGGCTCGTGCGAGGAAGCCTGGACTGTATTCGATGCGGGACGTGCTCGGCCTGAGCTGAAGCATCTATTTTTCTTACGCAATTCCGGACGGAAAACCGCTACACACTTTTCCTGGAATTGCTCAGACCCACCCCACAAACTCGAAGGAGCAAACATGTCGGGAACTCTCGTGCTCGTGCGCCACGGCCAGAGCGAATGGAACCTGAAGAACCTGTTTACTGGCTGGCGCGATGTCGACCTGACCGAGCAGGGCCACGAGGAGGCCAAGGAAGCCGGCGCAAAACTCAAGGCGCGCGGGCTGAAATTCGACATCGCCTTCACCTCGGCGCTGATCCGGGCGCAAAAGACCTGCCAGCACATTCTCGACGCCGTCGGCCAGAGCGATCTGAAGACGATCCGCGACCAGGCGCTGAACGAGCGCGACTATGGCGACCTTTCCGGCCTCAACAAGGACGACGCCCGCAAGAAGTGGGGCGAGGACCAGGTGCACATCTGGCGCCGCTCCTACGACGTGCCGCCGCCCGGCGGCGAAAGCCTGAAGGACACCGGCGCCCGCGTCTGGCCGTACTATCTGCACGACATGCAGTCGCATGTGCTGAAGGGCGGCACGGTGCTGGTCGCCGCGCACGGCAATTCGCTGCGCGCGCTGATCATGGCGCTGGACGGCAAGAGCGGCGAGGAGATCGTCAAGCTCGAACTCGGCACCGGCGTGCCGGTGATCTACAAGCTCAACGCCGATTCCACGGTGGCATCGAAGGACGTGTTGGAAAACTGAGCCGGCGCCCTAGGAGCGGGTTTGAAAAAAGCGCGTTGACACCTGTCGCTTGCCCGCTTACATGAGCCCGCACCAGCCCAGATGGCGGAATTGGTAGACGCGCACGGTTCAGGTCCGTGTTCCGCAAGGAGTGGAGGTTCGAGTCCTCTTCTGGGCACCAAATTCCCGTTTCGAACCGCTTAGCGTGGTTGAGACGCCTGACAAAAAAGCCCGGTTCGTCCGGGCTTTTTTGTTGCCTGTGGTTCTGTGGTGTCAGCGACCGCCCCTGGCGCTCGCCGATGCCTTCACCCACATCACGGAACTGGAAGGCTTCGAACTTGCCCGAGAATGGCGAGGCACCCCAGCAAAAGCCGGTGAACGTGTTGACGATCTACAGCCGCGTTCATCTGCAACTCTCGAACGAGAGCGCTCGGCAACAGTATCGTTTTATCGTTAAACAGCCATCGGCGGCTTGTATTCTCGACTATTCGCTTCGCCTTTGCGTCGATGCCTATAGATGAAAGGGGCTGACGACTTCGAGAGCGAATGAGATAAGACCCGCCGCGCCGCACGCACATTGTCGAACCGTGTACCCGCCAATCGACAGTGATTATCGATCGGATCGGCCTTGGTACGAAGTCTTAATATGTCTCACCTAGGTTCATCTTTGACTTCGAGAGCGCTGCGTTAGACAGAAACACCTCTACACAGTTTACGATCGCGAGTCTGACAGCGCTCCGCACTGGAATGGATGTCTCAGAATGCGCGACGTCACCCCTTCTCGACCGCACCCGAGAACCCTGGGATGGGTGGGCACGACAGCGCTCGCCATGGGTGGCAGCAATCAAAGCCTCTTTCTGATCGCCGCTCTTTTTGTCGGCCAAGGTAATATTCCCGGTCAAGGAAGCGCCGCGGTTCCGTTGCTCTTCATTGGCCTGCTGCTTGGCTGGGCTGCCGCGCCGGCGTGGACCGAACTGGTTCTCATGTGGCCAAACCGCGTCGGCGGCATCTCTGCGGCGTGTGCGGAAGCTTTCAGGCCTTACAGTCCCGTCCTCTCGGCCTTGACGGGCACTTGCTATTGGTGGGGCTGGGTTCCGACCTGCGGACTGACCGCGATTCTTTCAGCGTCTGCAATCCAGCAATGGTACCTGCCGGGCCTCCCCGTGGAGGCGGTCGCCTGCGGGCTTGTCGCATTCTTTGCGGCAGTCAATTTGTGCGGAATCAAGTGGGTGGTCCGACTGGCGATACCGGTCGCCACGGCCTCCGCAATACTGGCGTTTCTCTCGTCCCTTGTCCCGGTCATCAGTGGCGAAGTCGACTGGCGCAAGGCGACGGATTTTGCGCTGACCAGCCCGTTTGCCGGCCTGTTCGGCGATATCACGTCGGTGATGGCGGGGCTCTACCTGATCGGATTCGCCGCGCCGGCATTCGAGGCTGCAGCCTGCCATGTTGGCGAAACCATCGACCCCAACCGCAACATTCCCCGGGCGATGTGGGCCAGCGCGGCAATGGCCGGCATCTACTTCCTTGTCCTGCCGGTCGTCTGGCTGGGTGTGCTTGGACCTGAGCCGCTCGGCACCGACCTCGCCATGGCTCTCGGGCCGACGTTTGCGCCCCTGTTGGGCAGTTTCGGCAAGGCGGCCGCCATCTGGTTCATCATGTTCAACATGTTCCATGGAACGTTGCAGCCATTGGCAGGCGCCGCGCGGACCCTCGCGCAGCTGAGCGAAGACGGCCTGCTGCCGAGATTCCTGGCCAGCCGCATCTCGACAACGGATTGCCCATGGGCGGCAACGCTGCTCACCGCTGCCGCGGCAATCGGTTTCATGCTGTGCGGTTATCCCCTCTGGATGATCGCCGCAGCCAATTTCACCTACCTGATCAGCATCTGCATGCCGAACATCGCAGTCTGGCTCTTGCGCCGTGACAGCCCCGATGCCAAGCGACCCTTTCGGGCTCCCAGAGGAACGATCGTCCTTGGCGTGGTCGCGGCGGCAATATGGCTATTGACCGCCATACTGGGCTTCCAGCAGTTTGGCCTTCCTACCGTCCTGTTCGGTCTGGCGTTGGCCTATTCGGGTGCTGCGCTTTACGCCTGGCGCGCCCTGGAGGATCGCCACGCGCTGGGTCTACCCTTGCTGCCGCATACGCTTCACCTGAAGCTTACGGGAGCCATGCTTTTTGTGCTTGTGCTTGACGGTGCCGGCTACTTCCTGGCGATCGGCAGTGTTCCCAACGCCGATGCGTCCCTGATCTCCGCGCTGGAGGACATTTTTGTCGTTGTCGCGTTGATGACCATCAGCGTCGGCCTGATCATGCCGGGAATGATCACCCATTCGGCAACCGAGGTGAGCGACGCAGCGAAGCGTTTGACATCCGGAACGCTGAAGGACTTCTCCCTCGCCATGGCCGCTCTTGGGCGTGGAGACCTCGCTGCTGCGCACGCCTCCGTGAACATCATGCCGGTGCAGGTAAACTCTCGCGACGAACTCGGAGAGATGGCCGAAAGCTTCAACCTGCTCCAGGACAAGGTGAGGGAAGCCGCCCATGGCCTGGACGAAGCGCGCGAGAACATGAACGTAGCGCGCACCGAACTCATGGCACGGCACGAGCAAATCGCGCATCTCGCGCACCACGATCCGCTTACCGGTCTGGCGAACCGAACGGCCCTTGCTGCGCACCTGACCACGACGCTCGAGTGGGCGAGAGCAAAGCATGCCAGCTTTGTCGTGTTCAGCATCGACCTTGATCATTTCAAAGAGACCAACGACGTCTTTGGGCACGCGGCCGGCGACGATCTCCTGTGCACCATCGCCCGGCGTCTTCAGGCTGCGGCGCCAGAGGCCTTTGTCGCCCGCATGGGCGGCGACGAATTCACGCTTGTCCTGGCCCTGGATGAACGACCCGCCGGAGCCAGGGAAGTCGCCGATCGTCTGTTCGAATCGGCGGCGGGCGAATTCGAAATCCGCGGCCAGCACATTTCAATCGGGCTGAGCATTGGCGCGGCGATCTATCCGAGGGACGGAGACAGTGCCGCATCGCTCATGGCAAATGCCGACGCCGCGCTCTACAGAGCCAAGGCGGACGGTCGCCGAATGCTGCAGTTCTTCGACCCGGAAATGGATCGGCGACTGAGAGAACGCTATGCCTTGCAGCAGGATTTGCGATCGGCGGTCACACGCGGCGAACTTGTGCTCCACTATCAGCCGCAAGCCCGCATAGACGGCGAAATCTTTGGTTTTGAGGCACTTGCCCGTTGGCACCACCCAAAACACGGGCTCGTCTCGCCGACCGCGTTTGTCTCCCTTGCCGAACAGGACGGCACGATCGTCGAAATAGGGGAATGGACGCTCAGGCAGGCCTGCAAGGACGCCGCCTCCTGGGCCTCACCTCTGCAGATCGCTGTCAATCTTTCCCCTGTGCAATTCCGCTTCGGGGACCTGGTGGGTCTCGTTCATTCGATCCTCTACGAGACCGGCCTTGCGCCGGGGCGTCTGGAACTGGAAATCACGGAAGGGGTCCTGATCCGCGATCGGGCAACTGCACTGTCGGTTCTGCGGCGATTGAAGGCGTTAGGCGTCAGGGTCTCCATGGATGATTTTGGCACCGGATATGCCTCGCTTTCCTCGCTGCAGGCGTTTCCATTCGACAAGATCAAGATCGATCGCAGTTTTGTTTCGGGTGTCGGTTCGAACGTCCAGTCAGCCGCGATCGTGCGCACGATACTCAGCCTGGGGAATGCACTGGCCTTGCCTGTCATTGCAGAGGGCGTTGAAACAGAAGACGAGCGTGTTTTCCTGATGAAGGAAGGATGTCCCGAGATACAGGGGTATCTGGTGGGGCACCCGCATCCAATAGCGCTCTATAAAGATGTGACGGATGGCTTGTCTCCAGGATCTGCCTTGGGGGATTCCGACGTATCCCCCGCTGCAGCCCAGGCGTTTGGCGTGACAGGATAGTATTGGGCGGAGATCGTGGCCTGCGCTGTCGGCCGCGTCATCGATCAGGCTCATTCCTGAACAGATCCAAAAATCCCTCCAAAGTGCCCGTCCGGGCGGTACGGTCGAAACCATGGCTCAATCGACCAATACGACCGCCGACCGCCGCGACCAGATGTTTCCCATCCAGGGCGACACCGGTATCGAGCGCATGCGCCGGTTCAGCGAGGTGAGTTCTTAATGCCGCCGGCGAGCATATCGTCACTTGCCGGTCCGCAGCATGACGCGCTGATCTTCTGTTGCGCCTCAAGCCAGCGGTCGCGCGGCTTGCAGCTTGCCGGCCGTGGTGAGAGCTCGACATGCACGGCACCAGCGATAATTTCGGGCAGGGCGGCGCGGTAGAGCTGCATCGGCCGCACGCCATCGCTGACCTCGAACGTCAGCTTGGCAGCATGGTCGAGCCCGACATGTTCGGTGACCTTGCGGATGATGGCGGAGAATTTGGCTGCCGGCATATGCGTGCGGTCTTCGTTCACATCCCACAGCTGGACAAAAATCTCCGACCAGGATTCGGGGTTTGCGCCGCAATCCAGCGCCGAGAACTGGCCGGCCTTCACCTCGGTGACGTGATAGCCGGGCTGCACGGCGCGGCCGTCATAGAAAAACACCAGCGGCTTTTCCTTGTGTGCCGCGAGGAACCCGAGCAGGCCGTCAATGGTGATGTCGGCGGGATCGGATATCGCGGCACGGTCAAATTCGGTGTTGTCAGCGGCGAGCATCTGCGATAATCCTCATTTCGATATTTTTAGGATTGTTGAAATATGGATGAACGTCAAGCCCTTTCCGCCTTCGGGGCGCTGTCGCAGGAAACGCGGCTGAAGCTGCTACGGCTGCTGGTCGTTGCCGGCCCGGACGGCATCGCCGCCGGGGCGCTGGCGGAGCAGGTGGAGGTCTCGGCCTCCAATGTCAGCTTTCACCTGAAGGAGTTGGAGCGCGCCGGCCTGGTCTCCACCCGGCGCGACTCCAGGTCGATCGTCTACAGCGCCGAATATGATGCGCTGACTGGCCTTATCCGGTTCCTGATGGAGGATTGCTGCTCCGGCCGGCCGGAGATCTGTTCGCCGGCGCTCAACCCGGCGTGCTGCGTGCCGCAAAAGGGAAGCCGCGCCGATGCCTGAATACGGTGTGCCGCGCCGTCTGGCGGCCGAGGCGCTGGGCACGGCCTTCCTCGTCGCCACCGTGGTCGGCTCCGGCATCATGGCCGAGACGCTGACCCAGGACAAAGCCGTGGCGCTTCTCGGCAACACGCTGCCGACAGGCGCCATTCTGGTGGTGCTGATCACCCTCCTGGCGCCCATCTCCGGCGCGCATTTCAATCCGGCAGTCACGCTGGTCTTCACGGTGCTGAGGCAGTTGCCGATGCGCGTTGCCGGTCTGTACATCGCGGCACAGATCCTGGGTGGTATTGCCGGCACGATGACGGCGCACGCCATGTTCGGCCAGTCGCTCGTGCAGGCCTCAGCGCATATGCGCACCGGCGGCGCGCAATGGTTCTCCGAAGGTGTCGCGACCTTCGGCCTGGTCGCCGTCATCCTGGCCGGCCTGCGCTTCGAGCGGACCGCCATCCCCTGGCTGGTAGGGCTCTACATAACGGCCGCCTATTGGTTCACGGCTTCGACTTCCTTTGCCAATCCGGCCGTGGCTGTCGCCCGCTCGCTGACCAACAGCTTTTCCGGCATCCGGCCGGCCGACCTTCCCGGTTTCATCCTTGCCGAATTTGCCGGGGCACTCATTGCCGCGGCCGCAATGCGCTGGCTTCTAACTCCCGCCGACACCACACCACAGACCGAAAGGGCAGGGCCGTGACCGTCACCATCTATCACAACCCCGATTGCGGGACGTCGCGCAACACGCTGGCTCTCCTCGTGGCGAGCGGCGAGACGCCTGTCGTCATCGAGTATCTGAAAGATCCGCCCTCGCGATCTCGCCTGGTCGGCCTGCTCAAGGCCATAGGGATGTCCGCGCGCGCACTGTTGCGCGAAAAGGGTACGCCCTATGCCGAGCTTGGTCTGGCCGATGCCAAATGGAGCGAGGAGGAGCTGATCGACCAGATGCTCGCCCACCCCATTCTCATCAATCGGCCGATCGTCGAAACGCCGCGCGGCACCATGCTTTGCCGGCCGTCCGAGTTGGTGCTGGATTTGCTCGACCACCCTGTTCGGGACTTCGTGAAGGAAGACGGCGAGAGGGTCGCCTACCGGCCTAAAGCGGCAGATGCTTCATGAAATAGATAGAGACTTTCGGCTGGCCATGCGGGTCGACAAAGTGATGCGGGACAGAGCCGACCTCGTGCCAGTCGAGCCGCCTGTAAAGCCGCTCGCTGGCACCGCCCTCGACCGTATCGAGGAGGAGCAAGGACCGTTTTCTAGCCATGGCCTCACGCTCGACAGCCTGCATGAGAGCGAGGCCGATGCCTTGCCGCTGAAAGTCGCGATGAACGAGGAGCTTGTAGACTTCGGCCCGGTGTGGCGCGTTCGGCTCCGGCGAGAGATAGAGCTGGACTGTGCCGACGACACGGCCGTCCATATCGGCACAGATGAGGAGCCGTTCGCCTTCCCTCACCGAACGGAAAACACCCTCCCAATGGGCCAGCGCCTGAGGCTCATCGAAAGGAAGCACGAAGCCGACGAGCGCCCCGTCTTCGACGCTCTGGGTCAGCAACTCGGCCAGAGCGCGAACATGAAGCCTTGCCTCATTCTCATCAAACACGGCGATGCGCATCGGGTCTTTCCTCTAGAGAGCTCACAGATAGCGGGCTTTGACGAGCGCGTGAAGGCACCGACGATAGACGCTTCACGAGTCTCCTGGGAGCATGCCTGAGTGGCTACAATCCCAAGCCGTCCTGTCATCGTCACGACGCTCGGCCTCACGCAGATCATGGCATGGGGCTCCTCCTACTATCTGCCGGCCGTCATTGGCCCTGCCGTGTCGGCACAGACCGGCTGGCCTTTTCCCTGGGTGATCGGCAGCCTGTCGCTCGGGCTGCTTGTCGCGGGCCTGATATCGCCGCATGTCGGGGCGGCGATCGAACGCCATGGCGGCCGCATGACGCTTGCCTTCAGCGCCGTTTGCCTCGGCATCGGCCAGGTGGTGGTGGCCGCGTCGCCGACGCTGGCCGTCTTCGTCGCCGGCTGGCTGATCATGGGTTTCGGCATGGGCGCCGGCCTTTATGACGCCGCCTTCAGCACGCTCGGACGGATGTATGGGCGCAACGCCCGTTCGACCATCACCAGCCTGACGCTGTTTGGCGGTTTCGCCAGCACAATCTGCTGGCCGATTTCGGCGTTTCTGCTCGATGCGTTCGGCTGGCGCGGCGTGTGCCTGGTCTACGCAGCGATCCAGCTTGTGGTGGCGTTGCCCGCCTATCTGCTCATCCTGCCGCGCGGCGTTCCGGCTGACGTGTCAGCCCAGACGACTGCCGCGCCGGAAACCGGCCTGGCGCCGCGCAGCCTGCCCCTGATGGCCACGCTGGCGGCAAGCATCACGCTGTCAGCCGTCATATCGTCGACCTTGTCGGTACATCTGCTGACCGTGCTGCAATCGACCGGTCTGGTGCTGGGTGCGGCGGTCGGCCTCGGCGCACTGGTCGGCCCTGCCCAGGTCGGCGCCCGCGCCATCGAGATGACGATCGCCCGCTATCACCATCCGATCTGGACCAAACTGGCATCGGTGACCTTCGTGGTCATCGGTGTGGCGACGCTCTGGACCGGCCTGCCGGTGCTGCCGGTGGCCCTGATATTCTACGGCGCCGGCATCGGCCTGGAATCGATCGCGCGCGGCACGCTGCCGCTCGCCCTGTTTGGCGCCAACGGCTATGCGAAGCTGATGGGCCGTCTCGCCATGCCGAGCTTGATCGCTCAAGCGGCTGCCCCGTCCGTCGGCGCGCTGCTCCTGCAACATACCGGTGAGCGCGGATTGCTGAGCGTACTGTTCGGGCTCGCGCTGATAAACGTCGCGCTGGTCGGCGCGCTGTTTACCCTTAGGCGCAGTGCCATGCGGCCTGTTCGCACCAGCTAACGGCAAGTTGCAAGGCGCGCCATTCGGCGTCGAACAGGTGTTTCAGGTCAGGATCAGGCCAGCCAACAAGACCGCGAAGAGCACCGAAGCCGGCACGGCAAGAAGCCACCGGGCTTCCAATACGCTGTTGTGTGGGTCATCCATTGTCTTGTTCCCCGGTGAAAAGCTGGCTCCAGCGCTCCTCCCGCGCTGGAGCCGCAGCCGATCGGCTCAACCGCCGGAGGCGGGAGCCGGGGCTGGAGCCGCCGGGGCGGGGGAGGGCGCCTCAGCCTTGGGAGCAGCGGCGGGCGCCTCGACCTTCGGCACATCCACTTTCACGTTGATGTCTTGTCCACCGCCACCGCCATTGAGATTGATGACGCCGGTGACAAAAAGCAGGGCAACGATAGCGACGATTGCAACAACAATCGCTGCCGCCGTTCCTGCGCCCCCTCCAGAATTCACAACAGTTGGTCCGTCGGCCATGTCTTCCTCCTTTTAAGTCTCTCGAGGGGCAACGGCGGCTGTAAGCCTTTGTTCCTGCTCAGGGTATTCAGTCGTAGTACGATAAGACTTCAGTCTGAACCGGAGCGGCTTCGAAACGCACACGCCTCCCCTATCTGGTCAGCCAAGGAAACCCGCGTCACCCGCACCTGCCGGTCACCAGACATTCCGAGCCTCGTTCGGCGGCGCGGAGCGCGTTTCGGCTGCTTAGGACCTAAGTCCGATAAGGCACGCAATGGTCGTATGGCACGTCTTTTGGGAACAGGGAGCACGTCTGGCTGTTGTCTGAGATCGCGGATTGAACAGGGAGAGCCGTCGTGAACAGGATCATATGGGCCGTTGGGGCTGTCGTTATCATCATCGCCATACTGAGCTTTTTTGGACTCCGGTAAGACCGGAATTTGAGGTGCAAAGTCATGACGCAATCCGTGCAAGCGCCGCTCCTGTCCGAGACCAGCAAGGATCGGGAGATCAATTGTGAAGTCGCCTTGGAGGCGGCATTCGGAGAGTTGGTGGAGGCGGCGTTGGCTCAAGGGTGGACACCGCGGGAAACAGCTGCCGCCCTGGTCAATATAGCTGCCGAGCACGCCCAGAAGGTTGAGCTTGTCGTCGACGCATCATCTGCTCACGCTGCCTAGACGGTCGGTCTAAGTAGACTCGGAAGGAGGGTCGCCCCTCCCGCAAGCGAAGTCGTGGGGCCAAACCTGCCCTTCCGGTCAGGCTGCCAACAAAGCGCTTCAAACCCGGCGGCCATGACGCTACGCTCTCACCCATGGCCCCTACCGTCAGTCCGATCACCGTCACCCGCCGCGACCAGATGTTTCCCATCCTGGCCGAGGCCGATATTGAGCGCATGCGCCGGTTCGGCGAGGCGAGTTCCTATGCCGCCGGCGAGCATATCGTCACCGCCGGCACTGTGGCGCCGGGGCTGATCGTCATCATGTCGGGCACAGTCGACATCACCCAGAATGTCAGTCCCGGCCGGCGCGAGACCATCGTCACCCATGGTCCGGGCAATTTCATCGGCGAGCTGGCGCAGCTTTCCAGCCGTCCGTCGCTGGTCAATGCCGAGGCCAAAGAGCCGGTCGAGGCCTTCGTCATTCCCTCGCAGCGGCTGCGCGACCTGATGGTGCAGGAGGCAAGCCTCGGCGAGCGGATCATGCGGGCGCTGATCCTGCGCCGCGTCGGTCTGCTGGAAAGCGGCTCGAGCGGGCCGATTGTCATCGGCCCGGCCGGCAATGGCGACACGCTGCGGCTGCAAGGGTTTCTGCGCCGCAGCGGCCAGCCGCACCGGGCGCTCGATTCCGACAGCGATCCATGCGCGAAAACGCTGATCGGGCATTTTCATGTCGACCCGCACCATCTGCCGATCGTGCTCTGCCCAAACGGCAAGCTGATGCACAATCCCGGCGAAACCGAACTCGCCCGCTGCATCGGCCTGCTGCGGCCGATCGACCCGACACAAGTCTATGACGTCGCCATTGTCGGCGCCGGGCCGGCGGGGCTGGCGGCTGCGGTCTATGCGGCGTCCGAAGGGCTGTCGACCATCGTGCTCGATTGCCGCGCCTTCGGCGGCCAGGCCGGCGCCTCCTCGCGCATCGAAAACTATCTTGGTTTCCCCACAGGCATCACCGGCATGGCGCTGATGGCGCGCGCCTACAACCAGGCGCAGAAATTCGGTGTCGAAATGGTGATCCCCGACGAGGCGAAGCTGCTCGGCGCGGCGAGCGAGGGCTACACGCTCGCCGTCGGCGACGGCGAGAACCTGCGCGCACGCACGGTGGTGATCGCCAGCGGCGCCCGCTACCGCCGGCTCGACATTGCCAATCTGGCCGAGTTCGAGGGCACGTCGGTGCATTACTGGGCCTCACCGATCGAGGCGCGGCTGTGCGCCGGCCAAGAGGTGGCGCTGGTCGGCGGCGGCAATTCGGCGGGCCAGGCGGCGGTCTATCTCGCCAGCCAGGTGCGCAAGGTGACGATCCTGGCGCGCCGCGGCGGCCTCAGGGAAACCATGTCGCGCTACTTGGTCGAGCGAATCGAGGCGCAGCCGAACATCGAGGTGCTGGGCGAGACCGAGATCGTGTCGCTGGAAGGCGAAGGCGGCAATCTCACCGCGCTCAGCTGGCGCAACCAGGCGACCGGCGATGTCGAGACCCGCCCGATCCAGCATCTCTTCCTGTTCATCGGCGCCGACCCCAACACCGACTGGCTGGCGAACTGCAATGTGGCGCTGGACGCCAAAGGTTTCGTGCGCACCGGCGCCGACGTCGCAGCAGGGCTGATGGAGACCAGCCGCAGCGGCGTGTTCGCCATCGGCGACGTACGCTCCGGCTCGGTCAAGCGGGTGGCGGCCGCCGTCGGCGAGGGCGCGCAGGTGGTGGCGGCCTTGCATGCCTATCTCGCGCGAGCCGACGCAGCAGCGCCCGAACTGGCCAGGAGAGCATGATGGACGAATGCAAACACACGACAGGCATCAAAAAGGTGACGCCGAGCGCGCTCGGTTGCGAGGAATGCCTGAAGAGCGGCTCGATGTGGGTGCATCTCAGGCTCTGCCGCAGCTGCGGCCATGTCGGCTGTTGCGACGACTCGCCCAACCGCCACGCCACCAAGCACTTTCATGCCACCAAGCATCCGGTCATCGAGGGATACGACCCGCCTGAGGGTTGGGCCTGGTGCTTTGTCGACGAGGTGTTCATCGACCTCGACGGCGACGTGACGCCGCAGAACGGACCTATCCCGAAGTTTTTCTGAAGTAGCGCGACCCTAGGCGAGCCGTGTTCAGCTCTCCTCCGGGGAAGAGCTGAACCGTCAAAGACAGGTGCCCTGTCCTCTAGGCCTCACCAAAGTGAGAGCTGAACCAATCCAGTACCAGCTGCGGGTTCTTGCCAAAGTAATTGTAGCCTTCGAAACGCTGGTCCGTGCCTTCGATCCAGAACAGTTTCTTCTCCTCCGAGGAGATGGTGTCGTAGATCTCCTGCACATTGGAGGGCTTGGTCAGGAAATCGTTGCGGACCTGGGCGACGAGTGTCGGAACCGTGACCGCCCTGGCATAGTCCATCGGCCAGACGTCGGCGAGGTGGAAGCCGGTCCGCTTGTGGAAGGCCGCGTCGAACCGTTCCAGGCCGTTTGCGATCTTCTGGTTTTCCACCGCTGTCTGGACAAACACCACCGGTGACACCGGCTGCAAGGCAATCATCGCCTTGATATGCCTGAATTCCTCGGGGTGTTTCTTCATGCCGACGATCGTGGCATTAGCTCCGAGGCACCGGCTATAAAGGGCCGTCTTCATGTCCTTGATATCTGGCCGGGACTTGGCGTAGCGCAACGACCCGATCACGTCCCGATACTCCAACACGCCGTGGCCATTGACGCCGCCGCTGCCCATGCCGCTGCGGCCATGGTTGCGCATGTCGTAGGTGATGATGTTATAGCCGGCGTCATGCAGGAGCTTGTACTCCGGCAGGAAGTTTACCTCGAAGCCGCCGAAATTCGTCCACGGCTCCAGGTGCCCTGGATAGCCGTAGCGGTTACAGGGCATGGGGTGATTGAAGATGAGCAACCTGTCCGAATCGGCAGGGATGAACCAGCCTTCGATCGTCACCCCATCCGGCGCCGGGAAGAAGATCTCCTCATAGTCCATGCCGTATTCATGCGGCCAGCGCAGGATGGGCGTGCGGGTCGAATGCGCCATCAGATCGGCCATGCCGTTGATGAAGTCCTCGGATTTTGGATCGGTCACGATTGCACCCTTTGTTGCTTGGTTGTCGGCAGCCTGCACACCCGCGGAGGTGGCAGCGATGAGGGGAAGGGTGGCGAGGGCTGCGCCGGCTTTTAGAAGCTGGCGTCGGCTGCTCGATGGGGTGCCGTCCTGCTGGACGGCAGTGTCACGTTGGGTGCCCATGTCAGGCTCCTTGGTTGTCGTTTGCGAAGTCGTGTCGGCTGAGATTTGGGGCGCGGGCACGCCCGTGGCCGCGCCATTCGTCGGTTACTGCTTCGGAGGGACAAACCCTTCGGTGATGATTACCGAGCCTTCGGTCGATGCGACGCGGAACTTCCTGGCGGCGGTGTATTCCGGCGAGTTGTAGAAGCGCTGCGCAGCCGCCACGCTGGGGAATTCGGCGATGGCCATGACCTTTTTCGGCTCACCTTCGACGGCGGTTGCATTCAGGTTGAAGACAATGATCCTGCCGCCGAATTTCGGAGCCAGCGGCCCGGCGGCTTGCATGTACCTGTCGTATCCGGCCTGGTCCTTGATCGTGTAGTTGGCGATCATATAGCCTGGCGGATCGGTATCCTGCGCATGGCCGGTCGCGGCAAGAGCGATGGTGACGGCAGCGACTGCGGCCGCGCCGACAACAAGTTTCTTCATTTTATGGTCCCTCTTGGTTTTGAGCTGGCGCGACTAGAACGAGCCGTCTGTCGACCGAGACAGATCTGCGTAGGCGTGCAGCTCCTTCAGGCGTCCTTCGAGGACCGGCTCGAATGCCGCGAGCGCGTCGCTGCCGGCCACGAATTGTCTCGGCGGATTTTCCATCCCGGCAAGCTTCACAAGGACGTCGCCGAGCCTGGCCGGATCGCCCTGTTGCTTGCCGTCATAGCCTGACCACATGTCTTCGGCGCTGCCCTCAGCGGCGTAATCAGCGATGGTGCTGGCGCTGTATCTGGCGTTCCGCGCATCGAGGAGATCGGTGCGGAAGAAACCCGGTGCGACCGTCACGATCTTGATGCCGAACTGTTCGACCTCTTCGGCCACCGAAAGCGAAAGCCCTTCGACGGCGAACTTGGCGGCGCTGTAGGCACTGCAGTGCTTGAAGCCCATGACCCCGGCAAGCGAACTGATGTTGATGATCCGGCCCGACCGCTGCCTGCGCATGACCGGAAGGACGGCGCGCATGACATGGATCACCCCATACAGATTGGTCGAGATCAGCCCCTCGATCTCGGTGGTGCTCAATTCCTCGAAATTGCCGAGCAGGCTGTAGCCGGCATTGTTGACCAGAACGTCAATGCGGCCAAACGCCTTCATCGACTCGTCGACCGCCGCCTTCGCCTGGGCTTCACTGGCGACGTCCAATTGAACGAACGCTAGCCTGTCGCCCGCTACATCGCTGAGCGCATTGCAGACCTTGTCGAGATTGCGGCCAGTCGCGACCACCCGATCGCCTGCCTTCAGGGCCGCCCTGGCGGTGGCGGCGCCGATGCCGCTGCCGGCACCCGTGATGAACCAGACCTTGCTCATGTCCAACTCCTGTTTTCGATGAACAGGGAGTTAGGCCTTATCGCTCTATCTGATTAGCCGATATAATCTGCATGCAGTTAGAAATGGCATTTATAAATGCGCCAACTCTCGAACCGCCTCCCGACTTGCCATCAGCCCTGGTAGCGGAGCGCTTCGAGCAAGAGAGCGAAAGCCGGTGTGTGTTGTCGCCGGCTTGGATAGTAGAGGTGATAGCCGGAAAATGGCGGGCACCAGTCCTCCAGAACGCGGATCAGGCGACCGTCGGCAACATGCTGGGTAACCTGGCTTTCGAAAGTACAGACCAACCCCAGTCCGCCGAGCGCCGCGTTTACCAGCATCTCATTGTCGTTGATGACCAACGGCCCGTTGACCCGGACGTCGAGCTCGACACCGCCGCTTTCGAACTCCCAGGCATAGAGCCCGCCGCTCGTGCTCTGTCGGTAGCTTACACATTTGTGATCGTTCAGCTCACGCGGCGTTTGCGGCATCGTCCGGCCGGCAAAGTAGGACGGAGAGCCGACCACGGCCATGCGCACATCCGGGCTGACCCGAACCGCGACCATGTCCTTCTCGACCTGCTCGCCGACACGGATGCCGGCATCGAACCGGCCAGCGACGATGTCGGTCAACCCTTCATCGACGTTGATCTCGACGGCGATGTCCGGATATTCCGGCAACAGCTTCAGCAGGACAGGCCAGAGCACCGTCCTTGCAGCGTGGCGGAAGGTGGTGATGCGGATGGTGCCCGCAGGCTTGTCTTGAAGCGCGGTGAGGGCGGCCAGTTCGCTGTCGATATGATCGAATGCCGGACGCAAACTGCGAAGCAGCCTTTCGCCGGCGTCGGCCAGCGACAGGCTGCGCGTCGTTCGCGAGATCAGCCTCACCTTGAGCCGCTCCTCGAGCATGCGGACGGCATGGCTGACAGCCGACTGCGAAAGTCCGAGCTTTGCCGCCGCCCGGGTAAAACTGCCCTCTTCGGCGACCGCGATGAACATGGCCAGCTCGCTGAAGTCGCCTTTTCTCATCCATAAATCCCGGTTCTAAATCGATGCGGATCATACTGCCAGTCCGCATGATCGTCCTCCGGTATTTTGTCATCACCACACGCCACAGGATCGCGTGAACGACCAGACTCTGTGGTTACTGTTTTGCATGCCAGCGGAGACGGATTCAGAACGACTCAAATAAAAGCCCGGCTTATCCGGCTTTCATCTTCAAGGCTCGCCGTACAGGCGGTGGAGCCGATACGCGGCTTCTATTTCACCGAGCCGGTGATGGTGCGGTCGATGGCATCGGGATTGCGGTCGTTGCCGGCAAGTGCGGCAATGACCAGAAGACTGGCGACGACCGGGACAAACAGGATGGCCACGCGGGCCTGCACATAAAAAATGGCGCGCCATTCGCTGCGCTTTTCCGGGCTGTTGTCCATCACACTCACTCTCGCCATGCCGCCCCGGGCGGGACATAGCGGCGAAGGGTTAAGCAAAGGCTTCCGATTGTGTTAACGCGCGGGATCAGAGCGTAAGGCGTCGCGTTGAAACGAGCTTATCGGCTAGTTTCAATTACCGTAGGTTGGCGCTGCGCGTGGCAGACTAATTTCCATTCAATGCGACACGCGTCGGAGGGTTGGAGGAAGCGCGACCGCGGACGCTACGATCTTCCGTACTTGTTGTAAGAAATTATCCCGCCCCCCACGCAGAGTCCGACAAAAAGCGGCTGTGCCAATGGATATTGGTTGAGGCCAGTACCAACCATCACGCACGCGGCAACAGCTACTAAAAGAACATACACAGCAGAGAATCTAAGAAACTTCGCTGTCACGGCGGCACTACCCCCGCAACGCCTGCTCCAGATCGGCGATCAGATCATCGCCGTCCTCGATACCCGCCGACAACCGTACTAGCGAATCCGAAATGCCGATCGCGGCGCGCTTTTCCGCCGGGATCGAGCCATGCGTCATCAGCGCCGGGTGCTCGATCAGGCTTTCGACGCCGCCAAGGCTTTCGGCCAGGGTGAACAGCTGGGTGCGTTCGAGGAAGCGCTTGGTGCCGGCGAGATCGCGGTCGAGGTCGACCGAGATCATGCCGCCGAAGGCGTGCATCTGGCGTTTGGCGATCGCATGCTGCGGATGACTGGTCAGGCCGGGATAGACGACGCGGCGGACGTCCTTTCGCGCTTCCAACCATTGCGCGATCTTCAGGCCGTTCGACGAATGGCGCTCCATCCGCAGCGCCAGCGTCTTGATACCACGCAGCGCCAGAAAGCTGTCGAACGGGCCTGAGATGGCGCCGATGGCGTTCTGCAGGAATTTCAGCTGGGCGGCGAGATCCTTGTTGTCGCCGACGATGGCGACGCCGCCGACCATGTCGGAATGACCGTTGAGATATTTTGTCGTCGAGTGAACGACGACGTCGATGCCGAGCTCCAGCGGCCGCTGGATGTACGGGCTGCAGAACGTGTTGTCGGCGACGGTCAGAACGCCCTTGCGCTTGGCGAGTGCGGCAAGCCCTTCCAGGTCGACGATGCGCAGCAGCGGGTTGGTGGGGGTCTCGACCCAGAGCAGTTTCGTCTCCGGGCGGATCGCGGCTTCGACGGCGGCGAGGTCGGTGAAGTCGACGAAGCTCACCTGCAGATTGGCCGAGCGCTTGCGCACCCGCTCCATCAGCCGGAACGAGCCGCCATAGATGTCGTCGGTGGCGACGATGTGGGCGCCGCTGTCGAGCAGTTCGAGCACGGTCGAGATCGCCGCCAGGCCGGAGGCGAAAGCAAAGGCATTGCTGCCGCTTTCGAGATCGGCGACCGCGCGCTCGAAGGCAAAGCGCGTCGGGTTCTGGCTGCGGGCGTACTCAAACCCCTTGTGCACGCCGGGCGACTGCTGGCCATAGGTCGAGGTCGCATAGATCGGCACCATGACCGCGCCGGTGAGCGGGTCGTGGCTCTGGCCGCCATGGATGGTGCGGGTCGAAAAGGCCAGGCGGTTCTTGCCCGTCGGGGTGTGTGCGGTCATCGTGCGCGCCTCAAATGGTTGATCAGGTCAATACGGGTTATCAGGCCGACGAACTCGTCGCCATCGAAGATGATGGCGACCTCGTTGCGGTCGAACACCGGCAGCAGCGCATCCAGCGTCTGGCTGGCCTGCAGCGTGTGCAGATTGGAGGTCATGGCCGAGCGCACCGGGCCGTTGAAACGATCCCAGCGGCCGTCGTAGGGGCCGTCGACCTTGGCCAGGATATCGCTTTCGTCGACGATGCCGACCAGCTTGCCTTCGTCCAGAACCGGCAGCTGCGAGACATCGGAGCGGCGCATGCGGCCATAGGCGTTGAGCAGGCTCTCGTCGGGGCCGACGAACACGGTGTCGCCGGTGCGGTGCGAGCGCATGACGAGGTCGCGCAGATCGCCATGCTGCTCCTGCTCAGCCAGCCCCTGTTCGGCCAGCCAGAAATCGTCGAAGACCTTGGACAGATATTTGTTGCCGCTGTCGCAGACGAAGGTGACGACGCGCTTCGCAACAGTCTGCTCGCGGCAATAGCGCAGCGCCGCCGACAGCAGCGTGCCCGAGGACGAGCCGGCCAGAATGCCTTCCTTGGACAGGAGATCGCGCACGGCGAGCATGCTCTGCTTGTCGGGGATGGAGTACGCCTTCTTGACCAGCGACAGATCGGCATTGGGCGGCACGAAATCCTCGCCTATGCCTTCGACGGTCCAGCTGCCGGCCTCTTCCATCTTGCCGGTCTTGATCAGCGGCGCTAGCACCGATCCGACAGGATCGGCCAGCACCATCTCGGTCTTCGGCGAGACTTTCGCGAAGTAGCGGCCAAGCCCGGTCAGCGTGCCGCCGGAGCCGACGCCGACGACCACGGCATCGAGATTGCCATCGAGCTGGGCAAAGATTTCCGGGCCGGTGGTGGTTTCATGCGCGAGAGGGTTGGCCGGGTTGGCGAACTGGTTGGCGTAGAAGGCGCCAGGCGTTTCCGCTGCGATCTTCTCGGCCATGTCCTGGTAATATTCGGGGTGACCCTTGCCGACGTCGGAGCGCGTCATGCGCACTTCGGCGCCCAGCGCGCGCAGATGCTGGATCTTTTCGCGCGACATCTTGTCGGGCACGACGAGGATGATGCGGTATCCCTTGGGGATGCCGACCTGGGCGAGGCCGAGGCCGGTATTGCCGGCGGTCGCCTCGACGATGGTGCCGCCGCGCTTGAGCTTGCCCTGTTTCTCGGCCGCGGCGATCATCGACAACGCGATGCGGTCCTTGATCGAGCCGCCGGGATTCTGGCTTTCGAGCTTGATGAACAGCCGGCATTTTCCGGTGTCGAATTTGGTCAGCTCGACCACCGGCGTCTGGCCGATGAGGTCGAGTACCGAGGCATAGGGCGGACGCAGGCGCGATAACGCGCCGTCCGAACTGCCTGGCGCAGCTTCTCTTTGCTCGCTCATGTCGATGTGCTCCCTTGATCAAGCGACCGCCTCGGGGCCGCATGATGCCGAAAAGTGTGAGCGGTTTTCGGACGACATCATGCTCTATCTATTTGATTTAGAGCCGGATTCTGATTTCAGGTCGATACCGACCTGAAATAATCCGGCTCTGGGCGGCAGCGTAGCTTCTTTTCCAGCCGTTTGCAGGCGGAAAGAAGGTAGATCGTGCCAATCAACCGGTGAGAGGGGGAATGGAATTCTAAGCGCCCAATCTCCCCCCTTGAGGGGGAGATGGCCGGCAGGCCAGAGGGGGTCGGTTCGACCTGGCTCGGCCTACTCGCCGCTGCAGAAGGAGGTTGGCGCTCCACGCGCGGCGGCCCCCTCTGTCGCCTTCGGCGACATCTCCCCCCAAGGGGGGAATTATGCCTCAACTGCCGCCTGGCCTTCGATCTCGATCAGGAAATCCGGATGGGCCAGGCCGGTCACGCGCAAGACTTTCAGCAGCGGCGGCGGGCCGCTATCGTTCCAGAAGGTCATCCAGGCGCCGACCGCCGGACGAAGATCCGCGTCGCCAACGATATAGACCGACAGGCTGACAAGGTTTTCGGGCTTTGCGCCGCCGGCTTTGAGCACCATCGCCAGATTGACGAGCGCCTGCCTGGTCTGTGCCGCGATGTCACCGCGGCCAACGAGCTGGCCGTCGGCGTCGAGCCCGTTCTGGCCGCCGACCAGCACGATGCGGGCGGATGCGGGCAGTGCAACCCCGTTCGAATAGGCGGAGCTGCCGTGCATGCCCTTCGGGTTCAATCGCTCAATGGTCATGGTCTGTCTTCCATCGCCTGTGCCTGATGCTGCGGCCAAGAAAGGGCGACCGACCGGTTCTTTCAACGCACCATCTCGTTCGTTGCCGCCGGCATTTTCACCGTGCTAGCCGAATGGCTGCGGGGCCAATGCAAGGACAGCACGATGAAGATCATCGCCTATGACAATTTCAAGCCCGGCGTCACCCTGGACGATCTGAAACCTTATCTGCGCGACGAGGTCTCGAATGTCTGGCGGCTGTGGAAGGCCGGCATCGTGCGGGAGAATTATGCGCGCGCCGATGTCGGCGGCGTCATCATCGTCTTCGAGCTCGACAGCGTCGAGGAAGCCCGCCACTACACCGACGATTTTCCGCTGTCCAAGGCCGGGTTGCTGGAATGGGTTTTCCTGGCCTTCGATTCGGCACCCTTGCCGCTCGAATATCTGTTCGATCCGAGCGTCGACATCGCCAAGCCATGGGACCGGACGGCAGCATGATCCGGTCGCGCGAAGGCATCGAGATCCCGACCAGCCTGGCAGAGCGGTGCGACCCAGTCCGCATGGCGCTGGTGGTCTACGACATGCAGGTCGGCATCTGCCGCCAGGTGGCCGGCGCCGGGGCGATCGTCGAACGCACCGGCATTGTGCTCGAGGCCGCGCGTTCGGCCGGCATGCGGGTGGCGTTCACCCGCCATCTGTCGCTGCCGCTGAAATGGATGGGCGCGACGCAGCTGCGCACCGCCATGGCCTGGCAGCGGCGCGACAGCCCCGACGCGGTCGAGCCGTGGTTTCTGCGCGATGCCGAGGCGACGCAGATCGTTCCCGAACTTGCGCCCCGCGCGGACGAGACGGTGTTCGACAAGCTGACCATGTCGGCCTTCGATTCCACGTCGCTCGGCTTTGCGCTCAACGATTGCGGCGTGCGCGCCATCGCCATCGCCGGCATCGCCATGGAGATCGGCATCGAGCCGACCGTGCGCCAGGCGACCGACAATGGCTTTGTCGCTGTGGTGATCGAGGACGCCTGCGGCTTCGGCAACAAGGAAGCCCGAGACCGTTCTATGGAGACGCTGCGTTTCCTCGGCGAAGCGGTCATCACGGATGTCGCCGGCTTTTGCGGCGCGCTCGGCGGAAAATAGGCTGATGTCAGGCCGCCGCGTCGATATCGGTGCGGAAGCGCACGCCTTCGGCGCGGCCATGCACGCTGCCCCAGTCGCAGAGCGCCTGGAGTGCACCGGCCAGATCATGGCCGCGCGGGGTCAAGGTGTAGCGCTGCTTGCCGTCGGCCGAGGTCTCGAGCACGACGAAGCCGATCTCGACCAAGTCGGCCAGGCGCTGCGTCAGCATCTTGTCGGACAGCGATGGGATCAGCCGGCGCAGATCGGAATAGCGCAGCGGCCCCTGCTTGATGCGCGCAATGATCACCGTCTTCCATTTGCCGCCAAGCGCGTCGAGAGCGAACTCGACCGGGCAGCCATAGAGTCTTCCGCGTTGGGTCATGCACCGATTTTAGGCAAGGCGCCGCCGCGACGGAAGCGGAATTTGCCCCGCCATATGGCCGGGTTGCGGACTGCCGCCGTGCCGGCAACAAGGTTCATGGAAGGAGAGCGAGAATGAGCGTTCGTGATCCCAATCCGGTCAATGCGCGAAACCCGAAGCGGGTGGCGATCGTCATCGCCAACCCGGCGGTGTCGACCACGACCGGCTGGCCGGTCGGCTTCTGGTGGAGCGAGCTCACCCATCCCTGGTTCGCCTTCACCGAGCGCGGCTATGCCGTCGAGATCTTTTCGCCCGACGGCGGCAAATGCGAAGCCGATGGCTTAAGCGACCCGCGCGACGCTTCAGGCTATTCCGAGACCGACCTGATCTCGCTCGGCTTCACCGCGAGCCCGAAATTGATGAGCCTGATCGAGACCACGCGGCCGGTGGCGGAGCTCGATGTCGGTCGCTTCGACGCCATCGTGGTGGCCGGCGGCCAGGCGCCGATGTTCAGCTATGACCGCGCAGAAACGCTGCATCAGACCTTCGTCGCCTTCCACGAAGCCGGCAAGGTGGCGGCGGCGCTCTGTCATGGCACCGTGCCGACGGCACGCTGCTCGCCGCCGGCAAGACGGTGACCGGCTTTGCCAATGCCGAGGAGGATTTTGCCGACGAGGCGACCTGGGCGATGGGCGCGATGGAGCGCGGCAAGCATCTGATGCCGTGGCGCATCGAGGACGAGCTCAAGGCGATCGGCGCCAACTATATCCAGGCCGGGCTGTGGCGCGGCTTTGCGGTGCGCGACGGCAACCTGATCACCGGACAGCAGAATTTTTCCGGCGCTGAAACCGCGCGCCTGGTGTGTGAGGCATTGGGGGGCTGAACGCTCTCTTTTTGGTTCTGACGCACTTCCCCAAAATAGTGTCCAAATGTTCCCTACGTTAGGGACTTCAGTCGTAATTGAGCTATGGCTAATATGTATGTAACTTGGCCGGTGCGGGGCGACGATCCCAAAATCCAAGCCTAATCCCGCGATGGCCGGTGCAGTGCGCTTTTCAACCCAAGCATCCCCTGCACCGGCCATTCTTTTGCCTGACGCCGGGTAGCCGGCCTGAAATCGGGTGCGCGACAATCGCCGCTTGGGAATACAGCTCTGCTCTACCCCAGCAACTGCTTGCTCAGCCGCGCGCATTGCACGCGAATGTCGGGGATGGCGTCGATCTCGAAGAAGGTGCCGCGGGTCAGCGGGCCGACGGCGAGGATCTTGGCCGAAGCCGTGCCGTCGCCGGCGATGATTTCGCATTTGGCTGAGACATCGAGGCCGAGCCGCAGCGGGTCCGGCCGCGCCAGGCCGCGATCGACCAGCGAACGCACGACGCTGTTCGACGTGGTCGAAATGTCCCTGGCGATGCCTGTACAATCATAGATGCGGGCGACCTGCAGAGCCTCCAGCGCCTTTGTGTGACGCGACTGGATCTCGACGGCGAAGCCATCGCCCGCCTCGATGCCGACGACACGGCCGGCGACGGGGCGGATGCGGCCGGTGCGCACCGCATCGGTGACGCGGGCATGCACCTCGGGCGCCAGGCGATGCCTGTGGATGTCCCACCAGGCCTTGGTGTGCTCGACGAAGCGGCGCTTGGCCGAGGACGGCCAGTTCTGCCAGATCTTCTGGTTGAAGGGCCGCAGGCCATCGACGACGTCGCGCCAGTCGATGCCGGCCTTCTGGTTTTCGCGGATCAGGTCGCGGAACCAGCTGACGAAATAGGACAATTGCGTGCCGAGCGGGATGTCGGCGACGTCGAGCTTGATCGGATTGCCCTTGCGGTGCGGCGAGGGCAGCAGGCCGCGCCGCGACACGGCGACGATTTCGCCGCGATGGCCGCGCTGTTCGAGCGACAGGAAGGCGTCGACCATGCTCAAGCCCGTGCCCAGCACCAGCACGCTTGCGTCGGGGTCGAGCGCGGTGTCGGCCTCGGTGCCCATGCGGATGGCGTGGCCCTGGCCGGCGCCGGGCTGCTCGTCATGGCCAGTGGCGAGCACCGCCAGATGCGCGACAACACTGGTGCCGTTGGCCAGCGTCACCTCGACGCCGGACGCTGTCGGCGAGATCGACAGGCTTTCCTCGCGGATCAGCCTGAGACGGCCGGTTTCCTTTTCGCGCGCTTCCAGCTCGTCCAAAAGTTCCTTGAGGTAACGGGCATAGACGCTGCGCGGGGCGTAGAAAGGTGTCTGCGGCGTCTGCTCCTGGCTCACCAGGCCGCGCCCCTGCAGCCAGCGCCAGAAATTGCCGGGATCGTCGGCATAGGCGCTCATCCCCGCGGCGCTGACATTGAGCACATGCGCCGACAGCAGCGTCGAATAGGCGATGCCCTGGCCGAAATGCGGACGCTTTTCGATCAGCGTGACGCGCAGGTCCGGATTGGGTGATTTGAGCAGATGCGCGGCCAGCACGACGCCGCTGGCGCCGCCGCCGACAATGATGATGGAATTGGTGCGCCCGACACTCATGCGCGCACGCTCAGGATCAGGCGAGGACCTTCTGCGTCAGGGGAAGGTCGTCGATGACGATGTCGCGCATCTCGGCCAAAGTGCGCTGGTCGAGCACCTCGGCGATGGCCTGCCGGACCTCGAGCATCAGATGTCGGACTTGGCATGTCGCCTCATTGCAGTCTTCACAGCGCTGATACTGGGTGCGGCTGGCGCACGGGATGGGTGCGAGCGGTCCGTCGAGCACGCGCACGACATGGCCGACCTTGATCTCGTCGGCCGGGCGCGCCAGGCGGTAGCCGCCTTCCTTGCCCTTGCGGCTCTGGACGAAGCCGGCGTTGCGCAATTCGCCAAGAATGGCGTCGAGGAATTTCTTCGGAATGTTGTTGCCGCTGGCGATGTCGCCGACAAAGGCGAGCTGCCCGACGGGCAGTTGCGCAAGATGGACCAGCGCCTTGAGCCCGTACTTGCCTTTTTTGGTGAGCATGGAGCGAATGCTTCTCTGTCAGGCGATGGCGCAGAACCATCGGTTGCGAAACGCCTGACGTGCCTCCCCGCCGCGTGCAAGCTATCTCGACACATAAATTCTAGTGACATGATATACAAGCCGAGAAACCTTGATTTTGCTGTGTTTTCACGCCGCAGAGGCCACTTTAGCAGGGCTTTGTGCCGTTAAGGTCACAGCCAGCAGCGAGCGATCGTAGCGATAGGTGGCTGTTCCAGTTCCCTAATGTCGATAAGATTACTATACTTACCCCTGAACACGCGGAACGTGTTTTCAAATCGTCCGGCATTTGCAGCATGGATTTGCGACGTTCGGGAGTTTGCCGGGAATTTCCGGTCGCGGTCGCCGGATCAGCGGAAACGCCGGCTGCCGACCACCGGCCCCGTGGCGCTTCGCCCGATGTTAGGTCTCCGGCGTGTCGCTTTGTGGTCCGGCGGACTTGCCGGGTTTGGCCACCGGCACACCGCTCGAGCGCAGCATCCAGCGGTGGCCGTCGCTGCGCAAATCGGTGAGGCTGAGCGGCTCGACGTCGATCCTGCGGCAGGCCGCAAGCGGCGCGCCCAGCACATGGACGATTGCCATGCGGATGACACCGGCATGCGTCACCGCGATGGTGTGGCCGCCCGTCCGAATCAGGCCGTCCATGAAGCTCGCGGCGCGTTTGCCTACATCGGCCAGCGACTCGCCGCCATGCGGAGCGGCCTCGGCATCGCCGAGCCAGGCGGCGATGCCGTCGGGATCAAGTGCCTGCACCTCCGCGAAACCCTTGCCGGCCCAGCGGCCAAAATCCTGCTCGGCCAGCAGCGGCTCGACTGAGGGTTTGAGCCCCATCGCCTCGGCGGTCTGGCGAGCGCGCAGCGCCGGGCTTGTCCAGACCCGGTCGGCGCGGCGCAGGGTCATCGTTTTCGCCAACGCCAGGGATTGCGGCTCCAACCCCTCGTCGAGGGGGAATGACCCTTTGCGCGTGGCGGGCGTTGCACCGCTGCAGATCATGGTCAGGCGTATCAGCATGACAGGCTCTCTTTGGGTCGGCCGAGACGACCGGGTGTGCGTTTGCGCCAGCTCTACACGTTCGCCCGTAGAGGATCGCGGTTCATTGACGGGTATCGGCCGGTGGCTTTTTTCTAACAAGCCCGCTTTGCTTGGAAGGATTTAACTCTACAAGAACGATAGAATTAGCTGACTATGAATAGGCATCCGGTTTTTCTCTCTTTTATGGAGCCTTTCATGTCCAGCATTTCGCGACGCATTGTCCTCCTGTCGTCGGCAGCCCTGGCGGGTGCGGCCTTCCTCGGCCCGGCCCAGGCGCAGGACCTCAAAATTACCATCGGCTACCAGACGGTGGTCGAGCCTTCGAAAGTAGCGCAGGCCGACGGCGCCTATGAAAAGGCGACCAAGGCCACGATCGACTGGCGCAAATTCGATTCCGGCGCCGACGTCATCGCCGCCGTTGCCTCCGGTTCCGTCGATATCGGCTATGTCGGCTCGAGCCCGCTGGCCGCAGCCGCCAGCCGCGAACTACCGATCCAGACCATTTTCGTCGTCGGCCTGATCGGCGAATCCGAAGCGCTGGTTGCCCGCAACGGCTCCGGCATCGAGAAGATCGCCGACCTCGCCGGCAAGAAGGTGGCGGTGCCGTTCGTGTCGACCACGCATTACAGCCTGCTTGCCGCGCTGAAGCACGAGAAGGTCGATCCGAAGTCGGTCGAGATCCTTAATCTGCGGCCGCCGGAAATCGCCGCAGCCTTCGCCCGCGGCGATATCGACGCCGCCTATGTCTGGGATCCGGCGCTCGGCCAGATCAAGACGACAGGCAAGGTGGTGCTGGATTCCTCGCAGGTTGCCGCCTGGGGTGCGCCGACCTTCGACGCCTGGATCGTGCGCACCGACTTTGCCGAGAAGAACCCCGAAGCCGTGCGCGATTTCGTCAAGGTGACGGGCGAATCCTATGCCGCGTTCCTGGCCAAGCCCGCCGCCTGGTCGGTGTCGTCGCCGGAAGCGGCCAAGATTGCCAAGCTCACCGGCGCCAAGCTGGAAGAGGTGCCGCAGCTGCTGAAAGGCTACGTCTTCCCGACATTGGAAGAGCAGGCGTCGGAAAAATTCCTTGGCGGCGGCACGGTCAAGGCGATCGAGGCGGCGTCGGCCTTCCTCAAGGAGCAGGGCAAGATCGACGCCGTGCTGCCCGACTATTCGAAATACGTGTCGTCGAAATACGTGACCGAGGCTCTCGCCTCGAACTGACAGCTGAGTTTTAGAGCGTCCTTTGCGTGGCCTGGTGGCCACGCGGCGCTCTCGTGACACGCGCGGTTTCTTCTTCCCTGACGCCGCGTGTTGCCTGTCCCGGAGCCGCTTAACGAGGAGCGGTTTCGGGGCAGGCGGATTTCTTTCCGGAGCCCATTTCATGCCGCATCTCGTCCTCGACAAAGTGTCGGTTCACTATGACGGCCAGCCGGCCGTCGAACGCGTTTCCATTGATGTCGCCAAGGGCGATTTCGTCGTGCTGGTCGGCCGCTCTGGCTGCGGCAAGACCTCGCTGCTCAACGTCGCCGCCGGCCTGGTCGAACCCGCGCGTGGTGTAGCCACGACCGGCGGCAGGCCGATCACCGGCCCAGGCTCCGACCGGGCTGTCGTGTTCCAGAACGATGCGCTGTTTCCCTGGCTGACGGCGCGTGAAAACGTCGCCTTTGCGCTCAGGCTGCGCGGTGTGCCGCAGGCGGAAAGGGCGCGCCGCGCCGACGAACTGCTGGCGCTGGTCAAGCTCGAAGGTGTCGGCGACAAGCGCATCTGGGAATTGTCCGGCGGCATGCGCCAACGTGTCGGCCTCGCCCGGGCGCTCGCCGCCGAACCGGAATTCCTGCTGCTCGACGAACCGCTCGGCGCGCTCGATGCACTGACGCGCGAGCGCATGCAGACGACGCTGCTCGATCTGTGGACGGCAGCCAAGGTCGGCGTGCTGATGGTCACTCACGGCATCGAGGAAGCGCTAGTGCTGGCCACACGCATCGTCGTGCTGGCGCCGGGACCCGGACATGTGGTGCGGACATTCGAGACCGGCTTCAGCCGGCGCTATGCCGCAGGCGAAGCCATTCGCAGCATCAAGGCTGACCCGGCTTTTGCCGCAGCGCGAGCCGACCTGACCGACGCGATCTTCGAAGGAGAGGCGGCATGAGCGTCACCGCGTACAATGAGCGGCCGACCATCAAGGCCGGCGAGACCGATGCCATCTCGGTGCCATGGTCGCGGCCAAGGCCTAGACGCAGCTGGATCTCCTCCCGCGCGGTCAGCGCCGCCACCATCCTGGTCGTGCTGGCAGCGTGGGCGCTGTCAGCGCGGCTGCAGCTGGTGTCACCGGTATTTCTGCCATCACCCGCCGCGGTGTGGACCAAGTTCATCGTCGTCATCAATGACGGCTTCGTCGACGCCACGCTCTTCCAGCATATTGTCGCCAGCCTCGGCCGCGTGTTCGCGGCGCTGCTCGCGGCCATCGTCATCGGCGTGCCGGTTGGGCTGGCCATCGGCATCTCGACGGTCGGGCGCGGCATCTTCGATCCGCTGCTCGAATTTTTGCGGCCGATCCCGCCGCTCGCCTATCTGCCGCTGGTCATCATCTGGTTCGGCATTGGCGAGCCGTCAAAGATCCTGGTGATCGCCATTGCCATGCTGGCGCCGGTGGCGCTGTCGACGGCGTCGGGCGTGCGCGGCGTGTCGCAGGAGCGGATCAATGCAGCCCGTTCGCTCGGCGCGACGCGGGCGCAAGTGGTTCGCCACGTGATCCTGCCCAGCGCGCTGCCGTCGATCCTGACCGGCCTGCGCATCGCTCTCGGCGCCGGCTGGTCGACGCTGGTCGCGGCGGAGCTGGTGGCGGCGACGCGCGGCCTCGGCTTCATGATCCAGTCCGCCGCCCAGTTCCTGGTCACCGACGTCGTGGTGATGGGCATTCTGGTGATCGCGACCATAGCCTTCGTGCTGGAATTCATCATCCGCCGGATCGAGCGTCAGCTGGTTCCGTGGGCGGGACGCGAATGACTAAAGGGCCCGCCAGAGGCTCGGAGCTGGCCATGAATTGACCCCCTCACAGGAGACAAGACCATGTCGACGAATGGAGTGATGTCATGACCCAATCCACCGCCGTGCTGTTCGCCCATCTCGGCAACTGGCTGCTCGCCTGGAGGGAGAACCCGCTGCTTGAGCCGCAGCCGAAATCGCCAGCCCCGGTGCAGCTCGACGCCGACCGCGACCGCCTGCCGCCGCGCGACGAAGGATTTTACTGGGCCTGGCAGTATTGGTCGCATTGAGGGGTGGTGATTGGCGTCCCTCGCCCCGTTTACGGGGAGAGGATGCCGGCAGGCAGGTGAGGGGCAGCGCCAGCCTGGGGTAATAGTTTCGCCGCAGGCGCAAATGTTAGCGCCGCCCCTCATTGCCCTGCCGGGCATTTCTCCCCGTGAACGGGGAGAAAGAGGCCGGCACCGGCCGTCTCAGCTCGACCGCAGAAAATCTTTCCACGTCTTGCAGCCAACTCGCAACTCCATTCCTCTACTAAATTTATAGAACTACCTAGCCTTAGCCGTCATCCAACGGCAGGGAGCCTTCCCGGCGCCGGTTCGCAGCGAAGGAGAGGTATCATGTTCAGCCTGACCAGACGTGTTTTCGGCATCGGCCTTGTGGCGGCGAGCGTTGGCTTGTCGCTCAGTGCTTCGGCCCAGGAGCTGAAGCAGCTCAACATCGGCTACCAGAAGACCGGCCTGCCGGTCATCGCGCGGCAGCAGCAGGTGGTCGAGAAGGCGCTGAGCAGCAAGGGCGTCGCGGTGAAGTGGGTCGAATTCACCGCCGGGCCGCCGCTGGTCGAGGCGCTCAATGTCGGCGCCATCGATATCGGCTACACCGGCGACGCGCCACCGATCTTCGGACAATCGGCCGGGGCCAACATCGTCTATGTCGCCGCGATGCCTTCCAATGGCGATGGCGAGGCGATCTTCGTCAAGCCGGCATCGCCGATCCAGTCGCTCGCCGAACTCAAGGGCAAGCGCGTCGGCGTCGGCAAGGGCACCAGCGCCCATAATCTTCTCGTCGCGGCGCTGGACAAGGCCGGCGTCGGCTTCGATCAGATCACGCCGGTCTATCTCAGCCCGGCAGACGCCGCCGCCGCTTTTGCCAGCGACCAGATCGACGCCTGGGCGGTGTGGGACCCGTTCTTCGCCATTGCGGAGACACGTTACCAGCCGCGCGTGCTAGCGCGCTCCAGCGACGTGCTCAAGGTGAACAGCTATATTCTCGGCAACAAGGATTTCGCCAAGGCGCATCCCGAAGTCGTCACCACGACGATCGCGGCACTCGGCGAGGCGGCGAAATGGGCGGACGCGAACCGCGACAAGGTGGCTGCGGCCTTGCATGAAGTGACCGGCGTGCCGCTGGACGCGCAGACCATCGCCGCCAAGCGCAGCAAATTCGGCATCTTCCCGATCTCCGACGAGATCATCGCCGGCCAGCAGGCGACCGCCGACCGCTTCTACAAGCTCAAGCTGATCCCCAACGCGGTGCGCATCTCCGACGCCGTTTGGTCCGCGCCGGGCAATTGATTTTACGCGTGCGGCGCCGGGCGGAAACGTCCGGCGCCTTTTGCCGTTTTAAGAATTCAGGGATTGCGCCATGACCGCTCCAGACAGTTCGCAAGCCAGGCCGCTCGATTTCTTCTGGTTCATTCCGACGCATGGCGACGGCTCCTACCTCGGCTCCGAGCAGCAGCAGCGCCCGCCGGAATTCGCCTATTTCAAGGAAATCGCACAGGCCGTCGACCGGCTCGGCTTTCCCGGCGTGCTGCTGCCGACCGGGCAGAATTGCGAGGATTCCTGGATCACCGCTTCCGGCCTTGCGGCGCTGACCGAAAAACTCAAATTCCTGGTGGCGCTGCGCCCCGGCGTGACGCTGCCGACCTTCGCGGCGCGCCAGACGGCAGCGCTCGATCGCCTAAGCAATGGCCGGCTGTTGCTCAATGTCGTGGTCGGCGGCAACCCGACCGAGCTTGCCGGCGACGGCGTCTTCCTGCCGCATGACGAGCGCTATGCCCAGGCGCAGGAGTTCTTGACCATCTGGCGCGCGCTGGTGTCGGGCCAGAGCGTCAATTTCAACGGCAAGTACTACCGCGTCGACAATGGCCGCCTCGACCTTCTGCCGCAACAGGAGCGGCCGCCGCTCTATTTCGGCGGCTCGTCGGATGCCGGCCAGGAGCTCGCCGCCGACCTCGTCGACATGTACCTGACCTGGGGCGAGCCGCCGGCGCAGGTGGCCGAGAAGCTCGCTGCTGCGCGCAAAAAGGCCGAACGGCGCGGCCGGAAACTGCGTTTCGGCATCCGGCTGCATTTCATCGTGCGCGAGACCGAGGAAGAAGCCTGGCGCGCCGCCGACCGGCTGATCAGCCACGTCACCGACGCTCAGATCGAAAATGCCCAGGCCCGCTTTACCAAGGAGATGGACTCCGTGGGACAGCGGCGCATGGCCGAACTGCATGGCGGCCGCCGCGACCGGCTGGTGGTTTCGCCCAATCTGTGGGCCGGCGTCGGCCTGGTGCGCGGCGGCGCCGGCACGGCCTTGGTCGGCTCACCGGAGCAGATCGTCGAGCGCATCCGCGAGTATCAGGCGATCGGCATCGACACCATCATCGGCTCCGGCTATCCGCATCTCGAGGAAGCCTACCGCGTCGCCGAGCTTCTGTTCCCGCGGCTTGGGCTGGGGACCAAACGGGCGCGGGCGCATGAGAACATCGCCAACGAGTTCGCAGTCGGCTTCCACGGCGCGAACCGCCTGCAGGCGTCGTCATGAGTCTGGCCCGGCGCGTCAAACAGAACGGCATCGGCTGGGTGCTGCCGGCGCTGGTGATCGTTGGCTGGGAAGTGGCCTCCCGCGCCGGCGTCATGCCGGCCAATGTGCTGCCGGCGCCGAGCGCGGTGGCCGAAGCCTTCTGGCGCCTGACGCTGTCGGGTGAGCTGATCGAAAACATCGGCGTCAGCACGCTGCGCGCGCTGGCCGGCTTTGCCATTGGCGGCTCGATCGGCTTTGCGCTCGGCCTTGCCAACGGGCTGTCGGCACTGAGCCGCGGGCTGACCGACACGACACTGCAGATGATCCGCAACATCCCGCATCTGGCGCTGATCCCGCTGGTCATCCTGTGGTTCGGCATCGACGAGGAGGCCAAGCTGTTCCTGGTGGCGCTCGGCGTGTTCTTCCCGATCTACGTCAACACGCTGCTCGGCATCCAGAGCGTCGACCCGCAGCTGGTCGAGATGGGCCGCGTCTACGGCATGGACCGCCGCGCGCTGTTCTTTCAGGTGATCCTGCCCGGCGCGCTGCCGGCGATCTTCGTCGGCCTGCGTTATGCCCTGGGCATCATGTGGCTGACGCTGATCGTCGCGGAGACGATCTCGGCCAGTTCCGGCCTCGGCTACATGGCCATGCAGGCGCGCGAATTCCTGCTGATCGATGTCGTCGTGCTGTCGATCCTGACCTATGCGCTGCTCGGCAAGCTTGCCGACAGCTTCGCCCGCCTGCTCGAGCGGCTGTCGCTCGGCTGGCATCCCGCCTTCCAGAACGCCTGAGGGGTTTCGATGCCCGCCGCCAGCCTCGCCGCCGTCCGCTCCCTCGTCGCCGCGCCGGAGCCGTCACGCCCGACGCCAGCGGTCGACAGCCCGCGCGCCTTCGCCTTCAAGGGCGTGGAAAAGCGTTTTGGCGACAAAATCGTGCTCGACGGCATCGATCTCGACGTGCCGGTCGGACAGTTCGTTGCCGTCATCGGCAAGAGCGGCTGCGGCAAGAGCACGCTGTTGCGGCTGCTGGCCGGGCTCGACCGTCCCACGGGCGGTTCGCTGACATTCGGGCCGGAAACCGACGGCGCCGGGCAAGAAAAACGCACGCGCTTCATGTTCCAGGAGCCGCGGCTGCTGCCCTGGGCCAGCGTGGTGAAGAATGTCGAGGTCGGGCTGACCGGGCTAGCCACCGGTGCGGAAGCCAAGCAACGCGCGCTCGCTATTCTGGGGCAGGTCGGCCTCGCCGACCGCGCCGATGAATGGCCCTCGGTGCTGTCCGGCGGCCAGAAGCAGCGTGTGGCGCTCGCCCGCGCGCTCATCGGCGAGCGGCGCATCCTGGCTCTCGACGAGCCGCTCGGCGCGCTCGATGCGCTGACCCGGATCGAAATGCAGCAGCTTCTGGAGCGCATCCGGCTCGAGCAGAAATTCACCGCCGTGCTGGTCACGCATGACGTCGCCGAGGCGGTTGCGCTCGCCGACCGGGTGGTGGTGATCGACGCCGGCCGGATCGCGCTCGACCTCGACATACCTGTGGCGCGACCGCGCCGGCGCGGCTCCGTCGAGCTGGCCCGCCTGGAAGGCAGGATTCTGGACCAGCTGTTCGGCTAATCCTGATCAGTGTCCCACCGCGATCCTGCTGATCAGGTGCGCGAGCGGCTGGCCCATCCCAGCCCCAGCAGGCCGACCAGCATGGTGACGATGCCGATATAGAGCCATTGCGACTGGCCGGTCATGAAGCTGCCGCCGACCCAACCAATGCCTTGCATCGACCACAGCGCGCCGATGGCAAGCACGATCAGGGCCAGCAGATATCTGAACAGTCTCATCGCCGAGATTCCTTCCCCAAGTCGATCGTCAGCTGCGCCATGGCCGTGATGAATGAGCGAAAGGACGGTGTCCAATCGCGTGTGCTTTTACTTGCAATATAACGTCTTGCCTTGCTCAAGGCATCTGTGAACACGCCCGAAATATCACGAACGATACGGCAGCCGGCTGCGAAATATCCCTAACAAACTGTTTCCCTGTGACTCCAAACGTGTGCCAGTGCCACGGAACCGCCAGATGTCTGCCGCATTTCCTGCCTTATTCGACACTTAACGGCTGGGGTCTGTCCAAAACGGAGCCAATCCCCCCACATGAAGAAGATAAATCAGACCGCGCTTGTCGCGGTAACGATCGCGGCTGGCCTGATGGCCGGCGTATCCGCCTCCTCCGCCGCCGGCCAATGCGGCCGTGCCTCCTGGTACGCGCTGCACTCCAGGACCGCCAATGGCGAGCGGATGAACCCGTCGGCAATGACCGCCGCGCATCGCAGCCTGCCCTTCGGCACCAAGCTGAAGGTGACCAACCAGAACAATGGCCGCAGCGTCATCGTGCGCATCAACGATCGCGGCCCGTTCATCAAGGGGCGAGTGCTCGACCTGTCGAAGGGCGCCGCCAGCCAGCTCGGCTTCATCGGTTCGGGCCATACGTCCGTCTGCATGGCGCGCGTCTGATTTTGTCCAGGCCCGGCCCGCTTGGGCCGGACGCAGCCTGCCCCCGTATATCCAACAGCTGCGCGTTTCGCAGCTGCACAGTGAGCCGGCTGCTGCCGTTCAAAGCGGATTCTCAACGCCTTGGACCAAAGAATGGCATATGTCACGCCACGTGACGTATTGCATCGCAGCAATATCTTGTTAACCTCCGCGCGAGACATTCAAGGCTCGGCGCTGCTCGTCGTCCCTTCGGTCACGGCAGCTGCGGAGTACCTGATGTTCTACCAGCTCTACGAAATGAACCATGCCGCCCTGCAGCCCGCGCGGCTCTATGCCGATGCGGTGCGGCTGTTCTACACCAATCCGCTCAACCCGTTTTCGCACACGCCTTGGGGCCGCTCGGTGGCTGCGACCGCCGAACTCTTCGAGCGCACGACGCGTCGCTACGGCAAGCCGCATTTCGACCTAACCAAGACCGTGGTCGACTGGAAGAGCGTCGAGGTCAGCGAAAAGACGGTGTGGTCGAAACCGTTCTGCAACCTCACCCGCTTCGAGCGATCCGTGCCTGCCGGACGCAAGGCCGATCCCAAGCTTTTGATCGTGGCGCCGATGTCGGGCCATTACGCGACGCTGCTGCGCGGCACGGTCGAGGCGATGCTGCCCTATGCCGATGTGCACATCACCGACTGGGTCGATGCCCGCATGGTGCCGGTGACCGACGGCCATTTCGACCTCGACGATTATATCGACTACATCATCGACATGCTGCATGCGCTGGGGCCTGACACCCATGTCATGGCGGTGTGCCAGCCTTCCGTGCCGGTGCTGGCGGCGGTGGCACTGATGGAAAAGCGCGGCGATCCCTTCGTGCCCTCGACCATGACGCTGATGGGCGGGCCGATCGACACCCGCCGCAACCCGACCGCCGTCAACCTTCTGGCCAAGGAAAAGGGCATAGACTGGTTCCGCGACAACGTCATCATGAACGCGCCCTGGCCGGTGCCGGGCTTCGGCCGCGAGGTCTATCCGGGCTTCCTGCAGCTGTCGGGCTTCATGAGCATGAACCTCGACCGCCACATCATCGCCCACAAGGACTTCTTCATGCATCTGGTCAAGCATGACGGCGACAATGCCGAGAAGCACCGCGATTTTTACGACGAATATCTGGCGGTGATGGACCTGACGGCGGAGTTCTATCTGCAGACCGTAGACACGGTGTTCGTGCGCCATGCTCTGCCCAAGGGCGAGATGATGCATCGCGGCGAAATCGTCGACACCAAGGCGATCCGCAACGTCGCGCTGTTCACGGTCGAGGGCGAGAACGACGACATTTCCGGACTCGGCCAGACCCAGGCCGCGCATGACCTCTGCCCCAACATTCCGGCCGACCGCCATGCCCACTACATGCAGCCGGCCGTCGGCCATTACGGCGTCTTCAACGGCTCGCGGTTCCGTTCGGAAATCGTGCCACGCATCGTCGACTTCATCACCAGCTACGGCCGCCAGAACCGCGTTACGGTGAAACCGAGGCTGGTCCGCTCCGCCAAGGGCTGAGGCTCGATACAGCTGTGGCGTGCATTGCCTGCGGCAGCAGGGCGATTTTGCACGCCAGAGGCGTTCTGTTGCACAATAGACTCTGTTGGGCGGGCGCGGGTAACCATGCCGGAGAATCTAGCTCCCCCCATAATTGACACGGACTGTAAATCCCCTTTAACCTTTCGTTAACAACAAGGGCGAACGGGGACAATGACTTCCTCAGCGATGGCACGGACGCTGCGCTTGTGTGCGGCAACAGGGCTGGCGGTTTTGGGATGCTGGGTGGCGCCGGCATCGGCGGGCGGCGCCATGGCAACCGGCGGCATGACCTCGCAGCCGATCGGCCATTATGATTTCTGCAAGTCCTATCCGGGCGAATGCTCGATCCGGCCAAGCAATCTCAACCCTGCCGCGATGACCGACGCCTTCATGCGCAAGCTGGTCAGCGTGACATCAAGGGTCAACGCCGCCGTCAAGCCGATGAGCGACTACGACATTTACGGCAAGGACGAAGTCTGGGCCTATCCCGACAAGGGCGTCGGCGATTGCGAGGACTATGTCCTGGAAAAGCGCCGCCAGCTCTCCCGCTCGGGCGTGTCGCTGGCCGATCTGCTGATTACCGTCGTGCGCAAGCCGGACGGCGAAGGCCACGCGGTGCTGACCGTGCGCACCGACAAGGGCGACTACGTCCTCGATAATCTCACCGACAAGGTGAAGATCTGGGACGCCACCGGCTACCGCTTCCTCAAGCGGCAGGCGATCGACAACACCGGCCGCTGGGTCTCGATCCGCGGTGGCCAGCAGGTGCTGGTCGGCGCGGTTCAGTAAAGTTTTACACGCCATTCAGGCACGCCGCGTCGAAGCGGCTTCTCATGGTGTGCTTAGCTGCTTCACATCGTAGGCCAACGCCGCCCCTCATTGCTCTGCCGGGCATTTCTCCCCGTATAGTGACGGGGAGAAAGACGCCGTCGTCGATGATTTCGCCAACTTTCCATGTTGCAGGCGGATGAGGGGCAGCGCCAGCGTTGCCAACCGAGCCTCCCGAACCACCTCCAAAAATTTTGCAGTCTCCGTGAACCAAATCGTCTCCGTCGGCGACACACAGCCGTAAACGAACCCAACCAATCCAACCAAGGAGACTTCAAATGACTGCTTTTCTGCGTAACACCTTCCTCGCCGCCGTCGCGGTATCGTCGCTGGCCGGATCGGCTTTGGCTGACCAGACCATCCCGAGCTGCTCCAAGACGTCGACTGAAAGCAATTGGGGCAACCGCTGCTGTGAAGTCAGTGGCAAGAACTGCCTGGGCGGCGGGCGCGGCGGCAATCATGACAGCACGGGCGGCCGCGGTGGCCCTAACGGCCCGGCCGGCGCGAAGTAATCTCGCCATATGCCCGCTGGCCATTCGCCAGCGGGCATCGCCTTGTGTGAACGAACTTCCTGGCTACACCTGCCGCCCAAGCGCCGCCCGGATCGACGCCGTGATGCGGCGAAGCTCGGCTTCGTCCAGCTTCTCGATGTTTTCGGCCAGCAGATTGGCAAGTTCGGTGGCTGCCGGGCTGAGCCCGGACGTATCGAGCTTTACCCGCGGATGCGAAGCCTCGGCCAGCCGCGCCAGCTCTTCGGCATCGTCCCAAATGACATTGAAATAACCGATGATCTTCTGGATCAGCGTCCAGGTCGGCGCACCGCGACGGCCATGTTCCAGCGCCGACAGATAGGCGGCGGAAACGCCGATCGCCTGCGCCATGTCTTTCTGGCGGATGCCGCGCTCGGCTCGAAGCGCCCGCAGTTTTTCGCCGAATGGCGTCATCTGCTGAGCCGCCTCAGCCGCACATAGAGCGCGCCCGAACCGCCATGGTTGCGGGCGGCATGGTCGTGGCTGGAGACCAGCGGCCGGAAGGCCGGCGTCGACAGCCAGGCAGGCACGGCGCGCCGCAAGACGCCGTCGCCGCCCGATGACGAGCCCTTTCCCGTAATGATCAGGACATAGCGAATGCCGCCGGCATGGGCCCGGTGCAGGAATGAAAACAGCAGCGAATAGGCCTCGTCCTGGGTCATGCCATGCAAATCGACGCGGCCTTCGATCGGCAGCCGGCCTTTCTTCAGCTTGTCCCGCGTCGGCTCGTCCAGCGCATGCGAAACATGCTGCGCCTTCGGCACGGCGGCGGCCACCGGGCCGACGGAAGTCGGCGCCTGTGCCGGTTTGGGGTCGATGACAATGTCGGGGATGTCGACCGCGGTCCGGCCCTTCAGCGGCCGGGCGGTGCGCGCAACCAGGTTCCACAACACCCGGTCGTCTTCACTGAGCTTGTCGGGACGTCGGCTCATCGATTCGTCTCCGAAACGAGAGCTCTTGGAACCAGCGCATAGAAATCTGCCTCGTTGCGGACGACCCCGGCGATCTCGCCGGCGGCGTCGCCGGAACCGGCGAACAGATCACCCCGCGCCGGCCCGGTGATGGCCGAGCCGGTATCCTGCGCAATCATCAGCCGCCGGAACGGTTTTTGCTCGAAGGCGGCCAACGTCGGTGCATCGATGTAGAAGGGCGTGCCAAACGTGTGCAGCAGGCGGTCGACGGCGAGCGAGCGGCCCGGCGTCAGCGGGACCTTGGCGGCCGCAATCGGACCGAGCGTAGCGTCGTCGACATCGGCTTCGCGGAAGAAGATGTAGGAGTGGTTCTGCCAGAGAATTTCGTCGACGCGATCGGGATGCGCCCGGAACCAGGCGCGGATCGACTGCATCGTGACTTTTTCCAACGGGATCTCGCCGAGATCGGCGAGGATTTTGCCCGGGCCGGTGAAACGCTGGCCGGACTTGGCGGCATAGGTGATGCGGCAAAGCCGGCCGTCGGTCATCTTCAGCCTAGCGGCTCCTTGCACATGGACGAAGAAGGCATCGACTTTTTCCGCAAGCCAGGCGATTTCCAGGCCTTTCCCGGTGAGCGCGCCGCGCTCGATCTGGCCGCGGTCAAAATATTCTACCGGTCGCTGCGGCGTATCGCGGGCGAAGGCGAGATAGTCGTCCATGCCTTCGGGACGGTTGGCATCATCGATGTCGATAAGATCGGAAGGCCGCGCCAGCAGCGGCACCGTGAATTCATCCGTGCGCACCGGCGAGGCCTCGACCTCCGGCTCGTAGAAGCCGGTGACCAGACCTGCCTTTTCAGCCTGTACCTTTGCCGGAACGAAATGGCGCTCGAAGAAGGCGCGAGCGTCCGTCCGATTCGCCGGCGAAACGGAACGCGCTTCGTCATAGGCGCCGGCAAAGGCATCGAACCGGACGCCGAGCGAACCGGTGCGGTAAGGTTTGGTCAGAACATGAAAGGCCGAGCGGCGGAAGGCTTCGAAGGTGGGCAGGTGATCGTCCGCCTCCCAGCCGGGAAGATCGGCGAAGGATTTTTCGACGAGAAGGGACGATAGCGACACCGCAGCCTCGCCAATGTCCGGATTTCAGTCTTCTTCCTCGGTGGCGACCAGCTTCCAGTTCGGATCGCGCGAGCGCGTGTCGCGGGCAAAGGTCCAGACATCCTTGACCTCGGCCACCGTCTCTGGATCGCCGTCGATGACAGCGCCTGCCTTGTCGCGGGTCGCCGAGATCAGCTCGCTGACGATGCGCAGCGTGATGTGCGCCTCGCCACCCTTCATCTCGGCCGAGACGATATCGGCCTTGTCGATGCCGACGAAGGAAGACTGGATCTTTTCGGCTTTCGCCTCGCGGTCGCCGATTGCGGCGACAAAACCGTCAAAAACCTCACGCGACAACAGGTTCTTCAGCGTCTTGCGGTCGCCATCGGCATAGGCCATGACGATCATCTCATAGGCCATCTTGGCGCCGTCGACGAATCCCTTGGGCTCGAAGGACGGGTCATTGTCCTTGATCGTGCGCAGGCCCTTGTTGAGGTCGGTGTCGGGCTTGGCGAAGGCGTCGATGGCCGCATAGGTTTCGGCAGCGGTTTCGCCCGGCAGGCGCTTGCGCGGCAGCGAAACCACATTTTCGGGCTTTTGGGTCGCGTCCTTGTCGGTGCGGCTGGCCGTATACGGATCGAAGGGCGGGCGTTCGCTGCCCGTGCGGCGGCCGAGCACGTTGCGCAGCTGGAAAAAGATCACCACTGCGGCAATCAGAAAGAAAATGGTGCCGAAGTCGAAGAATCCCATATCTTTCGCCAATCAATCCCTGACCTGGCCGGGACCGCCAGCCAATCCGGGCCGCGATCGCATAGCGTTCAACATGCAAAGCATATAGAACGCATGGCGCAATCATTCAAATCAAAGGCAGGCATACCTATCTAACGGCCTCAGTGCCAGCGGCGATTGCATGCCGCCCGGCAAAACATGGAAACGATCGGTCAAGACTTGCGCATTTCCTTCCTCCCTCTGTTCCTGCTTGCGCTGCCGCTGCTGGAAATCGCCGGTTTTGTCATTGTCGGCCGCGAGGTCGGGGCGCTGGCGACGGTCGGCCTGGTGGTGGCCTCCGGCATTGCCGGCGTGCTTCTGCTCCGGCACCAGGGTTTCGGCGTGATGGCGCGGGTGCGCGCCGAGATGGCCGGCGGCGGCGACCCCAGCCGCCAGCTCGCGCATGGCGCCATGATCGTGGTCGCCGCGATCCTTCTGATCATCCCCGGCTTCATCACCGACATTATCGGCCTGCTGCTGTTCCTGCCGCCGGTGCGCGACCTTGCCTGGAGCCGGCTCAAGGGCCGCATCGTCGTCGCTACCGATTTCACCGGCGGTTTCCGCGGCAGGTCGCGCGACAAGGTCATCGATCTCAACGACGGCGACTATTCGCGCGAGGACGATTTCAAGCGCGGCCCTGATCACAATTCGCCGTGGCGGCGTTTGAAAGACGACTGAGATCGTTCCGTCTTGATCCGTCCGGTCACAAGGCGGCAAACCTTGTCTTGTCATGCCGACCATGCTAGCCAACGCCCGATTTCAATTCGGTCAGCGCTGCTGCCCAGGCAAAAGGATCAAGGCTCATGGCCAGCAAAGATGACGCGCCGGTCGGCGCCGCAAACGGCAACGGCGAGACGGCACAGCCGTCGCTCAACGTGCTTGCCCAGTATGTGAAGGACCTGTCCTTCGAAAGCCCCGGCGCGCCGAACTCGCTGCGCGGCCGCGACAAGGCCCCCGGCATCGCCATCAACGTCAATGTCAACGCCAACCCGCTGTCCGACAAGCAGTTCGACGTCAATCTGACGTTGAACGCCAAGGCGTCCTTCGACCAGGAAGTGCTGTTCAACGTCGAACTGGTCTATGGCGGCGTCTTTTCCATCGCCGGCTTCCCGCAGGAGCACATGCTGCCGATCCTGTTCATCGAATGCCCGCGGCTGTTGTTCCCCTTTGCCCGCCAGATCATCGCCGAAGCCACGCGCAACGGCGGCTTCCCGCCGCTGATGCTCGACCCGATCGATTTTGCCCAGATGTTCCAGCAGAAGCTGGCCGAGGATCAGGCGGCATCGAAGGTCAAGGTGAGCTGAACGTTCGCCACTGTGGATTGAAAAGCCCGGCCTTGTGCCGGGCTTTTTGTTGGAGAGGACTGCGGGACAGCACCCCCCTCTGCCTTGCCAGGCATCTCCCCCTCAAGGGGGGAGATTGGCCGTCATCGCGACCTTCGCCAATCTTCGACGTTGCAGGAATGGCTGGAGCGGCGAAGCTGCTAATCTCCCCCCTTGAGGGCAGGGGAATCGCATATGCGGAACAAAGATGGAATCTCGCGACGTTTGTTCTCGACGCGATTCCGATTTGTTCGCCGTTCGATTCCTCGAAAGAGTCCATATGCGATTGCCCTGCCCTTGAGGGGGAGATGTCTGGCAGGACAGAGGGGGGCGTGACGGAACACGACCTCCCCGATCTGTTCACCCCGCCGCCACCTTCAGCCACAGCGCCTTTTCGCCCAGTGTCGCCACCAGCCCGGCATGCGCCGTGCGTTCGGCTTCGGTCAGGCGCGGCGGAAGCGTTATCGGGCGGGCGGCGATCGAGATGTCGATGTCGGCGACGTCGCCATTGCCATTGACCTGCACCGCGACCGTTTCGAGGATGAGGGCGGCCTGCTTGCCGCCGATGAGCTCGATATAGACTTCGGCCAAAAGTTCGGAATCGAGCAGCGCGCCGTGCTTGGTGCGGTGGCCGTTGTCGATGCCGTAGCGGCGGCAGAGCGCATCGAGCGAATTCGGACCCATCGGATGCTTGCGCCGCGCCAGCGCCAGCGTATCGACGACACGTCCCGTATCGATATTCGGCTGGCCGAGCCGGCCGAATTCGGTGTTGAGAAAGCCGATGTCGAAATTGGCGTTGTGAGCAACGAGCTTGGCGCCGTCGGTGAAGGACAGCCATTCCTCGGCGATTTCGGCGAAGGTCGGCTTGCCGACCAAGTCGGCGGCGCTGATGCCGTGCACGGCCTGCGCCTCGTGATGGACGGCGCGGCCTTGCGGATTGATGAATTTGTGGAAGGTGCGGCCGGTCGGGAAGCGGTTGACCAGTTCGACGCCGCCCAACTCGATAATGCGGTCGTCGCGCATGTCGAGGCCGGTGGTTTCGGTATCGAAAATGATCTCACGCATAGAATCAGCTCACTTTACATAAGCAGAATCATACACCGGAACAAAATGGCAATGGGCAATGCCTCTTTTCCCCTTCTCCCCTTGTGGGAGAAGGTGGATCGGCGCGCAGCGCCGAGACGGTTGAGGGGTGTTCCAGCGGAATGAGGCGTCGGCGTTTCCCTGGAGCACCCCTCATTCGTCGCCTTCGGCGACACCTTCTCCCACAGGGGGAGAAGGGAAAGGCGTCAGCGCCTGGAGAGCTCGGCAATGATGGCATCGACCGCAATTCGGGCAGCGTCCATCCCCTCACCCGTGTCGATGACGAAATCGGCCTGTCGGCGTTTTTCGGCGTCGGGCACCTGCTTGGCCAGGATCGCCGACAGCTTTTCTTCGCTCATGCCGGGACGGGCCAGCACGCGGGCGCGCTGGATGTCCGCCGGCGCGGTGACGACGACGACCTTGTCGACACGGTTGCGGCCGCCAGTTTCGAACAGCAGCGGAATGTCGAGCACGACCAGCGGTGTGCCGGCGGCGCGGTGCTTCGTCAGGAAGGCGTCGGCGTCGGCCCGCACCAGCGGGTGGACGATTGTCTCCAACGTCTTCAGCGCAGCGGCATTGCCGAGCACCCGCCGTGCCAGCTCGGTGCGATCGACCGAGCCGGCAACCACGGTTCCAGGAAAAGCCGCCTCGACCAGAGGTGCCGCCTTGCCGGAATAAAGCCGATGCACGGTTTCGTCGGAATCATGCACCGGCACCCCGGCGTCGGTGAACATCTTGGCCGTCGTCGACTTGCCCATGCCGATCGATCCGGTGAGGCCGAGCACGATCATCGTTTGGCGCCCATCATTTGGCGACCCCATCATTTGGAAACAATGTCGGCGACGATCATGGTGCGCAACTCCGGCGTGACCTCCGGTCTCTTACCGAACCAGCGTTCGAAACCGGGCACCGCCTGGTGCAGCAGCATGCCGAGCCCGTCGACCGTCTTCAGATTTCTCGCGCGCGCCACCGCAAGCAGCGGGGTTTCCAGCGGCACATAGACAATATCGGAAACGATGGCGTGATCTGGCAGCCCTGCCGGATCGGCGGCGAGCGTGGTATCGCCATGCATGCCGAGCGCCGTGGTGTTGATGAGCAGGCCGGCATCGCCAAGCAGGTCGCCAACCGCGCCATGGGCGGAAACGCCGGCGCCGAAGCGGTCCGCCAGTTCCTGCGCCCGCGCCAGCGTGCGGTTGACGATGCGGATATCCCCGACACCCCGCACCTTCAGCGCATGGATGACGGCGCGCGAAGCGCCGCCGGCGCCCAGCACCACGGCCGGGCCATTTCTGTCCCAGCCCGGCGCATGCTCATCGAGATTGCCGGCAAAGCCGAGCCAGTCCGAATTGCCCCCCCACAGCACGCCATCGTCCAGCCACAGCATGTTGACGGCGCCGATCATCTCCGCCGCCTCGTCGCGGCGCTCGACCCGGGCGAAGGCGACCTCCTTGTGCGGGATGGTGACGTTGCCGCCCTGAAGCCTGTTGGCATGGAGCGAGGCGAGGAATTCGGGAAAATCGGCCGGCGCGACGTCGATTGCGCGGTAGCTGCCGTCGATGCCGTATTTGTTGAGCCAATAGCGGTGAATCCTGGGTGAGCGCGAATGCGCGATCGGGTGGCCGGTGACAAAAGCTTTCTTCTCAACCATCGATGGCTCCGAGCGCACGCAATTCCTTCAGCACCGGCAACAGCGGCAGGCCGACAATGGTGAAATAGTCGCCTTCGATCTTTTCGAACAGCTGGATGCCTTCGCCCTCGATCTGATAGGCGCCGACGCTCGCCAGCGCCTTGGCGCCGACGCGGGCCAGATGGCGGCCGATGAAAGCAGGATCGAGCTTGCGCATGGTCAGGCTGGCGATGCCGACATGGCGCCACAGCACCGCGCCGTTTCGGCACAACACGGCGGCGCTGTTGAGCTGATGCGTCTTGCCCGACAGCGCCAGCAGATGGCGGCGAGCGCCTTCCGTGTCGGCCGGTTTGTGGAACACTTCATCGCCCAGTGACAAAGTCTGGTCGCAGCCGAGCACCAGTGCTCCCGGCCTGCGCTCGCTGACCTCGGTGGCCTTGGCCTCGGCAAGGATCAGGGCAACATCTTCCGGCGACACGCCGCTGTCCTGCAACGGCGCCTCGAGCGCGCGCTCATCGACCTCGGCAGGGACGGCTTCAATGTCGAGCCCGGCGTTGACCAGCATGGCCTTTCGGAATGGACTGCCGGAGGCGAGGATGATTTTTTCGGTCATTTGAAACGTCTCATTCCTTCACACCCCCCTCTGTCCTGCCGGACATCTCCCCCTCAAGGGGGGAGATTAGCAGCTTCGTCGCTTCACCCATTTCTGCGGCCTTGGAGATTTCGCAACGGTCGCCGCGACGTCCAATCTCCCCCCTTGAGGGGGAGATGCCTGGCAAGGCAGAGGGGGGTGCTGTCCCGCCAGGGGTCCGGAACTAGCGCGTCTTCCCCCTCAGGGCAACGATTGCCGCCGCGGTCTCCTCGATCGAGCGGCGGCTGACGTCGATCATCGGCCAGTTGTGGCGGGTGCAGATCTGGCGGGCATAAGCGAGCTCCTCGGTGATGGCGGCGCGGTCGACATAATCGGTCGCTTCATAGGTACTGCTGTTGCCTAAAATACGGTTCTGCCGGACATGCGAGATGCGTTCGGCGGTGGCGATCAGGCCGACGATCAGCGGCTTCGAGGCGCTGACCAGGCTTTCGGGCACCGGCACGCCGAGCACAATCGGGATGTTGGCGGTCTTGATGCCGCGGTTGGCGAGATAGATGCTGGTCGGCGTCTTCGATGTCCTGGAAATGCCGATCAGCACGATGTCGGCGTCATCCATATTGGCCGGCAGCTGGCCGTCATCATGCTCCATGGTGAAGTTGAGCGCATCAATGCGGCGGAAATAGTCGGCGTCGAGCACATGCTGGGCGCCGACGCGGCGGCCGGCCGGGGTGCCGAGATAGGACTGGAAGACGGTAAGCACCGGCTCCAGCACCGAAACGCAGGGCAGGCCCATGGCGGCACAGCGCTCGTCAATGCCGCGCGCCAGCTTCTGGTCGACAACCGTATAAAGAATGATGCCCGGCTCCTCCTCGATGTCCTCGAACACTTTGGCCACCTGCTTTTCGGTGCGGATGAGCGGATAGATATGCTCGATGGCGCGGGCATCCTTGTATTGCGCCGAAGCCGCCCGGCCGGCCGCCAGCAGCGTTTCGCCCGTGGCGTCGGAGATCAGGTGCAGGTGAAAGAAGCTCTGGGGTTTGTTCACAGGGGGCGCCTCAGGCTGTGGGCTTGTGTGGATAAACAGGCACCGGAAAGGCGACCGGCTGGAAGCGACTGTATCAGAAGGCGAGTTGTCCACAATTCGCTGCGCTGTCGGCTTCGTCGGGCGGCTGGGGACAATTTTGGGGACAGAGATTCTTGCCAGCGCTTCATCCACAGAGGCGGTTTTTCGGCGGCGACGTCAAGTCCTTGACTCCAGTGATGGAATCCTGGTCATCCACACTCTCCGCCAATCCCGTGAGAGAAGCACGCGACAATATGCTGGCTGGCCTTTTCAGGGGCAAAGCGGGACAGGTGACAACCACCACAACCAACAGACTCTTAGAATCAGAAGATTCTAGAAATAGACTATTTAATTATAAGAGAAGGCAGGGGAAGAGAGCGCTCAATGCCCGAGAACCGCATCATGCTGGACGTGCTGAGAGGCAAGGCTGTGTTTCCGCCGCCGCTCTGGATGATGCGTCAGGCCGGGCGTTATCTGCCGGAATATCGCGAGACCAGGAAGCGCGCCGGGTCGTTTCTCGATCTTTGCTACAATCCAGACCTTGCCGTCGAAGTGACGCTGCAGCCGATCGAGCGCTTCGGCTTCGATGCCTCGATCCTGTTCTCCGACATCCTTGTCGTGCCGCATGCGCTCGGCCGTGACGTGCGCTTTGAAGAAGGCCGCGGACCGCTGCTGACGCCGATCACGGCGACTGAGATTTTGGCTCTCAACAGCGAGACGTTTCACGTGAATCTCTCGCCCGTCTACGAGACGGTTCGACGGCTGCGGGCGAAACTGCCTGACGAGACGACGCTGATCGGCTTTTGTGGCGCGCCGTGGACGGTGGCGACCTACATGATTGCCGGCCATGGCACGCCCGACCAGGCGCCGGCCCGGCTGTTTGCCTATCGCGAGCCGGAAGCCTTTCAGCAGCTCCTGAAGGTGCTGGCCGATCATTCAGCCGCCTATCTCATCAGGCAGATAGAGGCCGGTGCCGATGTGGTGCAGATCTTCGATTCCTGGTCCGGCGTGCTCGACGATGCGTCGTTCGAACAGTTCTGCGTGCAGCCCGTGGCGGAGATCGTTCGCCAGGTTCGCGCCGTGCATCCCGACGTTCCAATCATCGGTTTTCCCAAGGGCGCCGGCGCCCGCTACCAGAGCTACCGGGAGAAGACCGGTGTGACGGGGCTGGGGATCGACTGGACGGTGCCTCTGGCGGCAGCGAAGGCATTGCAGCACTCCGGGGCGGTCCAGGGCAATCTCGATCCCTTGCGGCTCGTGGCTGGCGGCAAGGCGCTGTCCGACGGCGTCGATGCGATCCTGAAGACGTTGGGCGACGGACCGCTGATCTTCAATCTCGGCCATGGCATTACGCCGGAGACAGCGGTGGCGCATGTCGAGGCAATGGTGAAGCAGGTGCGGAGCGCGTCATGACCATGATGGGAAAAGGCCCTGCAGAAGGCGGCGCCATGCGTCGTGCGGCGATGGCCATTGCCGTGTTTCTGGTGCTGGCGGGATTGCTGTTCCTGTTCGGGCCCGACGATTTCTATCCCTGGGCGAAGGCGATCCATGTCATCGCCGTGATCTCCTGGATGGCGGGCATGCTGTATCTGCCGCGGCTGCTGGTCTATCACGCCGATGCCGAGAAGGGCTCGGTGCAGTCGGAAACCTTCAAGGTGATGGAGCGCCGGCTGCTGCGCGGCATCATCAATCCGGCCATGGTCATCACCTGGGTGTTTGGCCTGTGGCTCGCCTGGAAAGGCTTTGGTTTCCATGGCGGCTGGCTGCACGCCAAGATCGGCCTGGTGGTTCTGATGTCCGGCGTGCACGGCTATCTGGCCGGTGCGGTGAGGAAATTCGCCGAGGATCGCAACGAAAAACCGGCAAGGCACTGGCGGATCGTCAACGAGATCCCCACATTGCTGATGATCGTCATCGTCGTGCTGGTCATCGTCAAGCCGTTCTGAGGCTTCCCGCATCGACCTGAAAACCAGAAGCTGGTTTTCTGAAAAGTATGATGCGGAGCCTGGAAGGTCCTCCGCAAAAGGCGGCTTGCTCTTTCAACCGACCGACGATACAAGACGGGTCTTCCTTCCCGTCATGCGCCGCCCATTTCGCTTTTCGGCCGCGCCCGGCATTTGTCGCATCCAGCCGATATTTCCCTCAAAAAGCCTACTCAGAGTCCGTCTATGCAAGAAATGAAACTCGCAGAGTTCAAGAACAAGAAACCGCCAGAGCTGATCGCTTATGCCGAATCGCTCGAGGTGGAAAACGCCAGCGTCATGCGCAAGCAGGAGCTGATGTTTGCCATCCTGAAGAAACTGGCCGCCCAGGAAATCGAGATCATCGGTGATGGCGTGGTCGAGGTGCTGCAGGACGGGTTCGGTTTCCTGCGCTCCGCCAATGCCAACTATCTGCCGGGTCCCGACGATATCTACATCTCGCCCTCGCAGATCCGCCGCTTTTCGCTGAAGACCGGCGACACCGTCGAAGGGCCGATCCGCAGCCCGAAAGAGGGCGAGCGCTATTTCGCGCTGCTCAAGGTCAACACCATCAATTTCGACGATCCCGAAAAGATCCGCCACAAGATCCATTTCGACAATCTGACGCCGCTCTATCCGACCAAGCGGCTGAAGATGGAGATCGACAATCCGACCTCGAAGGACATCTCGCCGCGCGTCATCGACCTGGTGGCGCCGATCGGCAAGGGACAGCGCGCGCTGATCAACGCGCAGCCGCGGACCGGTAAAACCGTGCTGATGCAAAACATCGCCCATTCGATCACCGCCAACCATCCGGAATGCTATCTGATCGTGCTTCTGATCGACGAGCGGCCGGAAGAAGTGACGGACATGCAGCGCTCGGTGAAGGGCGAGGTCATCTCGTCTACCTTCGACGAGCCGGCGGTGCGTCACGTCCAGGTCGCCGAAATGGTCATCGAGAAGGCCAAGCGCCTGGTCGAGCATGGCCGCGACGTCGTCATCCTGCTCGATTCGATCACCCGCCTCGGCCGCGCCTACAACACCGTTGTGCCATCATCGGGCAAGGTGCTGACCGGCGGTGTCGACGCCAATGCACTGCAGCGGCCGAAGCGCTTCTTCGGTGCCGCCCGCAACATCGAGGAAGGCGGCTCGCTGACCATCATTGCCACCGCGCTGATCGACACCGGCAGCCGTATGGACGAAGTCATCTTCGAAGAGTTCAAGGGCACCGGCAACTGCGAAATCCAGCTCGACCGCAAGGTCGCCGACAAGCGCATCTATCCGGCCATGGACATTCTGAAGTCCGGCACCCGCAAGGAGGACCTGTTGGTCTCCAAGCAGGACCTGCAGAAGATCTTCGTGCTGCGCCGCATCCTGGCGCCGATGGGCACCACCGACGCGATCGAGTTCCTCATCGACAAGCTGAAGCAGACCAAGACCAACGCGGATTTCTTCGACTCGATGAACACGTAAACAGTTCATCAGATCCTCGGCCGTTTCATGAAGCCCCATTCCGGGAAACCGGGATGGGGTTTTTCTTTGGCCGGCGACAGGTCGCATTCCCGATATGGAGTGACCATAGACGGCAATTTCTGTTGGCGCCGCCATGCGAGGACTTGGTGCCCTGGAGATCGGAAGCCGCATGAAGAAAACAATCCCGACCCTGATCGGCTTTTCCGCCATTTTGACATGGTCATTCCTGGCGCTGCTTTCGACGGCGGCCGGGCCCATTCCGCCCTTTCAGCTCGCGGCGATGACGTTCCTGCTTGGCGGGCTGGTCGGAGCGTCGAGCTGGCTTGTCCGCCCGGCGGCGATCCGGTCGCTGCGCCAGCCATGGCAGGTCTGGGCGCTCGGCACGGCGGGGCTGTGCATCTATCACTGCGCCTATTTCTTCGCCATCCAGTCGGCGCCTCCGGTCGAGGTCAGCCTGATCGCCTATCTCTGGCCTTTGCTGATCGTTGTCTTCGCTGCCTTCCTGCCGGGAGAAAGGCTGAGGCTTCACCATATCGTCGGGGTCGTGCTTGGCTTGGCAGGCGCCATCATGGTGATCACCAAAGGCGGCAACGTCGGCTTGGCCAATGGGGTGATGACCGGGCATGTCATCGCCCTGTTTTGCGCCTTCGTCTGGTCAGCCTATTCGGTGCTGTCACGCCGCTTCGGCAAGGTGCCGACCGATGTCGTGGCCGGCTACTGTTTCATCACGGCGGCGGTAGCCTTCGTCTTGCATCTGACGCTTGAAACCACCGTCTGGCCGCAGACGGCCGTGCAGTGGAGCGCCATTGTCATTCTCGGCACGATACCGCTCGGCGCCGGCTTCTATGCCTGGGACTATGGCTGCAAGCACGGCGACATCATGATCCTCGGCGCGCTGTCCTATGCCGCGCCTTTGTTTTCGTTGATCGTGCTTCTGCTGGCGGGTTTTGGCGTCTTTCACTGGTCGGTCGCGCTCGCCTGCATGCTGATAACGGTTGGAGCGGTGGTCGCGGCCAGGGATTTGCTGTTCAAGCCGCGGCCGCCCGCGATCGATGCAACCCCGCTTCCATCTGCCTTGGACTGAATGGCGGCTGAGCTTATTGGCTGCGTCGCAGCAGAGCTTCGAGATCCTGCGGATCGGTCACCACCGGCAGGCAGATCTGGCCAGTACAAAACCATGCGCCCGGGCGGTCGGTTGGTGGCAGGATGCCACCCGGTAAAGCCGGTCGATTCGCCTCCGTTCCGATTGCTACGACGATGTCGACGCGGCGCGGGTCAGGATTCCGATTCGTAGCCGGAACGAGGCTTGGCCCCTCTGGTGAATCGACGAGCACCAGCTTCAGAGGCTCAAGTGCCAGGGCGCAGGCGTTAACGATGCCTGCCTGGCCGTAGGACTGGTGCCCGGCCCGGCCCATGGCGTGTTCGGCGACCCGCCACGCTTTGTCCTGCAATTCGAGATCGCCGGTAACCGAGGCCAGCCGAACCAGGGCTTCGATGATCTGGCTGGTGGCGGACGAAATCGCCTCGTCGACATCGCCGCGGATGCGGATCGGCACATCGGTGCTGTCGGACGCGGTCAGGTAATAGCCGGTCCCGTCGCTATCCCGGTGCCAGCGGTCGAGCCGGTCAATGAATTGTTTCGCTTGATCGACATAGCTTGAGTCGCCTGTCGCTTCGAACAGCGCAATGGCCGCGTTGGTCATCGCGGCATAGTCGCTGGACAGCGCCGGGAACAGTTTCTTGGCGCCGAGCATCGAGTGCGGCAAGCGGCCGTCATGGCCGGCATCGGCAATGTAGGCGAAGGCTTTTGCGGCCGCGTCGATCCAGTCGCGCCGGTCCAGCGAGCGGCCGGCTTCGGCGAGGGCCGCGATCATCAGGCCGTTCCAGTCGGTCAGCGCCTTGCCGTCCCTGCCCGGGCGGACGCGCTGCTCCCGTGCCGGCAGCAGCTTTTCCTTCAATGGGATCAGTACATCCCGGTCAGGCACGCTTTGGCTCTGCTGGGCATCGGTCTGATGGACCATCGGCTTGCCTTCCCAACCATGTGGGCCGGAGAGCGTGAAGTATCTGAAAAACAAGGCCGAATCGTCGCCTAGCACGGACTCTATTTCATCCTTGCTCCAGGTGTAGAAAAGCCCCTCCTCGCCGTCGCTGTCTGCGTCGAGACTGGCGGCGAAGGCGCCGCCATCGACACGCATTTCGCGCAGCAGCCAAGCGACCGTGTCTTCGATTCGTATCCGGAACAAATCATTGCCGGTGGCGGCATAGGCCCAGTTGCACAGGCGGATCAGCTGCGCATTGTCGTAGAGCATCTTTTCGAAATGCGGCACCAGCCACTCGGCATCGGTTGAATAGCGGCTCAAGCCTCCGCCGACATGGTCGTAAATGCCACCGGCCATCATCTTTTCCAGGCTGATAAGCACGGCATCCCGGTGTGACGAGACGCCATCGCGCAGCCAGGACAGCCAAAGTGTTTGCATGAACGGCGCGTTGGGAAACTTCGGTGCGCCGCGCAAGCCGCCGAGGTCGCGGTCGATCATGCCGTCGATGCGGCCGGCGAGATCGCTGAGCGTTGCTTTGTCGAGCGTGGCCTTGGCGTGGACGCCGGCCAAGCGCGCCTCGACATGATTGGTCAGGCCATCGGCGCTCTGGTCGAGGCTTTCTCGCTTCTCGCGCCAGGCCTTGTCGACGGCCTCCATCACCTGGACGAAGCCGGGACGGCCATAGCGGGCCTCACGCGGAAAATAGGTGCCGCCCCAGAACGGCTTGCCATCGGGGTTGAGGAACATGGTCAGCGGCCAGCCGCCCTGCTCGCCCATGGAGGAAAGCGCCGCCATATAGATCTGGTCGATGTCGGGCCGCTCCTCGCGATCGACCTTGATATTGACGAACAGCCGGTTCATGACGGCGGCGACTTGGGCGTTCTCGAAGCTTTCATGCGCCATGACATGGCACCAGTGGCAGGCGGCGTAACCGATCGAGAGCAGGATCGGCCGCTGCAAGGCCGCGGCTTCGGCGAGCGCCGCCGGCGACCAGGCCCGCCAATGCACGGGATTGCCGCTGTGCTGCTGCAGATAGGGGCTGGCTTCTTCGGCAAGCAGGTTTTGCGCAGGCAAGGTCACAGGCGGGCACGCTCGGTTTGGCGGTGTCGGGATGGATTTCAAGCTAGGGCGATTGGTTAGAGCGGGCAAATGATTTCAGGCGATTCGATCGTAGCGCTGTCCAGCGGCCGCCTGCCGGCAGGTATCGCCGTCATCCGCATTTCCGGCCCGAAGACTCGATTCGTAGTCGAAACGATCGCCGGAAGCATGGTTAAGGACCGCGTTGCAGCTTTGCGCAAGCTTCGGACGGCCAACGGGTTGCTGATCGACCACGGCCTGGTGCTGTTCTTTTCGGGCCCAAATAGCTTTACCGGCGAGGACGTCGCCGAATTCCATATCCATGGCGGCCGTGCCGTCGCCGGCAAAATGCTGGAGACGATCGCCGGCTTTGACGGCGTGCGTCATGCGGTGCCCGGCGAATTCACCCGTCGTGCCTTTCTCAACGGTAAGCTCGATCTGGTCGAGACCGAGGCGCTGGCCGACCTGGTCAACGCCGAAACCGAGGCACAGCGCCGCTTTGCGGTACAGAACGCAGAGGGTGCTCAGAGTACGCTCTATCTCGGCTGGTGCGGCCGGCTGATCCATGCCCGCGCTATGATCGAGGCGGAGATCGACTTCTCTGATGAGGAAGATGTCCCCGGTTCCGTTTCGGATACGGTCTGGTCGGACGTTAGGGCGATGGTTGATGAAATCGGCCGTCATATCGAGGGCTTCCATGCCGCGGAGATCATTCGCGACGGTTTTGAGGTGGTCATCCTTGGTGCGCCCAATGCCGGCAAGTCCAGCCTGTTCAACGCGCTGGCCCGGCGGGAGGCGGCGATTGTCACGGATGAACCCGGCACGACGCGGGATTTGCTTGAAGTGGTGTTGGACCTTAACGGCGTGCGGGTCAGGGTGACCGACACGGCGGGCCTGCGCGACGCGCCGGGCAAGGTTGAGGCGATCGGCATCGAGAAGGCGCGCGCCAAGGCGCGGACGGCTGACCTGGTGCTGGTGCTGGAGGATCTTGTGAACCCGGTCGCTGTTGGGGACATGCCGGCGGGCATCCCCACTTTGAGGATTGGCACCAAGGTCGACCTCCTGAGGCTGGTGCCGGCGGCTGGTGCCTATGACGCAACGATCTCGACCGTCGATGGAACGGGATTGGCGGAACTGCTGTCTGACATCGGAACGCGTGCGGCCGCTTCGATTGGCGATGCCGGCGATATCCTGCCGTCGCGGCTGCGGCATGTGGAGCTGCTCAACGAGACGAGGCGTTTTCTGATTTCGGCTTTGTCTGGAGAGGCGCGCGGCCAGGAGCTGCGGGCGGAAGAATTGCGGCTCGCGGCGGATCGGCTGGGGAGGATCGTCGGCGCTGTGGATGTCGAGGATTTGCTCGACGTGATTTTTTCGCAGTTTTGCATCGGGAAGTGACTCACGTGAAACACTCGGGCGCGGCGGCGTGGGGTGATTCACGTGAAACACGGGCGCCACCTTTCGTCATCCTAGGGTCTGCGCTGCGTCGCTCCGCTCCTTGCTCCGCCCTAGGGTGACGAAGGTAATGCGTGCCTTCCCGCTGTTTCACGTGAAACGAATCGTCTCCCATCCTTGACAGCGCTGCCTCTCGGGGACATGTGTCGGCGACTTCTGAATTTGGAAAACGAAATGATCGATCACTATGACGTGGTTGTGGTGGGCGGCGGCCATGCCGGGTGCGAGGCGGCCAGCGCTGCCGCGCGCGGCGGCGCCAGGACCGTGCTGGTCACGCTGCGCTTCGACACGATCGGCGTCATGTCCTGCAACCCGGCGATCGGTGGGCTCGGCAAGGGCCATCTGGTGCGCGAGATCGACGCCATGGACGGGCTGATGGGCCGCGTCGCGGATGCGGCCGGCATCCAGTTCCGTCTGCTCAACCGCCGCAAGGGCCCCGCCGTGCGCGGACCACGCACCCAGGCGGACCGCAAGCTCTATCGGCTGGCCATGCAGGAAGCGATTCGGCAGCAGAACGATCTCGACGTCGTCGAGGGCGAGGTGCTGGATTTTGAGATCGAAGAGGGACGGATCGCGGCTGTGCTCCTGGCTGGTGGGCGGCGGCTGGCTTGCGGCGCAGTGGTGTTGACCACCGGCACCTTCCTGCGCGGCCTTATCCATATTGGCGAGAAGAAGATCGTTGCCGGACGGATGAACGAGCAGGCGAGCCTCGGCCTGTCGGCGACGATGAGCCGTGCCGGCTTTGCGCTCGGGCGGCTGAAGACCGGTACGCCGCCGCGGCTCGATGGCCGCACCATCGACTGGGCGTCGCTGGAGAGCCAGGCGGCGGATGAACATCCCTCGCCGTTCTCGTTGCTGACCGACACAATCCAGAATCCGCAGATTCATTGCGGCATCACCCGCACGACGCCGGCCACGCATGAGCTCATACGCGCCAATCTCGGCCGCTCGGCGATGTATTCCGGCTCGATCGAAGGGGTTGGGCCGCGTTACTGCCCGTCGATCGAGGACAAGATCGTCAAGTTCGGCGATCGCGAAGGCCACCAGATTTTCCTCGAGCCGGAAGGCCTCGACGACGACACAGTCTACCCCAATGGCATTTCGACCTCCCTGCCCGAGGATGTGCAGCTCGATATTCTGAAGACCATTCCGGGTCTGGAGCGCGCGACCATGCTGCAGCCGGGCTATGCCATAGAATACGACCATGTCGATCCGCGCGAGCTCGAGCCGACGCTGGAAACCAAGCGCATTGCCGGCTTGTTCCTGGCCGGGCAGATCAACGGCACCACCGGCTATGAAGAAGCCGGCGCGCAAGGCCTGCTTGCCGGGCTGAACGCCGCGCGCAAGGCGTCGGTGGGCGATCAGATCGTGCTCAGCCGGACTGAAGCCTATATCGGCGTGATGGTCGACGATTTGACCAGCCGCGGCATCGCCGAGCCCTATCGTATGTTCACCTCGCGGGCTGAGTTCCGGCTGTCGCTGCGCGCCGACAATGCCGATGAGCGACTGACGCCGCTGGCAACGAAGCTCGGCGTTGTGTCATCGGAGCGGACGCAGCGGTTCAACCAGATTACCGTTGACCTTGATAAGGCACGCGACCTCGCCCGGGCCACGACCATGACGCCGAATGAGGCGTCGCGGCATGGACTTGAGGTCAACAAGGACGGCGTGCGCCGCTCGGCTTATGAGTTGCTCGCCTATCCCGGTGTCGATGTCGCCTGGCTGACACGCGTCGCGCCGGCCTTCGGCACCATTAATGCCAAGACGGCAGAGCGGCTCGAAACGGAAGCGAAATATTCGGTCTATCTTAATCGCCAGCAAGCCGATGTTGCGCAGATCCGGCATGAGGAAAGCCGGTTGATCCCGGCTTCTGTCGACTTTGCCGATGTTCCAGGACTTTCTAATGAGCTAAAGCAGAAGATGCGGACGCGGCAGCCGCGCTCGATCGCCGATGCGCAGCGCATGGAAGGCATGACGCCGGCGGCGCTCGCAATCATCGTCGCGCATGTGCGCAATACCGAAGCGGCGGCGCAAAGGGCCGTTGCGTGAGCGCTGCCTCATGGACGAGCCTGCAGGAGGCCGCAGGACCAGTTTCACGTGAAACATTCGAGCGCCTGGTGGCGTTCGAACAGCTGTTTCTAAAATGGAACCGCAGCATCAACCTTGCGGCGCCGTCGACGCTGGACGATGTCTGGGGTCGCCACATTCTTGACAGTGCCCAGCTGGCGCGAATCGCCCCGCAGGCCAAACGCTGGGTTGATCTCGGTTCGGGCGGCGGTTTTCCGGGCCTGGTGCTGGCTTTCCTGCTAGTCGAGCGCGATGGCGCGTCGATCGATCTGGTCGAAAGCAACCGCAAGAAAGCATCGTTCCTGCAAGCGGTCATCGGGCAGTTCGGTTTGCCGGCCCGGGTCGTTGCGCGGCGCATCGACGACAGCTATGCACTTGTTTCCGCGCCGGAAATCGTCACGGCAAGAGCGCTGGCCGCGCTTCCAGCGTTGCTCGATCTGTCGGCGCCATGGCTGACCACGGGGTCGCGCGCTCTGTTCCACAAAGGCCGGGATTACCGTGCCGAAGTGGAAGAAAGCACTCACCGCTGGGCCTTCGATCTGGTAGAACATCCGAGCATGACCGACGCCCATGGCGTCATCCTCGAATTGGCCGATCTGCGGACTGCGTAAGCCTCCCTTCGCGACCGCCGTCGACCCTTTGGCGACCCGCAAATGAATATTTGGCATAGACCCATGAAAACTGGCCCCCGCATCATCACCGTCGCCAACCAGAAGGGCGGTGTCGGCAAGACCACCACCGCCATCAATCTGGCTACGGCACTGGCCGCCATCGGCGAAAAGGTGCTGATCGTCGATCTCGACCCGCAAGGCAACGCTTCGACGGGTCTCGGCATCGACCGCAAGGACCGCACCGTCTCCTCCTATGACGTGCTGACCGGCGAGCTCGACCTGGAAGCGGCGGCGATCCCGACGGCTGTGCCCGGCCTGTCGATCGTGCCGTCGACGCTCGACCTGCTCGGCATCGAGATGGAAATCGCGTCGGCGCCTGACCGGGTGCTCAAGCTGCGCAATGCGCTGCGTGCCGCGACCGAACGCGGTGCGCCGTTCGGCTATGTGTTGATCGACTGCCCGCCCTCGCTCAACCTTTTGACGTTGAATTCCATGGCGGCAGCCGATTCTGTTCTTGTGCCGCTGCAATGCGAATTCTTCGCGCTGGAGGGTCTCAGCCAATTGCTGGAAACGGTCGAGCAGGTGCGCCGCACGATCAATCCGGACCTGATCATCCAAGGCATCGTGCTGACCATGTATGACGGCCGCAACAACCTTGCCAACCAGGTGGTTGAGGATGTGCGGGCGCATATGGGCGACAAGGTCTACGAGACCATCATCCCTAGGAATGTGCGGGTGTCCGAAGCGCCGTCCTACGGCAAGCCGGCGATCCTCTACGATCTGAAATGCTCGGGCAGCCAGGCCTATCTGCAGCTTGCGTCCGAAGTGATCCGCCGCGAGCGTAAATTACGCGCCGCTTGATTAGAATTGGTTGATGGAACCGACCGATTCGATACCGAAACGATCCAAGAATCTGGAATTGAGATGAACGAAGACCTTTCGAGAAAAAGACTGGGGCGTGGACTGGCGGCCCTGATCGGCGAGATCGATCGCCCGGCGGCCCCGGAAAAGCCAGCTGCAGGCGCCGACGGCAAGGTGCCGATCGAGTTTGTCAGCCCGAACCCGAAAAACCCGCGCCGGCATTTTGGTGACGCCGATCTGACCGATCTCGCCCAATCGATCCGCGAGCATGGCGTGGTGCAGCCGGTGGTGGCGCGACCGTCGCCGACGCATGCCGGCCGCTACGAGATCATCGCCGGCGAGCGGCGCTGGCGCGCGGCGCAGCGCGCCGGGCTGACCGAGATCCCGATCATCGTTCGCGACGTCAACGACCGCACGGCGCTGGAACTCGCGATCATCGAGAACGTTCAGCGCACCGACCTCAATCCGGTCGAGGAAGCGATGGGCTACCAGCAGCTGATCGACGATCACGGCTACACGCAAGCTGACCTGGGCAATGTCATCGGCAAGAGCCGCAGCCATGTCGCCAACACGCTGCGGCTGTTGAAGCTGCCCGACGTCATCAGAGACATGCTGGTCGACGGCGCGTTGTCGGCAGGCCACGCCCGCACGCTGGTGACGGCGCAGGATCCGGCCGGGCTTGCCAAGCAAATTGTCGAAGAGGGTCTTTCGGTGCGCCAGGCCGAAGCGCTGGCGCAGATGCCGGCTGGCGGCACGCCGCCCAAGGCCAAGCCGGCGCAAAGTGGATCGGACAAGGACGCCGACACGCTGGCGCTGGAAAAGCTGATGACAGACACGATCGGCATGATCGTGACCATCGAGCACAAGGGCAAGGGCGGCGCGATCCGCGTGAATTACCGCAGCCTGGAGCAGCTCGACGAGCTGTGCCGGCGGTTGAAAGACGAACGCTAGGCGGTTGGGACGCCACGCTATTTAGCCGGCGAATGAAGTTTTGGCTTAAGCTTAGGTTTTAGCGCTGATATATCGGTGATAGACACGAAAGACATCACGCCGACTGGCCAAGCTCCCAACGGAGACGCGCCGACCCGGCTGGTCTGTCAGCGGTGCGAGTTATCGGGCCGATACGCCGGGGGAGATTGACAGCACCATCGCCTTCGCCACCATCAGCGTCGCGGCTTGACAGTGCCGGGCAACGGCGTAACGTAAATTAGATATAGCTTACATTGCCCTAGCGTGCCGACCAGTCGCGGCGGGGCCAATTGCCGTTCCTGTACTATTGTGAACGGCACTACGTCGCCCAAGCGATATGCCGACGCGCCCGAAGCAAGTGGGGAGGTGCACATGGCGGTCAGCTGGCAACTGTCTGGAAGCTACTTCGAAAATTGCAACTGCGATGTCGTGTGTCCTTGCCTGCTGTCGACCAACGCACAGCTGACATCCAAGCCGACGCAAGGCGTTTGCGATGTTGGCCTGGTCTTTCATATCGATACCGGCAAGTACGGTGACGTTCGATTGGATGGCCTCAACGTTGTGATGGTTGCGCACGCGCCTGGCCCGATGGCGGACGGCAATTGGACGGCCGCCGCCTATATCGACGAACGGGCCAACGATAAGCAAACGGAAGCGCTGGGCGCGATCTTCACCGGCGCCGCAGGCGGTCCGATGGCGGTGCTGGCCCCGATGATCGGCACGAACCTCGGCGCCAAGAAGGTGCCGATAAGCTACCGGATCGACGGCAAGAAGCGGTCGGCTGAGATTGCGGGCATCATGCAGATGGCGGTCGAACCATTGCCGACCATGCGCGAGGACGGGCAGATGTGGGCGGCCACCGGCCATCCCGTCAACCCCGATTGGCTCGCTTTGGCGATGGGGGCAGAAGGCAGCACATTCAGCGACCATGGCATGCGTTGGGATAATTCCCGCCGAAACGGCCACTATGCCCCGATCAATTGGTCCGGCGAGCACTAAAGCGTTTCACCGTTTCATGGGAACGGCGATCCGCTCTATCTCTTTGTTTTGACGCAATTTCGGACGGAAAACTGCTCACACTTTCCTGAAATTGCTCCAGTTTCCCCGCCGCAACGGACTTAGCCCATGGCCCTGATATTGCAGCGAAACATCATTCTCGCGCTGCTGCTTGCTGCCGCCGCGGCGGCGTGGACGGTGCTTGTCTGGCAGTCGCTCGGCATGGGCGCGGACATGCAGATGTATTCACCCACCATGGGGATGAAGGCGCCGCTGTTTCTTGCCGTCTGGATGATCATGATGATTGCCATGATGTTCCCGACCGCCGCGCCCATGGTCCTTACGTTTCATCGCGTTCAGGCCGGCAAACGGGGGCGCGGCGAGACTTTTGTCTCGACCTGGTTTTTCGTGGCTGCCTACATGCTGCTTTGGGGCGCGATGGGCGCGCTCGCCTTTGCCGGCGCGGCGGGCGGAGAGCTCATTGCGGCGCATGCGGGAATGTCCGCCACCACGGCCGCGCGCATCGGCGGCGCGCTGCTGTTGATGGCAGGCGCCTATCAATTGTCTCCGCTGAAGGATCTGTGCCTGGCCAAATGCCGTACGCCAATGGGTTTCATCCTGACCTCATGGCGCGATGGTCAGTGGGGCGCGGTACGCATGGGCCTGGAGCATGGAGTTTTTTGCCTGGGCTGCTGCTGGCTTTTGTTCCTCGCTCTCTTTCCTCTCGGGATCATGAACATCGCAGCGATGGCCGTGGTCACCTTGCTGATCTTTGCAGAAAAGACCCTGCCGTCAGGGGAGAGGATCGCAAAGCTGTCAGGTGTCGCCCTGCTCCTTTATGGCGCAGCGGTGTTGGTCTTTCCGCAAGCGCTACCAACCTTCCAGCCGATGGACGCGATGATAATGAATTGACGGATGGAGGTGCGGGAACGGCGAAAGCGGTGGCGACGGCTGATCTCCCCCCTTGTGGGCCCGTTGCGTTATTAGGCTTTGGACGCCTGGAGAGACAGCAGGGGCGCATCGAGGTGCTTTCCGGCGCGGGTTTGCGGCCGGATGGGGTAGGAGTTGGCGTATTCGGTGGGTTTCGGGCGCACTGCGACCCAGGCTCAGGTGGCCAGCGTTACCCAGCGGCGCATGTTGAAGGCGATGGCCGCGATGAGGACCTGTCCTGCCGCCTTGGCCAGGCCGCGATAGCGGATGGCGCAAAGTCGCATGCG
>NZ_JBFUFA010000017.1:0-81034 GCF_056403695.1 Mesorhizobium sp. P2_F7 | reverse complement strand
CTCGACACCTCTCCCCCGATCGACGGGGGAGAGGAAGGGCCCCCCTTTCGCAACGGCGGAGGAGGACGGCAGGCAAAGGGGCAGCGCGAGCTTTCGCGGTTGGCTCGTATCAGGTGCCGGTCGGGCGCTTGCCTCCACCAACCACACGCGGCATAGATCGGCCATGACAAGCGAACCCTACCGCCCGCGCCGTTCGGTGCTCTACGTCCCGGCCTCCAACGACAAGGCGCTGGTCAAGATCGCGCAGCTTGCCTGCGATTCCATGATCATCGACCTCGAAGACGCCGTCGCGCCCGCTGACAAGATCGCCGCGCGGGAGAAACTGGCCGGTATTTTCGCTCGCCGGCCAGTTGCCAACCACTATGGGCGCCGTTGCGAGATGATCGTGCGCGTCAACGCACTGTCCAGCGAATGGGGCGCCGACGATTTGCTGGCCGCGGCGAAATTCGAGCCCGACGGCATCCTGTTGTCCAAGGTCGCCACGCCGCGCGACATCCTTGAAGTCGGCGATGTGCTCGACGACAATTTTGCCCCCGACAGCATGAAACTATGGGCGATGATCGAGACGCCGAAAGCCATGCTCAACATCGGCGCCATCGCCGAACTCGGCCGCGACCCGGCCTCGCGCCTCAATTGTTTCGTTGCCGGAACGAACGATCTGGTCAAGGAGACCGGCGTTCTGGCGACGCCCGACCGGCGCTACCTCGTGCCGTGGTTGATGCAGATGGTGCTGGCGGCGCGCGCCGGCGGCATCGACATGCTCGACGGCGTCTCCAACGATTTTCGCGACCCTGATGCTTTTGCGCGCGAGTGCACGGAGGCCGCCGCCATGGGGTTCGACGGCAAGACGCTGATCCATCCGGCCCAGATCGACGCCGCAAACCGCGCCTTTGCGCCCGGATCCGAGGCATTGGCCGAGGCGCGCGCGGTGAAAGATGCCTTCGCCTTGCCGGAAAATGCCGGCAAGGGCGTGATTGCGCTGAACGGCCGAATGGTCGAGCGGCTGCATCTGGCGCAGGCCGAAAAACTGCTGGCGAAGGCGGCCGCCATCAGCGCATGATTGGCTAAGCCGGCTTCGGAAAGATCACGCCCGACAACACAGAATTCACGACAGGACCTGACCCATGAGACTTTACCGCTTTTTATCCGCCCCCGACGATTCCACCTTTTGCCACAAGGTGACGGCGGCGCTGAACAAGGGCTGGCACCTCTATGGCTCGCCGACCTACGCCTACGACAAGAAGACCAAGTCGATGCGCTGCGGCCAGTCGGTGGTGAAGGACATCGACGGCCAGGAATACGGGCCGGATACCAAGCTGAGCGACTGGTAGGCTTGCAAGCACCGACGCAGGCTGTGTCGAGATTCAGGTCAGGCCGAGCCGAGAATGGCTGATGATACCGAGAACGGGGCGGAGCGTACTTTTGGGTACGTGAGCACCGGAAGCGCAGGAGGCTGCCGTTCGCAGGCCGGCCTCACCTGAATATCGGCACAACCTACTCGGCCGCCTCTTCGATCTTCTCCATATCATCGTCCGACAGGCCGAAATGGTGGCCTATCTCGTGGATCAGCACGTGGGTGACGATGTCGCCCAGCGTCTCTTCGTTCTCGGCCCAGTAGTCGAGGATGGCGCGGCGGTAGAGCGTGATGCGGTTCGGGCCCTCGCCGGTCTGCGGGTTCCAGCGTTCGGCGATCCCGCGGCCTTCGAACAGGCCAAGCAGGTCGAACGGCGTTTCCAGCGACAGATCGTCCATGATCTCGTCGGTTGGGAACTCGGCAATCACGATGACGATCTCGCCGGTCAGCTTGCGAAAATCGTCCGGCAGATGTGCGTACGCCTCCAGCGCCAGAAACTCCATTTCCTCGATCGAGGGCGAGAGTTCGTCGTGCCAGGTGCGGGTCTTGTAGATGCGGGCCATGCTTTGTCCTTTGATCCCGGCATATAGGCTTTCGCACCGGACTCGGCAATGAAGCGGCAATTCCATGACGTCAATGACCATAGAGGAATAAATTCCTTCTGACTCCGCTTGACTCTTGGGGCACCCTCTGGAATCTATAGGAACATAACAGGAACAATTGTGCGAGAAATTGACCGTCATGGCGACTTCAGCCGTGGCGCGGGAGACTGTTTTTGCCCTGCGCCGCCAGATCGCGAAGATCGAGGGAACGCTGCCCGAGCGCATGGCCGCGCCGGCCAGCGAGCGGCTTCGCGCGGGTGCTGACGGCTATGTCGGCGCGCCCGACCTCGATGTCGCTCCGGATGTCACCATCATCCGGCGTGGCCTTGCCGTGGCTTCGCCGGATGCCTTCCTGCCCACCGGCATAGAGCGCCTCGATGCAGCGCTGAGCGGCGGCCTGCCGAAAGCCGCGCTTAGCGAAATCCATGGCCTCGAGACCCGCAATGCCGGGGCTGTCGCCGGCTTTGTGCTGTCGCTGGTCAGCCTGATCCTCAAAGGACAGAACCTGCCCGTGCTGTGGATCGGCACGTCGGAGATTTTTCGCGAGGCCGGCTTTCCCTATGCCAGGGGATTGCAGGACATGTTCGGCATCGCGCCGGAGCAATTGCTGTTTTCCGAGGCGCCGAAACTCACCGATGCGCTGTGGGTGGCCGAGGAGGCCGCCAAGATGACCGCGCTCGCCGCTGTCATCCTCGAAATCCGCGGCAGCCCGCAGCGGCTCGACCTCACCGCAACGCGCCGGCTGCACGCCCGCGCCCAGAACGCCGGCCGGCCGGTGTTCCTGCTGCGCCAGGCCGGCGAGGCCGAACCGACCGCCGCCCCGGTGCGCCTCATCGTGTCGGCCGCGCCGGCGGCAAGCCGCCGGACCATTGCCGGCCCGCTCGCCGGCTCGATCGGCCGCCCCGCCTTCACCGTCAGCATCGGCAAGAGCCGCACCGCTCTGCCCGGACAATTCACACTGGAGTGGAACCCCGATGAACACCGTTTCGAAGAAAGACGGCCGCGCGAAGAACGGCCAGAGAATTCTGTCGCTGTGGTTTCCGCATCTCGGGGCAGAGCGGATCCTGCGCCAGCGCCTGGGACGGTCGTGGCGTTCCCGGCCGTCGGATCATTTGCCTTTGGTGATCAGCCATCGCGACCGCAACGCCCAGCGCATATCGGCCCTCGACGAGCGGGCTGAGGCGCTGCATCTGAAACGCGGCATGGGCATCGCCGACGCGCGCGCCATGCATCCCTCGATCGACATTGTCGAGGCCGATCCGGAGGCCGACCGACGACTGCTCGAAGGCCTCGCCGACTGGTGCGACCGCTACACGCCGCTGGTGGCGCTTGACGGCGCCGACGGGCTTTACCTCGACGTCACCGGCTGCACGCATCTGTTCGGCGGCGAACGCGCCATGCTGGACGATATTCTTGCGCGCTTTCTCCAGCAGGGTTTCGATGTCCGCGCCGGGCTGGCCGCAACGCCGGGCGCGGCCTGGGCGGCGGCGCGCTTTTGCGGCGACCGCATCGTTCCCTCCGGCGAGGAGGAAGCGCTGCTTGCCCCTTTGCCGCTGGCCGCTTTGCGCATCGAGCCGGATATCCGCGCCAGCCTGGAAAGTGTTGGCCTGCGCACCGCGGGCGCGGTCATGGCCGCACCGCGCGCGCCGCTCGCCCGCCGCTTCGGCGCCAGCTTGCTGTTGCGTCTCGACCAGGCGCTCGGCCGCCTCGACGAGGCGGTATCGCCGCGCCTCCCCGTGGCGCCGCTTTCGGTCGAGCGCCACCTTGCCGAGCCGGTCGTGCTGACCGCCGAGATCGAGCGGCTGGTGGAAATGCTGGCGATAACGCTGAAGGTCGACCTCGAGCGCCGCGGCGAAGGCGCCAGGATGCTGGCCCTGCTGTTGTTTCGCGTCGACGGCGCCGTCAGCCGCATCGCTGTCGGCACGTCACGGCCCTTACGCGAGCCGAAGCTGATCCAGCGCCTGTTCCACGAGCGGCTGGCCGCGCTCGAACAGGACATCGATGCCGGCTACGGTTTCGACCTGGTGCGGCTTTCGGTGCTGGCGGCTGCCGCCTTCGACATGCAGCAGGCCGATTTGACCGGCGAAACCGAGGATGACGGCGCCGACATCGCGCTGTTTGCCGACCGCATCCGCGCCCGGCTCGGCGACAATGCTGTGCTGAAAGCGGTCGCCGTCGAAAGCCATCTGCCGGAGCGCGCCGTCGCCACCATTCCTTTCTCCGAGGCGCCGCAACGAACCACACCGCCGAAAAAGCCCGACCGGAAAGACGCGCCGCCGGCAACCATCTTCCCGCCGGAGCGGCCGATCCGGTTGTTCCGTTCGCCCGAGCCGATCGAGGTGCCGGCGACCGAAATGCCGGAGGGGCCGCCGATGAATTTCCGCTGGCGCCGCGCGCTTTATCGGGTCACGCGTGTGGAGGGGCCCGAACGCATCGCCGCCGAATGGTGGCATGAAGCCGTCAGTGATCCGGTCACCTCCACCCGCGACTATTTCCGCATCGAGGATGCCGACGGCCGCCGCTACTGGCTCTACCGGCAAGGCCTCTACGGCAATCCGCAAGTGCCGCCGCGCTGGTTCATGCATGGGGTGTTCGCATGAACGCGCTCACCGTCATCCCCTATGCCGAGTTCGGCATCCAGTCGAACTTCTCCTTCCTGCGTGGCGCCTCCAAACCGGAGGAGCTGGTGGTGGCCGCCAAGCTGATGGGATTCTCGGCGATAGGGCTTGCCGACCGCAACACGGTCGCCGGCGTGGTCCGCGCATGGCAGCAGGCGAAGGCCGAAACATTCTCCTATCACCCCGGCTGTCGCCTGGTGTTCGGCGACGGCACGCCGGACATTCTCGCCTATCCGCAGGACCGCAGAGGCTGGGGGCATCTGTGCCGCATGTTGACCCAGGCCAACCTGCGCGAAGACACGGAAAAGGGCGCGACCCTGCTGGAACGCAGCGACCTTTTCGAATGGGGAGATCTGATGTCGCTGGCGGTCGTGCCCGACCTGACGGCGGACGCGCAGGATGGTCTCGCTTTGCTTCGCCAGCTCAGGGATCGTTTCGGAAGAAATCTCCGCCTGGCCGTTTCGCCTGACTATGCCGGCAATGACCGGTTCAGGATCGAGCAGGCGGCAGCCATGGCGGAAGCAGCCGGCATTCCGTTGATGGCGACCAACGATGTGCTCTACCACACAGTGGAGCGGCGCCCTTTGCAGGATGTGCTCACCGCGATCCGCCTCAACACACCTGTCGCCGAAGTCGGGCTACAACTGGCAGCCAATGCCGAGCGCCACCTAAAACCGCCGCTGGAGATGGCACGGCTGTTTCGCCGCCATCCGCAGGCGCTGGCCGAAACGCTGCGGTTTGCGCAGGAGCTGACCTTCTCGCTGAGTGACCTCCAGTACAATTACCCGGACGAGCCGACATTATCAGGTCTAGAACCGCAGGCCGAGTTGGAAAGGCTGGCACGAGAGGGCGCCGTGAGACGCTATCCGGCGGGTGTGCCTGAATCCGTGATCAAGCGCATCGAGGAAGAGCTCGCTCTGATCGAGCGCCTCAACTACGCTCGTTACTTCCTGACGGTTCACGACATCGTCCAGTTCGCTCGCAGCAAGGATATTCTCTGCCAGGGCCGCGGTTCGGCCGCCAATTCGGTCGTCTGCTTCTGCATCGGCATCACCGAGGTGGGACCAGAAAAAATCGATTCGCTTTTCGAGCGCTTCATTTCCGAGGAAAGGAACGAGCCACCCGACATCGATGTCGATTTCGAGCATGAAAAGCGTGAAACCGTCATGCAGTACATCTACGAGAAATACAGCGGCAAGCGCACGGCACTTGCCGCTGCCGTCATCAGCTATCGCGGCCGATCGGCGCTGCGCGAAGTATCGAAGGCCATGGGTCTGTCGGAGGACGTCAGGGCGGCCCTTTCCAGCTCGATCTGGGGCTGGTCAACGTCGGAGCTTGGCGAGAAGGAAGCAAGGGCCGGCGGTCTCGACCGCACCGACCCGGTGTCTCGGCATGTGATCGACCTTGCCAATGAAATCATGGGCTTCCCCCGCCATCTGACGCAGCATGTCGGCGGCTTCGTCATCACCAAGGATCGGCTCGATGAGATCGTGCCCATCGTCAAGACAGCGATGGACCAGCGCAAAATGGTCGAGTGGGATAAGGACGATCTCGACTCGGTGAAGATCCTGAAGGTGGATGTGCTGGCGCTCGGCATGCTGACCTGTCTCCAGCGCGCCTTCAGTCTGCTTACTGACCACTACCCGAAGGCCCGGGACCCATATGGACAACCCTATGTGTTGGCTACCCTGCCGGCAGAGGACAGGCAGGTCTACAAGATGATCTGCAGGGCAGACACGCTTGGCGTCTTCCAGATCGAGTCACGCGCGCAGATGTCGATGCTGCCGCGTCTCAAGCCAGAGAAATTTTATGACCTCGTAATTGAGGTGGCGATCGTACGCCCCGGCCCGATCCAAGGCGATATGGTCCATCCCTATCTGCGCCGTCGGCAAGGCAAGGAAGCGGCTGAGTACCAAAAGCCGGAGCTGGAAGCGATCCTCGGCAAGACGTTGGGCGTCCCGCTGTTTCAGGAACAGGCGATGAATATCGCTATCGTCGCTGGCGGCTTCAAACCGGGCGAGGCTGACGAACTGCGCCGCGCCATGGCCACCTTCAAGCGCACCGGCACCATCGGCAATTATCGCCAGCGCATGATCGTCGGCATGGTTGGCAATGGCTACACGGAAGAGTTTGCCATACGCTGCTTCAAGCAGATCGAGGGCTTTGGCGAATATGGCTTTCCTGAAAGCCATGCCGCTTCCTTCGCGCTGCTCGTCTATGCCTCCTGCTGGTTCAAGACCTTTTATCCCGACGTGTTCTGCGCCGCGATCCTGAATTCGCAGCCGATGGGGTTTTACCAGCCGGCGCAGCTGGTGCGCGACGCGCTCGACCATGGCGTTGGCATTCGCGAGGTCGACGTCAATTTCTCCGTCTGGGACTGCACCCTTGAGGAAGATGAGTTCGATCCGGGCCGCATCCTGCCGCGCCATGCCGAAATGCGCGGCGTCATCAAAACCCAGTATGCAGTCCGGCTTGGCTTCCGCCAGATCAAGGGTCTGGCGGAGAAGCGTATGGAGGCTTTCGTCGCGCGGCGCGGTGCCGGCTATTCAAGCGTCAGGGATGTCTGGCTGCGTTCGGGCCTCGATGTCGACGATATCGAAAGGCTGGCGCAGGCCGATGCTTTCCGCTCGCTCGGCCTTGACCGTCGTGAAGCCTTATGGGCGGTGCGCGCGCTGGACGGCAAGAGTGCGGCCGAAAAACTGCCGCTGTTCGACCAGCCGGCGATCCGGCTGCGCGAGCTTGAACCCGAAACGAAACTGCCGACAATGCCGCTCGGCGAACATGTCATCCACGATTACCGCGCGCTCGGCCTGTCCTTGAAGGCGCATCCGGTCGCCTTCCTGCGCGAGCGGCTCGGCCGCGCCGGCGTCATCCCCAATGCCAACCTTGGCTCGGTTCGCGACGGCAGGCGGGTCTCCGTCGCAGGCCTGGTGCTGGTGCGCCAGCGCCCCGGCAAGGGCAATGCGATCTTCCTGACGCTGGAGGACGACAAGGCCGTCGCCAATGTCATTTTCTGGGAGAGAACCTTTACCCGCTTCCGCCCCATCGTCATGGGCGCGCGCTTCGTCAAGGTCACCGGCAAGTTGCAGTCGGAATCCGATGTCATCCACATCGTCGCCGAGAAGATCGAGGATTTGACGCCCTGGCTGGCGGTGCTGCTGGAAGAGATGACGCCGGCCGTGCCGGTCCGGCCCGACATTGCGGCGCTGTCGGACAAGGCCGAGAGGGTCATGCCCAAGGGAAGGAATTTTCAGTAGGGCGCTTTCTCACCCTTCGAGATTAGCCGAGACACCCATCGCTTCGTCATCCTGGGGCGGAGCAAGGAGCGAAGCGACGCGGCGCAGACCCCGGGATCCATGCCATGACGTTAAGGCGTTGAAACGGTGCAGAATTCTGCTCCGTGGCACCCTTCGATCAAGGTCACGGCATGGATCCTAGGTCTCCGCGACGCCGCTTTGCGGCTGCTCCGCCCTCGGATGACGAAGGGAGTAGCGTTTCGGCCAATCTCCAAGGTCTGCGATGTCCCCCCCCAAAAAGGAGCGATCACGGGCTACCTGCCGATCAGCGGCCAGCCTGCGCCGGCCCACTCAGCCGCGGCGGCGACAACACATCTTCCGCCGAAATGCTCCGCGCCTCCGAGGGCAGCATGATCGGGATGCCGTCGCGTACGGGATAGGCGAGCTTGGCAACCCGCGAGATCAGCTCGCCGCGTTCCGGATCCCAGGCCAGCGGCCTCTTGGTCAGCGGGCAGGCCAGCAGCTCCAGCAGTTTTGGATCGACACTGGCCGTCTTGCTATCACGTCCGTCCGCAGCCATCGGATCCCCTTTCAGCCACCGGCTCAGCCTTTACTGCAAACTCGAGCCAAAATCCTCATTCTCGCGCGCCAGCGCCATTTCGGTGATGGCGATCAGCGTTTCCGCGCGTGCCCTAAGGTCGGGCGCTTCCAGCAGCGCCTGTTTCTCGGCCGGGCCGTAGGGCGCCATCATCGACAGCGCGTTGACCAGCATGGCGTTTTCAGCGCGGCTGACGCTTTCCCAGTCGGCCTCGAGCTCATTGGCCTGCAGATAGGCGCGAAACGCTTTAAGCAGCGCCGGCCGGTCGACCTCGCTCGCCGCCTGGTCTTCGCTGAGGTCGGTGAGGAACGGCGCCAGCTTGCATTGCCGGAACGGCGTCTTCACCGACAGCTCATGCGTGATGCGGAACCGGCACACACCCTGCAGCGAAATCAGATAGCGGCCGTCGCCGCTCTCGGCCATCGAGATGATGCGCCCGGCGCAGCCGACATTGCACAGTTCGGGCTCACCATCGGCACGCAGCGCGCCGTCAAGGCTGGGCTGGATGATGCCGATCAGCCGCGAGCCGGCGATAGCCTCATCCACCATCTGCAGATAGCGCAGCTCGAAAATGTTGAGTGGCATGCGGCCGCCCGGCAGCAGCAGCGCGCCGGCAAGCGGAAACACCGGGATGGTCGCCGGCAGATCCTTGCCGACCCGGTAATGTGCGTTTCCGACCTGCACTTAAGTCCTCCGATCGCTTCGTCGGCATACGGCCTGCCGCAGCCCGGCATCGTTGTATCGGCCTAATCTGGCGCAGCCGCCGCGGGCCGCAAGGCCCCACAGCCGCTCCACCAACAATTTCGCCGGCGAACACCTATTTGTTGGTGCATGATCTCTGGACAAAACGTTTCCCGTTTTGTCCGAGAAACCCGGTTCCCCACTTTTCGCTAGCGCGGTCCTTCGGTTCGGGATCATGCACTAAGAAAATAGCAGCGACGACAATTTCCGCCGTGCCGCCAGTGTCGCCTCGTCGGTCATCCCCCACGCCTCGAACAGCTTCAACAGCTGCGCCCTGGCGCCGTCTTCGTTCCACGTGCGGTCCGCCTTGATGATGGCCAGCAGATTGTCGGCCGCCGCATGGCGATCGCCTCGCGCATTCTGGACCATGGCAAGATCGAAACGCGCCTGATGGTCGCCGGGATTGGCGGCCAGGCGCTGCTCGAACTCGGCCGGATTGCCAAGCGCTGCCGCTTCCGCAGCCAGCGTCATCTTGGCGCGCAGCGCGGCAAGTGCGGGCGCATCCTTCTTGGCCTCGGGTGCTGTTGCCAGCAGCGCCTCGGCGCCTTGTGCGTCGCCGGCCTCGAACAGAAGCTCGCCCAGCCCGGCGATCGCCTCGATCGTTTCCGGCGCCTGCGCCAGTATGGCGTCATAGATGTCGGCTGCGGTCTGCGCATCGCCCGCCGCATGCGCTTCGGCTGCCGCGGCCAGCGCTTCGGCGACCGGCGGCGCGCCATTGCCCTTGCCACCGACCTTGGTGATGAATTCGCCGATCTGGCTCTCGGGGATGGCGCCCATGAAACCGTCGACCGGTTGGCCGTCCTTGAAGGCGATGACCGCCGGGATCGACTGGATGCCGAGCTGGCCGGCGATCGAGGGATGATCGTCGATGTTCATCTTGACCAGCTTGACCTTGCCGCCGGCGGCCTTGACCGCCTTTTCCAGCTGCGGTGTGAGCTGCTTGCAGGGGCCGCACCACGGCGCCCAGAAATCGACCAGCACCGGCTGTTTGCGCGATTCCTGGATGACGTCGGCGGCAAAAGCAGCCGTCGTGGTATCCTTGATCAGATCGGCGGCGGCTGGTGCGGCGCCCAATGCCGGCTTGGCGGGCTCGGCGCCGCCATACTGCACGGAGGTGGTGTACTGGCCGGAATTGCCGCCGAATTGGCCGCCAAACGGATTGTTGTTGTCGCTCATGTCGTCGCCCTTCCGGTCGCGCCCCTCGCCAGCGGAGCAGGCGCGACATCCATGCTAGAGGTCAGTTTTCGCCATCCATGTGGCGATCAAGCCGAGACTTTCAAGATAGCAGCATCGTGTCCGGTTGCCTCGACGAATCTGATGAGGTCGGCGGATGCGATCGAGGTCGTCGCCTCATTGGTCAGCGGATGTGCATTGATGACGTCGTGCGCCATCAGATCCTGGTCAAGCACCACCTTGACCCGTCTTTCGGTGTCGTTGATCAGCCCGAACACCGTTACCGCGCCCGGAATGACGCCGAGCAGCTCCATCAGCATCTCCGGTTTGCCGAAGGAGACCCGGCTGGCGGCGCCGATGATCGTGTGGATCTGCTTCAGGTCGACGGCTGCATCCTCGCCTACGCTGACCAGGAAGAAATTGTCCTTCTTGTCCTTGAGGAACAGGTTTTTCGTGTGGCCGCCTGAAATCTCGCCGCGCAGCGACTGCGAATCGGCGACCGTGTAGAGCGGCGGATGGCGCACGGTCGACACCGCTATGCCGAGGTCGGCAAGAAAGGCGAAAAGCTCGGCTTCGGTCTTCGGCATTGGTGGTCTTCCCTTATCTTGGCGCGGGGCAAAGCCGTTTACGGCCAATGATGCCGCCTAGACAAGACCGTCATGCGGGAAGTCAGCCGCCAGCGTTGCCGACGAGGTTCGGCCAGGCAATTTGCCGCGACCAAAAAGCCCGTCATTTCCCTGTTGCAATCGCCGCGCTCTTCAGCCATATAGGCCCGGCTTGCGGCCCAAGGCCGTGTGAGCGGGTGTAGCTCAGGGGTAGAGCACAACCTTGCCAAGGTTGGGGTCGAGCGTTCGAATCGCTTCACCCGCTCCAAATCTTCTTTAGATTTGAAAAGCAAAAAGGGCCCGGGAAACCGGGCCTTTTTGCTGTCTGGCGCCGGGGAGCGCCAAGGGGAACAGCGCCTCGGCTCGCAAGACGATTCCTGCCGCCAATTCTACCCAACGTATTCGTATGTTATATTTTGAATGTAGGGGCGCTTTCCCTTGGGAATTGCGCAAAACAAAGAGGTATCGGCAGCATATCGGGGGCCTCCACGTCGCCCCGTCTTGGGCGGCGTCATGCATTCAAGGTCCTGGTTCGTCGGTCGCTTCTTGGTTGTCGTCGCCATTTGCTCCCCCGCGCGTTCGGGTTTAATGAGTGAATCGTCCACCGGGCTTCCGAGGGGCCGTAAGGCGCGCTTTCGACGGAACTCAGCAGGACAGAGCGTTCCGCTCCCCGGGCGCTGGACAATCATTTTCTGGCTGAACAGGTTACGGCTTGCTACGAGACGTGTCGTGGACTCAATGGCTTGCCACGGGTTTGGGGCTTGCCAAGGTTTTGGTCGAGCGTTCGAATCGCTTCACCAGGCGCGGGTAAGACGGCGTGGCGCATAATCCCTCCAGTTCGACGAACGGCGGCACCGCTGCCGAAGCACGCGCGTGGCTCGCGCTGCGGAACACCGCGTCGGATTGCGGCTCAGGTTTGCGCTCGATCGACCTACAGCCCCTGCGCGCGCTCCCGGCAGGACGCAAGTGGGCGGGTGAGACCGCCAGGGTGATCGTCGATGGCCTTGTGGCAGGAAGCCTGTCGGCGCCGGCGCAATTGGCTGCCGGATGGGACAGGTTCGGCGGCGCCATCACCCAGTTGATCATCGAACTCGGCAAGATCTGGGACAATCCCGGCGCGGCTCGCCGCATCCAGTATCAGCTGGAGCAGATGCTTCTCGACGCCGACGATCTTGCCGCGCCGCGCATTCTGGCGCGGACGCTTGGAATTCGCGTCGACGCTCGCAACCCGGCCGCAACCGAACTGCCCGAAGGCATCGATCGGATCTACGCCCACCTGACGGTCGATGGCCGGATCGAAGCCGTCGCGCAGTTCGGTGTGCTCGGGACTGTGACAAGGGATCATTGGATTGAATTGATCCAGACTATCGTGCCGGCTGGGCGGCTTGGCCTTGCAGCCGAGGCATTGTCGACCAGTGCGGAAGGCCGCTCCGATCCTCACAGCCACTTCGGCAAACTCGCGCAATTGGCGGCGGAAGCGCAGGAGCTGGTTCGCTCGAGCGCCGAACCCGCACAGCCTCCCTCAGCGCCGCGCCGGTCACGGACCGCGGACAGGAATGATCGCACGGCGTTCTGGAACAGCTATTTCGCGACCGAGGATCCCTGGAACTACAGTTCGCTCTATGAGCAGGAAAAATATGAGCGGCAGCTCGAGATCCTGCCTACCGGTCCCATCGGCCGGGCGCTTGAGCTCGCCTGTGCGGAGGGCCATTTCACGCGGCAGCTGGCGCCGCGCGTGGGCCATCTGACCGCAACCGACATCTCCGCCATAGCCATCGAGCGGGCTCGTGCTCGATGCAGCGATCAGCCGAACATTGCGTTCGGTGTACTGGATTTCGCCGCCCACACGTTGCCGGGTGAGATGGATCTGATCTTCTGTTCGGAGGTGCTCTACTATCTGGACGATCTCGCCGAGTTGCGGCGAATCGCCAAGAAATTCGCTGCGGCGCTGGCGCCTGGCGGCAGTTTCATCAGCGCACACGCATTCGTGCTGCGTGACAATGTCGAAAAGACGGGCTTCGACTGGAACACATTCGGTGCCCAAGCGATCTCCGAGACGCTGGCAGCGACCGAAAGCCTCGTGCTCGAGCAATCGATTCAGACCGAGCTCTACCGCATAGACCGCTTCCGCCGCCTGTCGCCGGACGAAGTGGCGACCGAACCGGTGATCGATCATGTGCCGATCCGCGCGCCCATCGACATCGGGGTGGCGCGAAATATCGTCTGGGGCGGGGCGCGGGCCCTGCGCCGCGACGTCGCGCGCAGCGAGCGACGCCAACGCATCCCTGTTCTCATGTATCACGGCGTCGCCGATGAAGGTCCGTCCGCGCTCGCCCGGTTTCGGCTGACGCCCGCCGCATTCGCCAGCCAGATGGCATGGCTGCGCGCCAATGGCTTTCACGCGATCGGGTCCAAGCAGCTGGAAGGGTTCATCGCCAACCGTCAGCCTTTCGCGGGCCGTCCGGTGCTCATCACTTTCGATGACGGCTTCCAGAACTTTGCCGACCATGCCTGGCCGATCTTGCGTGCCAACGACCTGACGGCGGAAGTGTTTCTGGTGACGGACCTGGTGGGGGAAACGGCGCGATGGGACGCCTACAACGGTCCGCCGGCGCAGCTTATGGACGCCGGGACGGTCCGACGCCTCGCCACCGAAGGCGCATTCTTCGGCAGCCATATGGCCACGCATCGCGCCATCGATGGTCTGTCGAGCGCTGGCCTGGCCGCCGAACTGCTGCGCTCTCGTCTGTTCATCGAACGGTGGACCGGCCGGCCAACCACCGCGTTCGCGGCGCCCTTTTCTGTCACCGACCGGCGACTCGGCCGGCTGGCAAGGGAGTGCGGCTATCGAGTGGGCTTCGGCCGCAAACACGGGCCGGCGGACCTCGATGGCGATCCCATCGACCTTCCGCGCATCGAAATTCGCGGCGACCGCTCGCTCGATGACTTTGTTGCCACTGTCGAGGCCGTGCTCGATGAACGCTGAACGTGTCAGGTCATTATTGGGCGACCTGGGACACGGCTGACATCAGCTCCTTCGGGTTTGGCGCGCCAAACATGTATCGCCCACCCTCCGGGACCTCGGTGAAGCTCCAGCGGACAATCCCCTGCCGGTCGAGCAGGAACTGACCGACCAGTTGTCCATGTCCCGTTGCCATCATCTGTTCGTCGGCTTCGGTCAGTTCGTAATTGTCCTTCTTGTCGAGGATTGCGCCGGCCGTCATAGGATCCATGGGACCGGGCAATTCGCCAGGTATGTCGACCCGCATATCCTTTGCCACTGCCATCGCGACCTTGTAGGGCCAGTTCGTCTCGTTCTCGGTGAATTCGAGATTGGGCAGCCCAAAAGCACGATGTGAAGCGCGTTCCGGGTCCGAGGCCGCCAGCAGGTTAGGCATCGGATGGTAGCGGAAATAGAGGCGCGCCCGTTCGATCGGCGTGTTGACCACCGTCAGGCTCTCCACGCCCCTTTCGCGAAGCTCCGGATCGAGCCGCGCCTGGGCGGCGATGTGGCGCCGGCAAAACGCACAATGCAGACCTCGAAACAGGCCGACCAGCACCGGCTTTTGGCCGCGAAAGTCGTCAAGCGCGATCTTGCCTTCCTGGGTAATGGCGTCGAGGACCACGTTCGGCGCACGGTCGCCCGGCTGAAGCGGCAACAAGTCAACACGCGCGGACATTTCCAACCTCCAACCCCGGCTAGTCGAGAAACGGCAGCACCACAAGCCCTTCCGGGTCGAGCCCGTGCTGGGCGCATATGCCCTGCGCCAGGGAAAAGTAGCGTTCGGCCTCGGCCAGATTGTCGAGGTCGAGATTAAGCGTTGCGAGGCCATCATAGCACGGAAACAAGAGTTGGGGCTCGCCCGTTTCGCGGGCGACGTCCAGCGCTTCGTGGAACAGGCCGACCGCCAGTTCCGGACGGCCGTTGCACTGGTGGATCTGCCCAAGCACGATCAACGGCACCGGCAGGTGCTCGCGCTGGTCGAGCGCCCGGTCGATCTCGATGGCCTTCTCGGCAGCAGGCACGCCCTCCGTTGGACAGCGATCCGTGAAAGTACAACAAGCCACGGCCAGATTGGCGAGGAGGCGCGCCTGGAAACCCAAATCGCCAATACGGCGTGCCACTTCAAGACCGCGCCGGCAGACCTCCATCGCCCGGGCCGGATCGATGGTCGTGTAAAGCACGCCGAGATTGGTGTAGCCCCGGCAGGCCGCGCCCAGCAGGCCGGCGGCTTCGGCCAGTTCAATGCTGCGCTCAACCTCCCGCACGGCTTCATGGTTTCGGCCAAGGCGAGCCAGCGCAACGGCCTTGGTATTGAGTGCCTCGGAGGTCACAAGAGTGGCATCCTCGGAGACAGTTGTCAGAGTGCTCAGGCAATCCAGCGCCGCGTCCGCCCATTTTGCCGCGAGCGCGTGATCTCCGCTGCGGAACGCCTGTCGGCCACGTTCTTGCCAAAGATGCGCCTGCTCGATCGGGGCATCCGCTCCATCAAGGAGCGCTGCCGCCTCAACATAGCGGGATTCTGCGTCGTCCCGCTTGCCCACGTCCCACAGCAGCCGGCCAATCTTGCGCAAAACGCGCGCCGAGGCGACACGATCGGCTGACTCGCGGTAGGCCTGCAACACCGTCTCGTAGTGGCGGTGCGCGATCTCGCGGCGGCCTGCCGAGCCGCTCAAATCGGCAATGCGCTCTGCAATAGCCAGTTTGAGCGGTATTTGCCCGATCGCGCCCAACGCAGCCAGTGCTCGCTCGTAGAAACGAAGGGCGTCGTCATTGGCGTATATCATGCGCGCGCGATCGCCTGCCGCCTGCAGGTAATGCGCGCCCTTCTCCCGCTCGGCGCTCTGTGCGAAATGATGGCCGAGCACGGCCAAATCCTCGAGCCGTTCCGGCTTGTCGCCGCACAGCTTCTCCAGGGCAGCACCAACCCGGCCGTGGATATCGGTCCGGCGTTGCAGGAGCAGATTCTGGTAGATCACGTCCTGCAGCAATGTTTGCGTAAAGCGGTAGCTTTGCGACGAAACCGAGCCCGATCCGGCAACTTCCTCGATGATTTCAGAATCGCAAAGCAGCTCGCAGCCGGCTTCCAGTCGGCTGGGGTCGGCCGTCACGGTCTTCAGAAGCATGGCATCGAAGCGCGGGCCGATTACCGCGGCTTCCTGGGCCAGCCGGCGCACCTCCTGGGGCAGCCGGTCGACGCGAGCGAGCAACATTGCCTGGATCGTGGCGGGGATGCCGGTTGCGCCTTCGCCTGCCACGGTCCTCCATTGCTGACCCTCGCGCACCAGTACACCGCGATCGATAAGGCCGCGAACGATCTCCTCGATAAAAAGCGGGTTACCGCCCGCGCGCTCGAGGATCTGGTCGAGAAGCCCTCCCGCGGCGTTTACCCAGCTCTCGCTGAAAAGCGCCGCCACCAGGCTGCGTCCGTCATCGCTGTTGAGCGGCGAAAGCCGAAGCGCTGTGTGGCTGACCCGGCTTGAGTCGAGCTGGTCGTTGTCCGGCGCCGGACGATGCGTGACCAGCAGCATCAGCCGCGTGCGCTCCAGCCTGTCCATGACGAAACGCAGTGCCTCGAGCGACACGGCGTCGGCCCAGTGAAGGTCTTCGACGACAATCAACAGCGGCGACAACGCAAGCCGCCGTTCGATGATGGTGCGGACTGCGTAGAGAATTTGCCGCCGCAGTTGCTCGGGCTCGACATGCTGCAAGGTGGCGTCGGGGTCGCCAAGGCCAAGCACATGGTAGAGCAAAGGCATCAGCCGCTTCGCCTCGTCGCCCTGCAGGCCGAGATCGGCAAGCAAGGCCGCGAGCTTGCCCCGCATTTCGTCCCCATTGTCGCTTTGCATCATCCCGGCAGCGCTGCGAACCACTGCGCCCAGCGCGCCGAATGACTGTTCGCCCAGCGGTGAGCACGTGGCCTGCCGCACCGCGACGTTGCGAAAACGATCGTCGTCGCCGACACGGGCGACGAACTCCTTCACCAGCCGCGATTTGCCGATACCGGCTTCGCCGACGAGGCGGACAAGCTGGGCCGAGCCGCCGCACGCCAGGTCAAGGCTCGCCAGCATTCTGTTGAGCTCCGCATCCCGGCCTATTACCGGCGCACTGAGGCCGAGCGCCTCAAGCCCACGCGCTGCCCGCGGCGCGGCAAGCGGTGCATCCAGTCGATGGACGAGCACACTGCCGGCCTTGCCGCGAAGCACGACGTCGCCTAGCGAGTCGTAAGAGAAGGCATGCCGGGTCAGCCTGTGCGTGAGCTCGCCCACCAGCACCTCACCAGGGGCGGCCAGCGATTGCAGGCGTTGCGCCGTATTCACCGTGTCGCCGGTCACCGAATAGGATTTGGCGGTGCCGAAACCCAATCCGCCGGTAACGACCGGACCGGTGTTTATGCCGATGTGAAGCAACAGAGGCGCACCGGAATGGGCGGCGCTTTGACCGAGCCGAGCCATCCGGGCGATCATGTCGAGAGCGGCGCGAAGCGCGCGTTCCGGATCGTCCTCATGCGCGACCGGCGCACCGAACAAGGCGAGCAATGCATCGCCGATGAACTTGTCGACGAAACCGCCAAAGTTTCGCACGGCCGCCGTCAATTCCTTGAACAATTCGTTCTGCAGCGCTTGCATGACTTCGGGGTCAAGCTGCTCGCTGAGTGTCGTGAAGCCGCAGAGGTCGGCGAACAGGACCGTTACCGTCCGTCGATCGGCGTCAGAGACGGGATGCGGCCCTTCTTCGCTTTCGATGTTTGGCAACGGAGCCTGGGAAGGCGGCATAATGGTCCGGCTTAGTGCCGGAGCAGGCCGTTCGGCGGCTTTTGCGGACGCACCGACGCTTGCCCCGCATTTCGGACAGAACTTGAAATCAGGTTCGCAGGCGTAGCCGCAGCTGGCGCACGGCACGGGCTGGCGCCTGCCACACTTCGGACAGAAGGCGTAACCGCCCTCGATCTCGAAACCGCAGCCCGAGCAGTCCATGGACACCTCACCCGAGCATGATGCCGAAAAGTGTGAAGCGGTTTTCTCGGACAAACGGGAACCGTTTGTCCAGACATCATGCTCAATCTCTTTGCCCTGGGGCCATGATGGCGTGATCCGCCATGCATTTCACGGCCTGGGTATGCACAAGGATGAACCGATAGCCGTCAACCGGCAAGCGGCGGTGCAAATGGGGCATCCGTGTGCGTTCGGCGGCCGAGCGCTGCCAATACGGGCGGCTGGCCGTCGTCTGCAAAAATTCCCTCTCACCCCGTCTTCCTGCTATCGTGGAGATGAGGAGGCGGACCCATGAGCGAGAACCGTAAGCTGGCCGCAATCCTGGCCGCAGATGTGGTCGGATACAGCCGGCTCGCGAGTGCGGATGAAGATCGTACCTTGGCGAGGTTGCGGGCACTGCGCAGCGACCTGATCGATCCAACCATCGCGGTGCACAACGGGCGGGTGATCAAGCGCACCGGGGATGGGGCGCTGGTTGAGTTCCGCAGTGTGGTGGATGCCGTGCGCTGCGCCGTTGAGGTTCAGAACGGCATGGCTGAGCGCAATGCCGGCGTGCCGCAGGACCGCCGCATCGAGTTCAGGATCGGCATCCATCTGGGCGATGTGGTCGAAGAAAGCGACGGCGACCTGATGGGCGACGGCGTCAACATCGCCTCGCGTCTGGAGGGCGTCGCTGCGCCCGGCGCCATCTGCCTGTCGGAGGATGCCTATCGCCAGGTCAAGGCGAGGCTCGACCTCTCGGTCAGCGATCTCGGCAGCACGCAGCTCAAGAACATCGCCGAGCCGATCCGGGTCTACTCGCTGCAAGTCGGCAGCGCCGGGACCAAGGCGTCCGCGACCCCGGTAACCGACACGAGCCGACCGGCTGCGGCAGCGCCGCCGAAGCTGTCGATAGCCGTGCTGCCGTTCGCCAACATGAGCGGTGACGCCGAACAGGACTACTTCGCCGACGGCATCTCTGAAGACATCATCACGGCGCTGTCCAAACTGTCGCAGCTCTTCGTCATTGCACGCAATTCGTCGTTCACCTTCAAGGGCAAGAACGTCCATGTGCAGGACGTCAGCACGAAGCTCGGCGTGCGGCATGTGCTTGAGGGCAGCGTACGCAAGTCGGGCAACAGGGTGCGCATCACCGCGCAGCTCATCGATGCAACCACGGGCGGCCATCTTTGGGCGGAGCGGTTCGATCGCGACCTGACCGACATATTCGCCGTGCAGGACGACGTGACGCAGCAGATCGTCGGTGCGCTGGCGCTCAACCTGACCGAGGATGCCCGTCAGCGGCTGGCGCCCGAGCGCCCGCGCAACACGGAGGCGTATGACTATTTCCTGCGCGGCCGGGAGCTGTGGCACCGGCTGACGAAGGAGGCGAACACCGCGGCCCGCGACCTCTTGCAACGTGCCACCGAACTGGACCCGAACTTTGCCTCTGCCTACGCTTTCCTTGGCCTCACGCACGGCATCGATTACCTGAACAGGTGGGGTGCGTCGCCTCCGGAATCGATGGCGCAAGCCGAAGCGGCCGCAACGCGAGCGGTAGCGCTGGATGACCAGGATCCCTGGGCGCACTGGGCGCTGGCGATAGCCAAGCTGTACACACGACAGCACGATGAGGCCATCGACGAGGTCGAGCGCGCACTGGTCCTCAATCCGAACTTCGCGGAAGCCCATGTCTGCCGCGGCGAGACGCTGTACTATTCGGGCAGACCCGAGGAGGCACTTGAGAGTTTCGCCCGGGGAAAGACCTTGAACCCCTACTTTCCGGATGTGCTTCTGCACTTCCAGGCTTTGGCGTTGTTTCAACTGGGAAGGTTCGACGAGGCCGTTGACCTCTTGCTGCAACGGCTGGCTCGCAACGCTGTCACCGACGTCTCGCGCGCGCTTCTCGCCGCCAGCTACGGCCATCTGGGCCGTTTGGAGGAGGCTCGCGCGACATGGCAGGAGGTGCTTCGCGTCAATCCCGACTTTTCGCTGGAATACCGTCGCAAGGTCTTGCCCTACAAGAACCCGGCCGATTTCGAACTCATGGTCGACGGGCTCCGCAAGGCCGGCGTGGTGCAGTGATCAGGTAGCGGCCTGCTCAGACGCCAAAGGCCCGGCCGATCTTGCGCCATCGGGCGTTTTCGCGAACCAGTTTCAGGTCCCCAGTCGTCTCGGCAAATGTCCGCAACCGGTATTGCTGAAGCAGGTCCTGGAAGAGCGCCCCTGCTGGCAGGGCGGCAAGCTGCTCGCGGACCGAGATCTTTTCATCGATGACCCGCATGCCCCAGGCATTTTCCTGAACCTGAAGCTCCGCAGCCAAATCGCGCTCGCCCAGTGCGGTTTCGTCCAGCGCATTGAGCAGGATCTGATGGAAAAGAGCGACATAGCCAATCTGTCTAAGGCCGCCCACAACCCGCACCCGCGGCAATATGGCGAGCACAAGGAACATCAGGAACAAGTTTGGCAAAAGCAGGCCGTCCAGCAGCGCCTGCCTGAGATGCTGCCGCTCGAACGGGATGGAGAGACCATGCGGCCGGTCAGGCTCGATCAGCTGCCCGTTCTCAAGGACGAGCTTGCGCGCGCGCTGTTCGCGGATGCCCCAGAAATAGGCCGTGGCATTGGGCAGGAATCTGCCGAATGGGCCTGATGCGGCCTCTTGCAGGGCACGGTCGAGACGCTGGCGCCTTGTGGGCTCCATGAGCAGCCTGGATAGCAGGCTGCCCTCATCGTCCAGATGCCGCGCCATGGCGGCAGCGGCGAGCCGATCATCGATGAAGACCGGCCGGGCCGTGCCCGAACGATCCCAATCGGCAACCAGATCCTCGTTGAGTTCTGTCAGCGCATCGGCGGCGGTTGCAAACACCTTGTCCTGGCTGGCGAGCAGTGTACCCAGCCAGCTTCTGGCATCCGTCTCATTGCCCACCGCTTGAAGCGCGCGCTTGTTGAGGGAGACGGGACCGGCCGCGCAGACGCTTTTGCGGCACAGTTTGTGCCGCCCCATGCCAAACAAATTGACCTTGTCGTCGCCGACATCGAGCCATCCCGGCCCCTCCTGGCCGACGGTCTCCATGGTCATCGTCGTTCCCATGAAGCCGACGACGGCCGATAGCCCGGTTTCGACGGCGCCGAGCCAGGCAAGCAGGAAGGCATCGAAGGTGATCCGGTCCATCAGCAGCAGGCAGTGCAGGCCGGACTGGATCACCGGCCTGTGCTCGAATTCGTCGAGGGCCTTGCCGATCTCTTCGGGCTGCATGATCGCAGCAAGGCGCTGCTGCAGAGCGTCGCGCAGAATCGAGCGGGCAGCGATCGACGGGCCCGATGCAGGCCTTGCTACCGGCCGCCACAGATGGCGGGCATAATCGGAAGCCGGTGCATTCCAGTTCTGCTCGATGTCGCGAACGACTTCCGGGCAGAGCAGCGACAGCACAGCCAGAATTTCCACCGGAGGCGTGGGGGCTGGATCAAAGGCGGCGGTCATCAGAACCGCAGCCGGGCCATGGTCAGGAGGTCGTGGTACTGGCCGTCGGTAAAACCGGCCTTCACATGCCGGCCTTCGACCTCGAAGCCGTGGCTGGTGTAGAGGCGGATGGCCGGTTCGTTGTCTGCATAGACGCTCAATTCGACCCGCTTCAGGGCGCGCCAGTTGTCGGCCACGTCGAGCAGCGCGCCCAGTATGGCAGAGCCGATGCCTTTGCCGACAAAGCCATCGTCAAGGCCGATATTGATCTCGCCTATATGCGAGCGGCGCGGCGAACCCTGTACGACCAGGCTGCCATGGCCGACCACCTTGCCGTCCAGCTCGGCAACGATCCAGGTGGTTTCCGAGCCGGACTTGGCGATGCGCCGTTCCACCTGCTCCACCATCTCGAACGGCATCCTGAGCGTGCCCCAGCGAAAGCCCGGCATGTTGAAGATAGCGCAAAGCGCCTCGGCATCGCTTGGCCGGACGGCGCGGAGCTGCGGCTGGATTTTTTCGGAGGAGGTCGTGCTGGTCATGGCGTCTCTGGCGAATGCAATCGGCACGGCACGATGCACCGGACGTCACCTGAAAATCCAGCCGTCTTTGCAGCCTAGGATGCCGATTGCGCGCTGAAATGGCGGGAGGCGGCGGTGAGTTTGAAGGCACCGCTGATGCCGATCCAGCCGAAAAGGGCGAGCCAGCACAATGTCTTCGTCGCCGCCCAGTCGATCTTGTGCACTTGGGCGTCGGTGATCACGAGGCCAAGGACGGCAAGCAGGCCAACCAGAAACTGCGCCAGGCCGAGCACCAGCAGTTCCTCGCGCGGCGCGCTTTTCCAGACGAGATAGGTGCCGCCAGCGCCGGCGAGGAAGATGGCGCTGTAGACCTGGGCGTGGAAGGGATCGACCGGCCATGGCCAGCTGCTGCTGACCACTAGGGGAAACAGCAACATGCCGACGCCATAGAGCCCGAGGATCGCCGTTTCCGCCAACATGTAGCCGCGCCATGTGGGGTTCAGGGTCACGCCTTTTGCGGAAGGACGGCCCCTGGCCCGCCACAGGAACAGCCCAGATACGGCGGCCGAGGCAAGATAGACCAGGAACCAGAGCCAGGCCGCTTTGCGGCCGAAGTTGAAATAGCCGAGATTGATCAACGAGACCGCCGACACGATGACGGTGAAGATGAAGGCCATCACGAGCACCAGCCGGCCGGGCGACCAGCGATTCCAGACCAGGAGCGCCGCCATCACCGCCATTTCGGCGGTGTAGAAGCCGCCGAGGAAGCGGGCACTGAACGGCGTGACAGGCCAGGGCCAGCGCGGCTTGACCAGTGCCGGCGCGAAAAACAGGCCGGCGCCTACGATCAGGACGATGATAACCCCTGCGGAGAAAAGGCGCAGAGCCGCCGGAAATGGCGGGTTGTCGGATCTCGGCATGGGAGAACGCCCCAAAGATGAATGCCCAATGTACCATCATAGGGCCGCTTGCGGCCGGTGAAAATCGGCGGAAGGGAAATGAACTGTCACCAGTCTCGTCTATTCGAATGGCCGTACGGCCCGTTTCGACGTAAAATGACAGACTCGGACCAAGGAGCGGTCCGGTCAACCCGCCTCGGGTGGCGCATTTTCCGGAGCCTGCACGATGAACGAAGCTCAGGATCTGTTCTCGCTTCTGCGGCAATCGACCGATGTCGATCCGCAGGCAATCGACGCGATCCGGCAAACCATCGCCGAGGGCAAGGACCGCGAACTTTGCCGCATCAACGCGCTGGCCTTCGCCAGCAAGCATGGCCTCGACGAGGAACGCGCCATCAGCGCCTTTCTCCATGCGGCGCGGGTAGGCATCTTCGACATGTCCTGGAATGTCCTGTGTCCCGGCTGTGGCGGCGTGCTCGACACCAACGCCACGCTGAAAACGATGCAGAGGGACGAATACACCTGCGCGCTGTGCTCCCAGGACTATTCGCCGACCCTCGACGAAATGGTCGAGGTGACATTCACCATCAGTCCCCGCGTGCGCAGGATTGCCGCCCACAATCCACACGAACTGCCGTTGGTGGAATACTACCGGCAGATCTACTGGGGATCCGGCGCCGATCTTCCGGAAGACGATCTGGCCAAACAGATAGAATCGTTCTCGCTGGAGGACCTCGAGCTTGCGCCCGGTGAAAAGGCGGTTCTGCACATACAGCTTCCGTCCCAATTCGTCATCGTCTTCGAGGCGGTCACCCATTCGGCGCAGTTCATCGACGTGAAGGGGGAGCCGGTGACAGAGCGACGAAACCTCTCTCTGGTCTTCGACCGCGACCATGTCCAGAACCAGACGCTGGAGATGCAACCCGGCCCGTTGCGCATTTCGCTGGAAAACAGGACCGACACCCGCGTGCTTCCGGCGGTCTTCATCGCCGGCCATGCATTGCATGATTTCCTGGGCAAGCGCCGGCCCTTCCTCACCGCCAAGCGCCTGCTCACCAACCAGACATTCCGCGATCTCTATCGCACGGATACGCTTGACATCAACCAGCGCCTGAAGATCACCAGCCTGACCTTCCTATTCACCGACTTGCGCGGATCGACCGAGCTTTACGAGCGGGTAGGCGACCTCCAGGCCTTCGATCTCGTGCGCGAGCACTTCCAGGTGCTGCACGAGATCGTTGCGGCGGAAGCAGGCGCAGTGGTGAAGACGATCGGCGATGCGGTGATGGCGACCTTCGCGACGCCAGATCGGGCGATTGCCGCGGCCCTCAGAATGCGCGATGCCATGCGTGCGCTCAACGACAAGAGCGGGCGCGAAGACCTTCTGCTCAAGATCGGCGTCCATGCCGGTCCCTGCATCGCCGTGTCCATGAACGAGCGGCAGGACTATTTCGGCCAGACGGTCAACATTGCGTCACGGGTCCAGAACCTTGCCAAGGCACAGGCGATTTTCGCCACGCGTGCGGTGGTCGAAGACAATCTCACCGCCGAGCTGTTGCACAGGAACGCGCTGACGCCCGTACCCCACGACGTATCGCTGCGCGGCATCGAGCGGGAGATGGCAGTGTATGCGATCCCTTGAAGACTTGGTCCCTACAGCAATTCCAGGAAAAGTGTGAGCGGTTTTCCCGGGAAAAGCGCGAAGCGCTTTCCCTTGGGAATTGCGTAAAAACAAAGAGATAGACCCGTCTCCACCCTCAAACGCGCCTGCAGAGAAAATAACGATCGGCGGGCTCCGAAGTCGGCGCCTGCAGGCGTTGCAGTTGGGGGTGATCGAGCGGCGTGCCGCTCACCGCGTACCCACCGACGCGGAGCATGCCCGCAATCAAATCGGGAAGCCAGGTGGCCGTCACTGCATCGCGATCGTCATAACCGGTGCCGATGTCGGCATGGACAAGAGCGGCTTCGATGCCGATGAACCTCCTCGCCGTCTCGCGTATATCGCCGAGCACGAGGTTTTCAGCTTCGGGAATTGAGCTGGTGTGTGCGCCAACTTCGCGGTCGAACACCACGATCCGGCGTCCGGGCAGGCGCTCGCGCAGATGGTGGAACGTCCGGCCATTGCCGAGCCCGAGCTCGAGCACAAGCCCCTCCATCTTCGCCACTTCGGGGCAGATTTGATTGAGAATGTCGCGCTGTGCGGTCATCCTGCTGATGAAATTATCGAGGCGACTCATATGCGATTGTATGTCCTGAACCAGCAGCCCCGATCGAGGCTTGCCGCATATAGAGGCGAATGACGAACCCTGCAACAACCGCACAGGCTGCCGACAAGGATCATATACCGGTCGAAATCGGCGGCCGGCCGCCGCGCAACTGTGGTGTCACTTGTAGGGATCCGCTGCGTCCCGCAAGCCGTCGCCGAGGAAGTTGAACGCCATGATGACGAGAATGACCGGCAGCATAGGCAAAAGCAGCCACGGATAGAACGCGATCACGCTGACGCTGCGCGCCTCGGTGAGCAGGATGCCCCAGCTGGTGATCGGCGCCCTCAGGCCGAGCCCGAGGAAGCTCAGCGCCGTCTCGCCCAGGATCATGCCGGGTATGGAGAGCGTCGCCGTCGCGATCAGATGCGACATGAAGCCGGGAATGAGATGCCGCCTGATGATGCGGCTGCTCCCGGCGCCCATCAACTGCGCCGCCAGAACGTAATCCTCCTCGCGCAAGGCCAGAAGCTTTGACCGCACGGCCCGCGCCAGTCCGGTCCAGTCGAGCAGCCCGAGGATGACGGTGATGCCGAAATAGATCAGGATCGGACTCCAGGTTATCGGCATGATCGCCGCCAGGGCCAGCCATAGCGGAATGCTGGGAATCGATTGCAGAACTTCGATTATTCGTTGAACGACCAGGTCGAAGATACCGCCGTGATAGCCGGCCAGCCCGCCGATGAAGATGCCGAGCAGGAAGCTGAAACTGATGCCGACGAGGCCGATTGTCAGTGAAATGCGTGCGCCGTAGATCATGCGCGACAGCACGTCGCGCCCCAGCCTGTCGGTACCGGCCAGAAAGAGCTGGCCGTTTTCGGCAGGGCAGACAAAATGCCTGTCACCTTCGATCAGGCCCCAGAACTGGTAACTGTCGGCCTTGCAGAAGAACCGGAGCCGCTGAACATCATCCTGTTTGTCGACGTAGTTCCGCTTGAGCGTGTCCATATCCAGCATCATCTTGCGGCCATAGACGAACGGCCCGATGAACTCGCCATTGTGGAACAGGTGCACCTGCTGCGGCGGCGCATAGATGTAGTCCATGTTGCGCGTGTGCAGATTGTAGGGCGCCAGGAACTCGCAGATCAGTATGCAGAAATAGAGCACTGCCAGGAATATGCCGGATACAAGCGCAAGCCGGTGCTTGCGGAATTTCCACCACATCAGCCGCAACTGCGACGCCTGAAAGACTTTCGACTGCTCCGGCGTCATCGCCTCGACCGACTGCAGGTCAAAGGGCGCGTTGGAAACGTAGTGTTGCAGTGGAGCACCCGGAGCGGGCAGCGGCGAATCCGGGTTCATTTGGTCGTTCATTTGGTGCTGCCGCCCTGCAAACGAATTCGTGGATCAAGCAGCGCCAGCGCCAGGTCGGAAATCAGCACGCCGATGACCGTCAGGAAGGCGAGGAACATCAGGAACGACCCCGCCAGATACATGTCCTGGCTTTGCAGCGCCTTGATCAGCATCGGCCCGGTCGTTTCCAAAGACAGCACGATCGCCGTGATTTCGGCGCCGGAGATGATGGCCGGCAGGATCGAGCCGATATCGGAAATGAAGAAATTGAGCGCCATGCGCATTGGATATTTGACCAGTGCCTTGAACGGATGAAGGCCTTTGGCACGCGCCGTCACGACATATTGCTTGTGCAACTCATCGAGCAGATTGGCGCGCAGCCGCCGGATCATGCTTGCCGTGCCCCCGGTGCCGATGATCAAAACCGGGATCCAGAGATGGGCGAGGATCGACTTCGCCTTGGCCCAGCTCATCGCCTCGCCGAGATATTGCTGGTCCATGAGATGGCCGATGGACGTGCCGAACCAGATATTTGCGAAATACATCAGGATCAGCGCCAGCATGAAATTCGGAATGGCAAGGCCGAGAAGGCCGACGAAAGTCAGGCCGTAGTCGCCCCAGCTGTACTGATGTGTGGCGGAGTACATGCCGATTGGAAAGGCGATAAGCCAGGTGAACATGATCGTGACGAAGGAAACCAGCACGGTCAGCCACATTCGGTCGCCGACGACGTCGCGAACCGGCAGCTCATATTCGAAGGAATAGCCGAAATCGCCGTGCAGCATCCCGCCGACCCAGTAGAAGTAGCGAATGACCGGCGGTTGGTCGAAACCATATTCCTTCCGCATCATCTCGATGCGATCGGAATCCACCGCTTCGCCCTGGGCCCGAAGCTCGGCGACATAGCTGTCGAAATAGTCGCCCGGTGGAAGTTCGATGATGGTGAACACCAGCGCCGATATGACCAGCAGGGTTGGAACCATCACGGCGATGCGCCAGACAAGATATCGAAGCACGCTCAGGAGCCTCCAAGCCAGAATGTATCCGGCATGTAGACACCGAAATAGGCGGTCGGGTCGTAGCCGTAGAGCGCCTTGTCAGGCAGGTTGCGCAGCCGAGAGGACACAAGAACGGGCTGATGCGTTCCGTTCACTGTGCCGATCGAAAACACCTGATCGGTGTAGATCGACAGCATCGAATTCCAGATTTCGGCGCGTTCCGTGGTTGCGGTCGATGCGTTCCAGCGTTTGAGCAAAGCCATCAGCTCGATCACTTCGGGAAGATCGGGCGCCTCACCCATCTTGCCATGAGACAGGTAGTGAGCACCCCAGAGCGGCCATTGCAGCTGATCGTCGATGGTGGGAGCCAGCTGGTAGGGGTTCATGTCGGCGGTCGCCACGCCATTGTCGATGCCCGACCACATCGACATCATGATCTGGCCGCCAAGCGCGCGGCTGCGGAAGATGTCGCGCTGCGACGTCCGGATGAACAAAGCGATGCCGATCTTGCGCCAGTGATCGGTGATGAGTTCGAGCGCATCGGTTTCCAGCGTGCTTTCGCCGGCCGTTTCCACGATGATCTTCGCAGAGCGTCCATCGGGAAGCATCCGCAGGCCTTCATCGTCACGGGCCTGAAGACCGACGTCGTCAAGCAGGGCATTGGCCTGGTCGGGATCATGGGCGACCCACGCTTTCGCGAATTCCGGCCGGTAGAGCGGGCTCTCCGGAAGGACCGTATCGGCGCTTTCCTGCGCCAATCCGTAGAAGACGGCCAAATTGATCTCGCGCCTGTCCACGGCGAGCGAAAGGGCACGGCGCACGCGCACGTCACGAAGAAGGCCGCGCCACACCGGGTCGGCACAGTTCAGATTGGGCAGCAGCGCCAGCCGCGAACCCTGAGTGCGTTTCCACAGATGCATCTTCACCGGGTAGCGCTTCTCAGCGTCCTTCAGGAAAGCGTAATCCGTGAAGTCAATCCCCATGCCCTGCAGGTCGCTCTCGCCCGCACCGGTCTTGGCAGAGATGATCGCCGACGAGCTGACATTCAGGACAAACTGGTCGACATAGGGCAGTTGCCGGCCATTCTCGTCTGTTCGATGAAAGAATGGGTTGCGTTCGAAGATGAACTGCTCGGCCGGCGGCTTGGTCCGGTTCTGCCAGGGATCGAGCGTCGGCAGATCCGGGTTCTCCGGGCGATACTGCCGCGACATGCGGATATGCAGGAGCGTCCATTTCTTGGCCCGGTTCTCCTTCATCAGGCCGGCGAGCCGGAATGGGTCCTGGTATTTCTTGTGGAACTGCTTGAGATAGGCGGCCGGCAGAACGAGCGATAGCGGCGCAGCGGCAGCGAGCTTGGGCAGGAAGTCGGGATTGGGCGCATCCCAACTGTAGCGCACCGTCAACGGATCGACGATCTCGAAGCGTGGCGGCTTGCCGTCCGCCATCAGGGACGGGGCGAGCCCGCCCTGCGAAAGCTCATCGTTCAGCCAGACATCTTCCCAGCAATAGCGGAAATCCTCCGGCGTCAGCAGGCTGCCGTCGGACCATTTGTGTCCTTCGCGTATCTTGAAGGTGAAGACGCGATCGTCCGCGACGTCGAAACTTTCGAGAATGTCGGCTTGCAGGTTAAGTTTTTCGTCATAGCCGACCAGCCGGGAATATCCGTAGATCGTCATCATCCGGATATCTTTCTGACTGCCGATGATAGTCCGCAGCGTGCCGCCATACTGGCCGGGCTGCCGGCCCATCGCCGCGAGATTAACGGCCCGCGGGCTCTTGGGCAGACGCTCGGCGAGTGCCGGCAGCGTCTTGGCCGCCAGCCGCGGCTGAAGAAAATCCGGCTCCAGATCGCCGGCGCGCGACGTGCCCGGCAGAAATGCCGATGCCATGAGCCCAAGGACGGTGCGACGGTTGATCAATGGCGCAACTCGCTGACATCGGCCGAACGTCGGGCGAGCACCAGGTGGCCGCCGCCAAGATCAAGCGGCGACAGCGTATCCTCTTCGCCCTCGTCGCGGAACTGCGGTCCCCATGCGCTGGTGTCGGAGGCGCCGCCGAGCTTCAGCGTCTTGAAATCCATCGGCCTGTCGAGATCCGGGAAGGGGACTGCGGCGACCAGTGAGCGCGTGTAGGGATGGATCGGTTTCCTGAGCAGAATTTCGCGCGGCGCAAGCTCGACGATACGCCCGCCGCACATCACCGCGATGCGGTCCGCCATGTAGTCCACCACCGCCAGATTGTGGGATATGAACAGGTAGGTCAGACCCAGTTCCTTCTGCAGGTCCTTCAGAAGGTTCAGGATCTGCGCCTGGACAGACACATCGAGCGCCGAAACCGGCTCGTCGCAGATCAGCAGCTCGGGCCCCAGGGCCAAGGCGCGCGCAATGCCGATACGCTGACGCTGCCCGCCGGAGAAACTGTGGGGATAGCGCTTGATGAAGCGCGGATCGAGCCCGATTGCCTGCATCAGGCTCTTGACGGTGGCCAGCCGGGACGCGGAATTGCCACGCTGATGGATTTCCAGCGGCTCGCTCAGGATGTTCTCCACCGTCATGCGAGGGGAGAGCGACGAAACCGGATCCTGGAAGACCATCTGGATTTTCGCGCGCAGCAACCGCAGGGCGTCTCCCTCGGCGTCCAGGACGTCGATCGGTCCTTCGCGGCCGTTGAAGACCACGGAGCCGCCGTTGGGGGTGACAGCCCGCATCAGGATCTTGCTGACGGTGGTTTTGCCGCAGCCGCTTTCGCCGACCAGACCCAGGCACTCACCCCGCCTGATATCGAAGCTCACGCCGTCCACGGCGCGAACAGACGTTTGCTTGCTGCCGCCGAACCATCCGGAGTTGCGGGTGGTGTAGACCTTTTTCAGATCCCTGACCGACAGCAGGATGTCGTCCGCCCCTTTCGATACCGGCGCCGTCTGCTTGCCCAGCAGGTTCTCGACATTCACCGGCACCTCCCGGAGCGCCTTCAGCCTTTCGCCCGGCTTCAGGTCGAAATGCGGAACGGCTGCCATCAGGCCCTTCAGGTAAGGGTGGCCTGGCCGGCGGAATATCGCCTCCACAGGTCCAGCTTCCATGATCTCGCCATGGTACATGACCACCACCTCGTCGGCGACATTGGCGACCACGCCGAGGTCGTGCGTGATCAAAAGCATCGCCATGTTCAGCTTGGTCTGAAGCCCGCGCAGCAATTGCAGGATTTGCGCCTGGATGGTCACGTCCAACGCCGTCGTCGGCTCGTCGGCGATCAACAGAGCGGGCCGGCAGATAAGCGCCATGGCGATCATGGCGCGTTGCCGCAATCCTCCCGAAAGTTCAAACGGATACATGTCATAGGCGCGCTTGGGATTGGGAAAACCGACAAGGCTGAGCATTTCCTCGGTCCGCGCCTTGCGCTCCGCTCGAGCCATGGGCGTATGAATCTGCAGCGATTCGCTGACCTGATTGCCGATCGTGTGCAGCGGCGACAGCGATGTCATCGGCTCCTGAAAGATCTTGCCGATGCGGCTGCCTCTCAAGGCCCGGATCTCGGGGCCATCACGCGACATCTGCAGGATATCCTGCGTCGTGCCGGGCTTTTCCGGATCGGAAAACAGGATACGGCCGCGAACACGGGCTGTGTTCGGCAAAATGCCCATCACTGCCTGGCTGAGAACCGATTTTCCAGAACCGGACTCGCCCACAAGCGCGGTAACCTTGCCGGGCAGGACGCGAAGATTTGCACGCCTGACGGCATGCAGCGGTCCCCCGACAATGGCAAAAGAGATGCCAACATCCTCGATCCGCAGCAGATCAACGCCTGCACTCATTCCCACACACCAGCCCCACTCTGGCGGCCCTCCCGGCCTGCCCAAGAAGGCAAGACTAGCGCATTGTCAGCCTAGAGCAACTTGGATTCGAAACGAAGTTCGCCGGCGGACGGCGACCGAACTGCCGACCCAAGGCCTTCGGATCAGATCGTGACGGTTACTGGAGCTTCCTGCGGTCGCCCGCCAACAGCCGCGCCGCATCGCGATGAAGCAGCATGACCTGCTCGGCGTCGGATCTCCGGTCGTGGAAAGGCTCCAGCGCAGCATCCTCATCGAGTGCGAGAGCACCCGACAGATCGGGGGAAAGCACCGTCAGCTTCTGCTTGATACCCGCCAGTTCCTCCTTGCCGAGCGTCAGCCAGCTGCTGGTGCCGCAATAGCCGGCGAAGTCCTTGCTGGCGAGAACGCTGTGCGGATATTTCTTGGTCAGGGTCTGCAGGCGCTGGACCTCGTTTACAGCCGAGCCGAAGACAGAGAATGTGAGCCGGTCGGTAAGTCCGACATTGCCGAACATCACATTCCCGACATGCAAGCCGATACCGAATTTTATGTCGCCCAACCCCTGCTTGTTTCTACGCAGATTGAGCTCCATCATGCGCGCGCTGGCCTCGTGCGCTGCCGACAGCGCAGCCTGGCAGGCGATCTCCGACTGTGCGCGGTGTCTTTCGCAGGGGTAGACGGCAATGAAGCCATCCCCGAGGAAACTCATGATCTGCCCGCCTCTGCGATTGAAGGGTGCAGCAATGGCATCGAAAAACTGGTTCAACGTGTCGATATAGAGCTCGCGACCGGAGGTCTCGGCAAGCCTGGTCGACCCGCGCATATCGCCCATGACCAGTGCGGCCCGGATTGTGTCGCCCTCGCCGCGCTTGATCTGGCCATCCAGCACGCGCCGGCCGGCGTCGCCGCCGAGATAGGTCGTCATCATGTTGTCGGCGAGCTTGGTGAGCACCGCCATCTTGGCGGCGATGGCGAGATGGTTCTGGACGCGCAGCAACGCCGAAATCATGCTGTCGCTGAAGCCTGAGGCACTGTCGGTGGACCAGGACCCCATCATGCCCTGACTGGTATCGCCGTTGAAGGGATGGATGAAAGCCATGTAATCGGTGACACCCATAAGCCTCAGGTCATCGAAAACAGGAAATTCCGACGGCACCGACGGGTCGAGCCGGCGCCGCAGATGGTCAAGCTTGTTGCTGAGCAGATGGTAGTACGGGCTGGTCAGGAATCTGTCGGAGTGGACGCCGTTCTCACTGCGGAAGCCTTCCACTTCCAGGCCTTGGCCGCGAAGCCAGGTGAAGCCAAGCGCGTCATAAAGCGGATGCAGCATCGAGAAGCTCAGATGCACCCGCTTCAGCGGCAGGCCGGCAGCAGCCAGCCGCTCACAAAAGCCCTTTACCAATGTCTCCAGGTCATCGCCCGCCAGCGCCGATTGGGTCAGCCAATCGGCGACCTTGTCCATGAGAATGTTGGAAATTTCTGCTTGCGTTGTGCTCATGCTGTCTCGAGACCCGTCGAAGACGAGCCATCTCCTTGGTCCGTCAAATCCTTGAAGTCAATGAACCCGGCTTCGGGAGCAAAAGCCGGTGAAGAATTTCCCGAATGGCTGTCCCTGCTGGAAGGAAACAGGCGTAACTGCGTTTACTCGCGAAACACTATGTGGCGAGGCTGCCGTCGGAGTGCAATCCCAATCCTGACATCGGGCAAAAAATTCGCCGGCTAGGCCGCCATCAGGCCTTCACCACCGTCTCCCGGGCGAGCCCGAGGCGGCCAAAAACATTGCGTGTGTCGACAATCAGAAGCGCGTGATCAGCGATCGCCTGATAGTCGATCGCGTCGTGGTCGGTTGCAATGACGACGGCATCGAAATCCTTCAAGGCCGCCTCGGTCAATTTGACCGAGCGACGCCCCTTGATCGCCATATGCTCGCGTGTGGTCGGAATCTCGGCAACATGCGGATCGTGGAATTCCGCCTTGCCGCCCCATTCCTCGATGAGTTCAATGAGCCGCAATGAGGGGCTTTCGCGGATGTCGGGCACGTTCTTCTTGTAGGCGAGCCCGATGATGAGAATGCGCGAGCGGCTGAGCGCCTTGCCGCAGCGCCGGTCCAGCGCCTTCGCCAGTTCATCGACCACATGACGCGGCATCGCCGTGTTGATTTCCGCCGCCAGCTCGATGAAGCGGGTCGGCAGTTCGTATTCGCGCGCCTTCCACGTCAGGTAGAAGGGATCGATCGGAACGCAGTGCCCGCCAAGTCCGGGGCCAGGATAGAAAGGCATGTAGCCGAAGGGCTTGCTCTTCGCCGCCTCGATCACCTCCCAGATGTCGATGCCCATTGCACCGAGCACGACCTTCAACTCGTTGACGAGGGCTATGTTGACCGAGCGGAAGATGTTTTCCGTCAGCTTGACCGCCTCGGCGGTCGCCGGACTGGAAACCGGAACGACGGTCTTGACCACGCTCTGGTAGAAAGCCCGCACGAGATCAGCTGCTTCAACGCCATCGCCTGCCACGACCTTGGGGATCGTCGCGACTTCAAAGCTGCGATTGCCGGGATCCTCGCGTTCGGGTGAGAAGCCGAGGAAGAAGTCCGTCTTCGACTGCAAGCCGGTTTCTTCCAGTATGGGCTTGATCACATCGTCGGTGGTGCCGGGATAGGTGGTCGATTCCAGTACGATCAGCTGGCCGAGACGCAGATGCCTGGCGATGGTGCCTGCCGTGTTCCTGACAAAGGAGAGGTCCGGCTCACGGTGTTTCGTCAGCGGCGTCGGAACGCAGATGATGATGACATCGCAGACGGCCAGTTCGGAAAAATCCGCGGTGGCGCGAAAATGTCCGCTCGCGACATGGCCGGCAAGGGCCGTCGACGTCACCGCCTCGATGTAGGATTGGCCATTGTTCAGGCTCTCGACCTTCCCCACTTCGATGTCGAAGCCGAAAACCGGGAAGCCCGCGCGTGCGATCGCTACCGACAGCGGCAACCCGACATAGCCCAGTCCGATCACCCCGACTTGCGCGGCGCGCGTCGAAATCCGGTTGAGAAGGCGGTCATATGTCGATCGTGAGGCGTCCAAAAATCTGCTTTCCCGTCAATTCGGACAGACTATCCGCTCCATGGCGAGGCTCACCTGGTCCCGAGAACCGTGGCCGAGGCATATTGCGGAAAACCGATTTCCGCAAGCCATCATCAGGCCGCCGCCTTCGCCTTCAGGCTTGCCGCAGCCATCGCATAGCCGCCGTCGGCGCCATCGATGAAATGAACGTGATCGGGCTGCAGCGGCGAGATGACGAGGCATGTCATCAAGGCCGATTTCTGGCGGTGCAGGCCATAGCTGCAGATGCCCGCTTCCTCCGCCTGTTTCAGCCTGGCCTCGATCCGTTGCAAGACATCCGCGTCGACATCGATGGTCATCTTCAAGCCGTCGTCGAACTTGCGGAAATCCGAATTGCTGGCCACCTCGCGTTTATAGACCTTCGGATCGAAACGGCCGATCGTCCAGCCAAATTTGTCGGTGACAGCCGTCAACGTCATCAGGAACATCACCCACAGTTTCACCCGCCACCGCCGCCCTGGCGGCGCCGTGGCCCGCGCCTCGACATCGAGGCCGGCTGGCAGCAGACTGTAGCCCGGCCCGTCCACCGGCACCGGGTGGCCATCGCGTTCCTGCCTGCCGGCAAGGGCAATAATGTCGGAAGCCAGAAACTGAAAACCGCGCAGGTCTCGCGACACCCCTGGTATGGCGATGATCGAGACGATTTCGCCGTGCCGGGCCTCGATCGGGTTCCAGCGGCAGGAGAGGCCGGTCAGATCCGGCCGCGCGCCGGCCGGCGCGGGTTCGATGCGGTAGCGCCCCGCTTTCATCTCGGCCTCCGCCCAGCTGCCGCCGCCACCGGCGAACATGGCATAGAAGGCCGCTTCGGAGGCCTGGAACCGCGCCACGCGAACGTCGAGGCCTTGCGCTCTTATGTCCTTTATCGGCACGATTGCCGCACGCAAGGTCAGGTCCAGTTCGTCCGCCACCCATCTCTGGACGGAAGCCAGCGCGTTGCGGGCGATCTCCAGTGCCGAGCCGGGAAACGCCACCAGGGCGCCGTCGCCGCCGAAGACATAGGGAAGATCTTGCCGACCCAGCGCATTGAGCAGCGCCGAAATGACGCTGGCGCCGGCCATATTGACGGTTTTATAGCGCCCGGCGCCGATCGCCTTGGTCGAGCCGACAATGTCGGCGGTGGCCAGCGCCCAGCCATCGGGCAGAGGCCGATAGTTGTCGATATCGGCAACGCTTTCGAACTTTGCGAAGACTGGCAAAGAAGCGACAAACGGGTCGGACAAGACAGCTGTTTCCATGAGCATCTGATAGCACATTCCAGCGCTTGAAGGTGAGGTCGATGATGCGTCGAAATTGACTTGAGCAGGCTTTGCGATGATAGGATCGCGCGATGCGAATTGCCTTCTACGCGCCGCTGAAGTCGCCCAATCATCCCGTTGTCTCCGGCGACCGCCAGATGGCACGGATGCTGGTCAAGGCGCTGCAGCATGGCGGGCATAGCGTCGAACTGGCATCGGAGTTGCGCTTGTATCTACGCCAGCCGGAGCCGAAAAGTTTCGATGCGCTCAAGATCGAGGCCCGGGAGGAAGCGGCGCGGCTGACAAGGCTTTGGGACCGCGACGGCAAGCCCGATCTCTGGCTCTGCTATCATCCCTATTACAAGGCGCCCGACCTGATCGGGTTCGAGCTGGCGTCGGCCTTTGCTGTCCCCTACGTGACGGCGGAAGCCTCCTATTCCGGTCGGCGCAACACCGGCTTGTGGGCCGATAGCCAGGCGCTGGTGGCGCGAGCCATCGAAAAGGCGGCGCTGAACATCTGCTTCACGCAAAGGGATCGGGAAGGACTGGCGGATGCGATCCCCGACGCCGCTTTCGGCATGCTGTCGCCCTTCATCGACACATCGGCATTCAGTGAAATGCCGGCACGGGCTTGTCCGACGCGCCTCGTCACCGTCGCCATGATGCGCCCGGGCGACAAGCTCGATAGCTATCGCATGCTGGCGCAAGCGCTCGGTTCGATCGGCCACCTGCCCTGGACCATGTCTGTCGTCGGCGACGGCCCCGCCCGTGACGAGGTCAAGGCGCAGTTCGCCGGCTTGCCCGCCGACCGTATCGAATGGCTTGGTGAGGTCGAGCCGGCCGCTGTGCCGGATGTCCTTTATGGCGGGGGAATTTACGTCTGGCCGGGTTACGGCGAGGCCTATGGCGTTGCCTATCTGGAAGCACAGGCCGCCGGCCTGCCGGTGGTGGCTCAGCACATTGCCGGCGTGCCGGAGGTCGTGCGGGATGGCCAGACCGGGTTTCTCACCCCGCCGGGCGATGTGGCGGCGTTCGCTGCCGCCATTGCAAGGCTTCTGGCCGACAACGACGAAAGAACCACCATGGCCGCAGAAGCCAGGCGTTTCGTCCTCGAAGAGCGTTCGCTGGGTGGTGCGGCGGCGCGTCTGGCTGAACTTCTGAACAAGATCCCTGTTCCATGACATCCGATCCGAACTGGCAGCCCCTGGTGGAAGAGCTGGCGCGCTGGCAACAGGCGGGCCGCAAGGCAGAGTTCTGGCTGCGCGACGATGACGCCGTGGATCCGACGTCTGCGCTTGATCGGCTGCTCGATCTCACCGGTGAATTCGCGGTTCCGGTCACGCTAGCCGTCATTCCGGCCAAGACCGACGGCAAGCTTGCCGTCCGGCTTGACGAGGCGCCGCATGCCACGGTCGCCATCCATGGCTGGGCGCACCGAAATCATGCCCCCGGCGACCAGAAAAAGCAGGAGCTTGGCGCACATCGGCCACGCGAAGCGGTGCTCGACGAACTGGCCCGCGGGCTGTCGCACGTAACCCGCCTGCACGGCGCACGTGCCGTTCCGATCCTGGTGCCGCCGTGGAACCGGATCGACCCCGGCCTGATATCCGACCTTGGATCGATAGGATTTGTGGCATTGTCGGTCTTCGGGCCACCGAAGCCGGCTCCCCTGGCGGTCATCAACAGCAATGTCGACATCATGGATTGGCATGGCACCCGCGGCTGCCGCGACCATGGCCTGTTGATTCAGGCCATCATCGCGCAATTGCAGCGTGCATTCGACGGCGGCGAACCGGTCGGCCTGCTCACCCACCATCTCGTCCATGATGAATCGGCCTGGCTGTTCCTCGAACGGCTGTTCGCGGTCACCGCACGGGCCGAAGCCAGCGCATGGCTTCCGATCAGGACATTGATCGGGCGACGCAGTTCCACCGGAGTGAGCTCCAGAGGAAAATAGCTCAGCGCTTTTTGTGCACTGGGAATTTGAGCGTCTGGCCATCCCGCGCGGCAAAAGCGCCGGCAAATCTGTCCTTGGCCAGTTTCTCCATCTCATCCAGGTCATCGTCGGTGCGCGACGGATCGTGGTGAAACAGCGCAAGCCCGCGCGCGCCGGCGGCCTCGCAGAGCTTGACGCCCTGTTGCCATGTCGAGTGCCCGTTGCCGCGGTAGCGCTCCATTTCCGCCTCGGTGTAGGTGCAATCGTAGATGACGAGGTCGGCATCTCTGATCAGGTCGAGCACCGCATGATCGAGTTTGCCCGGCTCGTGCTCGGTGTCCGTGATCACCGCCACAACGCGGCCGCCCCATTCGACCCGGTAGCCTATGCAGCCGCCCGGATGGGTAAGGCTGCCGGTTCGCACAACAACCCCGTCGCGCGGCCGCAGCACGTCTCCGGATACAAAATCGCGGTAGTCGAGGTTTGCTTTGCAGATATCCAGTTTGACCGGAAACCACGGCGGTTGAATGAACGCGTCGACCATCTGCCGGGTCGTCATGCGTCCAGCGAGATGCCCGGACCAAAGCGTAAGCTTGATTCCCCGTTCGTAGATAGGCTTGAAAGCCGGCAGCCCGATGATGTGATCGTAGTGGCAATGGCTGAAAAACAGATCGAAATCGGTGACGCCCGACGCCCGAAGCGCCTTGCCGGCAGGCCTCAGGCCGGAGCCCGCATCGAACAGAAGCGTATGCTTGCCGCATCGCATCTCAATGCAGATTGTGTTGCCGCCATAGCGAGCGAATTCTGGCCCGGATACCGCAATGCTGCCGCGCACGCCCCAAAATCGGACCAGGAAATCGTCGTCCATGCTACCTTTTGCCTACCGTAACTTCAGGCGTTTCGTGCATCGATCAGATCCGCGGTCGTATGGCTTAGCCGATCGGCAAGAACCCGCAATATCTCGATGGTCATTTCCGGAAACTCCTTCATAAGCCTCAGGAAATGGTCCTTGCGGATTCTCAAGGCCTCCAGATCAGTTGCCGCTCTGACGGTGGCAGTGCGGGAGCTGTTGCACAATATGGCGATCTCGCCGACGATCGAATTTGGCAACAACTCGGCAACTGTTATCGGTCCGTTGTCCGAATCGACCAGAATATCCGCCTTGCCTGAAAGGATGACATAGGCGGCGTCCGCTTCGTCACCCTGCCGGAAAAGTATCTGGCCGGCGTTGTAGTTCACACGATCGGATGTGAACGCGAGCAACTTGAGCTTTGCCGGCTCAATGCCAGAGAACAAGGGAACGCGTTGCAGCATTCCAACTTCATCCTTGAGCAGCATTGTCGCAAACCTTCCTAAATTCGCGTCTGCCAGACTATGACAGAAGTTCCTTGAAGATACCGTTTCCTGCCAGAAGTGTCTCGTGTGTTCCGTCTTCCACCAATTGACCCGAGTCGAAGACGATAACGCGGTCGAACATCATCGCCATCGCCGGGCTGGTCACCACCCACACAATTGCCGGCGAATGGTCGTCGCGTCTGGCTTCCTCGAGCACGTTTCGCAGCACCTTGTCCTGCACGCGCTGGTCGATCGCCGACAGCGGCCGGTTGAGGATGAGAAAATCGGGACGCTTGAGCAGGGCCCGGGCAACATCGAGCTTCTGTCGCTGTCCTCCGGTCAGCCGCCTGCCGGAGGCGCCGACGTTGAAGTCCAGGCCGACGTCCAGAAGCTCGGCATAAAGCCCCAGTTCGTCAAGAATGTCGTAGACGATGGAGCGTATGCGGTCCGGCGCGTCGGGATGGTTGTTGCCCACGCGCCCGAACAGGACATTGTCCATGACGGTGGCCGCGGCAATGTATTTGGCGGGATCATACCGTTCGATCGCGTTCTGCAGCTCGGGCGGCAGGTTTTCATAGAACTGGTTGCGCGCAGCCACGATCTTGCTCATCAGCTCGTCGGTCAGCAGGCCGAAGCGGTGCCGGGGCTCGATATAGGCAAAGCTCAAGGTGACGATCATGGCGCGGTCGGCCTCCGAAACCGTCTCGTAGGGACGGTTCTTGAGCCGCTGCAGCAAGCTTTCGTAGGCGGGTATCTCCTCGGCGCTCATGAAGGCGAGCTGCTGGAAGAACTGGTGATCGGGCGGCAGGTCGGCAAAAAGCTCGATCGCCTGTTCGGCGATCTCCATGCCCATTTCGTAGAACGTGCGGTCGAGGCCGGCTTGCTTCAGCACGGAAGCAAAATAGGGATTGGCGGCCAGAGCCTTGTCGGCCAGTTCGGGGCCGGCGGCGGCACCGAAGAGCAGGTTCTGGCCGATCGTCGCTTCCTTGTTGTAGGCGCCCGGTTCGAAAGGAACCACCAGTTCGGTCAGCTTTTCCTGTTCCAGCCGGGTTCGCAGCGCCGCGCGCAGTTCGACGATCCTCCCGGCAAGCTTCGTATGACGGGTGAGGTCGGCCGAAGAGCGCAAGCCAAGATCCAGAATGTCGCTCGACAGAAGAACCGCGTCGAGCACCCGGCGGACGGCTTCAAAGAGGTCATGCGGGCCGGTAGCGCCGGCCGAAGCATAATTGATCCAGTCGCTGTGGATATCGAGATCCGGATTGCCCGACCGTTGTGCCTCGGTGATGTTCCAGCGGCGCTGGTCTGCCGCCGCACCTTCATAGTTCACCTCTGTCAACGGCGCGTGCTTCAACCCGTAGAGCAGGTTGTCGCGCAGGCTTGCCTGGAACAGGAAAACATCCGACGAGGCGTAGGACATGCGCCGGCCGGTCACCGCTTCAGGGAGGTCAAGCAGGTCGTCGGCGCCCGAAGCGACCTTGCCGCTGTCCGGCCAGTTCAGCCGCGCGAAGGCTTCCGCAAGAGCCTCCGCCCCACCTGTCGCGGTACTGACCAGCGCCACCGTCTCGCCCGGCTTGACCTGCATGGAGATACGGTTGAGGAGCATTGCGCCGCCATCGTCTGCTATCGACAGACCGATCGCCGACAGCGGGTTGGTCATCGGCGCGGGATCGTCGATCGTCAATGCCCCGATATCAGGCGCAATGATATCCTCGGCGCTGAACTGTTCGACGACCTGCTGATATTTGACCTGGACGTCCTGCCGATCCTGATCCCAGTCGATCAGTTCCTTCATCGGTCCGGGCAGGTCCTTGTAGGCGCCGATGACGGCCACCAACTGGCCGACGTCAAGGCGCCCCGCGATGACCAGATAGCCGCCGATCATGTAGAACAGGAAGGGCGTGAGCTGCGCGAGAAAATTGTTGAGGAACTTTACCATGAATTTCCATTGGTAAAGATCGAAGCGGATCTTGAAGATGAGCCCGAGCCGGGCCGCTATATCGGCGCGCTCGTAATTTGACGTGTCGTGGACGTGAACCGTGCCGATGCCGTCGACGATTTCACCAACCCGGCCCGAAAGCGCGCGCGCCGTCAACTGCCGTTGGCGCCCCAGCACGAGCAGCCGCCGCCGCATGCGCGGGATGAGCACGATCTGGATCACCACGATCACGAGCGCTATCATTCCGAGCCAGACGTTCTGGACCATGATGAACAGCATGGCCGTCAGCGCCTGGCCGCCGAGCAGCACCGGCTGCAGGAAGGCATCGCCGATGAAGCCGCCCAGCGGCTCCACCTCGTCCTTCACCATGGTCGCCACTTCGGCCGATTTCACCCGCTTGAAGTAAATCGGCGGAAACCGCAGCACGCGATCGATCAGATCGAAGCGGATACGCCGCAGCATGCGTTCGCCGAGGCGGCCCTTGTAGGTGTTGATATAGAGTTTGAACAGGCCGTTGATGACGACCAGCAACAGGAACACGAAGCTGAGCGCAAGCAGCGTCTCCTTGCGGTCGAGCTGAAACCCGGAGAAGAACTGGACCTCGCCAATGAATGGCAAATTATAGTGCAGCCGCATGAAGGGCAGGGTCGCGCCCGGCTGCTCGAAGCCCTTGCCCTGGATCGGGCCGTTGACGATCAGCTTCGGCAGATCGAAGGACATGAAATACGGGATCATCGAAAGCAAGACGATCGCCAATATCCAGATCTGCTGCTTCCTGGTGTGCCTCCAGATATAGCGGGCTAGGCTGGGTTCCATATGCGACTGTCAGGTTGAAGGATGCAGGATGTGAAAGCACCTGCTGGCAAATGGTGCATCGGTTATGTCTTCGCCGCCAACGGCAAGCTCGAAACTGCAGCTGCGAGCCTGGCTGATGGACACCGATGATCCGGACAGATGCAACAGCCTTTCTCCGGCACCGGGCAATAGCGAAAAGGCTCGCGGCACAATCATGTCCGCGAACCAAACAGCCTTGCCGGAGCCAAGATAGCGTTGTGTCGCCCGAAATCCCAACATAGAAGAAGAATATGATGGATGTCACGCAACCACGCAATGCCGGTTTGGCCAATGCCAGCCTGGAGGGGCACGAGCAAGCCCTGGACCTCACGCGGGGAATTGCGGCCTATATCAACAATCCTCTCGTGACCGGGCTGGCGCGCGTCATCGCCAAGCATCCGCAGGCCGATATCGCCAACGCCTTCAACCACAAGCAGGTCGCCTGCAAGATGTGGGCGCTCGACAGGCTGTTCGAAAGCTGCGGCGGCCGGTTCGAGCGCATATGGGTTCTGGGCGGATGGTACGGCGTGTTGCCGGCTATGCTTTTCAACGACGCCCGTTTCGACATCGCGGCGGTCGACAGCATCGACATCGATCCCGACGTCGGAGCGGTCGCCCGGACCCTCAACCGGGAAGCCGGCGACCGGTTCCAGGCGCTGACGGACGACATGTATGCACTCGACTATGCGGCCGGAGGGGCCGACCTGATCGTCAATACGAGCTGCGAACACATAGCCGATCTGCCCGCCTGGCTTTCCCTGCTTCCGCGGGGCACGACTGTGCTGCTGCAATCGAACGATTATTTCAGCGAGCCGACGCACATCAACTGCGTGGCTTCGCTGGCAGCCTTCGAAGCCATGGCGGCGCTACGGGAGATCAGGTTCTCCGGCGAACTGCCGACAAAAAAATATACGCGCTTCATGCTGATCGGGACTGTTTGAAGCGCGTTGCGCCAATCCACCCAGACACGACCCGCTCTACGTTTTCAGGGACCAGCTTCGATACTGCTCGCGCAGGATATGCGCCGAGCGGCGCGCGCCTTCCAGATCGAGACGATGTGCGGCCGGCGCCGGTCCCGCAAGCGCCTGCTCGATCGCTTGCCCCAGGCCTTCAGGCGTCAGCTCGTTTTCCGTCAGCACCGTTGCCAGGCCGAGCTCTTCGAGCATCAGGGCGCGAAGCGTCTGTTCGGTTTCGCCGCCGGCGGCAAAGGGAACAAGCAACGAGCGACACCCCGCGCGCAAAACATCGCAGACCGTGTTGTAGCCGGCCTGCGAGACTGACAGCCGGGCGCCGGTCAGCAGGCTGGCGAAATCCTCGCGAAACCGGAAGATGGACAGGCCCGGCGTGGCATCGCCTGAAATCGCGTCGAACTCGTCCTTCGGCAGGTTTGGGCCGGTGATCAAACACCATTTCCAGGCGTTGTTGGCATTGCGCGCGGCCGCGATGGTGGATCGGACGAGGCTCTTTCCGGCGGCACCGCCGCCAACCGACACCAGAACGTCGAAGCGCTCGGAAGCCGCGGGCGCCGGCGGCGCGGCAACGAGCCCTGTGTAGGCGACCTCGGCCCTGATCGCCGCGGCCAGTGGAAATGTCTTGTCGATGGTTGCGAAAGCCGGATCGCCATGGACCATGACAAGGTCGAAATGCCTGTTGACGAGATCGACCGTCTCCTCGTTTCTGCCCGGCTTGACGCGCTCCTGAAGGATATCGCGCACGGACGTCGCCAAAAGCGGTCTGGGCGACGTCGCTTCGATGGCCTCGAGCAGCGGCAGGAGTTCGAAACGCATCTGCCGGCGTCCAAACGGAAACGCCTCGATTATAACGATATCAGGCCGGCAGTCCCGGAACGCCTGCAGCAGCATCTCGGAACGCAATTTCTTGAAATCATCGTCGATCGGTTTGCCCTGCAGGTCGACAAGTCCGGAAAATCCTTCATCGCCGGAGGTGACGGGTGGCAGGGTGACGGAGTTTACGCCCGGACCCGGAAAGCCCGCGATCGGCGCTCCGCCGGTCACGACGGTGACATCAAACCCGTCTTCGGCCAGAGCCGCCGCAATGCGGCTGGCGCGCGCCAGATGGCCGATGCCGAGCAGGTGCTGGACATAGAAGAAAACGCTGAGCCGTTTCATTCGGCGGCCCGCCACTCCCGCTCGAACAGGTCCTTGAGCTGCCCAATGCTTGCCATGTGATCGAAATTGCCGCGCACGCGCCGCTCCGCGGCGTCGCCGAGGCGAGCGCGCAGCGCTGGATCGCGGATCAGACACTCCAGCGCCTGTGCCAGGGCAATGGGATTTTCCGTCGGCACCAGCAGCCCGGTTTCACCCGACGACAAAAGCTCCGGCACGCCGGAAATATCGGTCGACACGCAGGCAAGCCGCTGGCTGGCCGCCTCCACCAGGACATTCGGCAGGCCGTCCCGGTCGCCATCCGCGGTGATTCTGCAGGCCAAAGCGAAGATGTCGGCGCTGCGGTAGTGCTCAAGCACTTCTTTCTGCGCCAGCGCGCCTTTCCAGGAGATGCGACCCTCCAGTCCGAGCTTTCGCGCCAGCGCCTTGAGCCGCTCCAGTTCCTCGCCGCCGCCAATATGCTCGAAACGCCACGCCAGATCGCCAGGCAGGAGGGCAAGGGCCTCCAGCAAAGTGTCGTAGCCCTTCTTTGCAACGGCGCGCCCGACACTCAGAACGATGACCGGTTCGTCCGGCGCCGAGCCGTCGTGCTGCTTTCGCGCCGCGTCGAAACTGCCGAAGCGATCGAGGTCGAGCCCATGATAGCTCAGATGCACGGACGAGTTGCCGTTGGCGAGTTTTTTCAGGTGGTCGAAGCCGGTTCTGGTGCAGGTGACCGTCCAGCGGGCCGAGGAAAGCTTGCCGGCCAGATCCCAGTCCGCAGACGTCCAGATGTCCTTGGCATGGGCCGAGCAGCTCCAGGGCAGGCCACGAATCTGGCTGGCGTAGCGCGTCACCGATGCCGGTGTGTGCGCGAAATGGGCGTGCAGCCAGCCCGCGTCCTGCGGCCATTCGGCAGCCAGCACGAGCGCTTGCCCGAAGCGGCGCACGCGGTTGCGCGTAAAGTCGCGGGGGATATCGGCAGCCAGCGATTTGAGCGCGCGCCAGAAGCCCGGCCGCGGCAGACAGGCAAACAGCGAGCGAACCACCCGCAGCGGCTCCCTATGCAGATATTCCGGCAGATAGTGGACTGGCGCTTTGATCTCGTCATGAACGGGGTGGCGTTTTGCGTCGGTCGGCCGCCTGAGCGCGAAAAGTATGAGGTCGAACCCCGCGCGCTCCAAACCGAGCAGTTCCTGCGCGATAAAAGTTTCCGACAGCCGCGGATAGCCCTTCAGAACCACGACGATCTTGCGGTTTTGCAACTCAGTTCATGCCTTCGATGACCGAAAGGTAATGGCCGGCCCGCCGGTCGAGCAGTTCCGCGACGATTTCGGAAATATGAGGCAGTCCTTCCAGCGTCAGATGCGGATTGCTCTGCGAGGGGCGAGGCCGGTCCGACAGCACCTTCAGTGCGTCGGCAAACCGTTGGGAATCCTCGGCTTCTTCCGGCAAAAGCATCTCGATAAGGCCGAGTTCGGCTGCGCGCCGGGCGCGGATCAGCTGTTCCTCGCGCGGCGTGACGCGCGGCACGATCAGCGCCGGCTTGTCGAAGGACAATATCTCGCAATAGGTGTTGTAGCCGCCCATCGCCACCACCGCCTTGGCGCCGGCAATCAGCTCTTCCATGCGGTTGTCGAACTCGATGATCTTGATATAGGGGATCCTGGCCCCCTTCCTGACCAGCTTGTTGCGCTTGCGCGCCGGCATGTAGGGCCCAAGCACAATCAGCGCCCTGTGCTGCAATCGCGGGTCCTGCTGATAGGCTTCGATGACGTTGTGGATCAGGTCGGCGCCGTCACCGCCGCCACCGGTGGTGACCAGAATATAGTCGCCCTCGGGCCGATGGCCGGGCAACTCGTTCTGCTGCAGGCTCCGTTGCAGGAAGCCGACGAACTTCATCTTTGCCCTGACCGCAGGCGGCACATCCAGGCCTGTCAACGGGTCGTAGAAATCCGGCGGGCCATAGACCCAGACCTTGTCGTAGAACAGGCCGATCTTGCGCATCACATCCCTGCGCGCCCATTCCGCTTCGAGCAGATGCGGCGCATCCATCACCTCGCGCAGGCCAAGCACGAGCGTGGTTCCCCGCGTCTTGAGGTAGGACAGCGTGTCCTCGATCTCACCGCGCAGGCCGAGCGGTTCCTTGTCGACGATGAAGATATCCGGCCGGAAGCTCTCGGCGGTGTGGCGGATGATCGACTGCCGCATCCTGAGCGTCTCGTGCAGATCGATATCCTTTTCCAGCGAGGTGTATTCGCCGTTGCGCAGCTTGATGACGCTGGGGATCTTCACGAAGTCGACACGGGCGCGGTAGTCGAAGGCGCCGGCGATGGTAGCACCCGAAATGATAAGCACCTGCAGTCCGCGGAAATCCCCCACCAGCGAATGCGCGATCGTTCGGCACCGCTGCAGGTGGCCGAGCCCGAACGTGTCGTGGCTGTACATAAGAATTCGGGCGTCTTTTGCGTGCTGTGTCATGTTGAGCGTCTTTTAGAATTCTCGCCGGACCGTCGGCAACCCCGCAAGCTTCAAAATCATCCGCGGATCTGCCGGCCTGTTTTGAGGCATGAGGGGGTACGCAACGGCGTTCTTCACCTGGAAACGAATGCCAAGGGGCGCTGATGTGACGCCATGCCTTGTCTTCGTCGACGACATACGGCTCGAGCACAAATCTCTGTCATGAGGCTTGACCCCGTGGAATTACCGGCCTGCGGCCTGAGGCAGGCAGAGCGCATATTGCGAAAAGTTGAGGGCGACAAGGGGAAACGAGGTTGCCGCACATTGTGAGGAGAACCCCGCACCTTGGGAAAATGCTTCATAATCCATTGGAACGCAACGACCGCCAGAGGCCGCACGTTGCGGCCTTTTATCCTGCCATCAGCTTAGGCCGGTGGCAAGCGCCCGGTCCCTGCGCCTGTCTATGGCTGAGTTTGAGGCAATTCCCTTAGGGGAAGCGCGTGCTTTTCCCGCAATTCCGTCAGGTCGACGCCGGCGGGTGGATACGGTAGTTTGCGGAATGACGAGCGATCCACTTGCGCTTTTGATCGACGGCGACAACGCCTCCCCGAAGATCATTTCGGGGCTTCTCGCGGAGATCGCCAACTATGGCACAGCAAGCGTCAAGCGAATCTACGGTGACTGGACGAAGCCAAACCTCAATGGCTGGAAGGAGTGCCTGCTTAAGCATTCCATTCAACCTGTACAGCAGTTCGCCTACACGACGGGCAAGAATGCGACCGACGGTGCGATGATCATCGACGCGATGGACCTGCTCTACACCGGGCGGTTTTCCGGCTTCTGCATCGTCTCGAGCGACAGCGATTTCGCAAGGCTCGCGTCACGCATCCGCGAACAGGGCATTACCGTTTACGGGTTCGGCGAACGCAAGACGCCTCGACCGTTCATCACTGCCTGCGACAAGTTCATATATTTCGATGTGCTCGGCGGCGCGGCAGCAGAGCCGCAGGCAACCCTAGTCACCCCAAAGAAGGCCGTAGCAAAGCCAGCGAAGGCTGCCACCGTACCCGTCAAAATCGAATCGGAACAAAGTCGTCCAGCGCGCGGTGGAGCAGCGAGCGGCAAGCTGGACGAGGCCGCTCTCGGCATGCTCCAAAAGGCAGTGGAGGCGTCGGCGGGTGAGGACGGCCGCGCAAACCTCGCCCGCGTGGGCGCTCATCTGTCAAAACAGTCTCCAGACTTCGACGCCAGAAACTACGGCTTTGCGCGATTAGGCGATCTAGCGCTCGCTTCTGGTATTCTCGACGTAGAGCGTGTCGGTGACCAGAAGGTCTTCGTAGTCCGACTGAAGCCAAGCTGACCCAGCGGGGACAGGGATCGGACGTTTCGCGGCTGATTGCGCGCCATCCCGACCGATTCCGGGGCCTGGCAAGCCACATAGGAACTCACTGTTCCCCGAATTCCGCCAGGTCGACGCTAGCGGGCGGATACGATACTATCCCATCAGATGTTTGCGACTGCTTGACCGGGGGGTGCAGTGGATACGTCTTCTTTCAAGCGCTGGATGATAAGACTGGAAGCCCGCGATCCCGCGGCCTTTCAGTCTGCCTCGCGCCATGTCTTCAAGGGGGAGGATTTGCCGTGACCGCCAATGTCGATCGGATTTCCAAAGACGGCGTCGAGGCGATCGTTGCGGCGATCACGGCGCGGGTCACGGACCGTGAGGCGCTGATCTGGCTGTGGCCGCGGCTCGAAGAGCAGCTGACGTCCTATGACGGCCATCTGCAGACGACATTGTTTCCCGGATTTGAGGCGCCGGCCGTGACGGCGCTGCCGCAGGCGCTCAACCGGCGCGAACTCTCCGCCACGCTGAGGCTGGCGCTGCTGACGGCGCTGGACCGGATCAACCCGCTCGAGGCCGCCGGGTCCACAAGTGCTGCCGACATACTGGCGGAATGGAACAAGCTTTCGGCCTTCGTCAGAAACAACATCAGCGATGGCTTTTCCGGATTTCAGAACATTCGTACCCGGCTCTATACCCAGTTCGGCGCGCCCAGCAATCCGGCCAAGGCGATCGACCGCGTCAACGCCTATTACAGCCAGCTCTCGGGCGCCGGCTTCCCCAAGGCGAGCTTCAAGTCGCCGGTGCACCCCGCACTCAAGACCAGGTTGGCCAAAACCGTCACGCTGCTTACCGCCAAGAACGCGCTGGCAGCACTGGACCCGATCAAGAGTGTCGGCGGCTTCAACATAAGGCCCAATGTCAACTCGCCCACCCAGCTCAGCAATCATTCCTTCGGCTGGGCGGTGGACATCGATCCGGCGATCAACCCCAACGTCAAGAAGACAGTCTTGCCGCTGACCATCATCGCCGCCTTCACCGGCGTCGACCTCTACGGTGCCGAGAGCGCCACGCTGCGCGCCGGCGGGCCTTATGACACGCTGCTGCCGGCCGCTATTGTGCTGTCGAAGGCCAACGCCGCTGTCGTTGCCGCATTCGCCAATGCCGATGGCCTCAAGGCCGCCATGGGCAACGCCATAACACGGCTGGCCGGCGTGACATTGCCGGCGGCGAAGCTCGCCAATGCCCATGCGCTGGCAACCGCCGTGCCAGCCAAGCAAACCGATCTCGCCACGCTCCTGCAAGGTGCCGGCGCCACGCCGGCCAAGGCCAAGTCGACCGCGAAGCTGCTGGCCGATGCCGCCGACCTCTCCCGCCGGGCCGCCAAGGTCGGAGCGCCCAAGATCATCGGCACCGACGCCTCGGTGACACGCTTCGGCTTCTTCAACCTGGCGCCGGAAGTCGCCGCCGGCCTCGCCGCCAGCGACGGCGGCAGCCTGCGCTGGCTGGGCGCGTCTACTGGCACCAAGGACTACATGCACTTCGAGCTTGCCGCCGCCGATCAGCCGAAGCTGTTCTGATAGGCTGGACCCGCTTCGCGGGAATACGCCGGCCTGACTACGCCAGCCGCGCCCTTGTCGTCCTCGGCGTCGCCAGCAGCAGGCTGGTCTCGCTGCCGGTTATGCCGGAGATGAGCCGGATGCGGCGCAGCACGGCGTCGAAATCGGTGAGCGAGGCCGTGCCGAGCTCGACCACCAGGTCCCAGCGGCCATTGGTGGTGTGAATGGTCGAGACCTCGGCGAGACCGCCGAGCGCCCGCACCACACGATCGGCGGCATGGCCCTCGATCTCGATCATCATCACGCCGCGTATCCGCTGGTCGACTGCGTCGGCGCGCAGCACCACGGTGTAGCCGATGATCTCACCCGTCTTTTCCAGCCGCTCCATGCGCGCCCTGACCGTGGCGCGCGACACCCCGAGATCGACCGCGAGATCGGAGATGCTGCGCCGGGCATCGTGCCTGAGCAGTGTGACCAGCCTTTCGTCGAGCGCGTCCATGATTTTATCCACTTTGATCAAAGTGAGTTATCGCAATGATAAATCAATCTTCTCGAAATGCCAATTTCGTCTGTTCAAACTGCCGGGCCGGAGTGGTTCATTCCGCGCATCAATCGTGAGGACTTAAAGAATCATGCGCTGCAGGATCGTTGGCGCGCCGGTGCAGGACGGCGCGGGCAGAATGGGATGCGAGATGGGGCCGAGCGCGCTGCGCACGGCAGGGCTTGTCTCGGTGCTGTCGGAACTCGGCCATGAGGTCGAGGACTGGGGTGCGGTGCAGCCGGCTGCGGTGCGCGCCATCGTCCACGGCAATTTGGCGCTGAAGGCGCTGCCGGAGATTTCCGCCTGGACGGCAGCGATCGCCGAGACCGCCTATGCGGCGTCGAAGGACGCCATGCCGGTCTTTCTCGGCGGCGACCATTCGATCTCCGCCGGCACCGTGTCCGGCGTTGCGCGCCGCGCGGCTGAACGCGGTCGGCCGCTCTTTGTGCTGTGGCTCGACGCGCATCCGGATTTCCACACGCTCGACACCACCGCAAGCGGCAATCTGCATGGCGTGCCGCTCGCCTATGCCAGCGGCCGGTCGGGCTTCGAAGGCTATTTCCCCGATTTGGACGTCGCGGTCGATCCCCGCCGCATATGTGCCATGGGCCTGCGCAGCGTCGATCCGGCCGAGCGCCGCGCGCTGAACGAAGCAGGAGTGACCGTGCACGACATGCGCTCCATCGACGAGCATGGCATAGCCTCGCTGCTGCGCGCCTTTTTGGCTAACGTGGAGAAGGAGAACGGCCTGCTGCATGTCAGCCTCGACGTCGACTTCCTCGACCCCTCGATCGCGCCCGCCGTCGGCACCACCGTGCCCGGCGGCGCCACCTTCCGCGAGGCGCATCTGGTGATGGAGATGCTGTCCGACAGCGGCCTTGTCTCCAGCCTCGACCTGGTCGAGCTCAACCCGTTCCTCGACGAGCGCGGCCGCACCGCCACGCTGATGGTCGACCTCGCCGCCAGCCTGATGGGCCGCCGCATCATGGACCGCCCGACGCGCAGCCATTCCGGGAGCATTGCATGACCCAGCCTTCCCGCCTTGCCATCGTTCCCTTCGTCAGCGTCGACCGCATGATGAAGCTGGTGCTGACCATCGGCGTCGAGCGGTTTCTCACCGAGCTCGCCGCCTATATCGAGGAGGATTTTCGCCGCTGGGAGCTGTTCGACAAGACGCCGCGCATCGCCTCGCACAGCCATGACGGCGTGATCGAGCTGATGCCGACCAGCGACGGCAAGATGTACGGCTTCAAATATGTCAACGGCCATCCGAAAAACATGCGCGAGGGCCGCCAGACCGTCACAGCCTTCGGCGTGCTCGCCGATGTCGGCTCCGGCTATCCGATGCTGCTCACCGAAATGACGATCCTGACGGCGCTGCGCACCGCGGCGACCTCGGCCGTCGCCGCCAAATACCTGGCGCCCAAGGGTTCGCGCTCGATGGCCATCATCGGCAACGGCGCCCAGTCCGAATTCCAGGCCGTCGCCTTCAAGGCGCTGCTCGGCGTCGACCGGCTGCGGCTCTACGACATCGACCGCTCCGCTTCGGAAAAATGCGCCCGCAACCTCGCCGGCAAGGGTTTTGACATCACCATTTGCACGACCGGTCAGGATGCGGTGGAGGGCGCCGACATCATCACCACGGTGACCGCCGACAAGCAGTACGCCACCATCCTCACCGACAACATGGTCGGCTCCGGCGTTCATATCAACGCGGTCGGCGGCGACTGCCCCGGCAAGACCGAGCTGCATCGCGATATCCTTTTGCGCTCCGACATCTTCGTCGAGTTTCCGCCGCAGACGCGCATCGAAGGCGAGATCCAGCAGCTCGACGCCGACCATCCGGTGACCGAGCTGTGGCAGGTGATGACCGGCCAGGCCGAGGGTCGTACGTCAGCCAAGCAGATCACGCTGTTCGATTCCGTCGGCTTCGCCACGGAAGATTTCTCAGCACTGCGCTATGTCCGCGACCAGCTCCAGGCCACCGGCCTCTATGAAGAGCTCGACCTGCTCGCCGATCCCGACGAGCCGCGCGACCTGTTCGGCATGCTGCTGAGGGCAGGTTTGGAAACGGCGGCTTGAGCTTTTCCTTCTCCCCCTGAAACGCCATGCACACATCTTCTGTGATTGGTGTGACTGATCGGCCGAAGGCTTGATTGCTAGGTGGTTCCCCCAATCCGTCGCTGCTTTGCAGCGCCACCTTTCCCCCCTCCGGAGGGAAAGGAAGGGAGCCTTGCTGGACGAGCGTTGACGGCAAAAAGCTTGGCGCCTTTCCTCTACCCCGTCGATCGGGGGAGAGGTGTCTCGGCGAAGCCGAGACGGAGTGGGGGTCGACCAGCGCTACATTAAAGGGGCGGCGCCGGCGTCGGTGATTGTCAGCACCTACCCGCGCAATGGTGCGCAGCTTTCTCGTTCGACCAGCACCGGCGTGAGCACTTCCCGGCGCGAATGCGCCGCCGGCTCGGCGACGCGGGCGAGCAGCAGGCTCACGGCCCTTGTGCCGATCTTCTCGACCGGCTGCGCGATCGTCGTCAGCGGCGGCCAGGTGGTGACGGCATAGGGTATGTCGTCGAAGCCRATCATCGACATGTCGTCGGGAACCCGCAATCCGCGTGCCMGCAGCACCGTCAGCGCACCCATGGCCATCAGATCGTTGCAGGCAAACAGCGCCGTGATACCGGGCGCCTGCGCCATCAGCCGTTCCATCGCCGTGCGGCCGCCGGCGAAGTGATAGTCGGAATCGACGACGGCATTCGCCGGCAGGTCGAGGCCGGCTTCCTGCAGCGCCCTGGCGAAGCCGCGCAGGCGGGCCGGGCTTGAGCCGGAATCGCGCGGGCCGCCGATGACGCCGATCTTCTCGTGGCCGAGCCCGACCAGATAGCGGCCGGCGAGATAGCCGCCATGATCGTGATCGACCAGCACGGAATCGACATTGACCGAATGGATCTCGCGGTCGAGCAGCACCGCCGGCACGCCGGGCAGCACACTGGCGAACACCCGCGCATGGTCGGATGAGCCGGCGAAGATCAGCCCGTCGATCTGCTTGGCCATCAGCACCTGGAGGTAGCGCTCCTCCTTCTCGGCGCTGCCGTCGGAGTTGCACAGGATCACCGTATAGCCGGCGAGGAAGCCGGCATCCTCGATCTGGCGCGCCACGCTGGCGAAGAACGGGTTGGAATTGTCCGGCAGGAGCAGGCCGATGGTCTTGGTCTCGCCGCGCCTCAGGCTGCGCGCCAGCGTGTTGGGGCTGTAGCGCAGGGCGGCGATGGCCGAACGCACGCGCTCGGCCGTCTCCGGCTCGACATGGCGCGTCCGGTTCATCACATGCGAGACGGTTGCGACCGACACTCCGGCATGGCGCGCGACATCGGCAATCGTCGTCATCGTCTGTCCCCTTAACGGATGACCCTCAGCAACCGCTCCCTGTAGGCGTCTAGGATGACAGCGAGCACAATGACAAGGCCTATCACGATCGGCTTGAAATTGTCGCCGACGCCGAGCAGCTGCAGCCCGGTCGACAGCACCTGCAAAATGCAGGCGCCGACCAGCGTGCCGATGATCGAGCCCTTGCCGCCGCTGAGGCTGGTGCCGCCGATGATGACGGCGGCAATCGCGTTGAGCTCGTAGCCGACGCCGGCGATCGGGCTGCCGATGTTGAGGCGCAACAGATAGACCATCGCGGCGATGCCGGCGGTCAGGCCGCTGATGGTGAAGGCGGCGACCTTGTAGAAATCCGGATTGTGGCCGGAGAGCCGCACCGCCTCGTCATTGGTGCCGACGGCGAAGATCATGCGGCCGAAGACGGTGAAGCGCAGCACGAACCAGCCGGCGGCGATCACCAGCACGGCGATCAGGAAGATCGATGGCAGGAAGCCGCCGATGATGAGGTTGCCGAAATCGACGAAGCTCTGCGGCAGGCCGGTGATGGTCGAATTGTCGCTGACCACGCGGGCCGCGCCCGCCGCCATGTTGAGCATGCCGAGCGTGACAATGAAGGACGGTATCTTCCAGCGTGTCGAAATCCAGCCATTGAGGAAGCCGCAGACCGCACCCGTGGCCATGCAGGCCAGCAGCGCCAGCAGGATCGCCACCCCCGGCGACAGGCTTTCATCGATCATGACGGTGGCGCCGACCACCGTGCACAGCGCCAGCACCGATCCCACAGAAAGGTCGATGCCGCCGGTGAGGATGACGAAGGTCATGCCGGCGGCCAGCACCGTGTTGATGGCGATCTGCACGAAGATCTTCAGCGCGTTGCCTGATGTGGCGAAATACGGCGCCGTCGCCGAGAAGAACACCGTGATCAGCACCAGCGCCAGAAGCACGCCGGCATCGCGCACCAGAAAGCGGATGAATTTCGCCCGGCCCGGCGAAACGGGCGCCGAAATAGTCACTTGCGACGTCTCGCTCATGGTCGCACATACTCCTGATAGGCGAGCGACAGGATGTGCTCCTGGTCGAACGCGGCGCGCGGCACGTCGCCGACAATCTTGTTTTTGGAAAAGACGATGATGCGGTGGCACATGCCCATCAGCTCGGGCAGGTCGGACGACACCATGATGATGCCCTTTTTCGCCGCCGCGAGCATCCACAGCAGCTGGTAGATCTCCCGCCGCGCGCCGATGTCGACTCCACGCGTCGGCTCGTCGAGGATCAGCGTCGAGGTGCCCCGGAACAGCCACTTCGCCAGCACCACCTTTTGCTGGTTGCCGCCCGAGAGATTGCGCACCGCCTGCTCGATCGAGCTTGCCTTGACGCGCAGCTGGCCGACGAGATCGTTGGCGGCGGCAGCCTCGGCCCGACGGTTGATGAGCCCGTTGCGCGAGACTTTGCCCAGATCGGTGATGGTGATGTTCTTGTCGACCGCCATGTCGAGCAGCAGGCCCTGGCCCTTGCGGTCTTCGGTGAGCAGGCTCAAGCCGTGCCGCACGGCATCCTTGGGCGCCGCGATCGCCACCGGCTTGCCGTCGATCTCGACCACGCCGTCGAGTTTCGGATCGGCGCCGAACAGCGCCCGCATGGCTTCGGTGCGGCCGCTGCCGACCAGCCCGGCGACGCCGAGGATTTCGCCATGGCGGACGGCGAAGGAAATCGGCGGCGTCTCGGTGCTGCGTTTGAGATTGGCGACGCTGAGCGCAACCGTGCCCGGCACGATGGAAGCGTCGAAACCGTACTCGTCGGCAATGTCGCGGCCGATCATCATGCGCACCAGGTCTGGCACGGCGAGGCCTTTGAGGTCGCGGGTCTCAACCAGCCTGCCATTGCGCAGCACCGTCACCCGGTCGCCGATCTCGAACACCTCGTGCAGCCGGTGCGAGATGTAGATGATGGTGACGCCCTTGGCCTTCAGCTTTTTGATGATGGCAAACAGCCGCTCGATCTCCGGCGGCGTCAGCGTCGCCGTCGGTTCGTCGAGGACAAGCAGTTTTGAATCATTGCTCAGCGCCTTGGCGATCTCGACCAGCTGCATCTGCGCCACGCCGAGCGCCTCGACGCGGGTGCGCGGGTCGATGTCGAGGCCGACCTCTTTCAGCAGCGCCACGGCGCGGCTGTTGAGCGCCTTGCCGTCGACGATGCCGAAGGCGCGGCGCGGCAGCTTCTCCAGCATCAGATTCTCGGCGATGCTGAGATAGGGCAGAAGGTTGAGTTCCTGATGCACGATGCGGATACCGCTGAGCTGCGCATCGTGCGGCGTCTTCGGCCGGTAGGGCTGGCCGTTGAAGGCGATCGAACCGGTGTCCGGCTGGTAGATGCTGGCCAAGAGCTTGATCAGCGTCGATTTGCCGGCGCCGTTCTCGCCCAGGATGATGTGGGTTTCGCCGCGCGCGATCGACAGCGACACGTCGCTGAGCGCGACGGCGCCGGGAAAAATCTTTCCGACCCCTTCAAGGGAGAGAATCGCATCCATGGGCGGCGGAATCCTAAACTGCGCTCTCAAGCAATTCCAGGAAAAGTGCGCAGCGGTTTTCGGTCTGGAATTGCGTAAAAACAAATAGTTAGAGCCCGCGATAGCGGCGCGGGCGCGTCGTCACCGCCGCCGACAGTTTGCCGGCGGCGGTGATGAGACAAGCGGAAACGCCGGAGGGAGTACCGGCGCTACCGCTCGCCTCAGCCGGTGATCAGCTTGATGTCGGTCTTGACCCAGCCGGAGAATTTCTCGCCGGCCATTTCGCGCAGGCCGTAGTCGATGCCCATGGCGGCCATCTGCGCGCCATACTGCTCGACGGTGGCGAGCATCTTGCCTGCCTTGAGCAACGGGCCGACGGCCGGGATGTTGTCGAAGCCGACGACCTTGATCTGGCCCGACTTGCCGGCCGCGTCGAGCGCCTTGACGACACCGAGCGCCATCGAATCATTGGCCGCCATCACACCCTGTATGTCCTGGTACTGGGTGAGGAAGTTGGTCATCAGCGTGTTGGCTTCCTCGGTCTCCCAATGCGCCGTCTTGGAATCGAGCAGCTCGAGGCCGTTCTCCTTGACCGCATCGTCGAAGCCGAGCTTGCGCTCCTTGGCGTTGTCGGCTTCCGGATTGCCTTCCAGGATGACCACCTTGCCGCCCTTGCCGAGCGCCTTGCCCAGCGCATCGCCGGCAAGCTTGGCGCCGCCGCGATTGTCCGGGCCGAAGAAGGCAAGGTCGATGCCGGCCTTCTTCTTGGCTTCGGTGTCGAGCGCGACGTCGATATTGATGACCTTGATGCCGGCCTGCAGCGCCTTGGAGATCGGCGTCACCATGGCTTTCGAATCGGCCGGCGCGACGACGATGATGTTGTAGTTCTGGGTGATGAAGTTCTCGATGGCGTCGACCTGCGCGGCGAAGTCGCGCTCGTCCTTCATGCCGACGGCGGCGAAGTCGAACTTGTCCTTGTTCTTGGCCGCATACTCCTCGGCGCCGGCCTGCATCTGCTTGAAGAACTCGTTGGCGAGCGACTTCATGACCAGCCCGACCTTCGGCTTGTCGGCGGCAAAGACCGGCCCAAGCGGCAGCGCGAGTGCGCCCGCGGCCATGGCGCCGGTCATCAGGAACTGGCGGCGCGAGAACGGGCCGAGCCCGTCCGTATTTGTTTTCTTGCTCATGATTTCCTCCTCTGTGATCCCTGGTAATCGGTTACGTAACCGATTACGTCACAGGTTAGTGCTTGGCTTTGCCAAGTGTCAATATCCCACGAGCGCGTGCCGGCCATAGCTCGGCAGGGCGAATGTGATCTGCAAGCGGGAGCATTTGCTTCCGCCACATTGCGGATAGCTATTCGGCAGGCACTGCCTCCCGGCCGGATGCGCCTTCGCGATAGTCGGCCCAGGCCCGCCGCAGGATTTGTACCGACGACGTCAGGAAGAGACCCGCCATCAGCGCGGCAACGGCCAGGTCGGGCCACGCGCTCGACGTCCCCCAGACCCCAAAAGCAGCAGCCATCACCACCAGATTGCCGATGGCATCGTTGCGCGAGCAAAGCCAGACCGAACGGACATTTGCGTCGCCATCCCTGTAGGGCATCAAGAGACCGACGGAAGCGAGATTGGCGACGAGCGCCAAAAACCCGATGATGCCCATGACCTGGGCGCTGGGCAGGCCGAGGACGAGCGTGTGGTAAAGCGTCGAGCCGAAGACCCAGACGGCCATCAGGCAGAGCGACAGGCCCTTGAACAGCGCGGCCGCCGCGCGGGCCTTGAGACTGGCGCCGATGACGGCAAGGCTCAGCCCGTAGGTGACGGTGTCGGCAAGGAAATCCAGCGCATCGGCCTTCAATGCCTGAGAGCCGGCAAGCGAGCCGGCGACCATTTCCGTCAGGAACAAGGCGCCATTGACGGCGATGACCGTCCACAGCACGCGCTTGTAGCGCGGGTCCATGCCGTCGAAGACCGGCACGCCGCCCGAACAGCATGCGGCCTTCACTTCCTTTGCATGGTTGTGGGGCGATGCCGGCAGGACCAATGGCGGCGGTCCGGCGCACCTTTCGGTTTCGTGATTGCAACAGGCTTCAGACATCGGTGACTCCTTGATGGAAACAGGGTAATCGCTCTAGCGACTAGAGGTTCAAGGTCTTTTTTCATGCCCCTATCGATTGGCGAGCTGGCGCGCCGCGCCGAGGTGAAGGTGCCGACGATCCGCTACTACGAGCAGATCGGCCTGATGCCGGAGACGGACCGCACCCAAGGCATGCAGCGGCGTTATGGCGGCGAGGCCGTGATGCGGCTTGCCTTCATTCGCCACGCGCGCGAGCTTGGCTTTGAGGTCGATGCTATCCGCGCACTGCTTTCGCTGCAGGACGATCCGGACCAGTCATGCGCGCGCGCAGACGAGATCGCGCAGGCGCGGCTCTTGGAGGTGGAGAAGCGTATCGCCAGCCTCAACGCGCTGCGCACGGAATTGCGCGAGATGATCGAGCAATGTGCCTGCGGACGAGTGGGCCAATGTCGCGTCATCGAAACGCTCGCCGATCGCAGTCATATACACGGAACTTTAAGCGCAGGTTGACCATGCCCAACGACAGCCGGCGGACCCATTGGGACAGTGCCTACACGACCAAGGGCGAAACGGGCGTAAGCTGGTTCGAGGATTCACCGGCGTTGTCGCTCGATCTTATCGGGCAAAGGGCCGAGATCGCCCAATCCAGCCTCATCGACATTGGCGGTGGCGCATCGCGTCTGGTCGATGCGTTGCTGGACAAGGGGATGCGCGACATTGCCGTGCTCGATCTATCGGTCTCTGCCCTCGAAGCCGCCAAGGCAAGGCTTGGCGCGGCTGCCGATGACATCGAATGGATCGCTGCGGACATGACAGCGTGGCATCCGGCGCGCACCTACGACTTCTGGCACGACCGCGCAGCCTTCCATTTCCTGACCGAACCAGATGATCGCGCGGCATATATCGAGTGCCTTCATGTCGCGGTGAGGCCGCGAGGTCACGCCATCATCGCCACCTTCGCGCCGGACGGGCCCGAGCGCTGCAGCGGCCTGCCGGTCATCCGATACGACCCGGCAACGCTGGCCAAGGCCGTCGGGCCGGCTTTTCGGCTCGTCGACCACCGGCACCACACGCACACGACGCCGTGGGGATCGACGCAGGCATTCCAGTTCAGCGTGCTTGAGCGTATCTCGCCGTAACCGGTCAATAGCCGACGGGCCTTCGCGATTGCGCTGGCGGCAGCGCCGCAACCGCGTGAGGTTTTGCCACGGCCACGGGCATTCACTTTTCTGCACGAAACCATGACCGCGCATTGTTTCGGTCGTCGATCACGCGTCTATTGACGGCAAGCTATTCCGCACCGGGCCAATGCGTTCATGCACAACCTGACACCCATACTTTCCACAGTGACCGCCTCGTTCCTCGCCTCCTTCGTCGAAGTGGTCGAGGCCTTCACCATCGTGCTGGCGGTCGGCGTCACCCGCGGCTGGCGGCCGGCGCTGACGGGCACGGCGCTGGCGCTGGCGCTGCTGGCGGCTTTGGTGCTGGCCTTCGGACCGCTGCTGGCGCTGGTTCCCATCACCGTGCTGCAGTTCGTTGTCGGCGTGCTGCTGATCCTGTTTGGCATGCGCTGGCTGCGCAAAGCCATTTTGCGCAGTGTCAGCGTCATCGCCCTGCATGACGAGGACGCCGCCTTTTCCAAGGAAACCGCCGCCTTGCAGCAGCAGGCCAATGACCGTCGCGCCGATTACCTCGCCGGGCTCGCGGCTTTCAAGGCGGTGCTGCTCGAAGGTGTCGAAGTGGTGTTCATCGTCATTGCCGTGGGCGCTGCGCATGCGCAGACCTTCTATGCCAGCCTTGGCGCGCTGGCCGCCTTCATCCTGGTAACGATCATCGGCCTGGCTGTGCACAGGCCGCTGGCGCGGGTGCCGGAAAATGCGCTCAAATTCGCCGTCGGCCTGATGTTGACCAGCTTCGGCATTTTTTGGACCGGCGAAGGCCTTGGCGCCGACTGGCCGGGCGCCGATCTGGCGCTGCTGGCCATCTTCGTCATCATTGCCGTCGCGTCCTTCGCCATCGTGCGCTGGTTGCGCGACCCCAAGGCTGCACACGGAGCTGCCCGATGACCATCATCCGCCTCATCCTGAAGGAGCTCGTCGGCATGTTCATCGACGACGGCAGTCTGGCGACGCTGGCGCTGCTGCTGATCGTGGCGATCACCGCGGCGGTGAAGCTGCTGGCGCTGCCGCCCCTAGCCGGCGGCGTCCTGCTTCTGCTCGGCTGCCTCGTCATTCTGCTCTACAGCGTGCGCCGCGCGGCGCGGCGCTTCGGTCAGTAGAGGGTGAAAAACACCGGCAGCACGCCGCTGTTCCGCAACAGCTCGACCGTCTCGATGGCCGGGAACAGCGCCAGGAAATAGAGCCCGTCGAGAAAAGTCCGCCGCAACGCCTTGGTCGAGAATTGGCGTTCGGCCTGGTCGTGAAACAGCAGCAGGTTTGGCCAGAATGGCGGCGTGCGCTCGGCATAGGCGATGTAGGCGGGGCCGAACTTTCCAAACAGGAACTCGGCTTCCTTGCGCGCCGTCACCCGGAACACCAGGTAGCTCGCCAGAGCGAGCGCCGCCGCCACCAGCACCGAGCCATACATCAACCCGATGCCCGCGGCGCCGACCGTGGAAAAGAAATAGAGCGGGTTCCGGCTCATCGAGAACGGCCCGATGGTGACCAGCTCGTCGTTCTTCCTGCCGCCGACATAGAGAATGCTCCACAGACGGCCGAGGAAGCAGACCAGTACGAAGGCGATGCCCAGCGTTTCGATGTATTCGTGCCCGTCCGAGCCTTCGACGAAAAAAGGCTTGGCGAACAGCAGCGGCGCAATGGCGAGGATTGCGCCCACCTGGACGACGATCAGCCGCTTGTGCTGGTCGAACGCCGTCGCCGCCGGCTTGGGGGGAGCGTAGCTCATCGTCGTTCCTGCTCTCCGGCAGGGCCCATCGCGCCGGTGTCCTGCCACCCACTAGCGCTTCCGTGCGGCGATGGCGAGGCAACCGGCAGGGATTTTGGCCATTCTTACGAATTTGTAAGCTGGCGGACAGGCGGCGAGGCCATGGAACCGCTGCTGGGCTTTTTCGGCTCGTAAAACCTGATGGTCCGGCATGGCTGCGCGGAACCGACTATTCCAGGAAAAAGTTTGAAGCCGCTTTTCGGCCGGAATTGCGCCAAAGCAGGGCACTACAGGAGCGCCAGGGGCGGTCAACCAGCGATCGGAACAACGATGCGACTTCTGCTTGTCGAAGATGACCCCCGGACCGCCGACTATGTCGTCAAGGGCCTGAGCGAGGCGGGCCACGTTTGCGACCTGCTGCGCGATGGCCGTGACGGGCTGTTTGCCGCGACACGCGATGCCTATGACGTGATCGTCGCCGACCGCATGCTGCCCGGCCTCGACGGCCTGTCGATGATCAAGGCGGTGCGCGCGGCCGGCGTGCGCACGCCGGCGATCTTTCTGACCTCGGTCGGCGGCGTCGACGACCGCGTCGAGGGGCTCGAGGCCGGCGGCGACGACTATCTGGTAAAACCTTTCGCCTTCTCCGAACTGCTCGCCCGCATAAACGCGCTCGGCCGCCGCCCGGCGGCGCAGGAGCAGAAGACGACGCTGCGAATCGCCGACCTCGAAATGGACCTGATCCAGCGCCGGGTCACCAGGCAGGGCCAGGCGATCGACCTGCAACCGCGCGAATTCAGCCTGCTCGAAGTGCTGATGCGCGGCGAAGGCCGCGTCATCACCCGCACCATGCTTCTGGAGCGCGTCTGGGATTTTCATTTCGACCCCAAGACCAGCGTCGTCGAAACCCATATCAGCCGGCTGCGGGCCAAGATCGACCGGCCGTTCGAAACCGCGTTGATCCACACCGTGCGCAATACCGGCTACAGCTTGCACGCGCCGAGCTGAATGGGCCATGCTCGATCGCATCTCACACGTCCAACTGGCTGTACGTATATAAGCGATATGTCGATGCTGGACTCTGCAAGGCGATGGGCGCGCGGCATCACGCGCGACACGGTGGCATTGTGGCTTGCCGCCCGCGATCCTCGTGTGCCTTGGTACGCAAAGGCCGCTGCCGGAGCGGTTGCGGCTTATGCTCTTAGCCCTGTCGACCTCATTCCTGACTTTATCCCGGTCATCGGCTATCTGGATGATCTGCTGATCGTCCCTCTCGGCATCATGCTTGCGGTCAAGCTGGTGCCACCAGCTCTCATGCAGGAATTCCGTGATGCGGCCGAGCGCCGCGCCAGGCCGGTCGGCAAGGCCGGACTGGTCTTCATGATTGCTGTCTGGATATTGGGGGCGCTGGCGCTGCTATGGCTGTTCTGGCCGAAGTCCGCCTAACGCGATGAAGGAAACGAGCGCCAGCCTGCTGCGCAGCACGCCGTTCCGGCTGGCTTTGACCTTCGCCTTGCTGTTCGTGCTCGCCTTCATCCTGTCCGGCGCCATCGTCTACCAGCTGATGAGCGCCGATCTTGCCGAGCAGCTCGACCAGTCGGTCAAGGAAACCTATTCGGTCGTGGCGGTGACCTATGCCGGCAACGACCAGGAGGATCTGGTCTCGGCGGTCGACAGCCACGCCGCGCTCAGCCCGAGCAAGGAACAGCTGTTCTCACTGACCGATGCCGCCGGCAACCATCTGGCCGGGAATTTCACCGCCGCCGACCTGCCCGACGGCTTTTCGGATTTTGCCGCGTCCCTGCCGGGCGTGCCGCCCGACACTATGTATCGCGCCTGGTCCGGTTCGGTCGGCCCCGACAGCCTGACCGTCGCTTTCTCGCTGTCGGAGATCAAGGAGCTGGAGAGCATCGTGCTGATGAGCTTCGGCTGGGCAACCCTGATCATTTCGGGCCTTGGTGTGGCCGGCGGCGCGCTTCTGGCTTCGCGCGTGCAACGCCGCCTCGATGGCATCGCCGCCACCATGGACGATGTCTCCAACGGCCGGCTCGACGCCCGCATTCCGCTGCTTGGCAATGGCGACGACATTGACGGCGTGTCGCGCCAAGTCAACGCCGCGCTGGAACGGCTGGCATCCCTTGTCGACGGCATGCGCCAGGTCAGCGCCGACATCGCGCATGATTTGAAGACGCCGCTCAACCGGCTGCAGATGATTTTGGAGGCGGCCGCCGACAAGACCGCGCGGGGCGAGGCCGTTGCCGACGAGCTGGCGGAGGCGCGCGGCGAGAGCCTGCAGATCAATGAGACCTTCGATGCGCTGTTGCGCATTGCCCAGATCGAGGCCGGCGCCCGCAAGGCGCGCTTTGTCGATCTCGACCTCAACGGCGTCGTCGAAGCCATCGCCGAGATCTATGCCGGCGTCGCCGAGGATGACAGCAAGTCGCTGTCGGCGGAGATTGTCCAAAGCACGCACTGCCTGGTCCACGGCGATCGCGATTTGCTGACCCAGCTGTTCGCCAATCTGGTCGAGAACGCGCTGCGCCATTGCCCGCGCGGCACAATCATCAAGCTGTCGGTGTCTAGGCAAGGCGACCGCATCGTCGCCGAGATTGCCGACAACGGACCGGGCATTCCGGCGCAGGAGCGCGAAAAGGTGTTCCAGCGGCTCTACCGGCTGGACTCCAGCCGCACCACGCCCGGCAGCGGCCTTGGCCTCAGCCTGGTGCGGGCGATCGCCGATCTGCATGGCGCAACGATCACCCTGGAGGATCGCCAGCCTGGGCTGGCGGTGGTGGTCGGTTTCCCTGCAGCAAACGTATCGCCGGGCTGAGAGCCGATTTGGCTACCGGGGTTGGCAGAGCAGAGTGTCGTCGACCGCCCAGATCCTGAACGTCACACCCGGCGTCCCACTTCGGCGTGAAGGGCGGCTGAACGAAGCGTTGGTCCTTCGGGGCGACGGCGGCGCAATCCTTGTCATCGCCGCTTGCCGCTGCTGCGGACGCCAAAACGGGTGCCGCTGATGGGGGACAACAGCGAGCACCCGGTAACCGCCGATGAAGGGACTTGCCCGGCGGCTGACCACCAATGTCTTGGCAGGGACTTTGTTGCCGCGCCCGGCCCTCTGCCTCCGATGTTAGGACTTCAGTCCGATGTCTCCTGCGACCGTGGTCCACGGGCGGAACGATCGCACCGGGGCGCCGTTCTGCCTGCAGTGAATCCGGCTAACAAGGAGCGAAGGCAATGGACGATCGAAACACCAGCATTATGGAAGCTCGGTGGCTTCTTGCCGTGCCCGCCTCGCTTATATTGACGGTCCTTTTCGCCGGTTTCTGGCTTACGTGACTGGCCAGCCGGCGAGGCTCCGCCGCCCGATCGACTGTGTAAAGATGCTCGGCGAGCCATCAGGCGCGCAGATGTATCAACCGATCCGGTTAGCCACGAGAGAACAGCGTCAATAATCAGCAAACTTACGGAACGATAGATACCTGACGGAGTTTGATGTTTGGGCATTCAATACATAGGTTTGAAATCAGCCCTTAACATAGAAAGGCTCGTCATGAAAAAGTACCTTGTCACTATCGCCGCAGGTCTTGTACTGGTTGCCGGAATTGGCGCAGCCGTGGCGGACACTGTCGTCGTTCTCAAGCCTGAGCAGCAGACGGTGGTCCGCGAATACATCCACAAGCAGAAGCTCGCATCCGTCAGCCTGCTCGGTGTGGAGCTCAACGTCGGCACTGCTCTGCCGGATACGGTCGAGCTTCATGCAATCGACGTGCCCGACGTCAAGTACAAGTACACGGTCGTCGGAGACCATGCAGTCCTCGTTGACCCGGATACGCGCAAGATCGTTCAGATCATCGAGTAGCAACTTCGGCCGGATGTCCCTCAACGTCCGGCCGCTGACGGCCCGCTTCCAGAGTTGTTCTTTGGAAGCGGGTTTTTTCGCGTTTGATAGCCCTTGCCGACGCCGGCGCGACAGGTCGACCCGGTCCTCAAATACGCCGCAGCTGACAACTTTTTTCCAAATCGATGATCGCCGCCGTTCAACGCGCTTTTATCGGCCCACAGCGCCCCGGCGAAAATCCGAAGGCGACATGCCGGCCAGCTTGCGGAACGATTTGTTGAAGGCGCTGAGCGACCCGAAGCCCGAATCCATGGCGACGCGCAGCACATTGGCGTCTTCATGCATCAGCAGCGCCTGCGCGTAGCTCAGCCGCAGCAGGTTCATATATTCGTTGAGCGTCATGCCGGTCGACTTCTTGAAGATGTTCATCGCGTATTTCGGATGGATGTCGGCGGCCGCGGCAATGTCGACGCAGTCTATGTCGTAAAGGAAGTTCTCGGCGATGAAATCACACATGCGCCCGACATTGCGCAGCCATTGCTGGTCGAACGGGCCGCCCGTCTCCGCACCGGCGGCCGTTTCGGGCACCAGCCGGTAGGGGTCGAAGCGTATCCGCTCCAGTCGCAGCAGCAACTCGTTCACCGCATGCTCGGTCGTGGCCGGATCGCCGGAGCGGAAATAGCGGTTCCAGCGCTCGAAATTATGATGGTCGGCCTCATCGGTCGCCGATGTCACCAGTGTGGCGCCGGTCATCAACCGGTGGCGGACATCGGTCGGCAGATGCAGGCGGAAGAAATGCACCAGCGGCAGATGCGCGCCGGAGTAGACCGCGTCGTCCGAGAGATCGTCCATCTGGTGCGGCAGCCCGCCCCAGAACAGGCACATCTCGCCCGCCGACAGCGAAATCTCATGCTCGGCCATGCGGTAATGCACATTGCCGCGGACGATGAAATTGACCTCGACCTGGGCATGCCAGTGCGGTTTGAGCATCACCAGCGGATGGTTGTGAAACATCTGCAAGGCCATCGGCAGGCCTTCGACGCTGCTGGCGCCAGGCTGGTAAAACGGCCGTTCCGGCATCTTACTTTCCGCCCATTCTTTATTCCCGTTATCAGGGACAAGCCTTCCGCGCTGCTTAGTTTAGCCATGCTCGCGAAGAGAGAGCAAATGAAATGGGAGGATTTCAATGCGCACGACACTGATCTGTGCCGCGCTGGCGCTTGGCTTGGGCTCAGGCCCGGCTTTGGCGCAGTCTGGCGAAATCACGATCTGGAGCTGGAACATCGCCGCCTCGTCGCTGAAGTCGACGATCGCCGGCTTCAACAAGCAGTTCCCCGACGTCAAGGTCACCGTTCAAGATCTCGGCAACCAGCCGACCTACGACAAATCGATTGCCGGCTGTGCCGCCGGCGGCGTCGGCCTGCCCGACATCGTCTCGATCGAAAACGGCGAGGCCGAGAATTACTGGAGCCAGTTCCCCGACTGCTTCGTCGATTTGCACACGCTGGGCTACACCGCGGAAGACCAGAAGAAATTCCCCGATTTCAAGCGCACCGAACTGGAAGTGGGCGACAAGGCCTATGCCATGCCGTGGGATTCCGGCCCGGTCGCCGCCTTCTACCGTCGCGATTTCTACGAGAAAGCGGGCGTCGATCCGGCCTCGATCAAGACCTGGGACGATTTCATCGCCGCCGGCAAGAAGATCCAGGCCGCCAATCCCGGCGTCACCATGACCAACGCCGATTTCAACGGCGACACCGAATTCTTCCGCATGATCTCCAACGAACAGGGCTGCGGCTATTTCGCCGAGGACGGGCAGTCGATTACCGTCAACCAGCCGAAATGCGTCGATACGCTGACCAAGATCAAGGAGATGAAGGACGCCGGCATCATGTCGTCGGCCGACTGGGGCACCAAGATCACCAACAACACCGCCGGCACCGTCGCCACCCAGATCTATGGCGGCTGGTATGAGGGCACCATCCGCACCGAATCGGCCGGCGAAAACGGCAAATGGGGCGTCTATCTGATGCCGAGCCTGACCGCCGACGGCCCGCGCGCCGCCAATCTCGGCGGTTCCTCGCTGGCCATCACTTCGGCCTCCAAGAACAAGGAAGCGGCCTACGCCTATCTGAAATACACGCTGGAGACGAACGAAGGCCAGATCACCATGCTGAAGGATTTCGGCCTGGTGCCGTCGCTGATCTCGGCGCTCGACGATCCCTATGTCTCGCAAGGCCTGCCCTATTGGGGCGGCCAGGCGGTGTGGAAGGATATTCTGGCTACCTTGCCCAAGGTGGTGCCGAGCCGCGGCACCCAGTTCCAGAGCGACGCCGAGATCATCATGCGCGCGGTGCAGACCAAATATCTCGGCGGCGGTTATCCGGATGCCAAGGCAGCGCTTGACGACGCCGCCAACCAGATCGCGTCGGCGACTGGACTGCCGGTGAAGTAGAAAGAGCGCGCTTTACCTTCTCCCCTTGTGGGGTGAGCGGCCGGTTCGCCGAAGGCGAATTCATCGTGCCAGTGGCACGATGAAAGGCCAGCGAACGCCGGGACGCTGCGGAGCAGCGGGGACCCGGCAGGGTGGATCGGCCACCACGCCCGGCCCTTCGCAGGCTCAGGGCGTTCGAAACTCGAAAAGCCAAGCAATTGGCTTTTCGTTCGCTAACGCGAACCGCTTCTCACCCCACAAGGGGAGAAGGCAAAAAGAAAAGGAAGGAGGAACCCATGCGCACCCAGAACGCCACCGCGTATCGCTTCCTCACGCCTTACCTGCTGATCTTCGCCATCTTCTGGGTGTGGCCGATCATTTCCTCGTTCATGATCTCCTTCCAGGCGACGCGCACCGTGCCGTGGCGCTTTGCCCCCACCTTCAACTGGGGTCGGCTGATCGGCGACCCCGCCTTCTTTAGCGCGCTGAAGAACACGCTGCTCATCCTCGTCATCCAGGTGCCGGTGATGATCTCGCTGGCGATCGTCATGGCGGTGTTGCTTAACTCGCCGCTGCTGAAAGCGCGCGGCCTCTATCGCTTTGCCTTCTTCGCGCCGGTGGTGGTCGGCGAAGTCGCCTATTCCGCGGTGTTCCGGCTGATGTTCAATCTCGATTTCGGCATCATCAACAAGCTGCTCGCCGGCGTTGGCCTGGCCAAGATCGACTGGTTCTCCAACGTCACCCCGGCGATGGCGCTGATCATGATCGCGGTGACCTGGCGCTGGGCCGGCTACAACGCCATCATCCTGCTCGCCGGGCTGCAGTCGATCCCCGAGGACGTTTATGAGGCGGCGACGCTCGACCGTGTCAGCAAGGTCAAACAGTTCTTCTACATCACCTTGCCACTGCTCAAACCCGTCATCGTCTTTTGCGCCGTGCTGTCGATCATCGGCACCATGCAATTGTTCACCGAACCGTTCCTGATCACCGAACGCGGCGGCCCGGGCGGCGGCACTGAGACGCTCGGCCTTTTGCTCTATCGCCAGGGGTTCCGCTCCCTCAATTTCGGCTACGCCTCGGCCGTTGCCTACACCATGGCGGGCCTGGCCATCGCCATCACTTTGGTGCAGCTGTGGCTAACGAGAGAGCCGAAATGAGAGGGCAGCCGACATGAGTTCGCTCTCGCAACGCCGGCTCGGCCGCAGCGTCCTGCTGCATCTGGCCCTGACGCCGCTGGCGCTGGTCTGGCTGTTCCCGCTGTGGATGATGATCGTCTTCTCGACCATGCCCGACAACGGCATCTTCAGCCCCGGCATCGAGCTGCTGCCGCACGGCAATTTCGTCGACAATTTCAACAATCTGCAGCGCGACACCAATTTCGTCGGCGCCATCGGCATTTCGGTGGCGGTAGCGGTGACCTACACCTTCTTCTCGGTGCTGCTGACTTCGATGGCCGGCTGGGCGCTCGCTCGCTACCAGTTCTTCGGCAAGGGCGCGGTGGTGGCGATCATCCTCGGCACCATCACGCTGCCCTACGCGGTGGTGCTGATCCCGCAATTCATCATGGTGGCGCGCGACTTCCAGCTCGCCAACACCTGGGTGGCGCTGATCGTGCCGCCTTTGTTCAATTCGCTCGGCGTGCTGTTCATGCGCCAGGCCTTCTCGATGATGCCGCACGATCTGTTCGACGCGGCCCGCGTCGAGGGCGTCAAGGAATGGCGCATCTTCCTGTTCGTCGCCCTGCCTTTGGCGCGGCCGATGCTGGCAGCGCTGGCCATCATCCTGTTCCTCGCCTCGTGGAACAATTACCTCTGGCCGCTTCTGATCAACAGCCAGCCCGGCGCGATGACCGCACCGGTGGCGCTTGGCACGCTGATCGGTCTCACCAAGGTCTCCTGGGGCGGCATCATGGCCGGCGCCGTCATGCTGACCGTGCCGATGCTCGTCGTTTTCGTGCTGCTGCAGCGTCATTTCATCGCCGGCATCGCCGCCGGCGCCGTCAAGTAGGGACAACAGCGACATGGCGGCAGTCACCCTTACCAATGTCATCAAGCGCTTCGGCGTCTATGAGATCATCCATGGCGCCAACATCGACATCGCCGATGGCGAGTTCGTCGTCTTTGTCGGCCCGTCCGGCTGCGGCAAGTCGACGTTGCTGCGGATGATCGCCGGGCTGGAGGACATCAGCGGCGGCGAGATCGCCATTGGCGGCAAGGTGATGAACGATGTCGAGCCGGCCGAGCGCGGCATCGCCATGGTGTTCCAGTCCTACGCGCTCTACCCGCACATGACGGTGGAGCAGAATCTGAGTTTTGGTCTCAGAATGACCGGCAACCCGAAGGAGGACACCGAACGGCGGGTGAAGCGTGCCTCCGAGATCCTGCGCATCAGCGAGTTGATGGCGCGGCGGCCCAAGCAACTCTCCGGCGGCCAGCGCCAGCGCGTCGCCATCGGCCGCGCCATCGTGCGCGAACCGCAAGTGTTCCTGTTCGACGAGCCACTCTCCAATCTCGACGCCGAGTTGCGCGTCCAGATGCGGGTCGAAATCTCGCGCCTGCACAAGGAGCTCGGCACGACGATGATCTACGTCACCCACGATCAGACCGAAGCGATGACGCTGGCCGACCGGATCGTCGTGCTGCGCGGCGGCCATGTCGAGCAGATCGGCCGTCCGCTCGATCTCTACGACAATCCCGACAACCAGTTCGTCGCCGGTTTCGTCGGCTCGCCGAAGATGAATTTTATCAAGGGCCGCGTCGTCGGGCGCAACACGCGCAGCGTCACCGTCGAGCTGGTGGGCGAGGAAAAGGCCCGCATCATGCAGCCGCTGGGCGGCGCCGTTCCGGAAACCGGAGCCAAGGTGATTGTCGGCGTGCGGCCCGAACATTTCGGCAATGCAGGCGAGGGCGATGCCGACGTGACCGTTGGCATCGACGTGGTCGAGCATCTCGGCGGCACCAGCTTCATCTATGCCCGGACCGCCCACGGCGAGGACCTGGTGATCCAGCGCGACGCGGCAAAGGTGCCTGACACCTCAGAGATCACCGTATCCATCCGCAAATCCTATCTGTTCGACGAAAACGGCCAGCGGCTGCGCTGAGCCTTCCAACCTTTCCAAGGAGAATGACCATGACTTCAACCGCGCCCATCCGCTGGGGGATCCTCGGGCCGGGCGATATCGCCAAGGCCTTTGCCGGCGGCGTGGCAGGATCGCGCACCGGCACGATCGTCGCGCTCGGCGCCCGCAACCCCGGCAAGGCAGGCTTAGCCCAGACGTTTCCCGGCGCCCGCATTCTCGACGGCTATCAGGCGCTGCTCGACGAGCCCGATGTCGACGCCGTCTACATCGCCATCCCGCATCCCGGCCATGCCGAATGGGCGATCAAGGCAGCCGAAGCGGGAAAACATGTGCTGTGCGAAAAGCCGCTGGCGCTGACCGCTTTCGACGCCGACGCCATGATCCATGCGGCGCGCAAGGCCGGCACCTTCCTCGGCGAAGCCTTCATGTACCGGCTGCATCCGCAGACGCTGAAGCTGGTCGAGCTGATCAAGTCCGGCATCATCGGTGAGATCAGGATGATCAAGTCGAGCTTCGGCTTCGCAATGCCCGGCTTCATGCCGCAGCATCGGCTCTACGCCAATGATCTCGCCGGCGGCGGCATTCTCGATGTCGGCGGCTATCCTGTCTCGATGGCGCGGCTGATCGCCGGGGCGGCAGTGGGAAAACCCTTTGCCGATCCGGACAAGGTCGTCGGTGCCGCCCATCTCGGCCAGTCCGGCGTCGACGAATGGGCCTCGGCGCTGCTGCATTTCGCCGGAGGCGTCGTCGCCGAGGTGTCTTGCAGCATCTCGCTCAACCAGGACAACGTGCTCCGCATTCTCGGCACCAAGGGCCGCATCGAAGTGCCGGATTTCTGGTTCGCCGGCGGAAATCGCGATGTCGGCCTCGGCAAGATCGACGTGATCGGGTCGGATGGCAAACGCGAAACCATCAGCGTCAACGAGAGCCGCCATCTCTATTCCTTCGAGGTCGACGCCGCCGGCGAGGCGATCCTCGCCGGGCGTCAGGAATTCGCCTGGCCGGGCATGTCCTGGGCCGACAGCCTCGGCACGCTGCGCGTGCTCGACAAATGGCGCGCTGCCGTCGGGCTCGAATACGATATAGAAAAGCCGGCTAAGCGCATCAACACCATCTCCGGCCGGCCGCTGCGCACCGATGGCACCGCCATCGCCAAGCGGAGGATACCGGGCCTGGCCAAACCCGCCTCCGTGGTGGCGCTCGGCTTTGAGGATTTCCGCACCTTCTCCTCGGGTTCGATCCTGCTCGACGCCTTCTTCGAGGCCGGCGGCAATCTGTTCGACACCGGCTATGTCTACGGCGCCGGCTATACCGAGACGCTGCTCGGCCAGTGGCTGAAAACCCGCGGCGTGCGCGAGCAGTCGGTGATCATCGCCAAGGGCGCGCACTCGCCGCTCTGCTACCCCGATGTCATCGGCAAGCAGCTCGCCCAGTCGCTGGACCGTCTGCAGACCGACCATGTCGACATCTATTTCATGCACCGCGACAACCCCGATGTGCCGGTCGGCGAGTTCGTCGATGCGATGGACGCCGAGGCGAAGGCCGGCCGCATCCGCGGTCCGTTCGGCGGCTCGAACTGGACGATGGCGCGCATGGACGAAGCGATCGCCTACGCCGAAAAGAACGGCAAGCAGAAGCCGGGCGCGCTCTCCAACAATTTCTCGCTGGCCGAAATGCTGGAGCCGATCTGGGCCGGCTGCATCACCTCCTCCACCGACGACTGGAAAGCCTGGCTGACGAGGCGTCAGATGCCGAACTTCGCCTGGTCGAGCCAGGGCCGCGGCTTCTTCACCGATCGCGCCGGCCGCGACAGAAAGGACAATGAGGAGCTGGTGCGGGTCTGGTATTCCGAGAAGAATTTTGGGCGCCGCGATCGTGCCATCGAGCTGGCGCAGCGGCTCGGTAAAAGCCCGATCCATGTCGCGCTGGCTTACGTGCTGGCGCAGCCTTTTCCGTCCGTCCCGCTGATCGGCCCGCGCACGCTGGACGAGTTGGAGGACAGTTTGAAGGCGCTGGATATTGCGCTGTCGCAGGAGGATGTGGCGTGGCTGGATAATGGGCCGGAGCGGCGCAGGGCTTAGACCGACAATCTATAGAGGTCGCGTTCCTTCACGCCCCCCTCTGCCTTGCCAGGCATCTCCCCCTCAAGGGGGGAGATCAGAACTCACGCAGGCTTTCGCCAATCTCGAACGCTGCAAGATGAGGTGGAGCGCCGAAACTGCTAATCTCCCCCCTTGAGGGGGAGATGGCCGGCAGGCCAGAGGGGGGTGCTGCCCCGCCGACGCTTCGTTGCTAGCGATCAATCCTTGTCGACAAAATAATCGACGACGACGTCCGCTCGACCCCGTCCATCGCCCCGATCTCATCCAGCAGCGCGTCGAGATCCCGGATCGAGGGCGCGTCGACGATGACGATCATGTCGAAATTGCCGCTCACCGAATGCAGCGTCCTGACCGGCGGCAGCGCCTGCAAAGCGCGCACCACCTTGTCGGCGAGTTTGGGCGTGACGGTGAGCAGCACATGCGCCCGCACCAGCCCCTGCTCATAGTCTGGCGCTAGCCGCACGCCATAGCCGGTGATGATGCCGCGCTGCTCCAGCCGCTCGATCCGGCTCTGCACCGTGGTGCGCGACACCCCGAGCTGGCGCGCCAGTTCGGCGGTCGACGCCCGCGCATTGGCGCGCAGCAGGGAAAGCAGTTTTTGTTCGGCGTCGCTGAGCATTTCGACGATCCTTGTCGTCTTATCGCACAAAGAGAGGGTTCGTTTCGAACAATTCCACGCTTCCTTTCGCCAGGCAAGCTGCGATTCTCAAGCCCATGTCGCCCACCGCGCAGCGGTTCGGGCCAAAGGCTTTTGTGAGGGATCGAATCATGAAGAAAATCATCGTCGTCGGCGCCGGCAAGATCGGCTCCACCATTGCAGGCATGCTCGCCGACACCGGCGACTATCATGTCACCGTCGTCGACCGCGCGGCCTCACAGCTTGCCGCGGCCGAACTTCCCGCCGGCGTCGAGGCGCTGGAACTCGACATCACCGCTCCCGGCGCATTGGAAGCAGCCCTTGCCGGCGCCTTCGCTGTGCTGAGCGCCGCGCCCTTCCATCTGACCACCCGCATCGCCGAAGCGGCCGCCGCCACTGGCGTCCATTATCTCGATCTGACCGAGGATGTCGTCTCGACCCGTCGCGTCAAGGAGCTGGCCAAATCTGGCAAGAGCGCCTTCATTCCGCAATGCGGCCTGGCGCCGGGCTTCATCTCGATCGTCGCCAACGACCTCGCCAGCCGTTTCGACTCCCTGGAAAGCGTGCGCATGCGCGTCGGCGCGCTGCCGCAATATCCGTCGAATGCGCTGAACTACAATCTGACCTGGAGCACCGACGGCGTCATCAACGAATATTGCGAGCCGTGCGAGGCGATCGTCGAGGGCGAGCTGATCGAAGTGCCGCCGCTGGAGGAGCGGGAGGAGTTTTCGCTCGACGGCGTCACTTACGAGGCCTTCAACACCTCCGGCGGTCTCGGCACCTTGGCCGAGACGCTGAAGGGCAAGGTGCGCACGCTGAACTACCGCACCATCCGCTACCCCGGCCATGCCGCGATCATGAAGGCGCTGCTTAACGACCTTGGGCTCCGCCACCGCCGCGACGTGCTGAAGGACATTTTTGAGAGCGCCTTGCCGGCAACGCTGCAGGACGTGGTCATCGTCTTCGTCACGGTGTCGGGCCGCCGCAACGGCCGCCTGCTGCAGGAAACCTACGCCAACAAGATCTATTCGCAGCGCGTCGGCGACCAGGTCCGCAGCGCCATCCAGATCACCACCGCGTCCGGCATCTGCGCCGTGCTCGACATGCTGGCCGACGGCAGCCTGCCGGCCACGGGTTTCGTCAAGCAGGAAGACATCGCGCTGGACGCATTCCTGGCCAACCGCTTCGGGCGTGCCTATGCCCAGCACGAGATGGTGAGCCGGCTCGCGAGCTGAGCTGCTAATCTCCCCCCTTGAGGGGGAGATGTCGCCGAAGGCGACAGAGGGGGGTCGCCGCGCGTGAAGCGCCAACCTCCATCGGTCGCAAGAAGATCGCGTCCAGTCGAACCGACCCCTTCTGGCCTGCCGGCCATCTCCCCCTCAAGGGGGGAGATCACGCGCTCCAAGGGCGGCGCCTCCCAGCGCCTTTAGCCTTGCCTCCCTACTTCCGCAGCAGCATCGGTCGCCCGAGCAGGAACCGGATGAAATTGTCCGCGGTTCGTGGCGCCATGGTCGCCTGCGCCCCCTGTCGCGCCGCACTTTCCCTTCGCACTGGCGCCTTGGCTCCGGCACCCGGCCGTCCCACGGTGAACGACGGCTTTGCGACCGGCTTGCCCTTCAACACATTGGCGGCGTTGTTGTCGTGGATGACGATGCACCATTGCGCACCCTTCGACGCCGCCACGACGGTGTTGTGGATTGTCGCCATCTTCGCGTGGTGCGCACTGTAGATGCCGCTCATCGACGGCGATCTCTTTTCGACCAGCGTGCCGAAAGCCGACGTCACGTAGTCGTGGTCCGTGTACCAATTGGTCGCCACGTGGAAATTGTGGCCATGCGGAAAGGCGATATACAGAGGTTGCGTATCCACCGTGCCTTTGGCGATCTCCGTGCGGGCGTAGTGGTCGGCCCGCTCCATGAAGGTCGGCGCCAGCGCGTCATCGCTGTCGAGCCGCGTCAGCGAAACATACTCGGCATCGCTATCGGCCTGGACGAACGCATTGAAGCGATCATTGTGATCCGCGCCGGCCTCGACGAGGATCGGCCTGACATCGACACCGGCCACGCAATCGCACACGGTCCTGATATAGTTCTCGTGCGTATCGGCGTCGAACGCGAGCAGGACGGTAAAATCCTTCAGCGATTGCGCTTCAAGGGATGGCGCGCAATAGGTGTCGAACAAGGCCAGCCGTTCGACCAGCCACACCGGGTCGAGATTGGCGCGGCCCTTCCCATCCCACTGGCTCGGCTTGAAGCGCGCGGTGATGTTGTAGCGTATGGCGATGTATTTCTTCAGCCCGGTTCCCATGGGCTGACACTTAATACATTCTGCCGATTTGCGACAACCGAGCGGGATGATCTCCCCCCTTGAGGGGGAGATGTCGCCGAAAGGCGACAGAGGGGGTCGCAGCGCATGAAGCGCCCACCTCCATCTGTCGCAAGAAGGTCGCATCCCGTCGAACCGACCCCCTCTGGCCTGCCGGCCATCTCCCCCACTTGGGCAGGGGAATCGCATATGCGGAACAAAGATGGAATCTCGCGACGTTTGTTCTCGACGCGATTCCGATTTGTTCGCCGTTCGATTCCTCGAAAGAGTCCATATGCGATTGCCCTGCCCTCAAGGGGGAGATTACATCGCCCTCAAATATGCAGCGCGTGCCCCAGCGCCTTGAGCGCGGCTTCCTGGAAGCCTTCGCCTTGCGTCGGATGGGCGTGTATCGTCCCGGCGATATCCTCCAGCCGCGCGCCCATCTCCAGCGCCAGGCCGAACGCCGCCGCCAGTTCCGACACGCCTTGCCCGACCGCCTGGATGCCCAGCACCAGATGATTGTCCGCGCGGGCGACAACCCGCACGAACCCGTCTTCGCCGAGCTTGGTCATCGCCCGGCCATTGGCGGCGAAGGGGAACTGGCCGATCTTGATTTCGCCCAGCGCTTTCGCCTCTTCCGGCGTCAGCCCGGCGGTGACCAGCTCCGGATCGGTGAAGCAGACGGCGGGGATCGAGCGCTTGTCCCAGCTGCGCTTGTGGCCGGCGACGATCTCGGCCACCATTTCGCCTTGCGCCATCGCCCGATGCGCCAGCATCGGCTCGCCGGTGACGTCGCCAATGGCATAGATGCCGCGCATCGAGGTGCGGCACTGGTCGTCGATCTTGATGAATTTTCCTGCCATGTCGAGGTCGATCTGGTCGAGGCCCCAGCCTTCGGTCACCGGCTTGCGGCCGACCGTCACCAGGATCTTGTCGGCGGCGATTTTGGCGCTTTTGCCGTCCGAAGTCTCGACCAGCAGCGCGTCGCCCTTCACGCCCTTGGCCTTGGCGCCGACCATGACTTCGACGCCGAGCTGGGTGAGTCGCTTGACCACCGGCCGGGTCAATTCCGCGTCATACTGCGACAGAACGCGCGGCAGGGCTTCGACCACGGTCACCGCGGCACCCATTTTGGCAAAGGCCATACCGAGCTCCAGCCCGATATAGCCGCCGCCGACCACGGCGAGCTTCTTCGGCACCTCGCTGAGAGCGAGCGCTTCCGTCGATGAAATCACTGGCCCGCCAAACGGCAGGAACGGCAACTCGACCGACGCCGAACCGGTGGCGATCACCACTGTCTCGGCGCGGATGATCTGCGTGCCGGTCTCGGTCTCGACCGCGACGGTCTTGCCATCGCGAAACGTCGCCCAGCCATAGACGGTCTTCACCTTGGCCTTCTTCAGCAGCCCGGCGACGCCACTGGTCAGCCGGCTCACGATGCCGTCTTTCCACGTGACGGTCTTGCCGAGATCGAGCACCGGTGCTGCGACCGAAATGCCAAGCGGGCTGCTGCCGCCGGCAATATCCGCGACCTTCTCGAACTCTTCCGCCGCATGGATCAGCGCCTTGGACGGGATGCAGCCGACATTGAGGCACGTGCCGCCCGGTTTGCCGGCTTCGACGATCACCGTATCGACACCGAGCTGGCCGGCGCGGATGGCGCAGACATAACCGCCAGGCCCGGCACCGATGACCAGAAGTTTGCAGGAGATTTCTTTCATGACTGCTTCCTTTCGGCGAAGGCCGCAACGCGCGTTCTCCTTCTCCCCTTGTGGGAGAAGGTGGATCGGCGCGACAGCGCCGAGACGGATGAGGGGTGTTCCATAGAACGCCAACGCCTCACTGCGCTGGAACACCCCTCATCCGTCGCCTTCGGCGACACCTTCTCCCACAAGGGGAGAAGGGGGAGCCTGGAACCCTGCGGCTCGCGCCTTACGATCAACTCCATCACCCTCAATCCACAAATATCAGCGCCGGCGTTTCCAGCAGCGCCTTGATGCGCTGGATGAACACCGCCGCGTCCCAGCCATCGACCACCCGGTGGTCGAAGCTCGACGACAGGTTCATCATCTTGCGCGGGATGAACTGGGTGCCGTCCCACACCGGCCGCACCATCATCTTGTTGACGCCGACGATCGCCACTTCCGGGTGATTGATGACCGGCGTCGTCGCCACGCCGCCCATGGCACCGAGCGAGGTGATGGTGATGGTCGACCCCGACAGCTCATCGCGGCTCGCCGTGCCCGACTTCGCCGCTTCGGCGAGCCGGTTGAGTTCGGCCGCGCAATCCCAGAGGTCGCGCGCCTCGGCATGCTTGACCACCGGCACCACCAGCCCCGACGGCGTCTGCGCGGCAATGCCGATATGGACGCCGCCATGCTGGTGGACGATGCCGGCCTCGTCGTCGAAGAGCGCATTGATGTTGGGCTGGTCGGCGATCGCCTTGACCATCGCCCGCATCAGGAACGGCAGCAGCGTCAGCTTCGGCCGCTCAACGCCTTTGCGCTTCTCCTTGTTGAGCGCGGTGCGCAACTCCTCGAGCGCTGTAACGTCGATCTCCTCGACATAGGTGATGTGCGGAATGCGCGATTTTGCCAGCGACATTTTTTCGGCGATCTTGCGCCGCAGACCAATGACCTTGATGTCCTCGACGCGGTCGTTGCGGGCAAGACCCGACGCCTTCGCCACCTGCTGCCCGCGTGCCAGGAACGCCTCGATGTCTTCGTGGCTGATGCGGCCGGCCGGACCGGAACCCGACACCTGGCGCAGATCGATGCCGGCCTCTTTCGCCCTGAGCCGGATGGCAGGCGATGCCAGCGGCTTTTCCCCCTCCGGACGCGGCGCGCCGGAGACCCGCTCGGCGGCTTTTGGCGCGACCGCAACAGGCGCGGCTTTCGCCGCCGGCTCTGCCGGCTTGGGTTTGGCCGCAGGCGGAGCTTCGGGCTTGGCCTCGGCCGGCTTCGCCGGCGCTTCGGCTTTCGCCGAGGGCCCGGCCGCATCCGGCTTCACATTGCCTTCACCGGCCACTTTCAGCCGCACGATCGGCGAGCCGATCGCCACCGTGTCGCCGATCTCCGCACCCAGCCACAGGATCTCGCCATCGACCGGCGAGGGAATCTCGACCGTCGCCTTGTCGGTCATCACGGCGGCAAGCACCGAATCCTCGCGCACGAGATCACCGACCTTGACATGCCATTCCACCAGCTCGGCCTCGGCGACGCCTTCGCCGACATCGGGCAGCTTGATGATGTGTTCGCCCATCTTAAGCTCCCATGGTTTCGAGAAGCGCGCGGCCGACACGGGCCGGTCCGGGGAAGTACTCCCATTCCTGCGCATGCGGATAGGGCGTGTCCCAGCCGGTGACGCGGGCGACCGGCGCTTCGAGGTGATAGAAACAATTCTCCTGCACCAGCGCCGAAAGCTCGGCGCCGAAGCCGGAGGTCAGCGTCGCCTCGTGCACGACGACGCAGCGCCCGGTCTTCTTCACCGAGGCAACGATGGTGTCGAGGTCGAGCGGCAGCAGCGTGCGCAAATCGATGATCTCGGCATCGATGCCGGTTTCTTCCACGGCCGCCTGCGCGACATAGACCATGGTGCCGTAGGCGAGCACGGTGACGGCGGAGCCCGCACGGCGGATTGCCGCCTTGCCGAGCGGCACGGTGTAGTGCCCGTCGGCGACTTCGCCCAGCTCATGCTTCGACCATGGCGTCACCGGCCGGTCGTGATGGCCGTCGAACGGGCCGTTATAAAGCCGCTTCGGCTCGAGAAAGATCACCGGATCGGGATCCTCGATCGCCGCGATCAAAAGCCCCTTGGCGTCATGCGGGTTGGACGGCACCACCGTCTTCAGCCCGGAGACATGCGTGAACAAAGCCTCCGGGCTCTGGCTGTGCGTCTGGCCGCCAAAGATGCCGCCGCCGGTCGGCATGCGCACCACGATCGGACAAGTGAAATCGCCGTTCGAGCGGTATCGCAGCCGTGCCGCTTCCTGGGTCAGCTGATCGTAGGCCGGGTACATGTAGTCGGCAAACTGAATTTCGACACAGGGCTTCAACCCATAGGCGGCCATGCCGATGGCCGAGCCGACAATGCCGGATTCGTTGATCGGCGCATCGAAGCAGCGGCTCTTGCCGTATTTGGCCTGCAGGCCGTGGGTGACACGAAAAACGCCGCCGAAAAAGCCGACATCCTCGCCATAGACGATGACGCGTTCGTCGCGCGCCATCGCCACATCCATGGCGTCGCGGATGGCCTCGATCATGGTTCGTCTCGGCATGGTCAGACTCCCGCCTGCTGGCGCTGGCGCCGCAGATGCGGCGGCATCTCGGCAAACACGCCTTCGAACATTTCGCGCGTCGACGGCTTGCCGCCGGCATGCAGCGTGCCGTTGCTTTCGGCCTCCTTCTGCGCTGCGATCACCGTCTCCAGAATTTCGGCCTCAGCCTGGGCGTGACGCTCGTCCGACCAGACGCCGCGTTGGATCAGATGGTTCTTCAGCCGCACGACCGGGTCGCCGAGCGGCCAGGCGTCAGATTCCGTCTTCGGCCGATAGGCCGACGGATCGTCCGAGCTCGAATGCGCGCCGGCGCGGTAGGTGACATATTCGATCAGCGTCGGCCCGAGATTCTGCCGCGCCCGCTCCGCCGCCCATTTGGCCACCGCATGGACAGCGAGATAGTCGTTGCCGTCGACGCGCAGCGCCGGAATGCCGAAGCCAAGGCCGCGCGCGGCAAACGTGCCGGAGCCGCCGCGGGCAATGCCCTGGAACGTCGAGATCGCCCACTGATTGTTGACGACGTTGAGGATGACTGGCGCCTTGTAGGTCGAGGCGAAGACAAGGGCGGAATGAAAATCGGATTCGGCGGTCGAGCCGTCGCCGATCCACGCCGCGGCGATTTTCGAATCGTTGGAGATCGCCGAGGCCATCGCCCAGCCGACCGCCTGGATGTACTGCGTCGCCAGATTGCCGGAGATCGAAAAGAAGCCGTGCTCCTTCGATGAATACATGATCGGCAGCTGCCGCCCCTTCAGCGGGTCGGCTTCGTTGGAATAGATCTGATTCATCATCGTCACCATCGGATAGCCGTCGGCGATGAGCAGGCCGGCTTGCCGATAGGTCGGGAAATTCATGTCGCCTGGCGCCAGCGCCTTGCGGAAGGCGCAGCTCACCGCCTCTTCGCCGAGGTGCTGCATGTAGAACGAGGTCTTGCCCTGGCGCTGCGCCATTTGCATGCGCGCGTCGAAACTCCGCAGCGTCATCATGTGACGGAGGCCTTCGAGCAGTTCCTCGTCGGAGAGCAGCCCGGCCCACGGTCCGACCGCCTCGCCGTCGCGGTTCAGCACGCGAATAATCGAGAACGCCATGTCGCGGATGGTGCGCGGATCGACATCGATCTCCGGTCGCGGCGCCGAACCGGCCTTAGGGATGGGTACGTTGGAAAAGTCAGGCGTCCCGCCCGGCCGCACCTCCGGCTCCGGCACATGAAACCGCAACATCCCAGCATCGGCCATGACCTTCATCCTCCAATGTTGCCCGGTCGCGTATATCAACACATCTGCGCCGCCAGACCAGTGCGATTTCGTGAGGGCCAGAACGCGCACCCATCCTCCCGGTCATCGGCCTGTTCAGCACCGACGCGGCACGCGGCGCCAAGATGCAGATATGACGACGAAATTTCTTGTCGATGTTTTGCAGTGGCGCGCAATTAGGCGGAAGGTTTTGCAGGGTTTCCGGTACATAACGCACTTTGCCGCCCTCCGTGAGGGAGGGAAGTCGGCGAACTCGCGCCCTTCCTCGCCCGTCGATCGGGGGAGAGGTGTCGAGCGAAGGTCGACGGAGTTGGGGGTCGACCCTTGGCAAGGCGAGGCGATGCTTGCGCCCAGTGCCCTTCCTACGTCCGTTCGCGGCGATTGCCAGGTGGTTTCCCACTCCGTCGCTGCTTCGCAGCGCCACCTCTCCCCCCCTCCCAGGGCTATCGCATATGGCTTAGAGCGTTGATGAGATAGTCGTCATTCCAAGCGCATTTCTTGATGCGATGGCTGATGGGGACTTTGTCTGCATCGGCGAGTTGGAGGATGTTCCTGGCGAGACGGTTTAGGAGCGCGGTGTTGGCAGGGGCGTTGTCTTTGCGGGCGCGGCTGAGGTCCTCATCCAGATGAACATCGAGCATCCAATGCAGGCCGTTCTCGATCTGCCAATGGGCTCTGGTGAGGTCAGATCTGCCAATGGGCTCTGGTGAGGTCA
>NZ_JBFUFA010000016.1:0-118617 GCF_056403695.1 Mesorhizobium sp. P2_F7 | reverse complement strand
ACGTGACCAATCGTGCCGATGTTCACATGAGGCTTAGTGCGCTCGAATTTACCTTTTGCCATAGTCTCTTTCCTTGGACGGCCTTGACCTTCAGTTCAGTCGAATGCGGGGCGATTAGCGACTACGGCCGAAAAACACAAGTGCCTTGTGGCCGGGTGCGCTGTCCACTCGGTCCGAACCGACGATCCGATTGCGGGGATATGGCGCTGATATAGGAAGGCCCTACGGGAAATGAAATGGGGCAGCCGGCTTCGACATGCATTCGCAAACACCGGACGCTCTCTGGCCCTTGCCTGCCGGTTCGGCGGCCCGCGCGTGGCCCATTGCCGCTGCGGCGCCGGTCTGATTTGCTCGTCCGATGCATTTCATCCCCACATCCATACGCGGCCCGCTGTTCATGATCGTTTCGACGGGGTCCTACCTCGTCAACGACACGATGATGAAGCTCGCCACCGCCGGCTTGCCCTCCTATGAAGTGCTGTTCCTGCGCGGGGTCGCGGCCACGCTGTGGGGCATGCCACTGCTGTTCCTGCTGGGTTACGGCAAGCAGATCCCGCTGATCTTCGACAGGCGCGTGCTGCGCCGCAACCTGCTCGAGCTGGCGGCGATCCTTTGCTATGTGGTGGCGCTGGCCAACATGCAGATCGCCGATTCGACGGCGCTCGGGCAGATCACCCCGCTCCTGATGCTGGTCGGCTCCTCCATCCTGTTTGGCGAGCGGATCGGCGGCGTGCGCATGGCGCTGATCGGGCTCGGCTTCGTCGGCGCGGTCATGGTGGCGCAGCCGACCATGGAGGGCATCTCGGTCTATGCTTTGCTGGCGCTTGGCAACGCCGCCCTGTCGGCCGCGCGCGATCTCGCCGGCAGGCGCGTCCCGGCCGAGGTGCCGGGCATGATCGTCGCCATTTCCGCTGTCGTGGTGGTGCTGATCGGCGCGGGTGCCGCGCATCTCGCATCCGAGCGCTGGGTGATGCCGGAAGCCCGTCACCTGCTGTTGATGGCCGGCGCCGGGTTCTTCCTGATCTTCGGCCATTTCTTCATCTTCATGGCCTATCGCGTCGGCCCGACCGGCGTCGTGGCGCCGTTCTACTACTGCTTTACCGTCTGGGCGGTCATTTCAGGTGTGCTGGTGTTCGGGCAGTTCCCCAATGCCCTGGCGGTCTGCGGCATCCTGCTGGTGGTGGCGAGCGGACTGACCATCGTCTCACTGGATGAACGCAAACGCAGGCTGACCGTCGTCGCATAATCCTCGCGACGACGATTACGGCAGCAAGGAAGCGGTGCTAAAGCGTCCGCTTGCCGCTGATCTGGTGATAGGCCCACAGCACGACCACCGCGCCGATCACGGCGACGATCAGGCTCCAGATGTTGAGGCCAGTCACGCCCGTGGCGCCGAAAGCGCTGAAGATCAGGCCACCGACGATGGCGCCGACAATGCCGAGCACGATATCCATGATCAGGCCCTGGCCGGTCTTGTTGACGATCTTGCTGCCGATGAAGCCGGCGATGACGCCGAGGATGATCCAGCTGATGATGCCCATTTTTCCTCTCCATTCTCCCGCCGGCCGATCATGGTCACATGATTGTCAAAAGCTCAAGCCAACTTGAAATTCGGCCCACGCGCTCCATTCTAGCCAATGGGACGGGGCTTGGTCGCAATGGAGGATTGACCTATGGGACTCTTTGACAACGCCGTACCTGGCGGCAACATTACCAAGCCGCTGATGATCGCGCTCGGCGCGCTGCTAGTCGGAAAGATGCTGAGCGGCAGAAATGCCGAACAGCCGGACGAACCCGCCGCCCAGCCTCAAACCCCCGCTCCCACCGCCTCCGGCGACGGCGGCCTGCTCGGCGGACTGGGCGGACTGCTCGACAAGCTGAAGGATGCTGGCCACGGCAATGTTGCCGATTCCTGGGTAGGCACCGGGCAGAACCAGCCGATCAACGCCAACGATCTCGGCAAGGCGATCGGCCCGCAGGTCATCCGCGAGATTGCGCAAAGGACCGGGCTCGACGAGCAGGAACTGCTCAAGCAATTGTCCACCGCCCTGCCCGGCATCGTCGACAAGCTGACGCCGAACGGACAGGTGCCGCAACAGCACCAGGTCGCATCGGCTTTCAACAACTAGACTTCTGCGCTGGCATCACGCGCAAACGCGCCCGACGCCGCCTTGCGGTTGTCGGGCGTTGTTCTCAGCAGCGCCGTGAATTTTTCAGCGGTCGACGTATCGACCGGCGTGTAGACGGAAACCGAAAAATCGCTGTCGCGTCCGCCCGGTTGCAGCGTCGCGAAATCGAACGCCATCGCGCCGGCGACAGGGTGCCGGATGGATTTCCGCCAGATCGGTGGTTCGGCGATGTCGCGACTGGTCCAGCAGGCGGCAAACGCCTCGCTTGCCGCCTCCAGTGATGAAACGAGTGCCGCCAGCACCGGATCGCGGGTCATCGCCACGGTGGCAAGCCGGAACTGCGCGACGGCCGAGCGCGAAACCTCCGGCCAGTCGACAAAGCGCTGCCGCCATTCCAGGTCGAGAAACAGTCTGGCGATCAGGCTGCCGGACCATTCATCATCGGTCTCGAAATTCCCGAGCAGCACCGTCGCCGGGTGGTTCCAGGCAACGACCTGCCAGTAGCGATTGACGATGTAGGCCGGATGCGGCGCCAGCCCTTCGAGCAGGCTCAGAAGCGGCGCGCTGGGCAGGCCATGTTCGCCGAGGCGGTTGCGCCAGTCGAGATCCGGACGCGCCAACTGGAACAGATAGGCCTGCTCGGACCGGCTCAGCCTCAATACCCGCGCCAGCGATCGAAGCACTTGCGGCGATGCGTTCACCTCCCGCCCCTGTTCGAGCCAGGTGTACCAGGTCGTGCTGATCCCCGCCTCGGCGGCAACCTCCTCGCGCCGAAGGCCCGGCGCCCGGCGGCGGCCAGTGGCGCCTTCGATCCGCGGCAAGCGGTCTCGTCGCTCGCGCAGGAAGCGGGCAAGCTCATCGTGGCGTGGGCCGTCATACGTCATGCTGTCACCCACAATACCAGTATAATCTATAGTCTTGTACCCCTTTAAAGGAAAGCTAGGTTGCGGACGATCGCAACATAAGCCCAAGGGGACACCCACCAATGAACGCACTGAACGAGATCCGACAGATCGACTACACCGTCATCTTCGCCCGCGACATGGCCGCCATGCGGCACTTCTACGGAGAGGTGATGGAATTCGAGCTGCAGCGCGAGCTGGGCGACAGGTGGATCGAATACCGGGTCGGCTCCAACACGCTGGCATTGACCAGCCTCGGCATGATGTTCAACGACACGCCGCAGCGGCAAGATGCACTGTCGCTGCAACTGGCCTTTCGCGTCGCACCGGCGATGGTCGCGGCTTGCGCTGAGGCTCTTCAGGCCAAGGGCGTAGAACCGGTCCTCCCGCTCACCGACCAGGAATGGGGCCACAGGACAGTGTTCTTCCGCGATCCCGACGGCAACGTCGTCGAGGTATTCGCTGAAATCTGAGGCGCATTGGGGAAGTTTGGAGCGGGTAGCGGGAATCGAACCCGCATATTCAGCTTGGAAGGCTGCTGCTCTACCACTGAGCTATACCCGCTTCGCTTCAGGGCTGACGAGCTGGCAGTGGTGGAGAGGGTTGGATTCGAACCAACGTAGGCTAAGCCAACGGATTTACAGTCCGTCCCCTTTAACCACTCGGGCACCTCTCCAGCCTGCCGTCGAAGCCTTGCAACGAGGCATTCTCGCCGATCCGGTTTGAACCCGAAGGTTTTTCTCCGAAATCAGCGAAGCGCCTTATGGCGGCAAGGCTACTGGGTGTCAACCGCACCTCTGGGCAAAATACGCTGATTTTGACAGCCTGCCCGGCAAGCCGGCTTTCTGCCTGTATCCACAGCCCGGCGACGCGGCTATAGAAGCCGGCCATGAGCAATGACAACACGCCCAAGACCGCCAAAGACACCCATTACGCCAAGCTGCGTCGCGCCCACCGCGACGAGAAGGCCGGCGGTGCGCCTGCCTTCCGGCCGCGCCAGCCGGTGCCGCCGGGCGAGAATGCCGCCGACGGGCTGGTGCGGCTTTATGGCCTGCACACGGTGCGGGCGGCGCTCGACAATCCCCGGCGCAAGATTCGCAAAATGCTGGTAACGCGCAATGCCGCCGAACGGCTGGCGATTGCCGACCTTGCCGCTTTGCCGTTCAAGGCGGAACTGGTCGAGCCTAGGGATATCGACAAGATCACCGGCTCGGACGCCGTGCATCAGGGCGTGCTGATAGAGGCCGAGCCGCTGAAGCCGAAGCGCCTCGACGCGCTTGGCGACACGAAACTGGTGCTGGTGCTCGACCAGGTCACCGATCCGCACAATGTCGGCGCTATCCTGCGCTCGGCGATCGCCTTCGGCGCCGGCGCGCTGATCACCACGGCCCGCCATAGCCCGCAGGAATCCGGCGTGCTGGCCAAATCGGCCTCCGGCGCGCTGGAGCATATCGACCAGATCGAGGTGAAGAACCTGGCTGACGCGCTGGCACAACTGCATGAAGCAGGCTTCCAGACCATCGGCCTCGATTCGGACGGTCCGGCGGAACTCGAAACCAGTTTTTCCGGCAACAAGATCGCGCTGGTGCTCGGCGCCGAAGGCAAGGGCCTGCGCCAGAAGACGCGCGAGACGGTGACGACCCTCGCCCGCCTCGACATGCCCGGCGCGATTCGTTCGCTCAATGTGTCGAACGCGGCGGCGGTGAGCCTCTATGCGGCGCGGGCTTTTCTGAAGCGCAGCTAAGGCTGAAAGCGGCATCCGTCTAGCGAAAACGGGCTCCGGCGTTTGACGCAGGAACCCGTTCTTGGCAGGCAAGAGTTGGCGGCTTGGGAACGTTGCGCCGCCTTCTCCCGACCTATGCTGCTTTGCCCTTGGCTTCGGTTGCTTTTCCGCCGACCTCGAAATTGGCCATCCGCTCCAGCGCGCGAACCAGCGCCGAGTGATCCTCTTTGGCACCGCCATTGGCGGCGCAGGAATTGAACAATTGCTGCGTGGTCGAGGTGTTGGGCAAGGAGACACCGAGCGCCTTGGCGCCCTCCAGCGCCAGGTTGAGATCCTTCTGGTGCAGTTCGATGCGAAAGCCCGGTGCGAAGGTGCGCTTGACCATGCGCTCGCCATGCACTTCGAGGATGCGTGAGGCCGCCAGACCGCCCATCAACGCTTGCCTGACCTTGGCCGGATCGGCGCCGGCTTTTGACGCAAAGACCAGCGCCTCGGCAACCGCTTCGATTGTCAGCGCGACGACGATCTGGTTGGCGACCTTTGTGGTCTGGCCGACGCCGTTCGGCCCGACCAGCGTGATGTTCTTGCCCATCTTCTCGAAGACGGGCTTTGCGCGCTCGAAGGATTTCTCATCGCCGCCGACCATGATGGTCAGCGACGCCGCCTTGGCGCCGACCTCGCCACCCGACACCGGTGCATCGAGATAGTCGCAGCCGAGATCGTTGATCTTCTGAGCGAAAACCTTGGTTTCGATCGGTGAGATCGAGCTCATGTCGATGACCAGCTTGCCGTTGCTCAGCCCGGCGGCAACACCATTGTCGCCGAACAGAACCTCTGCGACCTGAGGCGTGTCAGGCACCATCGTGATGATGATATCAGCCGCCTTCGCCACGGCGGCGTGGCCGGTGACGGTCTTCAGCCCCTTGCCGATCAGGTCAGCCGAGGGTTTCGAGCGGTGGTCGCTGGCGATGACGGTGTAGCCTGCGTCGAGCAGGTGCCCCGCCATCGGCCCGCCCATGATGCCGAGGCCGATAAAGCCGATGGTTTCCATGTTGGTTCTCCGTAATTTGTTAGGTCGCGATCCTTCGCGCCCCCCTCTGTCCTGCCGGACATCTCCCCCACGAGGGGGGAGATTGGCAGTTTCGACGCCTCGCTCATCCTGCAAGGCTGGGGATTGGCGAAAGCCGAGATGACAGCTGATCTCCCCCCTTGCGGGGGAGATGTCCGGCAGGACAGAGGGGGGCGCGAAGGAACGCTAGCTCGACTGCGCCTAAGCCGCCGCGCYCCCCTGCCCGTTGAGCTCCCTGAACCACCCCAGCCCTTGTTCAGTCCCCGCCTTCGGCTTGTATTCCGCGCCGACCCAGCCGGAATAACCAATCCGGTCGATGTGCTCGTAGAGGAAGGGATAATTGATCTCGCCCGTCCCCGGCTCGTGACGGCCGGGATTGTCCGCAAGCTGGATATGCGCGATGCGGCCAAGGTTTGCCTCGATGGTACGGGCGAGATCCCCCTCCATGATCTGCATGTGATAGATGTCATATTGCAGGAACAGGTTCTTCGAGCCGACGCGGTCGATCAGCGCCAGCGCCTGGTCGGAGTAATTCAGGAAGAAGCCGGGAATGTCGCGCGTGTTGATCGGCTCGATCAGCAGCCGAATGCCGGCCTGCTCCAGTTTCTCCGCTGCGAACGCCAGGTTCTCGGCAAAGGTGATTTCCAGCACAGTGCGATCCACGCCTTGCGGGGCGATGCCGGCGAGACAATTGACCTGTTCGCAGCCGAGCGCGTGGGCGTAGGAGATCGCCTTGGCGATGCCTTGCCGGAACTCCGGCACGCGATCGGGCAGCACGGCAATGCCTCGCTCGCCCTTGCCCCAGTCGCCGACCGGCAGGTTGAACAGCACCTGTGTCAGGCCATTCTTCTTCAGCCGCGCGGCAACCACCTCCGGCGCATGGTCATAGGGCCCGATATATTCGACGCCCTTGAAGCCGGCCCGGGCGGCCGCGTCAAAACGATCGAGAAACTCATGCTCGCCAAAGAGCATCGACACATTGGCTGAAAACCGCGGCATTCTTTTTCTCCTTCTCTCCGCCAGGCCTAGTCGAGCATCACGATGGCCGTCGGCGCATCCTCGTGGCTTTCGGCAAGGTCCTCGAATTCGGTGATCTTGTCGATTTCCGTGCCCATGGAAATGTTGGTGACGCGTTCGAGGATGAATTCGAGCACCACCGGCACCTGATGTTCCTTCATCAGCCGCTGCGCTTCCTTGAACGCGCCGGCGAACTCTTCCGGCTTGCGCACCCGCACCGCCTTGCAGCCCATGGCTTCGGCGACCGCGACATGGTCGACGCCGTAGCCGGCCTCCGGATCGTTGGCCCGGTTGACGTTCTCGAAGGCCAGGCTGACCTCGAAATCCATGGAAAAACCGCGCTGCGCCTGACGGATCAGGCCGAGATAGGCGTTGTTCACGACGACATGGATGTAAGGCAATTTGTGCTGCGCCCCGGCCGCCAGTTCCTCGATCATGAACTGAAAATCGTAGTCGCCCGACAGCGCCACGATGGTGCGGTCCGGGTCGGCGGCGCGCACGCCAAGGGCTGCCGGCAGCGTCCAGCCAAGCGGGCCAGCCTGGCCGCAATTGATCCAGTTGCGCGGCTTGTAGACATGCAGGAACTGCGCCCCGGCGATCTGCGACAGGCCGATCGTGGTGACATAGGTGGTGTCGCGGCCGAACGCCTTGTTCATCTCCTCATAGACGCGCTGCGGCTTCAACGGCACCTGCTCGAAATGCGTCTTGCGCTTCATCGTCTTCTTGCGGCCCTGGCATTCCTTGGCCCAACCCGACCAGTCGCGCAGCTTTCCCGCCGTCTTCCATTCGGTGGCGACGTCGAGCAGCATCTTCAGTGCGGCACCGGCATCCGAGACGACACCGAGATCCGGCGCGAAGACACGGCCGATCTGCGTCGGCTCGATGTCGACATGGATGAATTTTTTCCCCTTGGTGTAGACATCGACCGAACCGGTGTGGCGGTTGGCCCAGCGATTGCCGATGCCGAACACGAAATCGGCCTCCAGCATGGTCGCATTGCCGTAGCGGTGCGAGGTCTGCAGCCCGCACATGCCGGCCATCAGCCGGTGGTCGTCGGGGATCGCGCCCCAGCCCATCAGCGTCGGGATGACCGGCACGCCGGTGATCTCGGCGAATTCGATCAACAGGTCTGACGCATCGGCATTGATGATGCCGCCGCCGGCAACGATCAGCGGCTTGTCCGCCGCGTTGAGCATCGCCAGCGCCTTTTCGGCCTGGGTGCGCGACATGGCCGGCTTGAACGGGACGAGTGTCTCATAGGCGTCGATGTCGAATTCGATCTCGGCCAGTTGCACGTCGACCGGCAGGTCGATCAGCACCGGACCCGGCCGCGACGAGCGCATCAAATGAAACGCCTTCTGCAGCGCCATCGGCACCAGATAGGGCTCCATGACGGTAACCGCCCATTTGGCGACGGGTGCCGCAATGGCGGCGATGTCGACCGCCTGGAAATCCTCCTTGTTCAGCCGCGCGCGTGGCGCCTGCCCCGTGATGCACAAGATCGGAATGGAATCCGCCGCCGCCGAATAGAGCCCGGTGATCATATCAGTGCCCGCCGGGCCCGATGTGCCGATGCACAGCCCGATATTGCCGGCCTTGGCCCGCGTATACCCTTCGGCCATATGCGACGCCGCCTCGACATGGCGCGCCAGTATGTGGCGGATCGAGCCCCGCGCCTTCAGCGCCGAATAGAACGGATTGATCGCCGCGCCCGGCACGCCGAAGCCGCAGGAAATGCCTTCCTTTTCGAGAACGAGAACCGCTGCATCGACAGCGCGCATCCTGGCCATGTTCAGCCTCCGCAAGATTGTTGGTTGGCTGACAATGCCAGCGGGCGAACGATTTTTCAATTTTTTCAGAATAATTTTTCATTTCTAGAAAACAGCCCCTACTGACTGATTTCGCTTGATTTTTCGTTTTCCATGAATCCAGCTCGAAAAATCAGTGAAAAACTTTTTCATTGTTTTTTTGGAGAAATCGGCGACAATGCCGCCATGGAAACCAATGAAAAACGCCAGCGCGGCCGTCCCCGCGCTTTCAATGGGCCGGCCGAGGCCGGTTCGGTGCAGTCGCTCGACCGCGCCTTGCGCATCCTGGCCATTGTCGCCGAGGGCAGCGGCCTGTCATTGAGCGAGATATCGGCACAAAGCGGCCTTGCCGCCTCCACCGCCTACCGCATGCTGACGACGCTGCAGAACCACGGCATGGTCGAGTTCGATACATCGGACCAGCTGTGGTCGATCGGCGTCGAGACCTACCGCATGGGTGCGGCCTTCCTGCGCCGCCGCAAGCTGGTCGATCGCGCTCGTGTCGTGATGCAGGAATTGATGGAGAAGACCGGCGAAACGGCCAATCTCGGTGTCGCCGAGGACGATTGCGTCGTTTTCGTCAGCCAGGTCGAGACGCATCAGGCGATCCGCGCCTTCTTCCGCCCGGGCACGCGCAGCTCCTTCCATGCCTCGGGCATCGGCAAGGCGGTGCTGGCGCAGCTTGAGCCGGAACGGGTCGCTGCCATCCTGCGCAAATCGGGCCTGCAGCGCTTCACCGACAAGACGCTGTCCGACATTTCGGCGCTCGCCCACGACCTGGCTGTCATCAAGCACCGTGGCTGGTCGGTCGACGACGAAGAACGCCATCCCGGCATGCGTTGCGTGGCCGCCGCCATCTTCAACGAATTCGGCGAGCCGATCGGCGGCGTTTCGGTGTCCGGCCCGACGGTGCGGGTGACGCCGGAGCGGCTGGACGAGATCGGGCCGCTGGTGCGTGATGCCGCAGCCGAAGTGACCAAGATGATCGGCGGACATAAGTCAGGCTGATCGGCCGAATTTCAGGCTGCGAGCGACACGAGAAATCGGTTCTCGGTTCTCGCTGTCATGCGCCCGGCACCGCGCTCCGCACCGAAATCTCGAAGAAATCGAGCAGGATCGCCCCGCCGACGCCGCAGGCGGTGAAGATGAGACCGGTGATGAAGATGCGGTTGGCGCGCTCAAAAATGCGTCGTTGCAGCGACGCGATGTCGAGCAATATGGCAAGCGCCCGCATCTGCAAGGCGATGCCGATCAGGATCGGCACGACCGCGACCAGGTGGTAGGCCCGCCATGGAATGGGATTGGCGGCCCAGTGGGTGATGAAACCCAGCGAAAAGGCGAGCAGGAGCCCGACCGTGGTGACGGTGCCGTTGCGAAAAGCCGTTTCGACCAAATCTTCCTTCGGGTCCTGCTCGTCCAAGCCACCCTCCCCTCGATTGGCGCTCGGGTGGCAGACTAGACTTTCGCAAAATCGCTGTACATCGCCGGTCACATGGACGTTGCCCGTCTTGCCGCGGCTTTCGCAGGCATGCAAAAGGGCGAGCATGCAGAAAACGGTCCAGCTTTTGCTCTTCGCTTCGCTCTGCGGTTGCGTGGCGACGACACCGCCGCCACCTGAACCCGCCACGAGCCAGCGCGCCGATCCGATTGCGGTCTCGCTCGCCCTGGAGGAGACCATCACCATTGGCGTGCGCCAGCACTTGAAAAACCCGGTCACCGCGAGGTTCGGACCCATACTCGCCGGCGAGCGCACGGTGAACGGCCGCAAAGAGATTGTGGTATGCGGCTCTGTCGATGACAGGAACGCTGCCGGCCGCTCTGCCGACTATGAGCCTTTCCTCGGCAAGATCTATCCGGATGCCGACGACAGCTTCGAACTCGCCGCAATGGGCAACACGCAGCAGGGCGCGATTGCGGACGCCTGCCGCGCGGCAGGGTTGCCGATCGACACGCAAAAATCCTAGCGCGAACAATGAAAAAGGGGCTTTGGAGCCCCTTCTTCATTGCCCGAAACCGACCTGTTAGAGGCGGCAGTAGTGGCGGTAGCCGTCATAGCCGACATAGGTGTCGGAGTACGGATCGTAGCTGGCGTAGCGGTTGGCGCAGCGGCGGACGTGCCAGGAGCCACCTTCGTCGTCGACATAGACGGTGTGCGGCTGCTGGCTGAGCAGGCTGCCGAGCACGAAGCCACCAACGCCGGCGGCGATGCCGATGCCGATTTCACGGTTGTGGTGATGGCTGTGGGCGGCCGAAGGCTGCACGGTGCCGGCCAGCGAAGCGGCGGCGACGGTGGAGGCGATGAGGGCAGAAGCGATTTTGCGCGTGAACATGATGATCTCCTTGTTTCGTTGCTAGAGGCGATCCATCCGCCTCTTGATCATCTGTCGTTGCGGTGAGGAAAAAGGTTCGACGGGTTTTTTGATTTTTTTCTCGAGCCCGGCAAAAACCTGCTGCGGCAAGGATCTCGTCGCCGGTGGATCTTCGCCACAGCGAAAGGTTCGAGGGTTTTGCGATTAGTGAGTAGTGAGTTGTGAGTTGGTTGGACCACTCACTACTGACTATTCCCTACTCACTCTCTGTCACCCCATCCCCGTGACATGCCGCAGCCAGAACGCCATCGCGATGAAACCGACGATGGTGGCGATGCCGGTCCAGTCGATGTTAGCGCTCTTCACGTCCTTGATGAGCTTGACCACGAGAAACCAGGCGATGACGACGAGCGGGAGAATGATGACAAGTCTGATCATGCGAGCCCCCTAACCAGGCGATTGCACCTGGAAGATATGTAGGAAAGGACTTGGCGGTTTTCAGCATGGCGGCGCCAGCCGGCCCGGCGGGTCCATTAGCAATCGAAAACGGACTTTTGTCTTTACTGGCGCGGCAAATATGCTAACCGGAGCGCCGTGCCCTTGTAGCTCAGCTGGTAGAGCAGCGGTTTTGTAAACCGAAGGTCGGCGGTTCGATTCCGTCCGGGGGCACCAGCCTTCACTCTTCGAGCTTCGCGTGGCAGGCCACCCAAAGCTCGTTAGACGAAGGAGTGTCCTCCGAAGCCGGCGGCTGGCACCACCGACATCCGGCTCAAGTCGCAACCGTCGGACCTTCTAGGAGAACGTCGCAGCCTGAATGGCTGCCGTATCGCCACTGAACGTGTTTCTCACTCTGACCGACCTGTAGACATAAGCGGCCCAAAGCCCCGTGGTGGTGACGGCAATTAGGGCCGATATCAATGTATCCACGTCCAGGAGCCGGCTTATCGGGATGCCGAGTATTCTTGATATCCAAACGGTGTGCAGGATGAACAAGAGAGGAATCGCAAACCATTGGCATATGAACAGTTTGGGGAAGTGGCGGCTTCGCCGCAGCATCGAAACGAGCACGACCAGCTGAAGCACCAGAAAAACCAGATTGAGGGTCACCTCACCATACACCGCCAAAGGCCCGTTAGGCAGTGTGATGAGCTGCTGGTAGTCTTTGACCGATCTGGCCAAGTCCACAAGTGTACGCAACGGCGACAATGACTGACCGATCGCCAGCAGCACCAGCCAACCGCCAAATCCCTCAAGGTATGTCGGAGGTCGTGAGCGTTTGCGTGCCGAGCGGACTGCGAAGAAAAGAGGCATGCCAATCAACAGCAGCAGTATTGCCCAATGCCACATTCGCCCCCCCAATCACGCAACCTTGCATTGCGTATAGTGCACCCTGTGATTGTATCAGGTTTCGTTTGCAACTCAAGAGGTTCGAGCAGCTTCGGATGAAAATCGCGCCGCCGGCTTTTGCTTGGCTAAGCCGCCCTCATCCCAACTCGAAATGCCGCGGGAACGCCTGGTGTAGCAGGAGCAGCATGGTCTTGCGCAGCACGTCGGTGTCGCGGCTGGACGGGTTGAGATGATCCCAATACCAGGAGCCATGCACCAGATAATTCAGGCTCTCTGACAGCGTGCCTATGTCGACGCCGGTGTAGCCGCCGTCACGGGCGATTTCTATCAGCAACTCGCGCGCTTCGGCGGTGTAGGCGAGATCGCTGGGCAGGCCGATTTCATTGTGGATCTGCATGCTCTTGCGGTCGAGAACACGACGAACACCGAGACGCCTGCCGGCGACCTGAAGAATACCCTCAGCCACGATATCGACGGGCAGCTGCAGTTCTATCGGCGTGGGGCGTCAGGCTTCCGCAGCTTTGCACTGTCCATCAGAGCCCATCGCGCCAATCTCCCTTGCAACTCGAGCAACACTTTCCTGCAGACCGCCTTCTTCCGACGTATCGATGCTTATTACGAACCTGCCGCTGCCGAGAAGGATACTTTTTACGTGGTCGATTATTGGGATCGATTGCAGGTTGGTTCTGCAATCCGCCTCGAACATGCGCTCCAGATAGGTCTGCCGAAGAAGCCGAGCACTCAGGCGCTGTGACAGCAATGGCTCGGCCGCGCTGGTAGCTATGGCAAGATGCGATGGCGGGATCAGTTCCAAAGCAGATTTAAGTTTCTCTACGTCCGAAACGCCGCTGAACAGGCCTAATGAAGAGACAAGCTGGATAAAACCTTGGTCGAAGATCACAATCTGACGCGCGTCGTACGCTTGATGCCAAACGTGGGAGAGAGCCATGAGATACTGACTGAACCTGATCAGCCAGATCGGATTTCTCGGCGCCAGAATCCTTATCAGCTTGCCGGTCAGTCGGAACCCTTCGGCGTTGTCGATAGGGCGACAAGCAAAGGCGGCAGTCCTGATCGTTGATATGGCAATACGGTGCAGTGCATAGCGGAACCCACTAGGGTCTAGCGGTGAGCGATGGACACCGGGTTCATATGAAAGCATTACTTTGGCGACGTAGCCTTGTACTTGCAGATGACGTTGAAGCGCATGCGCGAAAGTGGTCTTACCTGAGCCGGCCGGGCCAAATAGCTCGATGATCACTTTTTGGCCCCCGAAGGCGCTTGAAATTGGCAACCACTGTAAACCAGGAGCCCTTCCTGAACGATCGGAACGGCAATAACGGCATTCACGCAAGCGTCTGCGTTGTGGGTTCTTTTTATCCTCCAAAGCGGCCGCCAAGAAAGCGTTCGTTGCCCGTCTAGGCCCAATGCGTGTGCGAGTCAGACTTTGGTCCCTCAAGGGAGTGCGGGACGAAGAAATGGGATGGGGATATAATGGCCCAGCTGCAGACCGCCACCGTTCAGTCGGTGCATTGCGGGGGGAGTGGCACCATGCCCATTTCAGAAAAAATGATGGACGAGTACTTAAAATTTGAATGCCCCAACTGTTCCCATGTAATCGTGAAAAGGGGCTCGTGGGTGAAGGTTATATCTGCCTTCAAATGCGCTCACTGCGACCAGAGGATCAGGATCGGTTATATGACCAAGCTCGCGCTTTTCGATCAAAAAATGCAGAGCATGCGCCTATCATAACCCAACGTGTCTCTGAGCGAGGGAACCTTCCCGCTAAAGGCCAGCGAGCCAAAAAGCGTAAAGCGGACTAACGTATCAGTCGTCACCCTCGTGACCGCCGCTGTCGCCGCCCCCGCTATCGCCACCAGCATGATCGCCGCTCTCGTGATCGCCGCTGTCGCTGCCGCCGCTATTGCCGCCAGTATGGTCGCCGCTCTCATGATCGCTGCTGTCGCCGCTATCATCGTCGGCATCGTCACCCTGGTCGCCATCATGCGGACCGGCGTCGACGCCACCGTCACCCTGGTCGCCCTGCTCGACGCCATCGCCTTTCTGCTCACCGGCTCTGTCGTCGCTTTCCACGGCACTATCATCGTTCTGGTCGCCGGCGGTGGCATCCTCGCTGTCATCGTTTGGTATGGTGGCGGTCACTGGAGCGCCGTGATCGGAGACCTGGCTTGCAAACGATTTCGCTGTCATGAAAACGCCCAGCAAACCGATCGAGGTCACCACCAGCAGAGGGAACTTTTTCATCGCTGTCTCCGATTTCAGCGCCAGCCACCGTGACCGACGCCGACTTTATCATCTGGCGAAATTTCAGCCCCCTTAAATGCAAAGCGATAATTTTAGCGATTGCTAATTTTCATGAGGGCGAGCGCTCGGGCGCCTCGAAATAGCAAATGGCGAGGGTACGTTTGAGCTCATGCTTGATGCGCTGAACGTCCTGACCGGAAAACCTAACGCATCAACTCAAAGTGCCGCGGAAATGCCTGGTGCAACAGCAGCAGCATCGTTTTGCGCAGCACGTCTGTGTCGCGGCTGGACGGGTTGAGATGATCCCAATACCAGGCGCCGTGAACCAGATAGTTCAGGCTCTCTGACAGCGTGTCTATGTCGACGCCGGTATAGCCACCTTCACGCGCGATTTCGATCAGCAGATCGCGCGCTTCGGCGGTGTAGGCGAGATCGCTGGGCAGGCCGATTTCATTGTAGATCTGCATGCTCTTGCGGTCGCTGGAGAACACGACGAAGACTGAGACCCATTTCGGATGCAGACGGGCAAAGCGCTGCGCGCAATCGACCGCGCCCAAGGCCCGTTCCACCGGCGACAGGCCGGGCGCCCGCACCAAGGTGATCCACAGCGCGTCATATTGATCGCTGAGATACTGCAGAACGGCCCGGAACAAATTCTCTTTGCTGCGAAAATGAAAGACCACCAGCGCGTTGGACGAGCCAACATGCTCGGCAATGCGCTGCATGGTGACGCTGGCCAGGCCCTCCTCCGCGATGAGCTCGATGGTGGCATCGATGATGCGCTGGATGCTCGCTTCGCCGCGCTCGCGCCGGCGGTCCTTGGGCGCGGCGTCGTTCGCTGCGCCCTTGGTCGCCTTGCTTTTTCCCGCCTCGGCGGTGGCTTTGCGTTGCGCCATTGTCGTCAGGCCTTTCCCCGGCGAAAACATCCCGCCGCTGCTTTGGCACGCCGGCGCCTTCGCGGACTCACAGCGACGGGCGTGTCCCGGCTTTCATGTACCATTGACCCTGAGCCGTCTCATAGGCCATCGCCGCCCGGAAAACATCGGCGTCGCTATAGGTGCGGCCGACAATCTGGATGCCTGTCGGCACACCATTGGCGGCGCGGCCCGACGGCACCGACAGAACCGGGCAGCGGCTCAGCATGTTGAACGGCGTGGTCATCACCCAGCCCAGCGACGGATTCACCTCCCTGCCGTTGATCTCGACCTTGCCTTTGGTCTGATCGAATTCCGCCGGCACCGCGGGAAGCGCATTGGTCGGACAGATCAGCACATCGTATTTTTCCAGCAACGGCCCCAGCGTCTGGTACATCCGGGCCGCCACCTCCAGGGTCGCGACAAAATCCGTCGCCTTCGACTTCTGCCCGTCCTGCGCGAACTGCCTGGCATAGCTGGTCATGTCCTTGCCGTGCTTGGCGAGCAGGGGCACCAGCGAGGCGCCGAAGAGATGTTCGAGGTAAGCCATGCCGGCCTTCAGCACCTCATCACCCCAGCCGAGGTCGACCTCCTCGACGGTGGCGCCGAGCGAACGAAACACATCGCAGGCGGCAAGCGTGTTCTTGCGCACGTCGGGGTCGATCTCAAAGGACCCGAGATCCATCGAGAAGGCGATCTTCCAGCCCTTGATCGGCTTGTAGTCGCTGGGCAGGCGCAGTTTCGGGCGCAACGTGGCGATGTCGAGCGGGCTCGGCCCGGCCATCACGTTCTGCAGCAGGATCGCATCGCCGACATTTCGGGCGAGCGGCCCGGTGTGGCAATAGAAGTCGAGATTGAAGGGCGGCTCGTCGGGGTTGCGGCCGTAAGGCGGCTTGAAGCCGATCAGGCCGCAGGCCGAGGCCGGAATGCGGATCGACCCGGCAATGTCCGACCCGGTGGCGATCGATGATGTGCCGGAAGCCAGCGTTGCCGCCGAACCGCCCGACGACCCGCCCGGTGTAAAATCGGGATTCCACGGGTTGCGCGTCACCCCCCAACGCTTCGACCAGGTATAGCCGGCGCAGCTGAATTCGGGCGTCGCCGTGCGGGCATGCACGATGCCGCCAGCCTTCATGACACGCTCGTTCATCGTCGATGTATGGCCGCCAATGGCATCCTTCGACAGCAGCGAGCCATGCGATGTCGGCTTGCCCTTGATGTAGCTCTCGTCCTTGATGCCGATCGGCAGGCCCTCGAGCGCACCGGTCCTGGAGCCCTTGGCGTATTTCGCCTCGGCTTTTCTGGCGAGCGCCATCGCCTCGTCGAAATGCTCGAAAGTGAAGCAGTTGATCGTTGCTTTCGTCGCCTCGGCGCGGCGGATGGTGGCCTGCATCAGGTCGACAGGCGAAAGCTTCTTCGCCTTGAACAGCCGCAACGCCTCGCTGGCCGGCATGTAGCAAAGGTCGAGATCGGACATCAAAATCTCCCGCGGCCGCGCTGGACCGCATCTGGCATGAGGGATGGCCGGGCCGCCGTGAGCGGCCCGAAGGATGTTGGCAAGTTCGGCTGGCGGCGCTGCTATTTCTGCAGGTCGGTCCAGATCCTGGTGTAGAGCGCCTGGATGTCGGCGGGGCAGGTCGGCATGAACTGGCCTTTGTCGGCAAATTCGGCCGGAACGTCCACTTCGGGCGCTCCCTTCATGTCGTCCGGCAGGAACGGCTCGGAGCCCTTGATGCCGTTGGCGTAGTGCGCGAACGCCGAGATCAGCGCGGCGTTCTTCGGGTCCATGATGAAATTCTGGAAAAGCTTGGCGTTCTCGACATTCTTGGCGTCCTTGAGCACCGCGACATTGTCCATCCAGATCGGAAAGCCCTCTTTGGGATAGCCGTAGACGATCTTGTCGTTCTCAAGCCGCTCGCGCAGCGATATGCCGTTCCAGTTGACGCCAGCGGCAATGTCGCCTCGGCCCAGGCCATCGACGGCCGCGTAATCGAGCGACAGCCATTTGCCCTTGGCCTCGACCAGCTTGTCATGCACCTTCTTCAGCAGCACCTTGTCGTCGGTGCAATACTTGCCGCCCTCATAGGCAATGGTGAGGAACATGATGTCCCCCATTTCGGGCACGACATTGATCTTGCCAACGAGTTCCGGCGGCGGATCGAGGAAAATCGCCGAGGTGTTAGGGTCGCCCGCATAGACCGATTTGTTGACCGAGATGCCGGTCGTGCCCCATTGCCACGGCACGGAGTATTTGCGGCCGGGATCGAACGGAACATCGACCCATCTCGGATCGACATTTTTAAAGTTTTCCATCGTGTTGGGATCGGTCTCCAACAGCAAGCCTTCGCTGATCCAGATCGGCATCACGCTGGCCGAGGGCACGACGATATCGTAGCCGGAGGCGCCCTGGCGGACCTTGGCCAAGGCGGTGTCGTTGGAGTCGTAGTCGGTGACGGTGACCTTGATCTTGTAGGTGTCCTCGAACTTCTTGATCAACTCCGGACTGGTGTAGTTGCCCCAATTGTAGATCTGGAGTTCGCCATCGGCCTGGGCAATGCCGGTCATGGCCAGCAGCGACAGGCCGAGCGCCGTCGCGGTGGATTTCAGGTGCATGCTTATTCTCCCATTGTTGAGGCCGGCTGCGTAGTCGCCGCTGGCCCGTCTGTTCCCTTCGTCCTGGTGGCCATTCACCGATCTATCCCGGCTGACCAACTCGGTATGCCTCACGGTATTAATTACTAAACATACAGTCAATATCTTTTTGCCGGCATGGCGACGGTATCGGCCAGACGTCGACGACGCTGGTCGGTGCCGTCAAACCTACAGATTGTCAGGCAGTGGGTGATGAATTGCAGCCGCGCCGTCGGCGGATCGGCTGCGGCTTCAGCCTACAAAGCGTTTTGCGGGCATGGCATGCCGGCGTCGCCGCAGCGTGAGGCCGTCGGCCTCGGCCTTGAACTCATGTCCTCGGACTGTCGCACAAGTTCGGCGAAGAGAAGCGCGAAACTTCCCATCACGAGGAAGACGATAATCAGGCGTGTCACCGGCAATAGACAGGTCTCAACTGGCTAGCCCCCCAGCCACCCATCATCTGCCGGCTAACATGATCGATGGGGCTTTACGAGTGTTTAAGCTCGCTCTTAACCATCACATTCGCCGCTCCGGCGACATGAAGCGCGAGCCACCGATTTTCGTTCCGGCACGGCCGCAGTGGCACCGGACGCTGCCTCCCTTTGCAGACGCGCTTGCCCATGCTACCCCACGCAACCGCCGCCGACCGCCATCGGGAAGTCATGAGCACAGCCAGTCTCGCCTTCGTCTCGTCCGACACCGCCGATGCCAAGGCGGCCATGGAAAGCCTGTCGGCCCGCTATGGCCAGGCCCCGTTCGAGGACGCCGAGGTGGTGGTGGCGCTCGGTGGCGACGGCTTCCTGCTGCAGACCCTTCGCGACACGATGAGCACGGGAAAGAAGGTCTACGGCATGAACCGTGGCACCATCGGCTTCCTGATGAACGAATACCGCGTCGGCGGTCTCACCGAACGCATCGCGGCCGCCGTCGCCGAAACGATCCGGCCGCTGGAGATGCTGGCGGTGACGCATGAGGGCGAGACGGTTTCGGCACTTGCCATCAACGAAGTGGCGCTGTGGCGCCAATCCTACCAGACGGCAAAGATCCGCATCACCGTCGATGAACAGGTCCGCATCGAGGAACTCAACTGCGACGGCGTGATGATCGCGACACCGGCCGGCTCCACCGCCTACAATCTGTCCGCGCACGGGCCGATCCTGCCGCTCGACGCGCCGCTGCTCGCGCTGACCCCGGTCAGCCCGTTCCGCCCGCGCCGCTGGCGAGGTGCCCTGTTGTCCAACAAGGCGACCGTTCGCTTCGATATTCTGGAGCCGGAGAAGCGCCCGGTGAACGCCGCCGCCGACCACACCGAGGTCAAGGCGGTGGCGTCCGTGACGGTCCGGGAATCGCTGAGCGCGACGGCGACGCTGCTGTTTGACCCCAACCATTCGTGGAACGAACGCATTCTCGCCGAGCAGTTTCGCTATTGAGCCGGCGCAAAAAAAGACTACCTGATTAAGCATCGCGATTAAGCTTACGTTTTCACAATCGTGCCAATCCCGCCCGTTTCTGTTGACAAATCGTGGGCTTGCGCCTAATCGCAATACCAATCTTGCAGGCACGCTGTGCTTGCCGCGACGGATGCCGTTGCGCTTCCCCGAACCAGCCAAAGACAACAACACTTGTCCTCAGACACCACGACCGCTCCAGAAGCGTTGACCTTTTCAGACCTTGGCCTGTCGCCGAAGGTCCTTTCCGCAGTCACCGATGCCGGCTACACGCAGCCGACGCCGATCCAGGCCGGCGCCATCCCGCATGCGCTGCTCGGAAAGGATATTCTGGGCATCGCCCAGACCGGCACGGGCAAAACCGCCTCCTTCGTGCTGCCAATGCTGACCCGCCTCGAAAAAGGCCGGGCCCGCGCCCGCATGCCGCGCACGCTGATCCTCGAACCGACGCGCGAGCTTGCCGCGCAGGTCGAAGAGAATTTCGTGCGCTACGGCAAGAACCACAAGCTCAACATCGCGCTTCTGATCGGCGGCGTCTCTTTCGACGAGCAGGACAAGAAGCTGGAGCGCGGCGCCGACGTGCTGATCGCCACGCCCGGCCGCCTGCTCGACCACCGCGAGCGCGGCAAGCTCTTGCTCAACGGCGTCGAGATCCTCGTCATCGACGAAGCCGACCGCATGCTCGACATGGGCTTCATCCCCGACATCGAGCGCATTTGCGAGATGATCCCGTTCACCAGGCAGACGCTGTTCTTCTCGGCGACGATGCCGCCGGAGATCACCAAGCTCACCGAAAAATTCCTGCACGCGCCTATCCGCGTCGAGGTCTCCAAGGCAGCATCCGCTGCCACCAATATCGTCCAGCGGCTGGTCAAGTCGGGCCCAAAGCCCTGGGACAAGCGCGAGACGCTGCGCAATCTGATGAAGGCCGAAGACGCCGAGCTGAAGAACGCCATCATCTTCTGCAACCGCAAGGTCGAGGTCTCGGAACTGTTCCGCTCGCTGTTGAAGTATGATTTCGACGCCGGCGCCCTGCATGGCGATATGGATCAGCGCGCCCGCATGCAGATGCTGGCCAATTTCCGCGACGGCAAGCTGCGCTATCTCGTGGCGTCCGATGTTGCCGCGCGTGGCCTCGACATCCCCGATGTCAGCCACGTCTTCAACTACGATGTGCCGATCCACGCCGAGGACTATGTCCACCGCATTGGCCGCACCGGCCGTGCCGGACGCTCGGGCAAATCCTTCACCATCGCCACCAAGTCGGACACCAAATACATCGACGCCATCGAGCGGCTGATCGGGAACAAGATCGAGTGGCATGACGGCGACCTGTCGACGGTGGTCGCCAGCGAAGGCGGCGAGGACGAAGCGCCGCGCCGTGGCCGTGGCGCCCCGCGCCGCGCCGGCCGCAAGGACGAGGACCGCAAAGATCGCGGCGAGCGCAAGCCACGCGAGCGCCACGCCAAGCCTAGCGAAGTCGCCCCGGCGGATGCCGCACGCGAGGAACAGCCGGTCGTGGCTGAGGCGGCGGTCGCCGACATCGGCGAACGGCGTCAGCGCAAGGAAGCGATCCGCTCCGAAAACAGCGAACGCAAGGTTTCCGATCGCAACAACGAGAACCGAGCTCCCGAACGCGGCGACACCAGGCCGCAGCGTGCCAACAACAGCCGCCCTGCCCGCAACAACCGCGGCGGCGAAGACAATGACGGCACAGTCGGCTTCGGCGATGACATGCCGGCCTTCATGAAGATCGTCGCCAAGGTCTGATTTCCGGTTTCGGTCTCGCGAGGCAAGCCGATCACCCGGCTTGCCCGTCGCGATCATTGTTGTCCCGTCACATCGGCCCGGGCATCATCTTGGTCGGTTTTTCCAGCATCGGAAACTCGGCCTTGCTGCATTTCACCTTCGGGTTCGTCGGGCTGAACATGCCGTTCGGATTGTCCCTGAACAGCCAGGCATGAAGGTCGTAGTGGACGAACTCCTTCGGAATGAGCGGATAGTGCCCTTCCATCGGTCCCATGAATTTCTGGCCGAATAGCTTAGGAGCTTCCTTGACGTCCGGCGTCAGCGGCACCAGCCATTCCACGCCAACCAACTTCAAGCCTTTTTTGGTCGGCTCGTAGATCAAGACATTGGGTTTCATCGGGTCGAGTTTCTGGCCGACGCTGGGAACATTGACGAAATGGATGCCCATGGCGCCCTTTGGATAATCCATCGTGCCGGGTATCTTTTCGCCGTTGAAGTAGACGCAACCTTCGGTCGACAGATAAAGATCGCGGATGGCGGCCGTGTAGTCCTCATATTTGGTGAGCGATTTCTTCAAGGCTTCGATGTCGGCCTTGTTGGCGTCCTCGGCTCGAGCCGTGGCGGCCGCGCACCAAGCAGAGACCAGACCTGTCAAAACGAGGGCGCCGCAACGCCCGAACCGAGCTGTTCTTGTCATGCAGTCCTCCCAGATTTCGTTATCTGGCCGCGCAAGACCGGGGCGAAAGAAGAATGATGATCGCGCGGCCATTTGTACCGCCCCATCCCCTCTGGAACAGCGCCGATGCTAGTCCTTTCCAAGGTCTGCGGGAAGAAAATATTAGAAAAATCTAATGCTTTAGATCGTTTGGCGAACCCGAGCGCCAAAATGAAACGGCCCCTTGCGGGGCCGCCTTCGCATGTCGATGCCGACCTGATCAGGTGAGCGGCGAAAGCTGGATCTCGACGCGCCGGTTCTGCGCGCGGCCGGCCGAGGTCGCGTTGGAGGCGATCGGGCGGGTCTTGCCGAAGCCGGTGACGGCGAAGCGGCGCGAATCGACGCCCTGTCCCGACAGGTAGTTGGCGACCGCCAATGCACGGCGCTGCGACAGATCGAAATTGTGCTCGTCGCCACCGGTCGAATCGGTGTGGCCGAACACGTCGACCGTGGTCTGGCGGAACTTGTTCAGCACCAGCGCCACCGAATTCAGCACCTGGTAGAAGCCGGGCTTCACTGCATCCTGGTCGACGTTGAAGGTGATATCGGACGGCATGTTGAGGATGATCTGGTCGCCGGTGCGGGTGACGCTGACGCCGGTGCCCTGCAGCTGGCGGCGCAATTCAGCCTCGTTCTGGTCCATCGTGGCGCCAATGGCGCCGCCGGCCAGCGCGCCGATACCCGCGCCGATCAACGCGTTGCGGCGGTCATTTCCGCCGGCAAGCAGGCCGAGGCCCGCACCCGCCAGTGCGCCAAGGCCGGCGCCGGCCGCGGTGTTGGAAATCTTCTGATCGCCGGTATATGGATCAGTGGTCGTGCAGGCACTCACCAGCACAGCCGTCGCAACGGCGACGAGCACAGTCTTTTTCATGAGATAACGTCCCTCTCCAAACCGCGGCCTTTGCGGCCCGCGCATATCAGCCCTTCCACGGGTCTTGTACCATGAAATACGGCGAAAAGCGGAACGGCGAAAGCGGCTTTTCCCCGCTTGCGCCACTCTTCTGGCGTCGGCCTACCAGAGGTTCTTGCCGTCGATGACGACCACCTCGACCTTGTCGAGGTCGAAATCGTCGAACAGCCGCGAATTGACTGAAATCTTGGGGTTGTCGAAGTCCGGTTCGCCGGTCGACCAGTCCGGCGTTTCGGTGAAGGTGCCGCAGCCGCAAATGGCGCAAAATCCGTGTTTGACGGTCTTCGATCCCCATTGATAGACGGAGACGTTCTTGGCCGGGCTGGTGAGCTTGAATTGCGACGGAACGTAGTAGGCCCACAGCGAACCGCGCTTGGAGCAGAACGAGCAGGTGCATTGCGTTACTGTCTCGGGCGCCTGCGAAACCTCGAATGTCGTCGCCTTGCAGTGACAGCTCGCCTTGATGATCATGAAGCTTCCTCTCCGTTGCCCGCCCTATGCGGCAAAGGCAACATAAAGGAAGCCTCCTGACAACTGTCTGTCAGCAATAGCGGCTGGAACGCTGCCTTGCCGTCAATAGGAACGCGGCGGCACGAACAGGCAGATCGTCTTGCCGGCGTCGAGACCGGCCTGGTGCGCACACCAGTGGAAATCGCCGTCCGGGCTATCCTTGACCCGCTTGTCGCTCATCGGAACGACCTCCCCCGTTCCGGCGATGACATAGCCCTCGGGCTTTTCCAGCACCTCGCCCGTATGGGTGGTGCGGCAGTCATAGTTGGCGCAGCAGGCGAAGGGATAACTCCAGCCTTGCGGTTTCGCCGCCGTCGGCTTGGCGTCATGCGCGAAGGCGGGTGCGGTCAGCACCGCGATCGCGCCGATCATGAACAGGGAAAACAGAAGTCGGCCAGCCGGTTGAACGGCTCTGGCCGATCGGACGATGGCAGCAGACATGGAAACGTTCCTTTCAAGCGAGCATCAAGCATTTGCTTGCCCGTTCTTGGAACGTGTCTTCCCAGTGGCCGAATCGTCAGCTCGCAGATATGCCGCGTCCGGCCATAAATGCTTTTTCACCCCTCAGCCCGAGATGCTGGGCTGATTCCTTGGTCGGCGCAAGAAGTGCATAGGTCCTACAGTGCCGCACCCCGCGCGCCGACATCTGCCGTCGAAAAGGGTGCGCCGGCTTGGTTAACGAATGGTTAACGAGGTAAACCCAAGAGGCGTTAGCCGTCGGAGGCGTGCCCTTCATACTGCGGCAGGTCGTCGGCGATGGTGAACCACGGCGCCTTGGAGCCGACGAAAATATGCGCGGTCGGCCGGATCGTCGGATCGTCGACCAGCGTGCCCATGGCGACATGGACATAGGCGCCGTCGCGGACCAGCGAATACAGCAACGAGCCGCAGCGGCTGCAATGCGCATCGTGGCCGCTGTCGTCGCCGAAATGGATGAGGCCGTGATGCCCCTCGGCAAGGGCGAACTTGCCGCGCTCGATGCCGGCGAACGGCTTGAAGGCCGAACCTGTGGTGCGCCGGCAATTCGAGCAATGGCAGTTGGCGGCATAGACGAATTCGTCCGCCACCTCATACTTGACCGCGCCGCAAAAGCATTTGCCGGTGAGCTTGCGTGTCATCGGCTCCTCCTTTGCCCGATGCCTGAGGATATGGACGTATCCTAGTCCAGGTCCGCCACAGCTTCGCCCGCGCCGCCCTCGATGCGCTGCGACAGCGAGGCTTCCATGAAGTCGTCGAGATCGCCGTCGAGCACGCTCGACGGGCTGGTGCTCTCGACGCCGGTGCGCAGGTCCTTCACCAGCTGGTAGGGCTGCAGCACATAGGAGCGGATCTGGTGGCCCCAGCCAATGTCGCTCTTCGACGCCTCGGTGGCGTTGGCAATGGCCTCGCGCTTCTTCAGCTCTTCCTCGTAGAGGCGCGAGCGCAGCATTTCCCAGGCCTTCGCCTTGTTCTTGTGCTGCGAGCGTTCGGCCTGGCAGGCGACCGCAATGCCCGTCGCAATATGGGTGATGCGGACCGCCGAATCCGTCGTGTTGACGTGCTGGCCGCCCGAGCCGGACGAGCGGTACGTGTCGATGCGCACGTCGGATTCAGAGACGTCTATCTCGATCCTGTCATCGACGACCGGATAGACCCAGATGCTGGAGAAGGACGTATGGCGGCGCGCATTGCTGTCATAGGGCGAAATGCGCACCAGGCGGTGGACGCCCGATTCTGTCTTCAGCCAGCCATAGGCGTTGTGGCCCTTGATCAAGAGCGTAGCGGACTTGATGCCGGCCTCTTCGCCATCATGGACTTCCAGCACCTCGACCTTGAAGCGCCGCCGTTCGGCCCAGCGCGTATACATGCGCAACAGCATCGAGGCCCAGTCCTGGCTCTCGGTGCCGCCGGCGCCGGCGTGGACTTCAAGATAGGTGTCGTTGGCGTCGGCTTCACCCGACAGCAGCGTCTCGACCTGGCGGGCCTTGGCCTCGCCCTGCATCGAGCGGATGGCGGCTTCGGCCTCGGCGACGACCCCCTCGTCGCCCTCTTCCTCGCCAAGCTCGATCAGGCCGATATTGTCTTCCAGCGCCTGGGTCAGGCCCTTGACCGCCGCGATGCCTTCTTCGAGGCCCTGGCGTTCACGCATCAGCTTTTGCGCTTCCAGCGGTTCGTTCCAGAGGCTGGCGTCCTCGGCCCGCACATTCAGGTATTCAAGCCGCTTTATGGCCTGATCCCAGTCAAAGATGCCTCCTCAGCAGGGTTATCGCCTGCCTGATCTCGTCGACAATATTCTGCGTTTCCGCGCGCATGGCTGGTTGTTCTGTCCTGTTTTTGAAGTGGCGCTTGGGTCGGCGCGATACATAGGCACGGCATTGCTGCCTGTAAAGCGAAATGGGCCGGCTCAATAAGCCAGCCCACTCAACATAAGAAATCAGATGTCAGTAAAGCCCACCGCCGGGCGCCTGGATGGCTTCCGTAGCCTGCGGCGACAGCGGTCCGCCGGCGCCATTGGAACCGTCGGCGCCCATGCCGATCACCCAATAGCTGTCGGCGGGGCCGGTGCCCGGCTTGAAGGCTTCGATGATGGTGCCGGGATCGCCCGACGCGGCACGCATGCCGGTCTTGCGGTTGATGGCGACCAGGTTCATGCCTTCCGGCACCTTGAAGTCGACATTGGGCGTGCCGTCCAGCGCCACACGCATGAAGTCCTTGAAGATAGGCGCCGCCAGGCCACCACCGGTCGCGCCCTTGCCAAGCCCTTTCGGCGTGTCGTAGCCCATATAGAGGCCGACGACGAGGTTCGGCGTATAGCCGATGAACCAGGCGTCCTTCTCATCATTGGTCGTGCCGGTCTTGCCGGCAATGTGGCGGCCAAGTTCGGCGATCGTGGCGCCGGTGCCGCGCTGGACGACGCCTTCCATCATCGAGGTGATCTGGTAGGCGGTCATCGGGTCGAGCACCTGCTCGGAATTGTCGACCAGTTCCGGTTCGGGCTGGTTGTTCCATTCGGCCGCGTTGCAGCCTTCGCAGCCGCGCTCGTCCTGCTTGAACACCGTTTTGCCGTAACGGTCCTGGATGCGGTCGATGAGCGACGGTTTGATCGACTTGCCGCCATTGGCCATGATCGAATAGGCCGACACCATGCGCATCACGGTCGTCTCGCCGGAGCCCAGCGCCATCGGCAGATACGGCGCCAGATGGTCATAGACACCGAAACGCTCGGCATATTCGACCACCAGCTTCATGCCCATGTCGTTGGCGAGCCGCACCGTCATAAGATTGCGCGACTTTTCAATGCCGGAGCGCAAGGTCGCGGGGCCGGCGACCGTGCCGTCATAGTTCTTCGGCGTCCAGGTCGTGTTGCCGCTCTGGATGGTGATCGGCCCGTCCATGATCACCGAGGCCGGCGTATAGCCATTGTCGAGCGCTGCCGAATAGACGATCGGCTTGAACGACGACCCGGGCTGCCGCATCGCCTGCGTGGCGCGGTTGAATTCCGATTGCGCATAGGAGAAGCCGCCGACCATGGCCAGCACGCGGCCGGTATGCGGATCCATGGCGATCAGGCCGCCCTCCACTTCCGGCACCTGGCGCAGCGTGTAAGCGCCTTCGGAACCTTCGTTCTTCTGCACGAAGATGACGTCGCCCGGCTGCAGCACGTCTGCCGGCGACTTGGCCTTGACCGTCTTGCCATCGACCACATGGCGCATGGCAAAGCTCATGTCTTCCTTGCTGACGGTGCCTTCGACGCGTTCCTTGGCGATTTCGCCTGAAATCTGCCGCGTCGGCTGCAGGCCGATGGAAAGGCCGGTCTCCGAGCTATCGAGCACGACGGCAAGCGACCATTCCGGCACGTCTTCCAGCCCCTTGACGGCGCCCAGCGCCACGCCCCAGTCACCGGAAGCGTCGATATGCGTCACCGGTCCGCGATAGCCGCGCAGCGTGTCGTATTTGAGCAAGCCGTTCTGCATCGACTTGCGGGCGATGAGCTGGATCTTCGGATCGAGCGTCGTGCGCACCGACAGGCCGCCCTCATAGAGCGCGTTCTCGCCATAGCGGGAGATGATCTGGCGGCGCACTTCCTCGGTGAAATACTCGCCCGCAAACAGATAGGAGCCGTTGCGGCGCGGCGTCACGCCGAGCGGCTCGGCCTTGGCCTTGTCGCCTTCCTCGCGCGTCACGTAGCCATTCTCGACCATCTGGTCGATGACCCAGTTGCGGCGCTCGATGGCGCGGTCGGCATGCTTGAAGGGATGGTAGTTGTTGGGACCCTTCGGCAGCGATGCCAGATAGGCGGCTTCCGCGACGGTGAGTTCGTTGACCGACTTGTCGAAATAAGTCAGCGCCGCGCCCGCGACGCCATAGGCGCCGAAGCCGAAGAAGATTTCGTTGAGGTAGAGCTCGAGGATGCGGTCCTTCGAATAGGCCTGCTCGATGCGGAAGGCCAGGATCATCTCCTTGATCTTGCGCTCGTAGGTCTGGTCGGACGTCAGCAGGAAGTTTTTCGCCACCTGCTGGGTGATGGTCGAGGCGCCGACCTGGCGCCTGCCCGAACCCAGATTCTGCAGGTTGACGTAGATGGCGCGACCAAGCCCGGTGATGTCGATGCCGGGGTGGTTGTAGAAATTCTTGTCTTCGGCCGACAGGAACGCCGCCTTGACGCGGTCCGGAACCGCCTGGATCGGCAAATAGAGGCGCCGTTCGCGCGCATATTCGGCCATCAGCGACCCGTCCGAAGCATGGATGCGCGTGGTCACCGGCGGCTCGTACTTGGCCAGCACTTCGTAGTCGGGCAGGTCCTTCGACAGATGGCTGATGTATATCGCCACGCCGGCGGCGACCAGAAGCGCCAGCGTCGTGCCGATACCAAAGAAATAGCCGATGAGACGAATCATGCCCGCTCCAGTCCGAGGTTCGGGAATTTCCTAGACGAAGCCGCCTTTCGCGCAAGCCTTCGCAACGGTCCCGATCCGTGATGGAAAACCCTTGTCGCCACCATGTGGACAAAATACGGCAGCGCCCGATTTCGGCATCCCCTACGGGAAATAAAAAGCACCTGGTGTTGTCGTCGTGCAACGCTGCCTCTGGTTGTGGGCGGCGGCGGCCATCTCAGCCCCCGGTTCCCGTTCCCATCTTGGCGGAGGCAAACAAAGCGACTGCGTTGGTGATGCTCTGCGCCGCCTTGCCGCGCCAGTCGGCGTCGAGCAGCTGCGCTTCGTCCTTGGCGTTGGAGAGATAGCCGAGTTCGACCAGCACTGAGGGTACATCGGGCGCCTTCAGCACCTTGAAGCCGGCCGAGCGCTGCGGATTGTTGATCAGGCCGACGCTGGTGGACAACTGGCCTACGAGCGTGTGGGCAAAGCTCATCGAGAAATTATGCGTTTCGCGGCGGATCAAGTCGATCAGTATGTCGGTGACTTCCTTGTTGTCGTCCTTGATCACCATGCCGGCGAACTGGTCGGAAAGGTTTTCGCGATCGGCCAGCGCCTGCGCTTCCGGGTCGGATGCCTTGTCGGAGACGGTGTAGACGGTGGCGCCCCTGATACCCTTGACACTGATCGTGTCGGCATGAATCGAGATCAAAAGGTCCGCCTCGTGCTGGCGGGCGATGCGCACGCGGTCGTCGAGGCGAAGGAACTCGTCGGTCTCCCGCGTCATGAACACGTCGTAGTTGCCGACGGCCGCAAGCTTGGCGCGCAATTCGGTGGCGAAGGCCAGCGTGACATTCTTCTCGATCGTGCCGTTGAGGCCTTCGGCGCCGCCGTCGATGCCGCCATGGCCCGGATCGATGACGACGGTGAAGCGATGACCCGGATTGGAGATCGGCCCCGTGCCGACCCTGGCGCCCTTGTCGGTGGAGACCGTCGAGCCGGTGGTCAGCGCCTGGTTGGCAAGGGCCTCATCGAATTCGCGGTCGGAGGCCGCCGACATGTCGATGGCGATGCGGTAGCCGGTTCCGTCATCATTCTTGAGCACGTCGAGCTTGTCGACCGAGAACGGCCCCTTGCCGGTCAGGATCAGCCGCGATCCCTCGCCCTGATCGCCATAACGGACCGCTTTGACCAGGCCGCGCGCCTTGGCGTCCTTCGCGCTGATGGCGAATCGTGTGCGCGGCAGGTCGACGACCAGCCGGTTGGGGCCGCGCAGCAGGAACCATTTGATATCGGGTTCGCGGTCGAAATCGATCACGATGCGCATCTTGGTGGCGTCGCCCGCCATCTTGTAGGCGGTGGCGCCGAGCGGCGCATCGGCCGCGCGTGAAAACGGCGCAAAACCGAGGCAAAGCGCCAGCAGCAAAAGCACACCGGCAGCGCGCAGCAAAAGGCCTGCACGGCCATGGCCCTTGTCTGTGGTGCCCGCCAGTCCCATCTCTTTGTAGTCGCTCCCGGTTTGGCGCCTTGCGCCCGCGTGGTTGGTCGAAATGCCGGTCAGGCCGCAGACTCGATTAACGATTGGTATCCAGAGAAGGTTAACCAAGCCTTTTCATTGAGGATTGAGGCCTGAGCTTCCCCTACGGCACTGCTTTTTGCCGGCATCCGAAATCGGGGTTGCCTTCCACCCCGTCAAATCATAAAAGCGATGGTGGATCACTGCAATCCTGGAACCGCTTCTCCCGCAGCTTCCTGCTACAGGTCAGATGAAAGGCGGCTCCTTTCGCTTCCAGCGAAAAGGCTTCAGGTGATCGCGACGAATTTCGCAGGTGTGCGCCCGTGGCGGGGGAATCGCCTGCGTGAGGAAAACGGCCGGGTTTGTTCCCGTGCCGGCTCGGTATGAGCAAACAAGCTGGTCCGGTTCGTCCGGGCTTTGGTTCAAAAGGTTCTGCTGGTGACGATGGCTTCAAGCGCAATCATGGAAAGGTCCGCATCAAACCGCGCCATTTTGGCTGCGGGCGGCACCGCCATGGCGCTCAAGCGGCGGCCAGCAACCATCAAGACATCCGGCACCCACATCACAGACACGCAGCAGCGGGCTTTGCCTTGCAGGCTGCGACTGGCGGCTGCCGGGGGGAAACGAAATAATGCCCAACAAAATGCTGATAGACGCCTCCCACCCGGAGGAAACACGCGTTGTCGTTATCCGCGGTAACCGTATCGAAGAATTCGACTTTGAATCCCAGGATAAGAAGCAGCTCAAAGGAAACATCTATCTCGCCCGCGTAACGCGCGTCGAACCTTCCCTTCAGGCAGCCTTTGTCGAATATGGCGGCAACCGTCACGGTTTCCTCGCCTTCAGTGAAATACACCCCGACTATTACCAAATCCCGGTCGCCGATCGTCAGGCTTTGCTGCGCGCCGAAGCGCAGGAAGCCGAGGACGAGGAGAACGAGGACAATGACGGCGACGACCGCCAGAGCCGCGATCGCGGCCGGCGCGGCCGTCGGCGTGGCGGCAAAGGCCGCGAGCGTGGCGAACACAAGCGCGACGCCGGCAGCGATGATGAAGGTGGTGAACACGGCGATGCCGGTAGCGAGGCTGTTGCCGAAGACGCCCATCCCGCTTCCGAGCATGCTTCGGCCGACAACGCCGAACATGACGATCACGCCGCCGAGCACGGTAACAGCGAAACGTCCGAGACCGAACCGTCCGAAGGCGGCCCGACATCGATCGCGGCAAGCGTCGAAGCCGATGTGATCTCCGAAGCCGTTCCAACAGCTGAGACCGGTGACGAAACGCCGTCCAGCGAGGCAAGCAGCGAAGCCGCGTCCGCCGATCACAGCGGCGAAGCCACCTCCAGCGACAATGATCGCGGCATGCTGGAAGAGGTGCAGTCCTCGCATCCCGACGACCACGAAATCGAATCGGTCGGCGCCGAGGATGCGTTGGAAGAAGTGCGCAACCGCCGCAAGCCGGTGCGCCGCCAGTACAAGATCCAGGAAGTCATCAAGCGCCGGCAGATTCTGCTGGTGCAGGTGGTCAAGGAAGAGCGCGGCAACAAGGGCGCGGCTCTCACCACCTATCTGTCGCTTGCCGGCCGCTATTCGGTGCTGATGCCCAACACGGCGCGCGGCGGCGGCATTTCGCGCAAGATCACCAGCGCGGTCGACCGCAAGCGCCTCAAGGAAGTCGTTGCCGATCTCGAAGTGCCGCAGGGCATGGGCGTGATCCTGCGCACCGCCGGCGAGAGCCGCACCAAGGCAGAGATCAAGCGCGACTACGAATATCTGATGCGGCTTTGGGAAAATGTCCGCAATCTGACGCTGCAATCCACCGCCCCTGCCCTCGTCTACGAGGAAGGCAGCCTGATCAAGCGCTCGGTGCGCGACCTCTACAACAAGGATATCGACGAGATTCTTGTCTCCGGCGAGGAAGGCTATCGCGAGGCCAAGGACTTCATGCGCATGCTGATGCCGAGCCACGCCAAGGTGGTTCAGCCGTTCCGCGACACGACGCCGATCTTCGTGCGCAACGGCATCGAGGCGCAGCTCGACCGCATGCTGCAGCCGCAGGTGACGCTGAAGAGCGGCGGCTACATCATCATCAACCAGACCGAAGCGCTGGTCGCCATCGACGTCAATTCGGGCCGCTCCACCAAGGAGCACTCGATCGAGGACACCGCGCTCCACACCAATCTGGAAGCGGCCGAGGAAGTCGCGCGTCAGCTCAGGCTGCGCGATCTCGCCGGCCTGATCGTCATCGACTTCATCGACATGGAGGAGAACCGCAACAACCGCTCCGTCGAGAAGCGGCTGAAGGATCACCTCAAGAACGACCGGGCGCGCATCCAGGTCGGCCGCATCTCGCATTTCGGTCTGATGGAGATGTCGCGCCAGCGCATCCGCGCCAGCGTGCTGGAATCGACCATGAAGCCCTGCCCGCATTGCGGCGGCACCGGCCATGTGCGCTCCGACTCGTCGGTGGCGCTGATGGTGGTGCGGGCGATCGAGGAATTCCTGCTCAAGGATTCGCGCAGCCACATCACGGTGCGGACGCCGGCGGCAACCGCGCTCTATGTGCTCAACCACAAGCGCGGCACCTTGGTGGAACTCGAAAGCCGCTTCGGCCTGACCATCACCATCGAAGCCGATGACACGGTCGGTGTGCAGCACTATGCGATCTTCCGCGGCGCTATCGCCGAAAAGCCGGAAGGCTTTGTCGAGCAGCGCAGCCTGCCCGCTTATGTCGAGCCGGAAGAGCCCGAGGACGAGATCGTCATCGAGGAGGAAGACGACGAGGTTGTGGTGCAGGCCGAGCAGCCGCGCCAGGCGCAGCCGCAGTCTCAGCAGCAGCCGAGATCGGCCGAGGACGGCGAAGGCCGTGACCGCAAGCGCCGCAAGCGCCGCAGGCGGCGCGGCGGCAAGGATCGCGACCGCGAACACGGCGATCGCGAGCATGGCCCCGCCGTCGAGGGCGCTCCCGTCCCGGCGGCAAGCGACGACTTTGCCGCTAAGGCCGGCGACGACAATGCAGCACCGCACGACGAAGCCCCGGTTGGCGCCGTCGAAACCGTGGAAGCGTCGGATGACGCCCAGGGCAAGAAGCGCCGGCGCGGCAAGCGCGGCGGCAAGCGCAATCGCCGTGAGGATGGTGAAAGCACGGAGGCCGGCGAAACCGCTGACGTTTCGGCGGCCGATGCCACTGAAGCCGAAACGGCGGTAAGCGAGCCGGTCGCGGCCGTAGCGGTTGAAGAGGTTGCGGCTCCCGCCGCAGCGAACGACGACGCGCCAGCCGAAAAGCCGAAGAAGAAGCGCGCCTCGAGGGCGAAGAAGGCCGTAGCCGAAGTCTCCGCCGAGACCGCGGCCGAAGTGCCGGCTACTGCCCCGGTCGAGGAAGTCGCACCGGCCAAGGTGGAGACACCTGCGCCTGTCGCTCCAGTCGAGGAGGAAGCGCCTGCTCGACCGACCCGGCGCAAGGCCGTCGCGGCGGATACTCCGGTGGTGCCGGTGGTTTCCTCCAGCGTTGCCGACGAGGCCAAGGCCGAGGAAAAGCCGAAGCGTGCCGGTTGGTGGCAGCGGAAGGGCTTTTTCTAAGCTTTTCAGTCAGTTGAACTGATTGCCTGAATAATAAAAATCCCGCGCCGTTCGAAAGACGGCGCGGGATTTTCCTATCTGGGAATGGCCGAAACCGTCAGGGAGCGAAGATCGACCAGTTCATGATCCTCGCCAGCTTTTCCAGCGCGATAGACCCCAGCTTCGAATTGCCGTTGGCGTTGAGCCCTGGCGACCAAACGGCAAGCGACGCGACGCCCGGCACGATCCCCAATATGCCGCCGCCGACGCCGCTTTTGCCGGGAATGCCGACGCGGAAAGCGAAATCGCCGGAGCCGTCATAGTGGCCGCAGGTCAGCATCATGGCGCCGATGCGCCGCGCCCGCTCGGCCGACACCACGGAGTGCCCGGTCGCCGGGTTCTTGCCGCCATTGGCGAGGAAGCGGCCGGCCAGCGCCAGTTGCCGGCAGCTCATGGCGATGGCGCAATGGTGGAAGTAGACGCCCAGCGCCAGCTCCGGCGCGTGGTGAAGATTGCCGAAGGATTTCATGTAGTTGGCAAGCGCAAAGTTGCGGTAGCCGGTGGCGCGTTCGGACGCCGCGACCTCGCGGTCGATGATGATCGTCTCATCGTCGGCGAGGAACTGGATGAAGCGCAGGATCTCGCCGATCGCCTCGCGCGGCTGGTGGCCGGCAAGCAGTATGTCGGAAACGACGATGGCGCCGGCATTGATGAACGGATTGCGCGGAATGCCGTTCTCATGCTCGAGCTGGACGATCGAGTTGAACGGATTGCCCGACGGCTCACGCCCGACCCGCTGCCACAGTGCGTCGCCGACATTGCCGAGCGCCAGCGTCAGCGTAAACACCTTCGAGATGCTCTGGATCGAAAAAGCCTCATCGGCATCGCCGGCGACAAGCACGCGACCGTCATTGGTGACGGCGGCAATGCCAAATTTCTTCGGATCGACTTTGCCGAGCTGCGGGATATAGGTGGCGACGTCGCCGCGATCGGTGCGTTCCGCCATCTCGGCGGCGACATCGGCCAGCGCTTGTTCGAGTTCCGGCATTGTCGTCCCCGCTATTTCAGCCAGCGCTCGATGCGCGCCATCGCCTCGACCATATCGTCATGGCTGCCGGCATAGGAAAAACGCATCGTTCGGTGTCCGGCCAGCGGATCGAAATCACGGCCGGGCGCCGCCGCCACATGCGCCTCGGCCAGCATTTTGCGCGCAAAGGCCATGCTGTCATTGGTATGCCGGGTGACATCGCAAAAGGCGTAGAAGGCGCCGTCCATGGGGGCTGCCAGCGGAAATCCGAGCTCCGGCAGGCGCTGCATCAAAAGCTCGCGATTCCAGGCGTAGCGCGCCTTCACCGCTTCCAGCTCTTCCGTCGCCTTGAAGGCTTCGATCGCCGCGATCTGCGACAGTTCCGGCGGCGAGATGTAGAGGCTCTGAGCAATGCGCTCGATGGGCCGCACCAGGGCGTCCGGCAGCACCATCCAGCCGATACGCCAGCCGGTCATGCAATAGTATTTTGAGAAGGAATTGATCACCGTCACGCCCGAGCCGTAGGCCAGCGCCGTGGTGTCGGGCGCGGCATAGGCCAGCCGGTGATAGATCTCGTCCGATATGACCGCGATGCCGAGTTCTTCGGCTGTCCTCACCAGCGCCGAGAGCTCATCGGCGGGAATGACGGCGCCGGTCGGATTGGCCGGGCTGGCGAACAGCACGCCCTTCAACGGGTTTTCCCGATGCGCCACCTTCAAATGGTCGGCATGCAGATAAGCGTCCAGGCCGAGCTCGATCTCGACGATCTCGATGCCGAGCGCGGCCATGATGTTGCGGTAGGCGGGATAGCCCGGCGCTGCGATGGCGACGCGGTCGCCCGGATCAAACATCGCCAGGAAGGCCAGGTTGAAGGCTGCCGACGATCCCGTCGTCACGGCGACCCGATTCGGCGCGACATCGATCCCGTAGTGATCGCCATAGTGTCCCGCGATCGCCTTGCGCAGGTCGGCCAGGCCGAGCGAATCGGTATAACCGATGCGGCCGATCTTCAGCGCATTTACGGCTGCCTCCCTGACCCCGACCGGCGCCGGATCGGACGGCTGCCCGACCGCCATGGAAATGACCGGCACGCCTGTCGCCTTCAGCCGGTTGGCCTCGGCCAGGATGTCCATGGCGTGAAACGGCTCGACTTCACCGCGGCGCGACAGCGAAACAACCATTTGACCTCACTCTTTCCGCTCGATCCCGCCGCTCCAGGTCATCAAGCCGGGTGGCAGCGCCGCACAAATGCCCGATTGATGTGGGGATCACAAGTTCAGCTAGTTTCGGTGCCGACTCTTTTCATCATTCGCCCGCTCGTTTACCAGTGGACCTCATGTTGAGCCGACCCAAATCGACGATTTCCAAATCTTCCATCGGGAAGACAGCGCGCGGCTTCGCGACGCTTTTGCTTGCCGCCGCCGTAGCAGTCTCCGGCTCGGTCACCGCCTTTGCGCAAGGTGTGCCCGTGGTGCGCGATGCCGAGATCGAGGCGCTGGTGCGCGACTATGCGCGGCCGATCTTCAAGGCGGCCGGCCTTGCCAATGACGGTGTCGACATCGTCCTGGTCAACGATCAGAGTTTCAATGCCTTCGTCACCGGGCGCCGGCTGTTCATCAACACCGGCGCGCTGATGCAGGCCGAAACGCCCAACGAGATCATCGGCGTCATCGCCCACGAAGCCGGCCACATCGCCGGCGGCCATCAGCAGAAATTGCGCGACCAGCTCGAGCGCGCCAAGACGATGGCCATCATCGCCACGTTGCTCGGCGCTGGCGCCATCGTTGCCGGCGCCACCACCAACAGCCGCGGCCTTGCCGGCGCCGGCATGGGCGTCGCTGCCGGTGGCGGTGAGATGGCGCAGCGCAGCATTCTCGCCTACCAGCGCACCGAAGAGTCGACCGCCGACCGCGCGGCCATCACTTATCTCAATGCCACCGGCCAGTCCGGCATGGGCATGCTGAAGACCTTCGCCCGCTTCCAGAACGCGCTGTCCCTGTCCGGCACGCAGGTCGATCCCTACCGGATCAGCCATCCCATGCCGCAGGAGCGCATCGCCAATCTCGAAGTGCTGGTCAAGCAGAGCCCCAATGTCGGCAAGGTCGATCCGCCGGCCCTGCAAGAGCGCCACGACATGATGCGCATCAAGATCGCCGCCTATATGGGCGGCCAGGCTGCGGCCACGCGGTTGATGCGCAAGAATCCGGGCAGCCTTGCATCGCGCTATGGCGAGGCGCAGATGGGCTATCTCTACGGCAATCTGGGCGCAGCACTGACCAAGACCAACGCGCTGATCAAGGAACAGCCGAAGAACCCCTATTTCCAGGAGTTGCGCGGCGACATCCTGATGAAGGCCAATAAGCCGAAGGATGCGGCGGATGCCTATGCCAAGGCGGTCAGCCTCGATCCGGTGAAGTCGGGCCTGTTGCCCGTTTCCCTAGGCCAGGCGCTGATGGCTGTGGGCACGCCCGATTCGCTGAAGAAAGCGGTGGTGCAGATCAACAATGGTCTCGGCCGCGACAAGGAAAACAGCGACGGATACCGCTACCTGGCCCAGGCCTATGGCGAACTCGGCAACATCCCGGCGGCGGAGCTTGCCACGGCCGAGGGCCACTTCTATTCGGGCGATTACAAGAATGCGAAAATCTTCGCCATGCGCGCGCAAAAGGACTTGAAGCGCGGCGAGCCCGGCTGGATTCGGGCGCAGGACATTATAAACTACAACCCTTCAGGCAAACTCAAGAAGTGAACCTTCCGGTCGCTCGCAGCGACTAAAATAGACCGGAACCGGTAAGAGGATCAGACGATGAACAAAGCAATATTGCTCGGCACGACGGGAGTGGCGGCTGCTCTTGCCATGCTGGCTTTCGGGTTCGTCGCCGGCAGTCCGCAGGTGGCAAAGGCCGGCACGGCGCAGACCGTGCAGACCGCCTCGTCCGACACCAAGATCGATCGCGCCGAAGTCGAGGGCATCATCCGCGACTACCTCCTGAAGAACCCCGAAGTGCTGCTCGAAGTGCAGGACGCGCTCGAGGCCAAGCAGAAGGAAGAGCAGCGGATCGCCGCCCTCGGCGTCATCACCAAGGCCAAGGATGAGATCTTCAACTCGTCCTTCGACGGCGTCGTCGGCAATCCGAAGGGCAAGGTCACCATCGTCGAGTTCTACGATTACAATTGCGGCTTCTGCAAACGCGCCATCGAGGACATGCGTGAACTGACAAAGTCCGATCCGGACCTGCGCTTCGTGCTCAAGGAATTCCCGATCCTCGGTCCGGATTCGCAGAAGGCCAGCGTCGTCTCGATGGCCTTCCACCTGATGAAGCCTGAGAAGTACGGCGAGTTCCACAATGCGCTGCTCGGCGGCCAGGGCCGCGCTACCGAGGCGGCGGCCATCAAGGTGGCGCTGTCGCTCGGCGCCGATGAGGCGCAGTTGCGCGAGAAGATGAAGGACCCGACCATCACCGAGGCCTTCTCCAAGACCTTCGACCTCGCCAACAAGCTGGCCATCACCGGAACGCCGTCCTATGTGGTCGGCAACGAGGTGGTGTTCGGCGCGCTCGGCCAGGAAGTGCTGGCCGAAAAGATCGAGGCGGCGAAAGCCGCGCTCTGATCTTGCGCGCGGGCCTATCTCTCACGGGCACATTTTCGGCCTGTTGTGGACAGTGAAAGATCGCACTTGCGCTCTTTCCGCGGGCGTCTATGCCCATTATAGAAGGCCCTGCGCGCCGGCTTGAGGCCGGCGCCGGAAAAGGTCGGCATTTTTGAAAACGATTTTCGTCCTGAACGGTCCCAACCTGAACGCGCTTGGCAAGCGCGAGCCGGGCATTTATGGCGGCAAGACGCTTGCCGCGATCGCCGACGACTGCAAGCAGGCGGGCGCCGCCCTTGGCCTCGAGATCGATTTTCGCCAGTCGAACCATGAGGGCGACCTCGTCGACTGGATCCAGGAAGCCGGCGACAAGGCTGCCGGCATCGTCATCAATCCGGGTGCCTACAGCCACACCTCGATCGCCATTCACGACGCCATCCGCGCCATCGCGCCGCTGCCCGTCGCCGAAGTTCACCTCTCCAACATCCACGCGCGGGAACCATTCCGCCACGTCTCCATGGTCGCGCCGGTCGCTGTCGGCATGATCTGCGGGTTCGGGCCGCTTGGCTACTCGCTGGCGCTGCAGGCGCTGGCGGCACGCCTGTGACCGGCCAACAAACAGAAGGCTCGAAAATGTCGATAAAGAAGACCGGTGTTGACCAGCAACTGATCCGCGATCTGGCGGGCATACTGAACGACACCAACCTCACCGAGATCGAGGTCGAGCTCGGCGACCTGAAGGTGCGCGTATCGCGCCAGGCGCCGGCCGCCGTCCACGCCATTGCAGCACCTCAAGCAGGCTATGCGCCGGCAGCACAGCCTGCGGCGAGCGCTGCTGCGGCACCCGCGGCCGATCCATCCAAGAACGCGGTCCCCTCGCCGATGGTCGGGACCGCCTATCTCGCCCCCTCGCCCGACGCCAAGGCTTTCATCGAGGTCGGCACGAAGGTCAAGGAAGGCCAGACGCTGCTTATCATCGAGGCGATGAAGACGATGAACCAGATCCCTTCGCCGCGCGCCGGCACGGTGACGGCGATCCTGTTCGAGGACGGCCAGCCGGTCGAATACGGCATGCCGCTCGTCGTGATCGAGTAGAGCGGACCGGATGTTCCAGAAGATCCTCATCGCCAATCGCGGCGAAATCGCGCTTCGGGTGCTGCGCGCCTGCAAGGAACTCGGTATCCAGACCGTGGTGGTGCATTCGACCGCCGATGCGGACGCCATGCATGTCAGGCTTGCCGACGAGAGCGTGTGCATCGGCCCGCCGCCGTCGCGCGACAGCTATCTCAACATCCACCAGATCGTCGCCGCCTGCGAGATCACCGGCGCCGATGCCGTGCATCCGGGCTATGGCTTCCTGTCGGAGAACGCCAAGTTCGCCGATATCCTGGCCGCCCACAACATCACCTTCATCGGCCCGTCCGGCGACCATATCCGCATCATGGGCGACAAGATCGAGGCCAAGCGCACCGCAAAGCGCCTCGGCATTCCGGTGGTGCCAGGCTCCGACGGCGCCGTCACCGATCAGAAGGAAGCCAGGCGCATTGCCGCCGAGATCGGCTATCCCGTGATCATCAAGGCATCGGCGGGCGGTGGCGGGCGCGGCATGAAGGTCGCTCTTACCGAGGATGACCTTGAGATCGCCCTGCAGACAGCGAGCACGGAAGCCGGTGCGGCCTTCGGAGACGATGCCGTCTACATCGAAAAATACCTGCAAAAGCCTAGGCACATCGAGGTGCAGGTGTTCGGCGACGGCGCCGGCCGCGGCGTGCATTTCGGCGAACGCGACTGTTCGCTGCAACGCCGTCACCAGAAGGTCTGGGAAGAGGCGCCCTCGCCGGCCCTCAACGCCGAGGAGCGCGCCCGCATCGGCGGTATCTGCGCCAAGGCCATTGCCGACCTCGGTTACTCCGGCGCCGGCACCATCGAGTTCCTCTACGAGAACGGCGAGTTCTACTTCATCGAGATGAACACCCGCCTGCAGGTCGAGCATCCGGTGACGGAAGCCATCACCGGCATCGATCTCGTGCATGAGCAGATCCGCGTCGCCTCCGGCGGCGGGCTTTCGGTGCGCCAGGAAGACATCAAGTTCAACGGCCATGCCATCGAATGCCGCATCAATGCCGAGGATCCACGCACCTTCACGCCTTCGCCCGGCACGATCACGCATTTCCACACGCCTGGCGGCCTCGGCATTCGCGTCGATTCCGGTGTCTATTCCGGCTACAAGATCCCACCCTATTACGACAGCCTGATCGGCAAGCTGATCGTGCATGGCCGCAACCGCGTCGAGTGCATGATGCGGCTGCGCCGGGCGCTCGACGAATTCGTCGTCGACGGCATCAAGACGACGCTGCCGCTGTTTCGCGACCTCGTCGGCAATGCCGACATCGCCAATGGCGACTATGACATCCACTGGCTGGAAAAGTATCTGGCCAAAGAGGAATAGCACAAAGACGCGATGACCCGCCCCTACGCGCCCGGCTATCGCATCCCGACCGACCTATTGCTCAAGGCCTATGCCTCGGGCGTCTTCCCGATGGCCGAGAGCGCTTCCGACCCGGAAGTCTTCTGGGTCCGGCCGGAGACGCGCGGCATCATTCCGCTCGATGGTTTTCACACACCGAAGAGCCTGAAGAAGACGATCCGCAAGCACCCGTTCGACATCCGCTTCGATTTCGATTTCGAGGCGACGATCGACGGCTGCGCCGAAAAGCGCGAGGAGCGCCGCTCGACCTGGATCAACGCGCCGATCCGCGAAGCCTATGTCGAGCTGCACCGGTTGGGGCATTGCCATTCGGTCGAGGCCTGGCGGGAGGAACGGCTGGTCGGCGGCCTCTATGGCGTCTCGCTCGGCCGGGTGTTCTTCGGCGAAAGCATGTTCGCCCGGGAAACCGACGCCTCCAAGACCTGCCTCTATTATCTCGTCGAACGCCTGAAGGCGCGCGGCTTCGCGCTGCTTGATACCCAATTCACCACCGAACATCTCAAGCGTTTCGGCGCTGTCGACGTGCCGCGTGGCAAATACGAGAAGATGCTGGCCGACGCGCTGAAGGGCGAAGCGGTTTTTTATCCTTGACCGAGGAGCGTCCGATGTCGAGCAGCCTTCGTCTGGAGGTCCAACGGATTGTTCAGGCGCAAGGGCAGCGCAGTCGTCACCCTCGAGGACATCAACGCGCTTCTCCCCGATGAGTTCGGTTCGGTCGAACTCGAAGACATATTCGCTGCCTTGGCCAAGCACGGGATAGATATTACCGAGTAGGTATCCGCAGGCTGATCAGCCTTTCCCAGCAGCATCCATCGGTGTCTGCGAATGGAACATCATCTTCCAGCCGTTGACCCGGTGGACATAGCCGGTGCTGACCAGCGCTGCGTAGGGCTCGCCGTTTTCGCGTGTCGCATGAGCCTCGTAAGTCAGCATGATGATATCGCTGCCGGGCTCGATAATGCCTTTGAGGTCGATCTGCAGATCGCGCCAACGATTGGGCTTGGTTGCGGTCTTGGCGAGATCGGCATTGTCCATCGCCTTTGCCATCTTCGGGAACGCTACAAGGCATTCTGTGTCGGCATTGGCGGCGTAGTAAGCTTCGTCGCCCGTCCAGAACCCCTTTTCGAGCTCGAGCAGGTCGTTCTTGCTGGCAGTAATCCGCTTGCTGTCTGACATCAGAGAATCCTCCAAGCGCATAAATGCGCGATCGTCCATGGACCAACGCATGGTGGCCATGACGGTTCCGGAGGATCAGTTGGTGTCGGTCGCGTCAGGCTCGGTGGGATCGGGCTGTTCCACAGCCGGGGCCGCGGCGGGCTTCGGCTTGGAGGTATCGACCTTAGGGGTCTCTGCCTTGGCCGCGTCGGGCGGCGGCACGTCCGACTTCTGCTTGCAGCCCTTCAGCCAGACGTCATAGACGGCGTGCTCGACGGCGTTGAGGCCGGGGCTTTCGGCGAACATCCAGCCGGTGAAGATGCGGCGGATCTTGCGGTCCAGCGTGATCTCGTCGACCTCGACGAAGGAATCGGTCTTCGGTTCTTCGTTTTCCGGCCGCGAATAGCAAATGCGCGGCGTCACCTGCAAAGCGCCGAACTGCACGGTTTCATCGATATAGACATCGAAGGTGATGATGCGGCCGGTGATCTTGTCGATGCCGGCAAATTCGGCGACCGGATTGGTGATGCGATCGGCAATTGCCGGAGCCGCGGCGGGCTCCTGGGCTGCCGCAAACGCGGTCGGGCACATGGCAACAGCGGCAACTGCCGTCAGTCCGGCCATCGATGTCAGGCTGAAAATGTTCATGCGGAGATACCGGTGGTTGGGCCCGGGCGATTCTGTCACGCCCAAGGCTATTCGCCGTTGTCATACCATCAAGCAGCTAAACGCCAATTGTGGCGACAAAAGACCGCCCGGCGGTCAAGAACCAGGCGTCCACGCATCATAATCGCCCGTCACCTGCGGACGGTGCTGATTGGTGAGCACGGAACCCTTCGGGCGATAGGCGACCGGTGTTCCCGTGAGGTTCGGTTCGTGCGCCTTTTCCCATTCGCGCGGGCGATAGTCGTCGCTCGGCGGCGCGACATCGACGCGGTGATGGATCCAGCCGTGCCAGCCCGGGGGAATCGCCGAAGCTTCCGAGTAATTGGCGTAGATGACCCAGCGGCGGGTGCGGCCTTCCGAATCGACGCCGCCCTCATAGTAGACATTGCCGGTTGCATCCTGGCCGACCTTGGTGCCGTGGCGCCAGGTGTGGAAACGCGTTCCCAGCGTCTGGCTGTTCCACCAGGTGAAAAACTGCGTAAGGAAGGTTTTCATCAAAAATCCTCGCGGGGCGCGCGGCGGTGCCTGCTTCCCTGCTTATGGCGTCAGGTCATCGCGAAGGCAAGGGTTTTGCGGCGACTGCGGCACTGACGGCATGCCGAAAGCATGGGCATCGGTTCGTTCATTTCGCACCTGCGAACAGCACGCTTGCCAAGCCGGCTGCGTGTTCCTAAAGCTCTCATCGCCCGGCGCTGGTCAACGCCGGCCGGGAGGTGAGGAAATGGCCCCAGCCGTCGCCAGGATCAGCGCGGACGCGATTCGCGCCCACAAGGGCGGCGTGCCGATCGTCTGTCTGACCGCTTACACCTATCCCGTCGCCCGCCTGCTCGACGACCATGTCGACCTTCTCCTGGTCGGCGACAGCGTTGCCATGGTGCTGCACGGCCACAAGACCACGCTCGGCGCCTCGCTGGAGATGATGATCGCCCATGGCCAGGCGGTGATGCGCGGCTCGGCCAAGGCCTGCGTGGTGGTCGACATGCCGGCCGGCAGCTACGAGACGTCAGTCGCGCAAGCCGTTGCCTCGGCGCGCCGCATCGTTGAGGAAACCGGCTGCCAGGCGGTGAAGCTGGAAGGCGGCGTTGACGTGGCCAGTCAGATCGCGGCAATCGTCGCGTCCGGCATTCCGGTGATGGGCCATATCGGTCTGCAGCCGCAGTCGGTGGAAAAGGACGGCGGCTACAAGATCAAGGGCCGCACGCCGGAGAATGTCGCAGCCCTCATGCGCGACGCCGACGCGGTCGAGAAGGCCGGCGCGTTTTCGCTGGTCATCGAAGGCACGGTCGAGACCGTTGCCGCCGACCTCACCCGGCGCATCGCCATTCCGACCATCGGCATCGGCGCCAGCAGCGATTGCGACGGCCAGATCCTGGTCATCGACGACATGATCGGCCTGACGGTCGACCGGGTGCCGAAATTCGTCAAGGAATACGCCGATTTGCGCAGCGTGGTCGCCGATGCCGCCGCGCACTATGCGGCAGAGGTGCGCAGTCGCACCTTTCCCGGACCGGGCCATGTCTTTTCAGCCAAAACAGGCAAGGACAACGCATGAACCAGCCTGTCGTCGTCGACACTGTGCTTGCCCTGCGCGCCGCGATCCGCGACTGGCGGCGCGACGGCCTCAGCGTTGCCATGGTGCCGACCATGGGTGCGCTGCATGACGGTCATATCTCGCTGGTCAGGGCCGCGCTTTCGACGGCCGATCGCTGCATTGTCTCGATCTTCGTCAATCCTGCCCAGTTCGCCCCCACCGAAGACCTCGACAAATATCCGCGCCAGCTGGTGCGCGACCTCGACCGGCTGACGCAGGCCGGTGCGCATCTGGCCTTCACGCCGACGGTTTCCGAAATGTATCCGGCGGATTTCGCCACGAAAATTTCGGTGGGCGGCCCGTCGTCGGGGCTGGAATCCGACTTCCGCCCGACCTTCTTCGAGGGCGTCGCTACCGTCGTGGCCAAGCTGTTTCTGCAAGCCCTGCCCGATCGCGCCATTTTTGGCGAAAAGGACTACCAGCAGCTTTGCGTCGTCCGAAAACTCTGCCGTGACCTCGACCTGCCGGTGGACATTGTCGGCGCACCGACCGTGCGCGACGCGCACGGCCTCGCAATGTCGTCGCGCAATGCCTATCTCGGCGCCGCCGAGCTCGGTGTCGCACGCCAGCTCAACGTCATCCTGCGCCAGGCGGCGGCAGCACTTGCGGCCGGCACCGACGAAAGCAGCGTGACCGCCAAGGCCGCTACCGCGCTTCTCGAGGCAGGCTTCGACCGCGTCGACTATGTCGCCGCGCGCGAGAGCCTGACCCTTGCCCCCTGGCGGCGTGACAGCGATGGCCGCCTCCTCGCTGCCGCCTGGCTTGGCAGGACCAGGTTGATCGACAATGTGGAAGTTTCCTCATTTATTCCCTGAAAAATTCCAAATTCGTTCACTTTGATTTGTATCGCAGCTTGGCGCGAGCGCCCGTAAACAGCGGTCATTCAGGGTCATATCGGCTGGTCCGATAGCGATAACACACCAAAACGTCGCTGTGAGATGTTTCACAGACGCGGCGTACCCGGCAATGTTGTGTTACCTCAGGCAGAGATAATGTGTGACCTGCCACTACGCTGCGATGCAAACGAGGCTCTATGTCTATCCAGCCCAACATCAACGGTCGCGCTCTGCCGCAGATCGTCGAGGCAATTTACGATTCGATTGCCGATGTCGGCCGGTGGCAGTCGACGCTTGAATCAATCTGCAAATTGGCGATCGGCCGGCTTGCGATGCTGGCGGTCGTCGACACATCAAGCAATTCGGCGCGGTTTTCGATGTGTTGCGGCGATCCCGCCCTGCTCGAGCCGCTGCAGCGCGACTACGCTTCCGAAGTGCCGTTCTTCAAGGCGCTGCCGAAGATGGACATCGACATGCCGTTCACCGTCGATAGCGTCTATGCGCTGCAAGGCCCCGACGCGCGGCAAAACTGGATCGAAAGCCGCATCGTGTGCGAATGGGTTGAACCCAACCGGCTCGACGATTTCTTCTGGGTGGCGCTGATGAAGCAGCCGGCGCGCACCGGCACGCTGATGGTGGTGACCGACAAGGACAGGCCCCAGATCTCGGCCAGGGATCTCGACCTGATTTCGACGCTCGCACCCCATGTCCGGCGCGCGGTGACCATCGGCGACCTGTTCGAGGCCGAGCGGCGCAAGGCTAACATCTTTGCCTCGATCATCGAGAGCCTCGACCATCCGGTCCTGATCGTGGCCGACGATATGCGGATCATCTTCGCCAATCCGGCAGCCGAGGCGCTGCTCACGGAGAACACCTCGGTGTCCTCGGCCCGCGGCCATCTCTCCTTCGCCTACGCCAACGCCAACACCGCGATTGGCCGCGCCGTGCAGCTCGGCAACCGCAACGAATTCGCGCTCGGACCATCAGGCATCAACATCCCCCTGGTCCGGTCCATGGCTCCGGCGGTGGCGCATGTCATGCCGCTGGCGCGACGCGACATTTCGGCCCGCATGTCGCAACGCGCCGCCGCCGCCATCTTCATCTCCGCCGCCGGCGCGCCTCCCGTGCCGGCGCTGGAGGCGATCGCCGCGCTGTTCGGATTGACCGCGGCGGAAAAGCGCGTCGCCGGCCATGTCTTCGCCGGCCTGACGCGGCGCGAAATCGCGGCTGCCAGCGGCGTCTCGGACGGCACCGTCAAATCACAGCTGGCGACGATCTTCGACAAGACCGCCACCGGCGACCAGCGGGAGCTGCAACTCCTGATGCGCGAATTGACGCCACCGCTGCGCTCGGCCTGATCCGCGCCGCCAGCCACCTATCCCAGCGGCTTCTCGAAGATCAGCGCCGGCAATCCCGAATCGCCGCCGCAATTGGCGGTGCTGCCGGCCGGCAAAAATCCCTTCGAACGGTAGAAGGCGATGGCCGGTTTGTTGGCTTCTTCCACCTCGACACGCAAGGTGTTTGCCTCGGGAAAGCTGGCCTCGACCTCGTCCAGCAAGGCCTGGCCGATGCCTTGCCGCTGGCAGGCGGGCAGCACATAGAGCTGGTTCAGCAGCACGATCTTGGCATCCGTCGTGGCGGCGGCAAAAGCCATGCCGCCAATGCGCTTGCCGTCATCGGCGACCAGGAACTCGGAATTCGGCCGCGTCAGCCGCGCCTTGAGCGAAGCGATCGAGTGCCAGTCGTCGGTGATTTCTCTCACCCGCTCGGCGCCATAGATGGCGTCGTAGGTCGCATGCCAGGTTTCGACCAGCAGCACGCGGATGGCGGCAAGGTCGCGTTCCCCAGCGGTGCGGACGAACATCGTTTTACTCGATACCGAGCTTGGCCTTGACCAGGTCGTTGACCGCCTGCGGGTTGGCCTTGCCGCCGGTGGCCTTCATCACCTGGCCGACGAACCAGCCGGCCATGGTCGGCTTGGCGCGCGCCTGCTCGACCTTGTCGGGATTGGCTGCGATGACCTCGTCCACCGCCTTCTCGATGGCGCCGGTGTCAGTGACCTGCTTCATCCCGCGGCTTTCGACCAGCTGGCGCGGATCGCCGCCCTCGTTCCAGACGATCTCGAACAGATCCTTGGCGATCTTGCCCGAGATGGTGCCTTCCTTGATCAGGTCGATGACGGCGCCCAGCTGCTCCGGTGTGACGGGAGCATTTTCAATGTCTTTGCCGGCCTTGTTGAGCTGGCCGAGCAGATCGTTGATGACCCAGTTGGCGGCAAGCTTGCCGTCGCGCCCGGAGGCCACCTGCTCGAAATAATCGGCGATCGGCTTCTCCGACACCAGGATCGAGGCGTCATAGGTCGACAGCCCCAGCGAAGAGACCAGCCGCGCCTTCTTGTCGTCGGGCAGTTCCGGCAGGTCCTTGGCCAGCGCATCGACATAGGCCTGGTCGAATTCCAACGGCAAAAGATCGGGATCGGGGAAATAGCGGTAGTCATGCGCCTCTTCCTTCGAACGCATGGAGCGCGTCTCGCCCTTGACCGCATCGTACAGGCGCGTTTCCTGGTCGATCTTGCCGCCGTCCTCAAGGATGGCGATCTGACGGCGCGCCTCATAGTCGATGGCCTGGCCGATGAAGCGAATCGAGTTCATGTTCTTTATCTCGCAGCGCGTTCCGAACTCGCCACCGGGCCGGCGTACCGAGACGTTGACGTCGGCGCGCATCGAGCCTTCGTCCATGTTGCCGTCGCAAGTGCCGAGATAGCGCATGATGGTGCGCAGCTTGGTGACATAGGCCTTGGCCTCGTCCCCGGAACGCAGGTCAGGCTTGGAAACGATCTCCATCAGCGCCACGCCCGAACGGTTGAGGTCGACATAGGACATGGTTGGATGCTGGTCGTGCATCGACTTGCCGGCATCCTGTTCGAGGTGCAGACGCTCGATGCCGACTTCGATGTCTTCGAATTCGCCCTGGCGGTCGGGGCCGACAGAAACGATCACCGTGCCCTCGCCGACGATCGGCTGCTTGAACTGGGATATCTGATAGCCCTGCGGCAGATCCGGATAGAAATAGTTCTTCCGGTCGAAAACCGACTTGTGGTTGATCTGCGCCTTCAGCCCGAGACCGGTGCGGATCGCCTGCTTGACGCATTCCTCGTTGATCACCGGCAGCATGCCCGGCATGGCCGCATCGACCAGGCTGACATTGGCGTTGGGGGCCGCGCCGAAAGCGGTCGAAGCGCCGGAAAACAATTTTGCTTCCGAGATGACCTGCGCGTGCACTTCGAGACCGATGATGATTTCCCAATCGCCGGTGGCGCCGGGGATCAGGCGCTTGGCGTCGGGCGTGCGGGTGTCGATGAGGGTCATGGTGGCCTGCGAATTGGAAACTTTGGAATATGCGCGAACGCATATTTGGATGTGAAACTTCGCTAGTGCAAACCGCCAAAAGAGACAAGGCCAAAGCCGCAGTCTGGCCTTTTCAGCCGCTTTCGCCTATAGGACGCCCATCCCAATGGAGAGTGGATGTCCACTTACGCTCAGTCCCGGTAAGACCCTGTCCTCTTGATGAGGCAGGGCAGAAAAACCTGAACCCCGTGCCGCGAAACCTCGCGGCGGCGGCTTGTTGTGTTTTCCCGGAAACGGATACACATGGATATTTCGCGCACTGAACAGCGCATCCTGCACCTGCTCGCGCAGGGCGGGCGCATCGAAGTCGAAAAGAACGACAAGAAACGCATCGCATCCGTCAAATGCATGACGCGAGACGGCTGGCACTACCCAGGCGTCGACCTCGATCTGTTTCGGAAACTGAGGCGGAGGAAGGCGGTTTCGTCTTGCGATGGCGGCCCCTACCGCATCACAAGGCGCGGACTGCGGCTGGTCCGCTCCGAACTCGACAACCGATAAGATAACTCCGCCGGCCGGTATTCCGGTCGGCGTTTTTTTCGCCAGAGCAATTCTAGGAAAAGTGTTAGCGGTTTTCCGTCCGGAATTGCGTCAAAACAAACAGATAGAGCGGTTCGCCGTTTCCGCGAAACGGCGGCCCGCTCTCGGTCAGGCCGTTGCGATATAGGCCCGGATCTCTTCAGCCTCGCGCTCGACATCCTCGATGCGGCGCTTGACGACGTCGCCGATCGACACGATGCCGTCGAGCATCCCGTCCTTTTCCACCGGCAGATGGCGGAAACGGCCTTTGGTCATGATCTCCATGACCTCGTTGACCGTGTGGTTCTCGTTGCAGATCTTCACTTTCGGCGTCATCGCCGAGCGCACCGATATATCGAGTGCGGCAGCGCCTTCCTTGGCAACGACCCGCACGATGTCACGCTCGGAAAGGATACCGACGATCTTGCGATCGCCATTGGTGATGACCAGTGCACCGATCTTGTGGTCGGCCAGGATTCGAATGGCCTCGCTCAGCTTTTCATTCGGCCCGAGCGTGAACACGTCATGGCCTTTTCTCTCGAGAATTGCCTTAACCGTCATGGCGTCCTCCTCCTCCTGCTTGGCTAGCCAGCTCCCCCCTGACCGGCTTCACATAAGAGTGAACATCGTGCGCCGTGATCGGCTGCATTTCAAGTGCGCTAGTGGGGGGAGCGCTCGTCGGGGGTGCGCTGTTCCTCGGGGATTTCCCATTCAGGCGCCTGCCAGCGCCGGTCGAACCAGCGCAATCCGAAGAAGCCGGCAACGAGGCCGCCAATATGCGCCTCCCAGGCGATCTGGCCGGCCTCACCGAGCCCGAGACCGTAAAGGCCGGTGACGAGATTGATGACCATCCAGGCGCCGAGAAAATTGACGACGCCGCGCATGCGCAGAACGATGGCGATCGGCAGCACGGGACCGGCAAAGGCGGCCCTGCCGGACGCGCGGTCGGTACGGAACCCAAAGCGCGCCGCCGCGCCCATCATGCCCGATATCGCCCCGGAGGCGCCGACCAGCGGCGCTTCGCCGTATGGGTGGACCGCCCAGAACAGCACCACCGCGGCCAATCCAGTGGCGGCGAAAAACAAGGCGAACCAAAACCAGCCGAGACGGTTGGCCAGCGGCGAACCGAAGGCGGCCAGCGCAACCATGTTGATGGCAATGTGGGCAAGGCCGCCATGCATGAAGGCATAGGTGAACGGGCGGGTGAAGAGGAACCAGTCGAAGCCGTATTGGCCGGTGTAGAGGACGGGGATGAAGGCGCCGTCGGTGAGCAATGTTATCTGCTGCTCCTCGGTCAGGACATATTGCTGCAGCAGGAAGACGGCGACGCAAATACCGATCACCGCCAGCACCACCGGCGGCAGGTTGAACACCGGCTCGCGGCGCGGCGGCGGCGCCTCCTCGGTCTGTTCGGTCTCAGCAGGACTTGTCGGTTCGCTCATTCACTTGGGTCCAGGGATTCGTTCCGCGAGCTTTAGAGCAAGGATGCTTCGGTTGAAACTGCCTTGGGCGGCAGATCTTCTCGCCTTGGCCTCGACGGGTTTAGACTGCAAAAAAAGTCGTTGGCTCTGTCGGCTGGGCCCGCGCTCCGCCGTCCTTGTTGAAAGGGACGCAATCGGGAGGAGAAAATGTCAGAAAAAATCCTCGTGCTCATCGGTACGAAAAAAGGCGCCTTCATCGCCGAGAGCGATGGCAAGCGCGGGTCGTGGAAGCTGCGCGGTCCGTTCTGCGAGCACTGGCCGATGAACCATGTCGTCGGCGACCCCGAGACCGGCGCGATCTACGGCGCCGGCGGCAACGAATGGTTCGGTCCGGCGGTCTGGAAGTCGGACGACCTCGGCCAGACCTGGACGCATTCCAGCGAGGGCCTGGCCTATGCGGCTGGCGAGGAACCGATCAAGGCGGTGTGGAGCCTCGCCAGGCGCAACGGCAGCCTCTATGCCGGCGTGCAGCCGGCCGGCTTGTTTCGCTCCGACGACGACGGAGCCACCTGGAGCCACATCGAGGGCCTGCAGCATCACCCAAGCCGCAAGGACTGGAACCCGGGTGGCGCCGGCCTCATCCTCCATTCCATCGTCACGCATCCCGAAGACGAGGAGAAGATCTGGGTGGGCATCTCGTCCGCTGGCGTCTTCCACACCTGGGACGGCGGCAAGACATGGGAGCCGCGCAACCGTGGCACCCGCGCCGACTTCCTGCCCGAAGGACAAAACTATCCGGAATTCGGCCAATGCGTACACTGTCTGGTGATGGCGCCCGGCAAGTCCGACCGGCTCTACCAGCAGAACCATTGCGGCATGTACCGCTCCGACGATGGCGGCAAGAACTGGCAGAGCATCGAGAAGGGCCTTCCCTCGACCTTCGGTTTTCCCGCGGCCACGCATCCGCGCGACGCCGACACGCTCTTCCTTCTGCCGCTCAACGGCGACAGCGCCGGCCGTTACGTGCCGGACGCGAAGGCGGCGGTCTGGAAGACGCAGGATGCGGGCGCCACATGGCTCGACGAGCGCAAGGGTCTGCCGCAGGAGAACTGCTATGCGGGTGTATTGCGGCAGGCCATGGCGACCGACAGCCTCGAGCCGGCCGGAGTCTATTTCGGCACCAGCGGCGGGTCGCTCTTTGCCAGTGCCGACGAAGGCGAAAATTGGTCGGAGATCGCTCAGCATCTGCCCACGATTCTGTCCGTCGAGACGATGGTGGTGGGCGAGTAGGGCAAATGTCGGAAACCCCCGCCCGCAGTGTGCACCATGTCGTCGCGCGGCTCCCGGGCGTGCTCGTCGACCTGTTTCCTGGCGCGCCGCGCCGGGTCGAACTGCCGGCCGCGACTGTAAGGGAAATGATCGACGGGTTGGACGCGCTCTGGCCCGGCATGCGCGACCGGATGTGCGATTCCCGCCCTGCCATCCGCCGCCATATGAACGTCTTCGTCGATGGCGAGAAGGCAACCCTGGAAACCAGGCTCGCGCCCGGCACCGAGGTTTTTATCCTGACGGCAATCAGCGGCGGTTAGGCCAGGGAAGACAGGTAGCCCAGCCTCCCTACGATATCCCTGGCCGCCCCCTGGCCGTAAGCGAGGGATCAGTTGGAGGGATCCAACTGGTGGCGGCGCGTATCGCTCGCCTACTCGCTGGCTGCAACGCGTCTCGACCGCGAATCACCGGGCGCGAATCAAAAAGAAGCCGTCCAAGGTTTCCCTTGAACGGCTGGTCGAGGCCCCTACTCCCCTAAAACTCTTGACTGAAGTGCTGCCGATCGTTGCAAAACGACCGCTTCTGGAGTGCTTTTTATGTGCCATGACGGCCGTCGGCGCGCAACGTAAACCACTTGTTAACCTTAACGTCCCCGACCCGTGAACAAGTGTTAACGACGCTGGCACGCATCCTGCTCCGGAACGCATGTAGGTCATCGGAGGGCGCCCTTTCTGTTCACCGATGGGACCATCAGACGGCAGAATGCGCGGAGTTTCGTCACATGAACCAGAACGGATCAATCACGCTGTTCCATTATTGGAACCGGCTGCGTGATCGACGTCCTGCCCCAAGGCGTTCGGAGGTCGAACCGGCTGATATCAAGACGCTTTTGGCCGACACGTTCATCCTGGAAAGGGATACGCGCGGCGAAGCGGTGTTCCGCCTTGCCGGCACCAGGCTTTGTGCCGGCTACGGCCGCGAACTCAAGGGCTTTTCGTTTCCCTCGCTGTGGCGCGGGAAGGACCAGCGGCTGGTGTCGCGGCTCATTCACGGCGTCTTCGAGCAGAAGTCCGTGGTGCTCATCACCTATGAGGGGTTCAGCCGCAACGGCCGTTCCAACCGCTTCGAACTGCTTGCGCTGCCGCTCGACGGCGGCGTCGAGAACCCACGCTGCCTCGGCGTCATCAGCGCCGTCGAAAAGCCGTTCTGGCTGGGCGCCGACCCGATCACCGACGCGCTGATCGACACCATCCGCGTCATCGATCCCGACAAGGAACCGATGTTTCTGAAAAACCGGCCGGAGATATCCGTTCCCTCATTGGCTCCCACCGAACTCGAAGCACCGGAAACCATCTCGGCGCTCGGTCGGTCGCGACGCATCCGCCACCTCGTCGTGTTCGAGGGAGGGCGTGGGGGATAATGCATGTCGCTCAAAAGTGGTCCGATTTTGAGAAAACGACACGCATGAAAATGGAAGCCTGAAGCGCATGGCCTGAATGGCCTGAGTCCGTTCAAACTTTAGGCTCAAATCCAGGGGCGATCTTAAGTATTGGCGGCCCGCTTTTCCCCTTTGTTAACCTGATTTGCTGTAACGTTTTGGCGTGAAGTTCCACGCACGACGCGGGAATGCCAACGGGGTGTAGGCAGTCATGAGGTCAGCGGCGGTCGAATATGCGCCGTCCCGCGCCGAAAGGCGTAATTTTCAGCGCGTCCGGGTCAAGATCTACGGACGGTTCATGCTGGAGGACCGCACCGAACACCCGTGCCAGGTGATCGATATGTCGCCGGGTAACGTCGCGCTGCGCACCGAGCGCATCGGCATGCCGGGCGAAAAAATCATTGCCTATATCGATCATATCGGTCGAATCGAGGGTGTGGTGACGCGCACCTCGCAAGATGGCTTTGCCATGACCGTCATTGCCTCGGACCGCAAGAAGGACAAGCTTGCCGCGCAATTGACCTGGCTCGCCAACAAGCACGAGCTCGATTTGCCGGAAGACCGTCGTCACGAACGCGTGGCGCCGCGCAACCCGACCAGCGTGCTGCAGCTCACCGACGGGCGCCAGTACCAGTGCCGCATCATCGACCTGTCCTTGTCGGGCGCGGCCGTCGAGATCGACGTCAAGCCGGCCCTCGGCATCCAGGTGATGCTCGGCACCATGCGCGGCCAGGTGGTGCGTCATTTCGAGGACGGCGTTGCCATCGAATTCGCTGTCATCCAGCGCCCGGAAACGCTCGATTCCGAGTTCAACGCGCCGCGCGCCTGAACGATCGGCAACACGCGGTAAAAACGAACCGGCCCTTCGCGGCCGGTTTTTTGTTACCGGCATTCCGCATGTTCTGCTTGTAGCGGTGCGGCACCTCCGCACCCCCGACACCCCGCTTTTGCGTCGAGACCTGAACGATTTTATATTAAAATAGATCAAATTTTACGCTTATTCTATTGGGGTTTTACTCAATGTCTACTTCGGGTTTTTGCGTGAAATAAATCGACCCGTGTCATTGTCTCCTCAAACGGGGAGACTGACCAAATGGCGAAGACGTGGGGCAAGCTGTTGCTCTTGGCAATGGCGATGCAGCTTTCCGCTTGGGGAACGGCGCAAGCAGCAGGGCCGGCCTACATGCACACTGGCGGCCGCACCACACAGCCGGTCGGTCACTACGAATTCTGTCAGAAGCTGCCGCAGGAATGCGCGCAGCGCACGCCCAAGCAGGCGCCGGTCGAACTGACCCGCAAGCTGTGGGCGGCAATCGTCAACGTCAACAATTCGGTCAACACCCGGATCGTGCCGCGCACCGACATGGAAATGTGGGGCAAGGAAGAGGTCTGGTCCTATCCCGACAGCGGCTTCGGCGACTGCGAGGACTATGCGCTGGAGAAGCGTCGCGAATTGATGGCGCTCGGCGTTCCGGCCGGCAATCTGCTGATGACCGTGGCGCGCCAGCCGAATGGCGACGGCCATGCGGTGCTGACCGTGCGCACCAGCCTTGGCGAATTCATCCTCGACAACCTGGAATCCAAGGTGCTGTCCTGGACCGACACCGACTACACCTACCTGAAGCGCCAGTCCGACACGAATTCCGGCGTCTGGGTAACGATCAACGACGGCCGCGCCGACGCGGTTGCCAGCGTCCGCTAGGACACGGAAACAAGGAATCGCGCCCGCCAAAGGCAGCGCAAACAAGAGATACGTCCGCTCAGGACGCAACGAGAAAGCCCGGTCGAGTCCCCACCCTCCCCGTCCCCAACGACCGGGTTTTAGGAGCCGGCCCCGTCCCCGGGCCGGCTCCACCATTTCTACTACAGGGCAGAAAGGCAGCAGTTTTGATCACACCCAAGACGGGGCATCACACCACAAACATAGGCCAGCTATTGTTCCGCCGAGGGCTTGTCCACGAGCTTCTCAACCAACCGCCTGAGTTCTGAAGGTGTCGTGTGGCCGCCAACAATCTCGTGATAGCTGATGCCTGCTCGCCGCAATGCTTCCTTCTTGACCGCGTCCCGCGCTGCAGCCGCACCTTGATGATGCGCATGGCCTTGGCATTCGACGGCATGTCGAGGCAGACAGTTCTCGTCTACAATTAGAAGATCCACCCGTTTCGAGTTGATACAGCTGTAGGCGTCGGCGTTGGTACTGCGCAGAATTTCGCCAAGTGAGACTTGGGCCATCACCTGCCATCCCGGATTGCAGCCGAGCACCATGCGATCAAGTTCTTTGAAGACGCGCACTTCGCTCCTGTTGAGGAGCGGTTGAATAGTGAAATTTGCACTCATAACAATCCGCAACTGGTCAGCGGGATCAGTTGGTTTCGGTGGCGCGGAAACAGGCTTTGGGGTGGCCCACAGGCCGCTAAGGATATCGCCCTTACTGCGCTCTCTCGCCCAGCGCGCGCGGTTCCTTTCCCTCCATGCCTGCCGCCGCTTCCTCGATAGCAAACGCTCAAGGACCATGCCCGCAAGGGCGCCGGCGAGAAAAATGACGACTAACAGAGTAGATTTCGCGGCTAGCTCGACAAACTCGGGCGGCATGCAAGTAAGCTACCTCCACGACTTAGATCTATGCGTTGACGGTCATGCTCCAGTCGCAACAATAAGCGACCAAGAGGCGCCCGATGTCAATTTGAGCACCAGTGTTTGCCAAGAAATGCGCCGTCCAAACAGCCATGAATTCTTGGCATTCAAAGGTCACTGATCTCATCGGGCCGCCAACGCACCCGAGATCGCGACACGCCTTTTCACGCACCCCAGATCGAAGCACTATGTGCCGTTGGTCTGGATCACGGCGATGTTGGAAATCCCGGAAGATCGGTGCGAGCGCCATCGTCTGTTCAAGGCGATCGACGATGCGTTCAAGGCCGGTGATTTCGAGGGGCTCGGCGTGGCACTGGGCGGCTCGCCCCGCTGGTTCGATGAGCACATGCCGTTCGAGCTCGGCCTCGGCCATCCGCTGGAATATGCGATTTACTGGAGCCCGGTCGGGTTCATCTCGGCCTTGCTGGATGCCGGCTCGGATCCGAACTACGGGGATCACGGCGGTTTTCCGGCAATCATTGCCGCGTTGTCTACCGAACGGACCGATAGGCTGGAAATCGTCAGCGTGCTGATCGACGGTGGCGCCGCCCCCAACATGCGGGGCGTAAACGACTGGACGCCGCTTCACTATGCGGTGGCCATCCGCAGTGTCGAGGCGATCCGCCTGCTTTTGGCGGCGGGCGCCGACCCGGCGCTTGAAACCCGCATCGATCACTATACGACGGCCCTCGAAGAAGCCGACAGCGCCGGCTTTGAAGACGGCGCTTCATTGTTGCGCGATGCGATGGCCGGGCGCGGCTCCGGCAGACGGTGAGTTGGATGCAATGAACCCGCCCGCGACCGGGAGACCGGTCACGCTGGCCTCAAACCTTTTGCAGCCCGGCCTTGAAGCGTTTGCCGTTGGCGACGTAGTGCGCGGCCGAGACGCGCAGCCTGGCGATTGCGGCGTCGTCCAGCGTTCGGATTACCCGCGCGGGCGAGCCGACGATCAGGCAATTGTCGGGGAATTCCTTGCCTTCGGTAACCAGTGCGCCGGCGCCGACCAGTGAGTTCTTGCCGATCCTGGCGCCATTGAGGACGATGGCGCCCATGCCGATCAGGCTGTTGTCGCCGATCGTGCAGCCATGCAGCAAAGCGCGATGGCCGATGGTGCAGCCTTGCCCGATCGTCAGCGGAAAACCGGGATCGGTGTGCATCACCGTGTGTTCCTGGACATTGCTGTCGGCGCCGATGACGATCGGCTCATTGTCACCGCGGATGACCACGCCAAACCAGAATCCGGCATTGCGGCCGACCTTGATGTCGCCGATCAACGTCGCGTCGGGCGCAATCCAGTTCGAGTCGGCATCCTCGAAATGAGGCGCCTTTCCGTCGATCGCGTAGGTCGGCATTTTTTGTCTCCGATTCGTCTCAGGTTGGAACGAACCCTAAAACAATGCCGGGAAAATCGCGCAACGGTTTCTCCTGGGGAAAGCCGCGCAGCGGTTTTCAGTTCAAGACGGATACCGGTCCAGCGCTTCCACCAGAAGCTGAACCGCTCCTGGTGAATCGATGCCCCACGAGGCAATGGCGATCAGCACGATGCCCAGCGCCAGCGCCCAGGCCATCACGGTGCAGCCACAGGACATCAGCATCAGCGTCGAAATACGGCCCTCGCGCCGCGCATCCAGCGCATCGTTGGCGAGCATGAACGGCCCGGCGCAAGCGGTTGCAGCCAGCGAGCGCAGGATGTGCGACGGCGACACATAGGGCTCGGCAAAGGCAAGCCGGCGGCCCGCCGCCAGCTCCATCACGGATCCGGTGAGCCCGCAGGCGGTAAGCCCGACGGCAAAAGCGAAGAGAACGGGCAGCAGCAGGCTCATCTTTACCTTCCGTTTACCATGAAATCGCACAGTCGGATCCGACAGCCGCGGTGCAAGAGCCATGCCGCGGCATGTGTGCCGTCCAAGGACAGGGGGCGGTGATTTGGGGATTGGGATGAAGCAGGCAGCGACCGCCGAAGAATTCAACGTCGTCGATTCCGTCCTGATGAAGCGGGTGTTCTACGCCTTTGCAGCACTTGCCCTGCTGTCGCTGGCGATCAGCCTTGGCGGAAAATGGTTCGGCCGCTCGATCGCCATGGCCGGCTACACCGACGACACCACGATCCACCGTGTGGTGATCGGCAACAATGTCATTGCCGTGCCGGCCAACGCTATCCGCTTCCTGCAGGCGCGCCGCGACGGCCTCGCTTCGCGGCTCGACCTCTATTTGCGCTATCCCCAGATGGAGGGTTACAGCGAAGCTGCCCGCGACGACTTCAACCACACGGGAACGGCCAAAAACATCATCTTCCTGTCGTTCGAACCGCAAATGATGTCGCGCGACATGAGCGGCCGTTTCGCGCCGATCTACAGCGCGCTGATCGACCAGCCCGGAACGCCCGGCCCCGGCGGCACGATGATTTACGGCTTCAGCGAAAAATCAGGTTATCTCAACGAGGTGCTTGCGGTTGCCGGCCGCCCCGGCAAGGATCCGTTCGTCGCCCGCTGCCTGAGCGGACCGACTGCCGAGGAATCACTGGCGCCCTGCGAACGCGACATCCAGGTCGGCGACAGCCTCAGCCTGACCTACCGCTTTCCCCGGGAGTTTCTGGGCAACTGGCAGGCGCTCGACGCGGCCATCGTCGCCAACGCCACGGACGTCCTCAAGGCAGCGAGATAACGCCGCTTCGTCATCCACGGGCGGAGCGGGCGCAAAGCCGCGCAGACCCGAGGATCCAGCCGCGACCTTCAAGCAATGCAGCGCTTGCAGAATTTACTGATGAGGAGTGCAGAGGCAGTTTTGGACCGCCGCATTCCTGGGCCGATGTCCCGGCATGGATCCCAGGGTCTCCGCGACGCCGCTACTCGGCTGCTCCGCCCTGGGATGACGAAGGCGCCACAGACTACCGCCAATCGCCAAAGTCTGTGCCGGACTGGGCTCAGGCCAGATCGATGTCGAGGATCGCCATCGAGAAATTATAGTCGCCGTCGTCCTCGTCCTTGAAGACGATGCCGAGGAACTCGTCACCGACATACACCTCGGCCGAATCTTCCTTGCGCGGCCGCGCCTTCACTTCGAGTTTGGGATTCTGGAAGACGCGCTTGAAATAGGCGTCCAGCTTTCTGATTTCGTCCGGCTTCAAAAGTCTTCTCCGATCGTCGGGCTTGCTCGTTGGAACGCGCTTCTGGCACGTCGACAATGGCGATGTAAAGGCAAGCCGGCTGGATAGAACACGAAGTTAAGGGGCAACAGCGCCGGCAGCCGGAGTCCAAGCCCGGCACACCGGATCGTGCAAATCAGATGTCGAAGCTGACGACCTGGTCCATCGACTGCGACGGCAAAAGCTGGTCCATCTGGCGCGAAGGCTGGTCGCAGCCGGTCTCGCCGACGACGCGGGCCGGCACGCCGGCAACCGTCTTGTTGTGTGGAACCGGCGACAGCACCACCGAGCCTGCCGCGATCTTCGAGCAATGGCCGACCTCGATGTTGCCGAGGATCTTGGCGCCGGCACCGATCAGCACGCCGTAACGGATCTTGGGGTGACGGTCTCCACCGGCCTTGCCGGTGCCGCCCAGCGTCACACCGTGCAGGATCGACACATCGTCCTCGATCACCGCCGTCTCGCCGACGACAAGGCCGGTGGCGTGGTCGATGAAGATGCCCTTGCCGATACGGGCGGCCGGGTTGATGTCGGTCTGGAACACCGAAGACGAGCGGCTCTGCAGATAGAGCGCAAAATCCTTGCGGCCCTGGTTCCACAGCCAATGCGCCAGCCTGTGCGTCTGGATGGCGTGAAAACCCTTGAAATAGAGCACCGGCATGATGAAGCGGTCGCAGGCCGGGTCGCGGTCGTAATAGGCCTGGATGTCGACACGCACGATCGACGACCACTCCTTGTCGTCGGCCAGCATCGACTTGAAGGTCTGGCGGATGAGGTCGGACCCGATGTCCTGGTGCGCAAGCCGCTCGGCCAGCCGGTGGATAACCGCCTCTTCCAGGCTCTCCTGGTTGAGAATGGTCGAATAGAGGAACGCCGCGAGCAGCGGATCACGGTTGACCGCTTCCATCGCTTCGTCACGGATCGAGCGCCAGATCGGATCGACCGGCTGCACCATTGTTGGGCGGGCAATCGTAATGCTGTTCATCGACGTCTCCGGCCTGCCGGCTTGTTGTCCGGCCGCACATATAGGCCAGATCATAGCACGATTGAACTCAATTTTCCTTAGTGCTTGATCAAATGGATTTGGTTCACGCGGATTCAAGCCGCCATGGAAAACGAACCCTTGATCCCCGGGAACCGGAAAACGGGCCTTCGCGGCACCGATGACGCACCTTTCAGGTGGGCAGCGGCGTTCCGGCCTGTTCCGCCACCATGTACTCGGCATACCAGTCGGGCCAGTTGACGTCATACTGTCCGCCGGTCCGCTTCTCGTGCTCGCCATGGGCCGCCGCCGCGCGCCGCAGCGCAGCCGCAACCTCGCCCACCGAGGTGAATATCGTGTCGCTGGCGTCCACGCGCCCGGGCAAACGCTGGGTTATCTCCTGCAGGATGAAGCTGTTGCCGTCAGGATCGCTGAACGTGACATAGGAGGAATAGCTGCGCCCTTCCGGATGCCTGCCGCTGACCGGCGGCTGCCCGGGCCCAGCACGGTGGAACACCTCGCTCGCCTCGACGCCGCGCGCCACGAGTTCGGCATGTGCGGCGACGATATCGGATACGACGAGGTAAAGTCCCTTTGCCGAACCTGGCGCGGCTGTCGTCAGGCCCTTGCCGAAATGGATCGAGCACGGCGATCCCGGTGGCGTGAACTGCACGACCCGGAACGCATCGCCGACGACGAAGTCGGCGTCGAGCCGCCAACCCAGGCCGCCATAAAACTGTTTGGAGCGCTCAGCATCCGCAACGGCAATGATGACGGCCTCCAGCTTCATGTCGATCGTTCCCGGCACGGTATTCGTCATGTCAGCCTCCTCAGTTGAAATGGAATGGCAACATTCCCCAGAGCCCCTGCCCGCGCAAGGTTCCAAATGATTGATTTTGACTCCGAGGGGCTGAGATCGGTTAACTGGACGGATGACAAACTTGAAGGACCAGCACTTGATTGACGAACCGCTGAAGCGGCAGCTCTCGGCACTCTATCGGGCCGAAGACCGCCACTACCACAACCTCAGGCATATCGAGGCGATGCTGGCGCTGGCCAAGGATTATCGTGCGTCGCTGCATGATCCCGAAGCCGTCGAGGCAGCGATCTGGTTCCACGACGCGGTCTATGACAGCAAGGCCAAGGACAATGAGGCGCAAAGTGCGGCCCTTGCCGAGAAAGACCTGGCTGGACGCACCGATGCGGAACGGTTGAGCCGTATCAGCGCAATGATCCTCGCCACATCAACGCACCAGCTGCCGTCGTTCGACGATGCGGCGGCAATCCGGGACGCCAGCCTGTTCCTCGACATGGATCTGTCGATCCTGGGCGCCGCGCCGGATGCGTTCGACGCCTATGAGCGTGCGGTCCGAAGGGAGTATGCCTGGGTCGAGGAGCCGATGTGGCGCGCCGGCCGCGGCGCTGTCTTGAAGACTTTCCTCGCTCGAGACCACATCTTCCACACCGATGAGTTCCGGCAGCGGTTTGAACCGCAGGCGAGGCAGAACATAGCGCGCTCGATCGAGGCACTCGCGGCTGGCTGACCAGAAACTCTGCAGGGAAAGCCGGCTAGTCTGGAAAAGTTTCCATGCGTTGCTCATACGGCTTGAAACCTGCGCGGCTGTAGACCGATTGCACGGCCGGATGGTCATAAGTGTCGGTATGCAGCCAGACCCTTTGCGGCGCATGCGGCCAGACGGCCCGAAGCGCCCGGTCGAGCAGGAACGGGCCGAGCCTGCGGCCATGGAAGGCGGGAACCAGTCCGAAATGGACCAGCTCGACGTCAGGCTCGCCGACGCCGTTGAACTCGCACAGGCCGGCGGCCGCGCCCTCGACGCGCAGCACATGGATGTGTGTCGAGGGCAGCGCCAGCAGGCGCTCGAGGTCTTCAGCGGCCATGCGCAGCCGCTGGTCCCACTGCACAGGCTCGCCGACGGCGCGGTAGAGGCTGATGTACCTGGCGCTGTCCAGCCTCTCCAGCGCAACCGAGACGCCGGCTGCCGGCTTGGCGCGGGCGGGCGCCGGATCGGCCTGGCGCATTTCCATGTAAGTGACGAGAAGATCAACCAAAGCGGCACCAGTACAGCGACAAGCAGCAAGGCGGCAGCCGGCGCGCAATCACGTAAAAGCGCCGATCGTCGATGCCATTGCCGCCAGCAGCGCCAGCCCGCCCGCCACCGACAGCCCGTTCAGGACAATGCCCAGCAGCCCAAGCCCGCGACTGTCGTTGGAGCGCGTCAGCGCCATCACACCGAAGACCACGCCGGCGACATGCGCCACCGGGGCTGCGAGCAGAAACACCAGCATGAAGAAGCCCGTCGCAACGTCTTGCGCAAGCTGCGATGCGTCGCTCGGCATCGCCACCATGATGGCGATCGCAACCGCTCCGGCGGCGAAGGCGGCCAGCGCCAGTATAACGGAACGTTTGCCAAGCTTTGTCGGCACGACCTCGCCTGTAACGGCGGCCGCGCCCCTTCCCCATTGCGCCATAGTGCCCCCTTGCCGTCCGCCTCAGAGCGGATTTTCAGCATAAAATTCCAGCACGCGCTGCTTGAAGGTCTTGTCGCCGACGGCCAGCATGTGATCGCGGCCATCGATGTGAAACGCCCTGGCGTTCGGCATCAGCGCGGCCAGTTCGTCGGGCGAACCGCCTATATCGTCTGTCGTTCCGACGGCAATCAGCGTCGGTTGGGCGATGCGCGTCATGTCATCCTCGCTGAGCAGTTCGCGCGAGGTGGCTATGCAGGCCGCCAGCGCCCGGCGGTCGCTGCGCGTCTGATCGGCGAAGGCGCGAAACGAGCGGCCGCGCGGATGGCTGGTGGCGGCCGGATCATCGGCCAGCAGCGCTTCGGCGATCGGATCCCAGTCGCCGACGCCATCGACCATGCCGATGCCGAGGCCACCGAAGACCAGCGTCGCCACCTTGTCGGGATCGGACAGCGCTAGGAACGCCGAGATTCGCGCCCCCATCGAATAGCCCATGACATGGGCGCGACCGATGCCGAGATGGTCGAGCAGCGCCGCCGCATCAGAGGCCATTTTGGCCGGCGTGTAGTCGGCCTCGTCATAGCTCTTCGACGACGAGCCATGGCCGCGATTGTCGAAGGCGATGGCGCGGTAACCGGCATCGTTCAGCGTCTTGAACCAGCCCGGCGATACCCAGTTGACGTAGTGGCTGGAGGCAAAGCCGTGGATCATCAGCACCGGATCGCCGGCGCCCGACGCCGGCTGGCGGTCGAGAAAGGCGAGGTCGAACCCGTCATGCGAAAAGAACTGCATCGACACCACTCAACCAGCGCCGGGCGTTGGCGAATCGCCCTTGTCCGCCGGCGGCATGCCGGGCCCGGACACCGTGCCGACGGCCGGATGGCGCAACAAATCGCCATATTCAATGCCGTTCTTGGCGGCGGTGCCGGCCTTGAGCTCGAGCACGAAACGCACCGGCACGCCTGGCGAGATGACTGCATCGGAGAACGGATCACCGTGCTTGACAGCCCGGATCTTGCCGTCCTGGCCGATAAAGATCAGGTCGAGCGGCATCGGCGTGTTGTGCATCCAGAAACCGACCTGCTTCTGCATCTCGAAGACGAAGAGCATGCCATGGTCGTCGGCCATGTCTTGCCGATACATCAGCCCAGCCTCGCGCTCGGAGTCGGTGTCGGCGACTTCGATCGCAAAGGACTTGTCTCCGCCTTTCGTCGCCACCACCAGCGGTGTCGGATCGACGGGAAGGATCATCGCCTGGCTGTCGCCGGCTGCAGTCTGCTGGGACGCGGTCGGCCGCCCCGAATAGAAGTAGGCGCCGGCGGCCACCGCAACGATGACGCAGAGCGCGCCCGCAGTCAGCCAATTCCTGTGCGCCATCTGAAATCCTCGACCGGAAACCATGATCCCGAAAAGTGGTCTCAGGTATTCGGATAAGATCGTGGTGAAACCAAGAAAACAAGGAAAGAGAGCCGTCCCGAATTCGTCGGGATGGCTCGCGTCCTGGAGCGTTTCACCGAAACGGCGAACCGCTCCAACTTTTGTTTTGACGCAATTCCGGACGGAAAACCGCTCACACTTTTCCTGGAATTGCTCTAATGCGCGACCGGCAAGGTGCCCATATCGGGGTGGATCTCGGCAGCCATAAGGCCTTTGTCACCGCGTCCGAAACGCACCAGCACGACCTGTCCGGGCCTGAGCTCGGTGATGCCGTAGCGGCGCAGCGTCTCCATATGGACGAAGATATCCTCGGTGCCCTCGCCCCTGGTCAGGAAGCCGAAGCCCTTGGTGCGGTTGAACCACTTCACCAGCGCCCGTTCGAGACCGCTTTCCGGCGTCACCGACACATGGGTGCGCTGTTCCTGCATCTCGGCCGGATGGATCGCCGTGGTGGTGTCCATGGACAGCACCCGGAACGCCTGCAGGCCGCGGTCGCCATGCTTGACGAGGCACACGACACGCGCGCCCTCCAATGCAGTCTGGAAACCGTCCTTTCGGAGACAGGTGACATGGAGGAGGATGTCGCCCGAAGAACCGTCATCGGGAAGGATGAAGCCGTAGCCCTTGGCCACGTCGAACCATTTGATGGCGCCGGCGATTTCGACCAGATCGGCGGTATCGCCGCCGCTGTCGCGCTTCAGGGCGTCTTCAAGGTTCTCATCCCGCCTCGTGAAAGAGGCCCTATCCCCCATAAGAACGCCCCCTTTTTTTCAAGAAAACCGCAAGTGATTCTTGATATCAGATTAACACCGCCGCTTCCGGGGTGTGCAAGACCTGACGTGCCTTTTTTCACGGTTCGATACAAGAATAGCTAATTAGTTGTTTGCCGGCGTTACCGGCGGGCGGCACGGCGGGTCGATCGCACCACCAACCGGTCGGCAATTTGCGCCGGATTTTGCCGGAATCGGCAACCACTTATCGTCAGGCGCTTTTGTCAGAGCAATCCGACTTTTCCAAAACCGGCGCCCAATTTTCAGTCCGATGCTCGTTGCCCTTCGGCGGGGCGGACCCTATGTTGCCTCGCAACCCAAACATCCCCGAGGAAATCCCATGCGCTACCTCCACACCATGGTCCGTGTCGCCGACGTCGATGTCTCGCTCGATTTCTATGTCAACAAGCTCGGCCTGAAGGAAGTGCGCCGCTATGAAAACGAGCAGGGCCGCTTCACGCTGATCTTCCTCGCCGCCTCCGAGGACGTGGACAGCGGCATCGCCGAAAAGGCGCCGCTGATCGAGCTGACCTACAATTGGGATCCGGAGGACTACAAGGGCGGCCGCAATTTCGGCCACCTCGCCTATGAGGTCGACGACATCTACGCCACCTGCCAGCATCTCATGGACAATGGCGTCATCATCAACCGGCCGCCGCGCGACGGCAACATGGCCTTCGTCAAGTCGCCCGACGGCATCTCGTTCGAGCTGCTGCAGAAGGGACCGGCCAAGCCCAAGGCCGAGCCGTGGGCCTCGATGCCCAACACCGGCACCTGGTAGCGATCACGCCATCTTGAGCGAGGCGGCCGTGCGGACAAGCCGGCCGCCTTTGCCGTTTCGGGCGACCTCACCTATTTACCTGCCTGACGCGCCAGCCAGTCAAAGCCAGCGCCCCGTCCAGGAGAAGTCCTTCATGCCGACCAGCCGTGTCGATGTCACCACCGCCTATGCCAGCCGCTATCTGCAGCAGCTGTGCAAGCACTGGGCACACAAATTTCCCGTCGAGTTCGATCCGAACCATGGCACCATCGATCTGTCGCTCGGCCGCACGGTTCTCGATGCCGACGCGGCAGCCCTGCACATCACCGTGTCGACGGATGAAGGCGGATCGCTGGAGCGCCTGGAAAGCGTCGTTGCCGACCACATCAAGCGCTTTGCCTTCCGCGAAGAACTGATCTTCGACTGGAAGCCCGCTAGTTAAGCGGCTCGGCGGTTGCGGAGCGACTTTCAATCGCCGGCGCCGAATACCCGATCTCCGCTCCAATGCCGTTCACGATTTCGCTGCCGATCCAGCTTGCCCAGTCATGGGATCGCAAGATGGCAGCGCACGTGTCAAATTCCGCTGTCGCCAAGTCGCCTCTGCCCAGGTGAAAATGGACCAATGCCCGGAAGGCTGCATTCAAGCAGCGATTGAAGTCGTCTGAGTGGTCGGCTTCGTCAAGGAAAGTCAAAGCCTCCTCGTAGCGTCCCAATCTCGCAAGCGCGGCGCCACGGGTTCCCTTCAGCGTCGGGACTTCGGGTGAAAGCGTGATAGCCCGCGCAGTCAGCCGATCAAGGCAAGCATCGAGATTCCGGCTTTTACGGGCCAGAATGTTGGTTGCGATCCCATCGATTGTGCGAAGTTGCTCGCTTCGGGACGTCGTGAAAGCCAATTCACGCTCAAGCGCTGCAATTCTCTCGTCCGTCAGATGTGGGGATGACGCATCTCGTTCGAACAGATAGGCCGCAATTCGATCAGACCGACCTGACGGCCGAAAAGGCGGCTCCACAGGGTCTGCATATCGCCGCACCGCGTTGAGATAACTCTCGCGATATGCAGCATTTGGATCGCCTTTTGTGAAAGCGGTCTTCAACAATGCCATCATGTCATTCGGCAACCGCTCGCCGTGGAGTCTGACATGCCGAGGCACAAGATTCCCGAAAAGCATCGCACCCTGCACAATGATCGCAGGCAGCAGGATACGCCAGTCAGTTCTGAATCACGAAAGGTTACCAATGTCGTGATCAAAACGGCGAACCAGGTGAGGTCCATCGCCGGCCCTGCGGCGTAAAAAAACAGCCTCGCGGATTTCGAATAGCGCAATGAAGGAAATGTCCAGACCCAACCACCCATCGGGATAAGGTCAAGATAAATGTCCGTCTCAAGCAGACGGGTGCGAAAGACTGTTGGCCCTTTGCCGACACGAATTTCTTTTATTTGCAAATTCGCCAAACGCGCGGCGGCGGCATGGGAAGCCTCATGCAGCGCCACGCTTATCCAGGCGCCGACAAACAGGGAGGCAAGTACGAGAAAGGGCAAAGGCAAATATCCTTTATCAGCACGCTTTGCTGGATCAAACTCGATCCATTCAAAACACGACTGCTTTCGACCTAACCATCGCTGCCGGACTTGCCGGCCATCTCCAGCAGCGCCAGCACCGAACGCCAGTTGCGCGCGGTGCCCGGCACTTTGAGCACGCGCGGAAGAAGGTTGGCGAACACCGATTTGCCGAGCCCGTCGGGCGCCTTGAGGTAGAGCACGTCGCCCTTGACCTCAAAGCTCTCGGGGCCGGTGCACTTTTCGGCAAGCCTGGCGATCTCGTCCGCCGTCGGCTCGCGCTCCAGCGTATAGGCGTGCAGCTTGGTCGGATCGCCGGCCACTTCCGGATAGGGGTTCTCGTTCACCAGCCGTTCGAACCAGCCGAGATCGCGCACCATGATGCGCGAATAAAAGCCCCATTTTTTCTCGAAGGCGGCCTCGATCTGCTTCGTCAGCGCGGCTGCGTCGCCCTTCTTGGCGCGAAACACGACATTGCCGCTCTGCACATAGCTGGCGACGTCAGTGAAGCCGACTTCCTCGAAAAACGCCCGCAACTCCGCCATCTTGACGATGCGGTTGCCGCCGACATTGATGCCGGAAAACAGCGCAACAAAAACCGTACCGCTCATATGATGAACCCCGCCAGGGTCTCGTTGTCGGTGATGTCCTGGTAGTGCACGCCCTCGGCCTCGAAATTCGCCTTCAACAGGTCGAAATTGCGCCGGTCCTTGGTTTCGATGCCGATCAGCACCGAACCGAAATTGCGCGCCGATTTCTTCAGATATTCGAAGCGGGCGATGTCGTCATCGGGGCCGAGCATTTCGAGGAAGTCGCGCAGCGCGCCCGGCCGCTGCGGGAAGCGGATGATGAAGTATTTCTTCAGGCCCTCGAAGCGCAGCGCCCGCTCCTTCACGTCGGGCAGCCGCTCGAAATCGAAATTGCCGCCCGACACCACCGCCACGATTGTCTTGCCGCGAATCTCCTTGCGCGAAAAATCCTTCAGCGCATCGATCGCCAGCGCGCCGGCCGGCTCCAGCACCACGCCCTCGATGTTGAGCATTTCGATCATGGTGGCGCAAAGCCGGTTCTCCGGGATCAGCCGCACGGCGTCAGCGGCGAACTCCTTGAGGTGGCGCAACGGCTCGCGGCCGATCTCGGCCACCGCCGCGCCGTCGACGAAATTGTCGACATTGGCGAGCTTGATACGCTTGCCGCTGGCCAGGCTCTCATGCAGGCTCGGCGCCCCGGCCGGCTCGCAGAAGACGTAGCGGGCTTCGCGTTGCTGGTCGGCGAAATAGTGCGTCACCCCGGCCGCCAGGCCACCGCCTCCGACCGGCAGCATGATGATGTCGGGCATCCGCGCGCCGGGCATCTGGTCGGCGATCTCATAGGCAACGGTGGCCTGCCCTTCGATGATATCCTTGTGGTCGAAGGGCGGCACCATATGCGCGCCGGAACTTTCGGTGAATTCGAAGGCGGCGCGATAGCAGTCGTCGAAGAAGTCGCCGACGAGCCGGATCTCGACGAACTCGCCGCCGAACAGCCGCGTCTTGTCGATCTTCTGCTGCGGTGTCGTCACCGGCATGAACACCACGCCCTTTTTGCCAAAATGGCGGCAGACGAAGGCAAAGCCTTGCGCATGGTTGCCGGCCGAGGCGCAGACAAACAGTTCGGCCTCGTTGCCGGCAGCCAGCGCCTTGCGGAAGAAGTTGAAGGCGCCGCGGATCTTGTAGGAGCGAACCGGCGAAAGATCCTCGCGCTTTAACAGCACCCGCGCCCCGGTCTTCTTCGACAGATAGTCGTTTTCCTGCAGCGGCGTTTCGGGAAAGATTTCGCGGATCGCTGCGGCAGCAATGGCGACGCGGGAGGAGAAACTGTTCATGGCGCCCGTGATCACGTGGTTGGAATGCCAAGCCTATTGCACAATTCGCCGTTTGCGGCCACCGATGCGGCGCGGCCGCTTTGATGCGCCGAAAGAAATTCATTGGAGCCATCTTCATGCCTGTTTCGGCTGTCGCCCTGAAGACCGTCGCGCTTCCTGAGTTCGGCGAGCCGACCACCATGCCGCTGCTTGCGCGGCAAACCTACGAAGCGCGCATCGAGGCTCTGCTGGCGCGCGGCGCCGAGGCCGGGCTCGACGCCTTCGCCGTCTATGGCGACCGCGAGCATGCGGCCAATGTCGCTTATCTCAGCGGTTACGATCCGCGTTTCGAGGAGACGCTGCTGGTGATCGTCCCCGGCAGCCAGCCAAAGCTTCTCGTCGGCAATGAGGGCTGGGGCTATGCCGAGATCTGGGATGGGCCTTATGAGCGCGTCCTCTACCAGACGTTCTCACTGCCGGCGCAGCCACGCGACCGGTCCGCGTCCCTGTCCGACACGCTTGCCGCCTGCGGCCTGAAGGCCGGCCAGAAGATCGGCGCCATCGGCTGGAAGCCGTTCGGCCCCGGCGATGGCGGATTTGGCGAGGCGACGCTCGACCTGCCATCCTTCATCGCCGACACGCTGCGCACACTGGCCGGCGACAAGGGCGCGGTGGTCAACGCCGCCAACCTTCTGATGAACCCGACGGATGGCCTGCGCGCCATCAACGAGGCCGATCAACTGGCAGCCTTCGAATTTGCCGCGACCTTTTCCTCGCAAGGCCTGCGTAATGTGCTCAGCGGTATCGAGCCCGGCATGACCGAATTGCAGGCGGCCCGGTTGATGGGGATGAACGGCCTGCCCTTGTGCTGCCACCCGATGCTGTCGGCCGGCAAGCGTGCGCCCTACGGCCTGCCAAGCCCGCGCCTGGACATCATCAGGCGCGGCGATCCGATCACCATGGCCTATGGCATCCAGGGCTCGCTCAACGCCCGCGCCGGCTTCCTGGTCGAAAGTGCGGCCGAGCTTCCCAACGAAATAAGCGACTATGTCGAAAAACTGGTCGCGCCCTATTTCGCCGCCGTCGTCGACTGGTACGAGACCATCGGCATTGGCGTTACCGGCGGCGCCCTGTGGAAAGCCGTGCATGACCGAATTGGCGATCCATTCTTCGGTGTCTCGCTCAATCCCGGCCATCTCGTCCATATCGACGAGTGGATGCATTCGCCGGTGTTTTCCGGTTCGGACATCAAGCTGCAATCGGGCATGGCGCTGCAGGTCGACATCATCCCGGCGACTGGAACCGGCTATTTCACCACCAACATCGAGGACGGCATTGCGCTCGCCGATGAGGCCTTGCGCGAGGAGATCGCCGCTCGTTACCCCGAAGCCTGGCGCCGCATCGAGGCACGCCGCGCCTTCATGGGCGATGTGCTCGGCATCAGGCTGAAGCCCGAAGTGCTGCCCTTCTCCAACATCCCGGCGTTCCTGCCGCCATTTTGGCTTTCGCGCAACAGTGCCATGGCCGTCACTCGGCGCTGACCACATTTCGGCTGGACACGACTTACTTCTGCCGCACTCTCACTGTCCGGGAGGTGTCGCGGAGGGTGGATGGCCCTTTTGGGCTTAAGTGGAATTTTGACGTGCGTTTGAAGACGATTTGCATTCTTGCGCTTGCCTTGCTTGTGGCAGGCTGCGGCGGCCGCAAAACCGAGGAACTGCTCGGCAGCGCTGTCATGTCCACGCCGGTGACGGAAATTTCGGGCAATCACTCGATCTTCATCGCCACGACACGCAAGAAGTCCGACGATCCCAACAAGGTTTTCGACGGCGAGCGCTCGGCGACGCTGAATTATGCCCGCGTCAACGTCACCGTTCCCGGCATCCACCAGACCGGCCAGATCGAGCGCCGCTCGCGCGGCAATTCCAACGATCCGGCCAAGTATTTCATGGCTTCCGAGGTTGTCGGCTACGACGCGCAGCCGAAATTTTCGAGCGCGCTCAACGCCGACATCGCGGCGCGCGGCGGCCGCGTCATGGTCTTCGTGCATGGCTACAACACCGGCTTCGACGACGCCGTCTACCGCCTGACCCAGATCGTCCACGATTCCGGCTATCCCGGAACCCCGGTGCTGTTTTCCTGGGCATCGGGCGCCAAGACCACCGACTATGTCTATGACAAGGAAAGTGCCAGCGCCGCCCGCGATCAGCTGGAAGTGACACTCAGGATGCTGGAGCAGTCCGGCGCGCGGCGCATCGACATCGTCGCCCATTCGCTGGGAACCTGGGTCACCATGGAAACGCTGCGCCAAATGGCCATCACCGGCGACCGCGATCTCGGCGGCAAGCTCGGCGACGTCGTTCTGGCCTCGCCCGACATCGATGTCGACGTGTTCAAGAGCCAGATGCGCCGCTACGGCAAGCCGGACAAGCCGTTCATCCTGCTTTTATCCGACGACGACCGTGCGCTCAGGCTCTCCGGCCTGATCGCCGGCTCGCGCCCGCGCGTCGGCGACTACAAGGATGCCGCCGACCTCGCCGCCTATGGCGTCACCGTGGTCGATCTCTCCAAGGTCAAGGGAACCGACAGCTTCAACCACACCAAATTCGCCGACAATCCCGAACTGGTGAAGATGATCGGCCAGCGGCTGCGCGAGGATGACGGCTTTGCCAGCGACCAGACAGTGACCGACCGCATCACCCAGCTCGCGCAATAATCGGCTTCGACAGACGAGGCACCGGTGCCCGGCTCGCCACTTTGAACTGGACCGGACTGGCCTCTGGCTTTATCGGAATAGCCGGAGGCGTTAATATTTGCCGCCCTTGAGGGACCCCGGGTGATCGTGCGTTTGAAGATTGTGCTTGGTCTTGCCTTCGCGCTCGCCGTCACCGGCTGCGCCGGCCAGAACACGCATGACCTCCTGAACAAGACGACGGTGTCGGTGCCCGCCTCCGACATCGCGGCCACGCACGAAATCTTCGTCGCCACCACCCGCCAGCCGGCGACCAAGGATCCGCGCCAGGTGTTCGACGGCGACCGTTCGCTGACCACCAATTACGCCCGCGTCGACGTCACCGTGCCGAAGGTGCACCAGCTCGGCGCGATCGAGCGCGCCAAGGGCTCGGCCAACTCCAACCCGGCCAAGCAGTTCACCGCCACCGATGTCGTCCACTATGGCGACGCCTCGCAATTCGCCAAGGCTGTCGGCGCCAACATCGCCATGAATGGCGACCGCGCCCTGGTCTTCGTGCACGGCTTCAACAACGGTTTTGACGACGGCGTCTACCGGCTGACGCAGATAGCCCACGACACCAAATATCCGGGCACGCCGGTGCTGTTTTCCTGGGCTTCGAGCGGCAAGACCACGGGTTACATCTACGACAAGGAAAGCGCCAACGCCGCCCGCGACGATCTCGAGGCGACGCTCAGGATGCTGGCCAAGACAAAGGTCAAGAGCATCGACGTCATTGCGCATTCGATGGGAACCTGGGTGACGATGGAGGCGCTGCGCCAGCTCGCCATCACCGGCGACCGCGATCTCGGCGGCAAGCTCGGCTACGTCGTCCTGGCCTCGCCGGACATCGATGTCGACGTCTTCAAGAAACAGATGATCCGATACGGCAAACCAGACAAGCCGTTCGCCATCCTGCTCTCGGGAGACGACCGTGCGCTGAAGCTGTCGTCCATCATCTCCGGCGACAAGCCGCGCGTCGGCGACTACGGCAATGCGGCCGACCTCGCCAGCTATGGCGTGGTCGTGGCGGATCTGACCAAGACCAAGGGCGGTGACCGTTTGAACCACGCCAAGTTCGCGGACAATCCGATCCTGGTGCAATTGCTCGGTGACCGGCTGCGCACACCAGCTGCGCTCCGATCGAACGATCCGGGCGAGTTTGACGATATCGGCCAAGGGATTGGCAAGGCCGTCGGCTCCATGGCCGAAGTCGTCATCACCACCCCGTTCAAGGTGCTGACCATCGCCACTGGCGGGTGAACAACGCAAGGGCATGTCGAGATTCGGGTCAGGCCGAGTCGAGAATGGCTGATACCGAGAACCGGAGCGGAGCGTACTTTTGGGTACGTGAGCACCGGAAGCGCAGGTATCGGTCGTTCGCAGGCCGGCCTCACCCGAATATCGATATGCCCTAGATAAACAGATCGACTTTCTGAAACGTCGTCACGTCGATCAGGCCGACATCGGAAATTCTCAACTCCGGGATGACGACCAGCGCCAAGAGCGAGTGCTGCATGTAGGCGTTGTTGAGCGAACAGCCCATCTTGCGCATCGCTTCGGTCAGCTTTTCGGCCTTGGCGGCGACGATCTCGGCGCGCTCGTCCGACATCAGCCCGGCGATCGGCATTTCGACCAAAGCCAGTTCCTTGCCCTTTGAAAACAGAACCACGCCGCCACCGACCTCGCCCAGCCTGTTGACGGCCAGCGCCATGTCTTCCTTGTTGGTGCCGACGCAAATGATGTGATGGCTGTCATGCGCCACGCTGGAGGCCATGGCGCAGTCGCCCATATAGCCGAAGCCGGAGACGAAGGCGTTGGTGACGCCGCCTGTGCTCCGATGGCGCTCGACCAGCGCGATCTGGCAGATGTCGTTGCGGCGGTCCATGGCGACCAGCCCGTCCTCGACCGGCAGATCGGCCTCGAGCGCCCGCGTCGGCGCCTGGTTCTCGATGACGCCGATCACTCGCACCCGCACCTCATTGGCGCCTTTGGGTGCCGCGATGTCGAAGTCGCCTGACTTGAGCTTCTTGCCGAGCTTGACCGTGTTCTTTGCCGTCTTCGGATAATTATAGGCCGGAATATCGATGTCGAGCTTGCCGCCCTTGGCCAGCCTGACGCCGCGGCCATAGACCTCGTCGATGGTCATGGCGGCGAGATCGGAAACGATCAGCAGGTCGGCCAGCCGTCCTGGCGCGATCGAGCCCAGTTCGCGCTCCAACTTGAAATGCTGGGCGGTGTTGAGCGTCGCCATCTGGATTGCCGTCACCGGCTTCAGCCCCTGTTGGATGGCGTGACGCACCACCCGGTCCATGTGGCCTTCATGCACCAGCGTGCCGGAATGGCTGTCGTCGGTGCACAGGATGAAGTTGCGCGGATCGATGCCGCCTTCCGTCACCGCCTTGATCTGAGAGGCCACATCATACCAGGCCGAGCCGAGCCGCAGCATCGCCTTCATGCCCTGGCGCACGCGGGCAATCGCGTCTTCGGCGCGCGTGCCTTCGTGATCGTCCTCGGGGCCGCCGGCGACATAACCGTGGAACGGCAGGCCGAGGTCGCGCGAGGCATAGTGCCCGCCGACCGTCTTGCCGGCTCTTACGGTCGCTGCAATCTCGCCCGACATCACCGGATCGTTGGCGGCGACACCGGGGAAATTCATCACCTCGCCAAGCCCGATGATGTTTTCCCAGGTCATCGCCTCGGTGACATCGGCGACCGTCAGTTCGGCGCCGGCATGTTCCAGCCCCGGTGCCGACGGCACGCAGGACGGCATCTGGACGTGCACGTTGATGGGCATGGCGACAGCTTCGTCATGCATCAGCCGCACGCCGGGCAGGCCAAGCACATTTGCGATCTCGTGTGGATCGATGAACATCGAAGTGGTGCCGTGCGGAATGACGGCCCGGCAGAACTCGGTCACCGTCACCATGCCGCTCTCGACATGCATATGCGCGTCACAAAGGCCAGGCACCAGATAGCGGCCGCCGGCGTCGACCACCTTGGTGCCCTGGCCGATGGCGTGGCTGGCATTTGGCCCGCAATAGGCAAAGCGGCCGCCGGCAATGGCGATGTCGGTGCCGGCGATGATCTCGCCCGAATGCACATTCACCCAGCGTCCGTTGCGAATGACGAGATCGGCCGGCTTGCGCCCCGTTGCGACATCGACCAGATGCGTCGCCATCTCGGTCCAGGGTTTCGGTTTCGTCGCATGCGCAGTCTTTGCCATCGGAGACTCCTGTTTGCCCGACTGTGCCAAGCCGGCATGGCTTTGACCAGCGATTGCGGGCGAAATCCGCTCGGCGAGGTTCATTTGTGCCGGCACTTGTGCTATTGTTTCTTGCACGGTGCTGATTTGCGCCAATGACCCGCCGCGAGGCGGGTTTTTTGTTGCGATTGCCGTCACAGGCGCAACCGGACGCGTTGCAGCGGCACGGATTGAATTTTCAATTCACGCCGCCAGCCGAAACCCCCGTTCGTTGACTCCGCACACGCGGAGACTGTTAAATCGGCCTCCGCAATCGTCCGAGGCCGAAACGACCCGAGGACGAAACCTCCTGAGGTGAAGTCATGACCCGGTTCCTGAAAGCGTTTGTCTTCGTCACCCTGTTCCTGATCTCGGCCGGCTTTGCATCCGCCGAGGAGCGCTGGCTGACGCTGCCGGAGCCGGCGGCGATGCCCAAACCGGATCAGAGCGGCTATGCGCCGGTCAACGGCATCCAGATGTACTATGCCGTTTTCGGCACTGGCGATCCGATCCTCCTGATCCATGGCGGACTTGGCCACGCCGATATCTGGGCGAGCCAGGTGGCGACGATGTCCAAGACCCACAAGGTGATCGTCGCCGACAGCCGCGGCCATGGCCGATCCACCCGCACCGAGCAGCCCTACGGCTATGACCTCATGGCGTCCGACTATCTGGCCCTGCTCGACTACCTCAAGATCGACAAGACTGCTCTTGTCGGCTGGAGCGACGGCGGCATTATCGGCATCGACATCGCCCTGCATCATCCGGAGCGGCTGACCAGGCTGTTTGCGCAAGCCGCCAATGTCACCACCGATGGCGTCGATCCAGGCGTGATGACCAACAAGACCTTTGCCGCCTACATCGACCGCTCGGGGCGCGACTACAAGAAGATGTCGAAGACGCCGGACCAATACGATGCCTTCGTGGCGCAGATCAGCCATATGTGGGAGTCGGAGCCGGCCTGGACCAAGGAACAACTCGGCAAGATCACCACGCCGACCGCGATCGTTGCCGGCGATCATGACGAGGCGATCAAGCGCGAACACACCGAATACATGGCCTCCGTCATTCCGGGCGCCAAGCTTATTATCCTGCCCAATGCCAGCCATTTTGCCATGCTTCAGGCGCCGGACGAATATAGCCAAGCGGCGCTGGACTTCATCGACGCCAAATAGAGCATAGCGCGCAGCAACAGGCGCATTTCGATTGTTGAACAATGGGTTTCGTTTTACCGCGAATAGGACTACCTTGCGTCAAGGAGTCTTCTGAACCGCCATTTCGGAGAGCTCGATGCGTCATCTGACGCTCGCAACTGCCGGATTTCTGACCGCTCTGGCCGCGCCGGCTTTTGCCGCCGACCCGATGGCGGTACCGATGACCGAACCGGGCTTCGACTGGACCGGCTACTATGCCGGTCTGCAGGCGGGCTACGGCTGGGGCCAGTCTGACATCACGGGAACGGAGGGCGAGCCGTTTTCCACCTCGCCCGATCCCGATGGTGGTTTTGTCGGCGGCCACGTCGCCGGCCTGTGGCAGTTCGACCAGGCGGTGATCGGCGCCGAGGCCGAGCTCAACTATTCCCGTATCAAAGGCACGACGGTACTAGGCCCCCCCGGAAACAATTTCGGCACCGACATCAAATGGTTCGGGTCGGTCAACGCTAAGGCCGGCTACGCCATGGACCGGCTGCTGGTCTATGGCATTGGCGGCGTCGCTTTCGCCGGCATCGAGACCTCGCAAGCCCCGGACTTTTCCAGCACAAGCACGCATGTCGGCTGGACGCTCGGCGCCGGCGTCGACTACGCGCTGACCGACAAGTTCGTCGTCGGCGCCCAATATCGCTACTACGATTTCGGCTCCGAACATCATGACGGCTCCGACGAATTCGTCGGCCGCGACCAGGACGTCAAGCTGAACACGGTCGGCATCAACCTCAGCTACAAGTTCTGAGCGTCCTCGGCGACTCAGATTTTCCTTACAACCAATTGTTTTGAAATCACGAACCACCTTTCATGGGTTCGAGTGGCGACACCCGGCAAAAGATGGCTTAACGGGTTTTCGCTGGCGTCTGAAAAGGGCTGGCCTGCGGACGTGGCGGAATTGGTAGACGCAAGGGACTTAAAATCCCTCAGCTACGGCTATTCGGGTTCGATTACCGGCGTCCGCACCACATTGAAATCAAACGATAATCAGCTTTCTTGGGTAGCCGCAAGGGCAGCCGAAGGGAAGGTGCAAAGTGCTCGAATTCGAAAATGTCGTCGGCGGTGGGAAGGCGACCTTGATTGATGTGATCGGGGTAGAAATGCAGGAAGGCCTCACTCTCGACTTCAAGGCCCCGGGCCTGAAAACGCCGGCTGCTACCTTTACGCCAGAGGGTAAACTTACGAGAGAAGGCCGCGCCGCTTAGAAGAGTTTCGCCAATGTCGATGGGACAGCGCTTGAATATATTGCATAGCGCGGCTTAATTCAGATCACCACCCCGCCCCTACGTCCAAATGCATGATGTTCGAGCGACCCTGTTCCTTTTAGCTTTCCAGTGCTAGCGCTCGTGGCTCAATCTAGGACAGAGCGGGACCTTCCGGGTAGATGCAGGTTCGAACCCTGCCGAGTGCACCAAAGCCCGCCACCGTGAGACATCTGTGAATTTTGTCACAGACGCATCGACGCACTGGCCTAGCTTGCAGCGTGTAGTTTCATGCAGCGGTGAAGGGAGTACTCCGATGCTTGTGAACTTTCCTATGCTTCTGAACCTTCCTCTTGTCGTAGCTGGTCCCCTTATCGATTGGCTCGATCATCGAGCCGAACAGAAGGCGCAGTTGAAGGCAACGGACGAGCTGAGTGAGTCACCAGACGACATGCTCAGCGACATCGGGATTTCCCGTGACGAAATCACGACATATGCGTTGAGCAGCAAGCGCGCCTAAGGGCCAAGGGCTGCAATCAAAAAGCCCGCCAGCTCTTGGCAGCGGGCCAAATCGCTCAGACTGAGTTTCACCAAGACGTTTGTGGTTGTTCGCGCTCGTCGTCGCCTTCTCTGTCGTCACGGGTACGACGGGAGTTGGTCACAAGACCAAGAATATCAGCGCGGGCGATACAATCGTCCTCGCAATCGGACTGCCGACGAGTTGAGCCTGTTCCTCTCGGCGCAGACATGTTTCGCAGTGGCAACGAACCCGGCTTGAACAGCGCTCGGCGAACTTCACACGCACGATGACTACCCCCGCAAAACGCGATTAGCATGCGCTGGAAGTAGTTCCTGAACATTTTAACGGATCATTGACCACGCTGTCCCAAAATAGGACGGCGCGGTCAAATCACCCAACCGACTGCGCAGGCGGCTCCGGCAGGCTACGCCCTACCCAGCCCAGTGTGCCGGGGCCGCTTCCACAATCATACTAATACCAGCAACGGTTGAATCAACGGTTACGACAAGTGGTTTCCAAAAGGGGAATTTCACGAGGTTAAGGAAAACAAAAAGCCTGCCAGGGGGCCAGCAGGCTAAGGTCGACGAGGGTAAGGGTTTGAATTCTCTCGTCGCAAGATAATTTAGCCGGAGCTTACATTTGCGACAACTAGTCCTTACGGGCTATCAGCCCAACCCCTTCTCCACTCTGCGACAAGGTCAGACAGCAGCGAACGGGGCGGTTGCAAAAGGGCGCAACCCGTGAATTTCGATCGCTGTTGCCAGTTCGCTACAGCGAATTTTTTGGCAAGCTAATATAACCTTTGTCAGCGCTGGGGCACCGGGTTGTTTGGCTGGGGCGCCGGATTGTTGGCGGGGGTCAATCCTTGGAACCCTTAGCGTTAGTACGAGGGAAGATGGCCCGCTGACTTTGGTCGGCGGGTTTTTCTTTTCGCCTCGGCCTGGCGAGCGGGGGCTGATGATCACTGACCTGTTTTTTAACGCGGTCGCGGCATTCTCGATACTCGTTCCGCTTTATTTTAGTGAGGTTTTAGGCCGCCTGTCCGCGTCACCAGCGCGCGATCGCCCCCCAGCGGCCGGATAGCGCCAAATGGTCAGTTGCGCGATTGCTAATGTGTAATACCTTGGGCAGTGCGGGGAGGAGATCCAATCGTACCCGTATTGATCGGTGCGGCCTGCACCCCCCAAAGAGAGCCCCAGGTCGCACCGGTCATTCCCCCAACGGGACGGGTAGTAGTGCCTAGCGCCCGATAACCCGGTTCACGACAGCATCGTCTGGCACGTGGTCGGTTAGCTCCGCAAATAGCTCCCTAATGTGATCGACCCATTTCTTTTCGGGCAACTTCAGTTCGCGTACTCGCCGCGGTAGCCCCAACGGCAAATGCCGACGAGATCCGAATCGTCGAAAAAACAGGTCACATTTAGTAGCGGGAAGTGCAGCGATCTAAGCCACACCCACGCTTCAGCGCTGATCGCCAGCGGGCTCGACGTGGTTGCAATCAGCTGGCGTCTAGGGCATGCGTCGCCTGTGGTCACGCTGTCGGTCTACGCCCACCTTTTCAAGCGGTCGGATGAAGGCGCGGCGGCGGCGATCGAAGCGGCGATGAGAACGGGCGCGGAACAGCAATAGGGCATTCGGTGCCAATTCGGTGCCAAAGCCCCACCCAGGGCTAGACCGGAATCGCCTTAAGTGCTTGTAATCGCGGCCTGCGGACGTGGCGGAATTGGTAGACGCAAGGGACTTAAAATCCCTCAGCTACGGCTATCCGGGTTCGATTCCCGGCGTCCGCACCACGTTGAAATTAAACGATAATCGGCTTTCGATCGACTTGTCGGATACTCTACCAAAATCGTGTGTGGGTAGCCTTGGGGGTGAAGTCGATCGAGACTATCACCGGCAAGAGGGCGCCGTTCATCCGGTGGGGCACCACAGGGCCGGTGCAGCCGCTGCGGGAGAAGCCGCCGAGCTAGGTCTCGTCCCTGATAGGCAAGATGCCCCACCGGAATCAGCCGGTGGGGCTCTTAGAACAGCCCACTTAGGGACTAGCTGAAGGGGCTGTTCGGCGGTGTGACCCGGGGAGGATCACATGTGCAATTTGGCACCTTCCTTTGCCCGGCACATCGGCCGAACAGATGAGGATGGTACCAGGCAAGCACGCCTATTCCTCCCTGAAGTCCTGCAAAGACGCGTGACGTAGGTCTTCCTTCCCTCGCAGGTGCTTCACGCGGCCAGGAAGATGGAGTGCTACATGTTGAGCACGGTGCCTGGTGATCCGGTCACAAACCTGAAGTTTGAAATGTATTGGTTTTATAGGACCGACATCAAGGCACCGTTGCCTCCAACAAGGCGGTAAAACAAGGCGGCTCCGGCAACCCTACGTTCAAATGTTCCAACTCACACGACGCCGGCCATTTTCTCTGCAACTACTTGCCTTGGCTGCACGTACCTTATGGTGACGGTAGGTTTCGCTGGGTCATGGGTTTGGGGGCGCGGCCTGCCGTCACTAGGGGCGCCGGGTGGGGTTGCTCCCTGCCTGTTTCTGACCGGCGCCTGCCCCACCCGAGGTTCCCCAACCCCTGGCGTCGGCCACTTTCCTGTTCCAGCCAAAACCATCGAGCATTTGGCGATTCGCCCGGACAAACTATGATGGTGGCCTGCGGTTTTCAAAAATTCTGATTTTGTACGAGTAAGTCAGGCGGATCTCATTTCCACAACCCTCACATGTCAGAGACTTGGAGCTCTTTATCAGGCGACCTTTACGGATCATCATTCGGTTGCAGTTAGGGCATTGGACGACCATATCGTCATCGTCCCGATGTCGTGAAAGTGCCATATGGTCGCCTCCTGCCGGTTCACTGGAAGCAAGCTGCATGCCGCATCTGCGTCTCTGTTTGAGACACTTCGCACGCGACACGGTGCGTTCACCAAATCAAGCGTTGATCGAAGAGGCGATCCGTCGGGATTCTATCCCTAGGTGGGCGTATGGAGATCGCCATGGGCAGAAGCAAACCTTCCAAGCAGCTTTCGCAGGCTGAAATTGAGCGCTTCCTGGCGACAGCAGAGGCAGGCGTTGGCATTGGCTTGGCGATCGCGGGCTGGGGGTAGAAACGTCCGCGTTGCATTGGCGACTCGCTGAGAGGCCACCTGTCTCAGGCTACTCGTAGTCGACGTAGCCTTTCGGCGACGTAATGAGGACCGGACCCGGCGAGCGGTCTCTCGGTAGCCAGGAAGCTATCTAGCATGGCAAGCATTTCTCGCGCCGCACCGGACGAGCAGAAATAATAAATCATTTTTCCGTCGCGGCGGATGTCGACAAGGCCGAACGCGCGGAGCTTGGCAAGATGCTGCGATAGGGCCGATTGGCTGAGCAGAACTTTCTCTGCAAGCACACCAGCCGAAAGTTCGCCCCCGGCCAAGTGGTTCATGATCAAAAGCCGCTTCTCATTTCCCATCAAATCTAGAAATTCGGCGACATTCTCAGCATGAGCGGCAAGCTTTCTCGAAATCATCAGACCAAAGTCCTAGCCAACATCAGACCAAAGCCCTTACCAGCGCGGAGTTGTTTTTACAAGATTGCGTTATCAAGGGAGGCCGATCGACAGTGGACCAGGCAAGCCGATTAGCCCGCTGCAAGAGACAAACTACGCTGATCCTCACAGGTTCCGTCAGGAAACAAGAGAATGCAGCCGGCCGGAGCCAGCATGCGTATTAGTTGCAGCTAAACCTCTCTGGACTCACTGCCGCTTTGGAAGCATTCTTTGCCTCGGGGAGTGATGGGCGTGGGCAAAGTCCAGCGTCATGAAGGTGCCAACCAAGCTGACCGCTGGCGCAGAAACGCCAGGAGCCGTCGAGCGCGGTTATGGCGATGGCCATATCTGCTTTCGCTGCTGATGGTCCCCCTGGCAGCCTTTCTTGAAGCTATCGCCGGGCTCGTTCCTGCCGGCCTGCTGAACGGCAGTGCTGGTAGTTGCGAGATCAAAGGCAACATCTCGATCAACAGCGGCGAGCGGAGCTACCACGTGCCTGGCCAAATGTCTTACGATGACCCTGTCATTCGGCCTGAGTTCGGAGAGCAATGGTTCTGCTCGGCGTCTGAGGCGCGTGCGGCAGGCTGGCACAAGGCGAGACCGTAGGGAGGATTCCGGTGCGACCCCTTATTTGGATCCTTGCCACAGTTGCCGTGTTGTTCGTACTGGACCTCGTGGCAAACGATGGCCGCTATACGGATCAGGTTGTACGCAAAATTCAAGACGCTGCCGCCTCGACCGGACCTACCGGCCGCATCACGATCGACAACTAGGTGCAGGAATGATCCTTCCCAGGATGTCGGGAAGGCGGCAGCCGGCGGCAGGCCGGCCGTCACGACTTTTTATAGCCGTTTGGATTTGGTGTCGGCGCCTCGCGCACATCCCGCGGTGGCGGGTCGATATGTTGAGGCTCTGGCGATGCGTCCTTGTCCGGACGGACGGGCGTCTTCCCCGGACTGGGTTTCGGCGGCGGATCTTTGAGTTTGCCTTGCATGCCCAAAGAACCGACATGGCCACTCTCTTGTTCCCACACACGCTCTGATATTTTAGCCGCTGCGAAACAAAGCCCCCGTTCCCGCGTTGAGATTTCGTCCACATGGGGAGAAACGCGAAAATGGATCCGGCAACTGCCGCAATGATGGTTCTGCTGTCGTGCAGCCCAGGCCAGGCTGTCTGCAAACCGCTCGATACGTCACCGGCGAAGATGTTCGCATCCGTTGACGAATGCCAGGCTGCGTTGGCCAACAGGCTTGCAGGCGCCCCCAACGGGGAGATTGTCGGGCGATGCCGTTCGGTCGACCCGTCCGCTACGGGTTCCCTTCCCGCGAGATACAGGACGGTTGTCGTCACCCGGGGCATGGGGGCGAATGCGGTGAGCAGTCGCTACATCGTGCTGCACAAAGACTGAACCCCGACGTCAGCCCCCTTGATGCGGCGCCGGTTTCGCCCGACAATAGGGAACAATTTTGCCCGCCACGTGTTAGGTGCTCATGAACTTCGCGGACTCCGAACCCAGAATGGCAGCCGATCTTCTGACCACGCAACTCGCCGATGCCCAACAGCAGCGCATCAAACAGACCGAGCTCGCGCTTGCACTCAGCGAGAAAATGGTGGCCGAAAACCTCGCTTTATCCACCAGGATACGGTCTGCGAGGCGGCGTGTCGCCGGAGGGCGTCTGGCGACAATCGACCAAACAACCTTGCAAGAGTTCGCACAATAATCGCGACCCACTCCGGATGGTGTGGCAGAGGTTGCTGGCAGCGGTGATCGGCCAATACGTCGCAGGAACCAAAGCGTTCGGCAGGGGTTGGTGTTCCGAAGGGATATCAACCCAAAAGGACGCGGAACAATGGACCTGATGAACTTAGAACTCGCCAGAGCACGACAGAGCGTCGGCCGGGCAAAATTGGATCTCGAACGCGCTGAAAACTTGCTCGATGAAGAGGGCGGCGTCGCCGTGAACCTCGCCTTGTGTTGCCGAATTCGCTCTGCGCAACGGCGCGTGGTCGAGGCTAGGCAGCGGCTGACGAAGATCGATCCCATCAAGGCAAATTGACCGATGATCGCGACCCTGAACCCCGAAATCGCGAGAAGTGGGCCCATCTATCGCCCGGCGCAACTCGCCCTACTCCGGCATCAGTTGATGCAACACTTCGAAAGCACCGACTCTGCAGCAAGGCAGGTCGAGGACGAGCTGGCCAAGCTGTCCAAAGCAACCGCTACAGATCGGCAAGCGCCTCACATCTGAAACGGGCAGGTCATCCGAAGCAGTTGCCTCAAATGTCGAGATAGCCGGCAGCGACAAGCATAGCCTTGTATCGGCTGGCAAATCGGCTGGGTAGACGGCTGAGATACCCCGAGGCGCCAATATCCCAATGCGCGCCCAGTTCGCGATCGAAGGCAGCCGGGTCGAATTGCAGCAACCCGCTGCGCGGATAGACCGTGAATTCTCCGAAGATCGGCTCCCCTTCCTCCTCATAGAAGTCGACACGCACCATGTCGAACTCGCGGCCAAGCGCCTCGGCTGCCTCGATCATCCGGGCGAGGCTCTTGGGCGGAGGAATTTCCAGGCTCGAGTCGATCGCGCCCTGGACGATGTTGAGCGGGCGCCAGTCGCGATCCAGGTGGCCGGTATTCTTGACTGTGGAACGGAAGGCGACGACGACGATGTATTCGACGTGGCCGGCCAGCACGCAGAGCTTGTAGTCGACCGGGTCATAATCCTGGTCCTTGCCGACCAGCGCTTCGACGAAAACCCGCCGCTCGATGTGCGCATAGCTGCGTTCGAGCTTGCGGGCGCCATAGGTCTGAGCAAGGTGTTCCGTCATCTCGGCAATGATTGCCTCGCGATCAGCGTTGGCCGGATCGCGAACGATGACGTTCATGGCGCAACCGTGGTTGCATTTGACGGCGTAGGGAATTTTCAAGTCATCGAAGGGGATTTGGCGGGGGTCGTCGCCCTGCCACAGCACCTCTGGGATGGCGAGCCCGGGGAGCCTCTCGCGGACGATTTCCTTGGAGATGAGCTTGTCGAGAAGACCGACAAAGCGAGGGTCGTCATCGAAAATCTTGCGCCAGTGGATCTTCTCCGTGAAGGTCACAGGGGCTGCGAAATTCGGCAGATGCCGCATCCGCTTGAGGAAACGCTGGGTCAACCGGCGGTAGCGGACAAGCAGCGCGGCGTTCAGCAACAGCAGGGATGCTCGCGCGCTGTTTCGCTTCAGCCATGCCTTTACGCCACGCGCCATTCCGGTGTCCTTACAACTTGCGGACGACTAGGCGACCGGGATTCGCGGGTCAAGCCCCCGATGACGCATCCATCGAAATGCGCCCGCGCCTGTGCCGGACAGCGGGGTAGAGTTTCAGCTGCTGGATCAGAATTTTATTCCCACGACGTCGCTGCAGTCGCATCAATCGCCGGTTCCATCGCCATTATGCATGACGGTTGTGCGGTACGGAGCCGAGAGCAAGTTTCTCAGCCACCTCCGCGCGACCCAACAGCGCTTGCGCATCCCCAGCGCTCTTTCGGAACGACCAATGACGGTAACGATCGACAAAAACGCAAGCTGGCGCGACATCGCGCACGTGAGCGACGGCGAATCCCTGGCGCTCAGTCTGGCGGCGTGGGAGAGGATCGCCTTTGCGAACCAGCTCGTAGCTTCCATCGTCGAAAAAGGCATTCGCGCCTATGGCGTCAATACCGGGGTCGGCGCATTGGCAAGCAAGGTGGTGGCGCCTGCCCTGCACAAGAAACTGTCGCGCAACATCATTCGCAGTCATGCATGCGGCGTCGGCGACCTCGTGCCGAGACGCGGCGTGCGCGCCATCATTGCCGCCCAGGTGGCAAATTTCGCGCATGGCCATTCGGGCGTAAGCCCTCAGATCGTCCGCAACTTGCTCACCTTTATCGAGCGCGACTGCATTCCCGACGTGCCGTCCCGGGGCTCGGCCGGGTATCTGACGCACAACGCGCATGTGGCACTGGTCTTGATCGGTGAAGGCAGTGCAACGGTGGCAGGGCGCTCGATGAGCGGACTGGAAGCGCTCGCTGAAATGGGTCTGGAACCGCTGGAGCTTGGCGCAAAAGAAGGCTTGAGCCTCGTCAATGGCACAGCGTGCGCGACCGGCCTGATCAGCATCGCCGTGCAACGCGCGGAGCGCTTGCTGGGATGGGCTGACGCCGCGGCTGCTTTGACGCTTGAAGCCGCCGGCGCGCAAATGCCGGCCTTCGGCGAAGCCATCCTGGCGATGCGGCCCTCGCCCGGCATTCAGGATGTCGGCAAAGCGCTGCGCGGCTGGCTTCACGGCAGTGAACTCATCGCGCTTGCCCACGGCAGCCGCACGCAGGACGCCCTCAGCCTTCGTGCCGTGCCGCATGTTCATGGCGCCGCCAGGGAAGTGTTGGACCGGTCCGCTGAGCTGGTCGACCGTGAACTGGCTGCCGTCACCGACAATCCCGCTGTGTTCGGGTCGTTGAGCGATCCCCAGGTTGTTTCAGAGGCGCATGCGGTGGCGCCGGCGCTCGGACAGGCAGCCGACGGCCTGACCATCGCCTTGGCGCAGGTGGCAGGAATGAGCGAGCGTCGCATCGACCGTCTCGTCAATCCACTGGTCAACAATCTGCCGGCCTTCCTTGCCGATGAGGACGGAGCCAACTCCGGCTTCATGATTGCCCAATACACCGCGACGTCGCTCAGCAACGTCAACCGGCGCCTGGCCGCGCCGGCGGCAACCGACGGCGGCGTCACATCCGGTCTGCAAGAGGATTTTTTGGCGCATCCAACGGTGGCAGCCAACAAGCTGCTCGCCGTTATCGACAACGCCGAATACATTCTGGCAATCGAACTCATGGCCGCTGCGCAGGCCCATGATTTCCTGGCCGAGCGCGGTGCACGCGCGCCTGGTACCGACACCATCTACCGAATGGTCCGGGACAACATCGCGCACTATTCCGACGATCGGCCTCTGTCCGGGGACATGGAGGAATTGCGCACCTTCATCCGCGAAGTGGACGTGCCGCCCTGCCCGCAGCACACCGAATGAGGCCCTCCGAGCTTCGCGAAGCTAGGCCTTCATAGGGTACAGTTTCAGGTGCTGGATCAGGATGATGGTCTTGGCGTCGATGATGCGGCCGTCGGCGATGCCGGCCAGCGCCTCGTCGAGCGGCATTTCCAAAACCTCGATGTCCTCGCCTTCCTCCGGCGCGCCGCCGCCGGCCGAGATGCGGTCGGCGGGTGAGTAGCGCGCCACGAAAAACCACAGCCGCTCGGTCACGCTGCCTGGGCTCATATAGGGCGAAAACAGCCGTTCGATGTTCTTCAGATGGTAGCCGAGCTCTTCCTCGGCCTCCTTGAGGATGGCGGTTTCCGGGTCGTTTTCGTCGAGCAGGCCGGCGCAGGCCTCGATCAGCGGTTCGCGGTGGCCGGTCACATAGGCGGGATAGCGGAACTGCCGCACCAGCAGCACCGTCTGGCGCTCGGGATCGAAAGGCAGGATCACGGCGCCGTCGCCGCGATCGTAGGTCTGGCGGATCTGCGTCTCCCACTGGCCGTCGCGCCGGCGATAGTCGAGGACGGTCTTCTTCAGGACTGCCCAGTCGTCGGACAGGACTTCCTCCGAGCGGATACGGATGCGATCTTCCATGATGAACTCCATGCTGTCGGCGCCATGGCGTAGCCGCGAACCGTTTTGCGCGCAACCGTTTCACCGCCTCGTGTCTGGTGCCGGCAACTGCCATCGCCTACATAGCTCAAGCCCCCGTCTCCGGAGTTTTTTGATGACTGCAGCGCTTTTCCAGCCGATCACCCTCGATGGCCTGACCTTGCCGAACCGCATCGCGGTGGCGCCGATGTGCCAGTATTCGGCCGACGATGGCTCGGCCAGCGACTGGCACCTCTACCACTGGATGAACCTGGCCATGTCGGGCGCCGGCATGGTTACGGTCGAGATGACCGATGTGGAACGACGCGGCCGCATCAGCCATGGTTGCCTCGGCCTCTATTCCGACGACAACGAGGCCGCCGCCCGGCGCACACTGGATGCCGCCAGGCGCGTCGCCGGCCCCGACACGAAATTCGGCATGCAGCTCGCCCATGCCGGGCGCAAGGCGTCCAACAGAAAGCCCTGGGAAGGCGGCGGTCCATTACAGCCGGGCGAGGACCCCTGGCAGACCGTCTCGGCCTCGGCTGTTCCCTATGACACCGGTTGGAACGTGCCGCATGCGCTGGAGGAGGATGAAATCCTGCAGCTCGTCGAACGCTTCGCCCAAGCCGCAAAGCGGGCTGAGCGCGCCGGTTTCGACTTCCTCGAATTGCACGCCGCGCACGGCTATCTCATCTTCCAGTTCCTGTCGCCGCTCTCCAACCAGCGCACCGACCGCTGGGGCGGATCGCTGGAAAACCGCATGCGTTTCCTGCTCGAAATCGTCAAGGCGGTGCGCAAGGCGGTTCCCAGGCTGATGCTGGGCACGCGCCTGTCGGTGAAGGAATGGGTCGATGGCGGCTTCGAGGTCGAAGATGCGATCGAAGTGGCCAAGGCCTTGAAAGCGCTTGGTGTTGCCTATCTCTGCTGCTCGAGCGGCGGCAATTCGCCCCTTCAAAAACTGCCGATCGGTCCCGGCTACCAGGTGCATCTGGCGGAAGCGGTGCGCAAGGGTGCCGGCATTCCGACGCGGGCCGTCGGCCTGATCGACGATCCCGCCCAGGCCGAAGCGATCGTCGCCGACGGTCGCGCCGATATGGTGGCGCTGGCTCGCGCCTTCCTCGCCGATCCGCGCTGGGGCTGGCGCGCCGCCGCCACCTTTGGCGAGAAAATCCATCCGGCGCCGCAGCTTGCGCGCTCGGTAACGACGATGCAGCACTGGATGAAGGGCTGAGCAAGCCGCGCCGGCGGATAAGCAAAAACGCATTTGCTGGACAGGCAGCCGCAGCTTCGCTTTAATCCACCCGCACATTCCCCAGGGGCAAGGCCGCCTTGACGGCCGGGTTGGGAGCAAAGTCATGGCATCAAGGGCAATCTATCCCGCGGCCGCCGCTCTGGTGGTCGCGCTGTCGTTCGCCGCGTCGTCTCCGGTTGGCGCGCAATATTGCGAAGGCACGGTGCACGGCCTGTCCAGGCACTACGATCTGGATACGGGCAGCGGGTTCCTCGCCGTGCGGGCGCGGCCGAGTTCATCGTCGCGCATGATCGGCCAGTTGTTCAACGGCGATCACACCGAAATCTTCGACCGCCGCGGCAACTGGTACAAGATCGACTTCGAGGGCCGCACCGGCTGGGCCAACGCACGCTGGCTGCGCAACGATTGCGGTTACTGAGACGCCAATGCAGGTCGCCCAAAAGTGGAAGCCGGTTTTGGGCTAACGACATGCATCAGACAAAGACCAAAAGGCGCGTCGCACACGCGACGTGACGTTTGGGCGCAGGCCGACTGCCACTTTTGCAACCAAATTGGCTGCTTTGCGTTGCGGCCATCATGGATAGCAAACCTTTTGAAACGCCCGTCGTGGTCGAACTCGGCCATGTCGGCAAATATCGCCAGATCCGCAGCACCCAGGAAGCGGCGGAGTGTCTGATGACGGTCTGGCCGCTCAATCGCGGCCCGCGCCATCGCGATGCTCTCGACACTTGCCTCAAAGTGCTGGAAGGTTATCGTTCGACGGCCGATGCACGCAGGGCTTTGATCGAAGCGGCCAAGGAATCGGAAGTGCTGGTTCCCGAAGACCGGCTGCCCGACGCCAAATTGCATTGAAAAACGGGCTGCATCGAACGAACGGACGAACCGGAGGATTTCATGGCGAAGCTGACTTACAAGATCGTCGAGCATGACGGGGGCTGGGCCTACAAGGTCGGTTCGACATTCTCGGAGACATTCCCCACCCACCAGGACGCGCTGCGCGCCGCCGAGATCGCCTCGGCCGAGCAGCAGGTCGCAGGCACCACGGACGGCATCCAGTATGAGGACGCCGACGGCAAGTGGCACGACGAACTGGCCGATGGCCGCGATAGACCGCAAACCGAAGTTTCCGACTGATCCTTGTTTGTTATGGATCGCTGCCAGCCGTGGATGCCTGTTTGAGGCATCCTGCCGGTCAGTCGAGGCTGCGGCTCGATCACTTGCCGCAATATTGATCGTTCACGTTAGGCCTCACATTTCCGTAGGGTCCTGACGGATCCGAGGCACACGGGCCGCCGGCACCGCCATAGGCCTGACCGCTGGCATTGATGCTGCCGGTGGTGCTCTGGTCGACGGTCGAGGACTGCTCGTTGCCGAACGGCCACCAGCTGCGATGGTTGGAATAGGTGCCATCGGATGACTGGGCCATCGCCGATGTGGCAAGACCGATCGTCAGAACGGATGCTGCGAAAAGTTTCCTGTACATTGAATTACTCCGTATCTGCCGCCTTGGTGCGACACGGGAGTAAACCCGGACCTCCGCCGAATGGTTCAGTGAAATTGTCGTGAGGCCGCGGTGATGCCTACGGCAAAAAAGCCCGCTCGGCGATGCGCTTGATGAAGGCGATGACGCGGTCCGGCTCGGCGAATTGCGGCATATGGCCAAGGCCGTCGACCATCTCGAAGTCGAGCCCGCCGATCCTGTCCTTCATCGGCTCTCCGTGGATGCGCATGTCGATGACGCGATCGGCTGTGCCGAACAAAATGCCGGACGGCATGGCGATCTCGCCGTAGCGCTGCTCGATGCGGGCAAGATCCTCTTCGACCGCCACGAAATCGGTGGAGGTCGCATGGAAGTGGGTGGGCCTCAGCCCGAGCCATCCGCCTCCGTTGATCATGTAGTCGGCGGGAACGGCCTGCGGCGAAAAGATGAACTCCAGTGTCTGCCGCGCATATCTGAGACTGGTTGGGATCGCGACGGTATAGGCCATGATCCCGCGCCAAAGCCGCGAGCGGATATAGAGCAGGCCCGCTTTCTCGCGCACGCCGGCTTCCAGATGTGTTAGCGGCGCCAGTAAGGCGATGCCGGAAATCGCCTCGGGGTGCTCCACCGCCAGGGTCAGCGTGACGGCGCCGCCCAGCGAGTGGCCGACCACGAGCGGCCTTTCCAGTCCTAGTTTTTCAATGAAGCGTCTCAGGATTTCGGCCTGTTCGGGCAACCGGCCAGTAGCTCCCGTGGCCCGCACCGAATAGCCCGATCCCGGCCGGTCGAGCGCGATCAGCCGGTAGCCTGGGCCGAAGTGGTCAAACAGCGTGTGCCGGAACTGGTGGATCTGTGCGCCAAGTCCGTGCACGAACACGATCGGCCTGCCCTCGCCCTCCTCGACATAGTGGATGCGATTGCCGTCGATCTCGACGAACCTTCCGCTGACCGGCACCAGCCTTTCGGCCTTGGCGGCGATCCAGAGCGTTGCCGCCACCAGAGAGGTGACAATGACGACGGCTAGGGCCAGCACGCCGGCGACAAGCCATAGCAGAATCGATACCAGCATGTTTCACCCGGGAGCGGACCGGCGCGCACCATCACCCAGTGCAGGACGCACGGCAAGGCGGCTGGTCGGCATTGCCGCCCGTCTCGCGTCGCGCTATCTCAGGCGACCTTGTCCGCCCAGGCGACCTGTCCAGCCCTGAGGCATCTTCCACCGGAGCCTTCCATGCCTGAAATCGTCACTGCCGCCATGCTTGTCATCGGCGACGAGATTCTGTCCGGCCGCACCAAGGACAGGAACATCGGCCACCTCGCCGACATCATGACGGCCATCGGCATCGACCTGAAGGAAGTGCGCATCGTTCCCGATGAGGAGGACGAGATTGTCGCTGCGGTGAATGCCGTGCGGGCCCGCTACACCTATGTCTTCACCACCGGCGGCATCGGCCCGACGCATGACGACATCACCGCGGACTCGATCTCCAAGGCGTTTGGCGTGCCCTGCGAATACGACGCCAAGGCCTATGCCATGCTGGGTGAGAGCTACGCCGCGCGCGGCATCGAATACACCGAGGCACGCAAGCGCATGGCGCGCATGCCGCGCGGTGCCGACCATATCGACAACCCGGTCTCGGTCGCGCCCGGCTTTCGCATCGGCAATGTCCATGTCATGGCCGGCGTGCCGGCGATCTTCCAGGCCATGCTCGACAATGTCGTGCCGACGCTGAAGGCCGGCACAAAAATGCTGTCGGCCACCGTCCACTGCCCGTTCGGCGAAGGCCTGATCGGTGGTCCCCTGGGTGACATCCAGAAGGCGCATCCCGACACGATCATCGGCTCTTATCCGAAGTATGGCGACGGCAAATTCTGGACCGAACTGGTCGTCCGCGCCCGCAGCCAGGAGGCGCTGGATTCGGCGCGTGCGGATGTCGAGGCGATGGTGGCCGGATTCACTGCCGCCAATTGACCTTGGGGTTTAGCGGCCCATCGCCGGGCCGGAACCAAGCCCCTTACTCTGACGTTTTCCCTCGGGCGCACCCGGCGCCGGCAGATTTGAGGGAATTCCCATGCGCTTCAAGACCATCGTCGCCATATTGCAGAACGAACAGGATGCCGAGCGCGTGCTCGACTGCGCCATCCCGCTTGCCGACCGGTTCGAGAGCCATCTCATCGGCATCCATGCCGAAGCGCTGCCCGTGCCCTACACCTCGGCCACCGGCTTTCCCGACACCGAGTTCCTGCAGGTCTCCGCCGACATGAATCGCGAGCGCGCCGAAAAACTGCAGGCGCTTTTCCTCGGGCGGATCGAAAAAACGGGCCTTTCCTTCGAATGGCGCAGCCTCGAGAGCTTTTCCGGCGACAGCGCGCTGACCGGCATTTCCAGCGTTCGGGCCGCCGACCTGATCATTGCCGCGCAACGCGAGACCGGCGGCGATCCGAGCGCCGATGTCGACACGCTGGTCTACGATGCCGGCCGCCCGGTGCTGGTGGTGCCGCATGAGGGGCCGCTGGTCACCACATTCAAGCATGTGCTGCTGGCCTGGAACGGCAGCAAGGAAGCCGCTCGGGCCGCCTTTGACGCCCTGCCCTTCATCATCGAGGCGGAGAAGACCGACATTCTGGTCATTGATCCACCGGACACGCTGGACGATAACCCGGAAGCCGCAGGCGCGGAGATCGCCGCGGCACTGTCTCGGCATGGCGCAACCGTCAGCGTCTCGGTGCAGACGTCGGGCAATGCCTCGGTCGACGACGTCATCCAGACCAGGATCGCAGAGACCGGCGCCGACCTTCTGGTGCTCGGCGCCTACAGCCATTCCTGGCTGCGCCAGCTTCTGTTCGGCGGCGTGACGCGCACCGTCTTGCGCACTGTGCCGGTGGCGGCCTTTTTGTCGCGGTAACTCCACAGACTACAGTGGCACCGCCCTTGCCAATGCCCTGACTTTCCAGTTAATTCCGCGCGCATTCCACAATGTTGCGCGCGGAGTGCAGAATGTCCCTTCCTGAAAAAGCCTTTCCGGTCTCCTGGGATCAGTTCCACCGCGATGCCCGGGCGCTCGCCTGGCGGCTTGCCGGCGCCAACAAGGGTCAATGGAAGGCCATCGTCTGCATCACCCGCGGCGGCCTGGTTCCCGCCGCCATCATCTCGCGCGAACTGGGCATCCGCGTGATCGAGACGGTCTGCGTGGCGTCCTATCATGATTACACCAGCCAGGGGCAGTTGCAGGTGCTGAAGGAGATCACGCCCGCCCTGCTCACTGATGACGGCGTTGGCGTGCTGATCATCGACGACCTCACCGACACCGGCAAGACGGCCGGCATCGTGCGCGCCATGATGCCCAAGGCGCATTTCGCCACCGTCTACGCCAAGCCGAAAGGCCGGCCGCTGGTCGACACCTTCGTCACCGAAGTCAGCCAGGACACCTGGATCTATTTCCCCTGGGACATGGGTTTTACCTACCAGAAGCCGATTGCCGACGATCACGCCGGCTGATTCGCTGCCGCCCTTTTTCTGTCCAAGCGGCCGGACCGCTCTGTTTGCTATGGAAACGGGCGGCGCAAGGCACAATATTCTGTTGAATTGCCCCCTGTTGGCGGAATTCGACGGGTTGGTGTGACGTTTTTTACTTTTATGACTTACACTTCGCCGTAAGATTCGTTTGGCGGCAAACGATTCTGAGGGCTGGGGTAGCTTTCTGCGATGTTGACGAAACCAACGACGCACAACCATATGGCCGAAAGGGTCCGGCGACTCTTCGGCACCGCGCCGTGTCGTCTGCAGGTTGCCGCACTGCCCTGGCGTACCACCGAAAACGGTGTCGAAATCATGCTGATCACCAGCCGCGACACCGGCCGCTGGGTTCTGCCCAAGGGCTGGCCCGAAGCCAGGGAGCCGCTCTGCGAGGCTGCCGCGCGTGAGGCCGGCGAGGAAGCCGGATTGCGTGGCAAGATCTCTCATTTCGAGGCCGGCCGCTATTTCTACGCCAAGGCCTTGGCTTCCGGCGAGGAAGTGCCTTGCGAAGTGCTGGTGTTCCCAATGCAGGTCGAGCGCGTTTCCGACCGCTGGAAGGAAAAGCGCGCGCGCACCCGCAAATGGGTCAATTCGGCCGAAGCCGTGCGCATGATCAACGAGCCGGATCTTTGCCAGATCATCGCGCATTTCTGCGCCGATCCCGACAAATTCGTCGTTAGGACGTAGGCACAGCCCCACAGCGGTCGTGCCATGTTCCCATGCGCCCGCATGGGTCTTGCCCATTGATTCCATTCGATCCTTCGCCCGCGGCGCCGTCGATCCAACTCCCATCTGACATCGACAGATCCCTCCCCCTTCCGGGTTGCGATTGGTTGCGAGTTGACATGCAGGTATTTACCTGCATATTGTGATTGCAAGATGAGTGAGACCGATGGACGCCGACAAGGTTTTTAAAGCGCTGGGTGATCCGACCCGCAGAAAGCTGCTCGATCTTCTGTGCGAGAAGAACGGGCAGACGCTGGGCCAGCTTTGCGAAAACCTCGACATGGCGAGGCAATCCGCGACCCAGCACATCGATCTTTTGGAGGCTGCCAATCTGATCAGCACGGTCAAGCGTGGCCGCGAAAAGCTGCATTTCATCAACCCCGTGCCGCTGCACGAAGTCTACGAGCGGTGGGTGCGCAAATTCGAACGGCAGCGGCTGAGCCTGCTGCACGACCTGAAGCAAGAACTCGAAGGAGACGACCAATGACCCGAGAAACCACCAGTTTTGTCTACGTGACCTACATCCGCTCGACGCCGCAAAAGGTGTTCGAGGCCATAACCAAGCCCGATATCGCCAAGCGCTACTGGGCCCACGAGAACGTCTCTGACTGGAAGCCGGGCTCGAAATGGGAACACATCCGCGCCAATGACGAGCGCACCGTCGAACTCGTCGGCAAGGTGGTCGAAATCTCGCCGCCGACCCGTCTGGTCATAACCTGGGCCAACGCCTCGCAGGCCGACGATCCGACCAAACAAAGCCGGGTGACCTTCGCCATCGAGGAATACGACACCATGGTCAAGCTGACCGTCAGCCATGACGAGCTCGAGGCCGGCAGCGGCATGGCCAAGGGCGTTAGCCAGGGCTGGCCGGCCGTGCTCGCCAGCATGAAATCCTTCCTCGAGACCGGCACCGGCATCGACCTTTTCGCCAAGCCGAAATCGGCCTGAAGCAAGCTTCCAGCGGGAGAACGACAATGACCAGGCATTTTATCGGCGGCTGCGCCTGCGGCGCGATCCGTTTTGAGGCGAGCGGCGAGCCGATCTTCCAGAACCACTGCCAATGCCTCGATTGCCAGAAGCGCAGCGGCACGGGCCATGGCTCCTTTGTAACCTTCGGCAAGCGCGCTGACGTAAAGATCACCGGCCAGCCAAGCACCTGGCGGATGATCGCAGACAGCGGCAATGAAAAGATCCAGGCCTTTTGCCCGACCTGTGGCACGCCGCTCTACCTGACCTTTGTCGCCATGCCGGAGCTGACGGCGATCCACGCCACCAGCCTTGACGACCCCGGCCAGTTCAACCCGCACGCTGTCACCTACACCTTCCGCGGCCATGCCTGGGACACGATCGATCCCGTGCTTCAGCCATTCGAGAGAATGCCCGGATGAACCAAAGCAGGGCCCTATCCCTTCGGATGGGGCCCTGCATTCAGCTCAGATCACCAGGCCCTTGGTCAGTTCCAGCGCCTGGCGCTCGAACAGACGGCGGTAGATGCCGCCCTTCAGCCGGATCAGCTCGTCATGCGAGCCCTCCTCGACGATCTTGCCGCGGTCGAACACCAGCAGCCTGTCGAGCGCCCGCACCGTCGACAGCCGGTGCGCGATGACCAGCGTTGTGCGGCCGACCATCAGCCGCTCCATCGCCTGCTGGATCAACACCTCTGATTCCGAATCGAGGCTCGATGTCGCCTCGTCCAGGATCAGGATGCGTGCGTCCGCCAGGAAGGCACGCGCGATCGCCACACGCTGGCGTTCGCCGCCCGACAGTTTCACGCCGCGCTCACCGACCAGCGTGCCGTAACCCTTGGGCAGGCTCGTGATGAAGTCATGCGCGCTGGCGAGCTTCGCGGCATGCTCGATCTCCGCCTGTGTGGCGTTGGGCCGGGCATAGGCGATGTTCTCCGCCAGCGAGCGGTGAAACAGGATCGGCTCCTGCTGGACAATGGCGATCTGCGCCCGCAGCGACGCTTGCGCCACCTGCGAGATGTCCTGCCCGTCGATCAGGATCCTACCGGCGCTGACGTCATAAAGACGCTGGATCAGCTTGACGAAGGTCGTCTTGCCCGAGCCGGAATGACCGACCAGCCCAACGCGTTCACCGGGCGCAATGTCCACCGAAAAGTCGCGGTAGAGCGGCAAGCGATGACTGCCATAGTGGAAGGTGACGTTGTCGAAGCCTATACGACCATCGGTGATCCGGATCGGCCGAGCGCCGGGCCGGTCCTCGATGCCGAGCGGTTGCGACTGGAAATCGACCATTTCCTCCATGTCGTTGATCGAACGCTGCAAATTGCGGATATGCGTGCCGATATCCCGGAGATAGCCTTGCAGCACGAAGAACGATGTCAGGACGAAGGCGACATCGCCTGCACTTGCCTGGCCCCAGGCCCACAGCATCAGCGACAGCCCGATCACCGCCGTCCGCAGCACCAGAAGCATGACGCCTTGCGTGGTGCCGTTGATGGTGCCGCGCACCCAGGTGCGGCGCGTGCGCGCCCGCCATTTGGCAACGACCCTGGCAAGACGCGTTTCCTCACGCGTCTCAGCGCCAAAGCCCTTGACCACCGCATTGCAGCTCACCGCATCGGCGAGCGAGCCGCCAAGCCGTGTATCCCAGCTGTTGGCAAGCCGTGCCGCGGGCGCGACATAGCCGAGCGACAGCATCGCCGTCACCATGATGAACAGCACCGAACCGACCGCCACGACCAGCCCCATCAGCGGCCAGAACCAGCCGAGCAGCAGCGTCGAGCCGACCAGCATGGCGACCGAGGGCAGCAATGCGATCAGGATCGTGTCGTTGAGCAGGTCGAGCGCCCACATGCCACGCGTGATTTTGCGCACCGTCGAGCCGGCAAAGCTGTTGGCGTGCCAGTCAGTGGAGAAGCGCTGGACGCGATGGAACGCATCGGCGGCGATGTCGGCCATCATCTTGAGCGTCAGTTCGACAATGCCCATGAAGGCGAGGTTGCGCAGCACCACGCCGGTCAGCGCCAGGCCAACGAGCGCGAAGAAGGCTGCCATTGCCGCATTCCACGCGACATCGTCAGCCGCCGCACTGCTGGCGACGGCATCGACCAGCCGGCCGGAATAGAGCGGCGTCAAGACGTCGGCCAAAGTCGACAGCAGGAAGCCGCCCATGATCAGCGAAAGCCGCCAGGGCTGGCGCCGCCAGTGGCTGAGCGTGAAGCCAAGAACGCTGCGAAAGGCGCTTGCGCGCAGATCGATTCGAAAACGAGCCATGATGTCATCCGGGCGCAAACGTGCCCGGTCCCGGTAAGGTCGAAAATTGAAAACCGCGCTGGGCAATTCGCCCGGGGCTGCGGAGGTTCGGCATAGGTGGCGGCGCGCCCTAGATATCGGGGGCGACCGGCATCGGCAGAAGCCTGTACTCGACCCGGCATCGGCGCGAAGGACAAACCTTCGCCGGACACCGGGTGAGACCTAGGCTTCGCGGCCTCGCATTACCATGTGAAATACTGCCATTCGGACCTCCCGCAAGACAATTGCGGAGCGGTCCTTATAGAGACGCCCCGGCGGATCGCCAAGAGCGAGCGCGCGGCAAAGCCTATCTGGTCCAACCAGTGAGGTTATTTTGCAACAACCGGCGGGCGGGCTTCGCCTGCGTGCCTCATTCCGGGTTGCGATCGAGGCGCATGTAGCGGCCATCGGTCGATCCCTTGAAGCCCAGCTTCTCATAAACGCCATGCGCGTCACCGGTCGACAGGCTCCAGTGCGAGACCATGCTGAGTTCAGGGTGATCGATGAGCGCCCGCACCAACTGCAAGCCAATGCCCCGGCCGCGATGCTGCGGCCAGATGATGATGTCGGCGAGATAGGCAAACACCGCACGGTCGGTGATGGCCCGGCCAAAACCGACTTGATTTCCATCCAGATAGGCGCCGGTGCAAAGCGAGTTGGCAAAGGCGCGGCGATGAAACTCATCGCTGCGACCGTTGCCCCAGTAGCTCGCCATCAACAGGTCGGAGGTCGCCCGGAAATCGATCCGTGACATGTCGAAGCTGATTTCACAGTCGGGCATGGTGTCTCGCAAAAAATAAGGGGCGGCCGAACTTTGGTCCGATCGGTGATTTGGTTTGCCCGCGCAGTACGCTTACGGCACCACGAGATAGGCTTTCTGGTCGGCGATCGCGATCGTCACATCGGTGCCGGAATTGAACTCGACGAAATCGACCTCCATCCCGTCGCTGAAGATGACGCCGCCTCTGCTCTGCCGCGACGAAATCACCAGCGGCCGGTCGCGGGTGATGACGCCATGCACCAGCGACACGCCGGTCGTGTTGCTCGGAAACGGTTCGCGAACCGAAAAGAACAGCTGCTCGCCCTCGCGGTCATAGCCTTGCGGCGGCACGGTCGGCACTGCGGTGTCGCCATAGGCCGCGGCCAGTCCGGCGGCGCCCGCCATGACCGAGCGCAGCCAACCGGTTGAGCCGGCGCCGGTCGAAATGATGATGCCGCTGGAAGACTGGCGCTCTGTCCTGCCGCCATAGGTCAGTTCATAGCGGGCCGAGACATGCGTCGAGGCGCCGACGAACAGGTCGTTGAAGGCGATTAGCCGGCGGCCGTCATTGGAACGCGCTTCGGCCATCACCACCGCCTGGCGCTTCGCCCTGCCGGAGAGTGTCAGGCCGAGGACCTTTTCGGTATCTTCTGCGCGCCACGGCAGCAGGGCGCCGTCAAAAAGCGCCGGGTTCGGGTTGATGCCGATCAGCGGCTGATACGGCAGATATTTGGCGGTGTTGGAGACCAGCCCGTCCTGGCCGAGCGCAATCACCACGTCGGACCCGAACTCGAACTGCGGCACCAGTTCCCGGTCGAGCCGCAATTGCTTGAGGCCCTGGGGAAGCGACCCCATCACCCGGTCGAGCGCCTGGTGATAGACATCATGCGCAGCCTTGACCGGGTCGAAATCCATGCCGGCCTGCCTGAGGTAAAAGCGCGCCTGACCCTGTGTGTTGAATCGCGTCGTCAGTTCCTCAAGCTCGGTCTTGCGGGTGACGACGATCACCCGGTCGATCGGCCTGTCGCTCTGGTCGCCGGCCACGCGTTCCTACCTTTCAGGACCCGGTCTTCGGCGTGGAAAGCTGGCTCAGCGCGCTGGTCAGCATGTCGGGCGTGATCGACAGATTGCCGACCGAGCCGCCCTTTTCCGCCCAGGCCTTGAAGGCCATCGCTGTCAGCACATGCGCCGGCGCCGACGAATAGACGGTGAGTTCGAGCTGCTGCGCCTTGGCTTCCGCCTCGGCCAGCGTCAACTTGTTGCGCGCCTCGGTGTCGACCAGCAGCTTGTTGCGTTCGGCAAGTTCGATCTCGGTCGCCAGTTCGCTCTGCTTGATCTCGCGCTCCTTCTCGACGCCCCAGGCGCGGCGCCCATAGATAGCGGCATCCGCCTGGCGCTGTAGCGCCTCGCGATATTCGGTCTGCAGCGCCTTGCGGATTTCCGGCGTCGGCTGCACCGAGGTGATGTGGACCTCTTCGATCGACAGGCCCGCGGTCGCGGCAATCCGATCGCCGCGCAGAAGTTCGGCCAGATTGCCGCCGAGCTTCGTCACTTCGGCCAGCGCCTGTTCCAGCGTCATGTTCGAGACCACCGCGCGCGCCCGGCTCTGTATGGCCAGCACCAGGCGTTCGGCGATCTTCTCGCGGCCGTCGCCGGCGACATCGGAACGGCTGAGCTTGGCGCTGAAGTCGAAACCTTCCGCCGCCTTGAGCGGATCGACAATGCGATAGCTGACCGAACCCTGGATCGCCAGATCCTGGAAATTCGCCGTCGTCTCGGTGAAGATGAACGGGTTGTCGAGCGACGTCACCGGCACCATGGCGATGGTGGTGCCGAACGTGCCGTACCAGAAGGAGATGCCGCGCCCCTGCTCCCGAACCTTGCCGTTCTTGAAGCGTAGGATGTGGTATTCAGGCGTTCCCTTGAAATAGCTGACAAACATACGAGCCCCCAAGGTTCATCAATTAAATCAGATATTTACCCGCGATCCCTGAAACGATTGGTGATGGGATAGCGGCGGTCGCGGCCAAAATTCTTCCGAGTGATCTTCACGCCCGGCGCCGCTTGCCGGCGTTTGTATTCGGCAATGTAGAGCAAATGTTCGACGCGCGTCACCGTCGCCCGGTCATGGCCGCGCGCGACGATGTCGTCGACGCCCATCTCGTTTTCGACCAGGCACTCCAGAATGTCGTCCAGCACCGGATAGGGCGGCAGCGAATCCTGGTCGGTCTGGTTTTCGCGCAGTTCCGCCGACGGCGCCTTGTCGATAATGTTCTTCGGGATCACTTCGCCGGACGGCCCGAGCGCGCCCGGCGGCACATGGCTGTTGCGCCAGCGCGACAGCGCATAGACCTGCATCTTGTAGAGGTCTTTTATCGGATTGAAGCCGCCATTCATGTCGCCATAGAGCGTGGCATAGCCCACCGACATCTCGCTCTTGTTACCGGTGGTGACCACCATCGAGCCGAACTTGTTCGAGATCGCCATCAGGATCGTGCCGCGCGCACGGCTTTGCAGATTTTCCTCGGTGATGCCTTCCTTGGTGCCTTCGAAAAGCTGCGTCAGCGCATGCAGGAAGCCTTCGACCGGCTCGAAGATCGGCACGATATCGTAGCGGCAGCCGAGCGCGCGGGCGCAGTCCTCGGCGTCCTTCAGCGAATCCTTCGAGGTGTAGCGGTAGGGCATCATCACCGCGCGCAGCCGCTCTTCGCCCAGCGCATCAACAACCAGTGCGGCGCAGATCGCCGAATCGATGCCGCCGGAGAGACCGAGCACCACATTCTTGAAGCCGTTCTTGTTGACGTAGTCGCGCAGCCCCAGCATGCAGGCGCGGTAGTCGGCCTCCTCGCGCTCGGGGATTTTCGACATCGGCCCTTCCGAGCAGACCCAGCCGGCATCCGTGCGCTTCCAGGTGGTGACGTCGACAATTTCCTCGAACTGGCTCATCTGGAAAGCGAGAGACTTGTCTGCGTTGAAAGCGAAACTCGCGCCGTCGAACACGAGTTCGTCCTGCCCGCCGACCTGATTGGCGAACAGAAGCGGAAGACCACTTTCGATCACCTGGCGCAGCGCCACTTGATGGCGCACATCGAGCTTGCCGCGATAATAGGGCGAGCCGTTCGGCACCAACAGCAGTTCCGCCCCGCTTTCAGCCAGCGTTTCGCAGACGCCGAAATCGTTCCAGATCTCCTCGCAGATCGGGATACCGATCCGCACCCCGCGGAAATTGGTGGGACCGGAGATCGAACCTTCCGAGAAGACACGCTTCTCGTCGAACTCGCCATAGTTTGGCAGATCAACCTTGTCTCGGGTCGAAAGGATTTTGCCTCCGTCGAGCACAGCCACCGAATTGTGCTTGCCTTTCTCGCCCTGCCGCGGAAATCCAATGATGATGCCGGGACCACCATCCGCGGTTTCGCGCGCCAACTCTTCTGTTGCCTTGAGGCAACCCTCCAGAAAGGCCGGCTTCAGCACCAGATCCTCCGGAGGATAACCGGAGATGAAAAGTTCCGTGAACAGGACGAGGTCAGCGCCCTGCCTGGCAGCGTCCGCCCTCGCCTCACGCGCCTTGGCGAGATTGCCGGCGATGTCACCGACGATCGGGTTCAACTGGGCAACGGCAATGCGAAGCGTGTCAGGAGCGGTCTTCTTGGTCATGCCTGCGGTTTAGCGCGGCAGAATTGCCCGAGCAATGGCGTTCGTTTGGACCACTACTCGCCCATATATTCGCGCAGCGCCTCAGGCGAATGGTTCTCGCCGATCGACATCGCCAGGATGCGCGAGATGTGCCGGCGCGGCAGGCCAGTCTCCTCAGCCCATTTGTTGATCTGCGCCTGGATCTTGTCGAGATCCCTCTTCGAGGTCGGGCTTTCGGCGATGTCGAGGCCGGCGTCGCGCAAGGCCGCCGCCATATCGGTCGAGACGACGAAGGCGTCCCATTCCAGCCAGCGCAGGAAATACTGGCCGGTATTGCCGCCGAGCCGGCTGCCATACTTGCCGAGATACGCCATCAGCCCGACCTGGTCGTCCGCCGGCCACTCGGCCAGAAACTTGCCGAAGCCGCCATGCTCCTTCGACACACGCTCGACGAAGGCGGCGTTGTCGCGCACCGATTTGATCTTCTGCGGATTGCGCACGATGCGCTTGTCGGCCGTCAAATCGTGCCAGAAATCATCGGGCTGGAACAACAGCCGCTTCGGCTCGAAATGCAGGAAGGCTTCCTCGAAGCCCGGCCATTTCTGCTCGATGACGCGCCAGACGAAGCCGGCGGCAAACACCCGCTCGGCCATCGTCGACAAGATTCGGTCGTCGGTGATCTTGGCCACGGCCGCATTGTCAGGCAAAGGCCCTAGCAGCGACGTCAGCACCGCCTCGCCGCCTTTGCGTTTTGCCGCACGGGCACGAATTTTCTCGAAGTCGGCCATTGGCACCCTGATTCAGTGTGGGTGGACGCGGCAATCTACCACTTCCCGTTCGCGCCGGTAGTCTCTAGGTCTAGGCAGACGCTGACCATGGAGGCGACCAATGCACAAGACCGTGCCAGAACTGGCCAACCGCTGGCTCAAGCGAACGCCTGAGACCCTCAGCGAACTCGAGCGGCGGGTGTTGCAGAGCACCGTCGACCGCAAGCCGATCTCGCAGGACATCAACGACAGCCTCACCGGTCTTGAGGGCGCCGGCGACCGGATCGCGGATGCCATCGCCCGCATCGGCGGCTCGTGGACATTCATTCTGTCCTTCATCGCCTTCCTGGTTCTGTGGATCGGCGCCAATTGGTGGCTGCTGGGGCGAGACTCGTTCGATCCCTACCCCTTCATCTTCCTCAATCTGGTTCTGTCGATGATCGCGGCACTACAGGCGCCGGTGATCATGATGTCGCAGAACCGCCAGGCCGCGCGCGACCGCATCGACGCCGCTCACGACTATGAGGTCAATCTCAAGGCCGAGATCGAGATCATGGCGCTGCATGAAAAGCTGGACGAGTTGCGCCACAGCCAGATCATCGGCATGCGCGACGAGATCGCGCAGATCGCCGAACAGCTGAAGCGGATCGACGAACGGCTGATGCCGCAGACATCATGACGGAGACCATCCATCATCTCATCGAGCAGTATGGGCTGATCGCCGTCTTTCTCGGCTGCGTCGCCGAAGGTGAAAGCGCTGCCATCCTCGGCGGCTTCTTCACGCACCAGCACGTCTTCATCCTGTGGCAGGCCTTCCTCGCAGCCGCCCTTGGCGCCTTCGTCGGCGACACTTTCTTCTTCATTCTCGGGCGGAGCTTTGCCGACCATCCTTACGTTCGCAAACTGAAAGCCAGGCCGGGCTTCAATCACGCATACCGTCTGGTCTCCTCGCATCCCAACATCTTCGTGCTGTCGAACCGCTACATCTATGGCCTGCGTCTGGTCGGCGGCATCGCGGCAGGCTTCGCCAGCATCACGGTGACGCGCTTCGTCGTTCTCAACGCCATCTCGTCGCTGGTATGGGCGGCACTGTTCTGCGGCATCGGCTATGTCTTCGGACTGGGTGCCGAGCGTATCGTCGGCCAGGCACTACACCGTCACGAACGGCTGCTGATTGCGCTCGCCATCGGGCTTGTCGTCGCCATCCTTGCCTGGGTCCTCGCCCGCTCGGTCGCCAGGAAGGAGAGCGCCAAGGACGCCCGCGACAGCGAAGCAACGTAGGACGTAGACTCATTACTTCGTATCCAAATGCGGACGGCTACAAGCTTGAGGGCAGCTTGGGCGGTCGAAGGAAAGTCTAATTGAACTCAAGCCTGTTGATTTTGGCGATCAGATCGCTGTCCAAATTCAGCATGGCCTCCGCGACATCGACATGACCTTTTGCAACGGCCTGAGCAGCCATCGCCGACAAAAGCATCGATTGATCCCAAGCATCATTTCGATGGAGACTTACGACCTCTCCAAGGCTCGCCAGAGCGCGGTGATAGTCGTCGGCGCATTCGGTGGAGATCTCAGGTCCGCGCCCCGTTCTCCGCGCAACTTCAATAGCTACAGGTAGCTGGAAGAATGAAGAGTCGATGGGCGTTCGCGTCTTAGCTGCGATTTCCACGATATGCGGAACAGCTGCATAAGAGGCTGTATAAACGTCACCTTGATGGCAAAGACTCGACCAGAGGCTATACCACGGCTCTTCCTGATAGCCATTCTTAGGACTGGTGGCTGAGCGCAATTCCCGCAGCAGACCTGGAACGTTCACCGCGCGGCCGTATGCATGCTGCAGTTCGCCCCATCGGTGGTCTTCAAGCGAGAGCATCAGGGTATCCTACCTTCCAAAGCCTCACAATCAAACACCACCTGCCATCGCCTGCGTCGCTGGTCCACAGTTTATGAGTTTACGGCCTAGTTCAGTCGTCGTCCTCGATCAAGGCGCGGTCGCCGCGGTCGAGGATCAGCGGGATGATCAAATCCTCCTCGTCGGCAAGATGCCGTTTCAGCATGGCGATCAGCCGGTCGTTCTCGTCGGCATAGGCGTCGGCGGCGAAGCGCTGCTTGTCCTCACTCTCCTCAAGCGTGCGGATGAAGGCGTTCGCCGCTTCGGCATTGCGCTCCAGCCCCTCATGAATGGTGTGGTGATCGGCATCGAGAATCTCGAAGCCGCGTTGCAGGCGCGGCTCGGCCTTGGCGAAGGCCGGGAAATATTGATAGTCCTCGACATTGTGATGCCCGTCGAGATTGCCGAGGAAATGGTTGAGCCGCGGCGCGAACCAGCGCGCGAAATCCGGCGCCGTCAGCCTGCCCTCACGATAGTCGCCAATGCCGTTGGTGAGCATGCCGCCTAGTTCGCGGAACATGTCGTGCCGCTGCAGCCACATATTGGCCAGGCCGTGGACGTTGGCATGACCCTGCCAGTTTTCCCTTGGATATTTCTGCGCCAGCCAGAGCAAGTCGTCCGGCAGGCCGGCACGTTCAAGCAACAGGGAATTGGCGGCCTCGGTCATGTCAGTCTCCTTTGGTGACCGACAGATAGGAATGGCAGGGCTAGATCGGTAGCCCTGTGATGCGCTCGATAATGGCGATGCCCCAAACGCCGGCGACGATGATCACCGAAATCAGCACTGCCAGCGAGCCGCAATCCTTGGCCAGCTGGATGTCGATGTTGAACTCGCGGCTGAAGGCATCGCAAGCGGCCTCGATGCCGGTGTTCAGCACCTCGACCATGATCAAAAGCAGCACGGCGCCGATCAACAGCGCATAGCCGCGCCACGACACCGAGACGAACCAGCCGAGCGGCAGCGCAAGGACGAGCAGTATCAGTTCCTGCTGGAACGCCTTTTCGCTGGCGGCGAGCTTGCGAAAAGCCCGCACCGAATTGAAGAAAGCATCGATCAGCCGTTGCATGCCCGCGCATCCCCTTCGAATCACCGGGAGGGGATATCGCAATGGCCGGATCAAGGGAATAAGGCAGCCATGCCAAAAATCACTCGTCCGCAACCTTGATCGTCGGCGTCGACCTCTCGAACTGCGGCAACCCATCGTCGATCGTGTAGTAATCGCCCTTGTCGCCGACGAAGATGTGGCATTCGCCCTCGAGCCTTGTCGGGGCATCGAACGATCCGGCCAGAACCGAGACATACGCGTCCTGGCCGGGCTTCCAGAACAGCACCGAGCCACATGTCTTGCAGAAGCCGCGCCTGGCAAAAGAGGACGCTTCGTACCAGGTGATGTTCTCAGTCCCCGTTATGGTGATGTTGTCATCGGCGACGTTGGTTGCGGCGTAAAAATGCCCGCTCTGCTTGCGGCACTGCGAGCAGTGGCAATAGATCACGCCGCGCAACGGCCCTTGCGTCTGGAAACGCACCGCCCCGCACAGGCAAGACCCGCTGCTGATATCACCCATCCCTGCCCTCCACTGCCATCGTTCACGGCTTCGACGCTACCAGAGAGGATTTCAGTTTTGCGAAAGCCGGGCACCAGCAAATGCGACATGAGATGGGCGTGTTCGCGCTTCTCCCACTGCAGCCTGAAGTAGAATTGTCGCGTTCCCTAGCGGCACATTAAGGAAACTTTAGCGCCGGCGCATTTATGGTCGTTGCCAAGCGAAGGTCGCGATTGGGGACGCGTCTTTCGTAAGATGATCCGAAATACGGCTGGTCCTCCCCCGGTCGGCGACATCTCGCACGCGCAGGTCTGCGATGGTTCCCAGGGGTAGAGTGAACAGAACATGCAGCCGGCAGCCGCCCAGACCGACCGAAACAGCGACATTGCAACAGCCGTTGTGACGACCATGCGCCAGCTCGGCGTGCTTGGCCTGCCGCGCAATTACGAAATCTTCTATGAAGCGCTGAAGGGCACCAATCGCGAACTCGGCCTTGCCGTCGTCGCGCTCGGCAATCGGCCGACACAGGACGATCTCGACCGCATCGGTCGAGCCTTCTTTGCCCAGCATCATGGTCCCGGCATTGTCGAGCAGGCGCGCGACGTGCTGGCCAGGGAACTCGAGGATATCGCCTTGCTGCTGCGCAGCGAACGCAGCCATATCGAGAAATACGGCAGGATCCTTGACGAGACGTCGAGCGGGCTGGCCAATCGCAGCTTGCTTTCACAAGATCTCTTGCAGAAAGTCGCCAGCGCCATGGCGGTCGCCACCAATTCGACCCTTGACCATGGCAAGCAGGTTGCCACCACGCTCAGCGAGAAGACGGCGGAACTGGAGAGCGTCAAGTCGAAGCTTGAGGAGTATAAGCGGCTCGCCGACACCGACCCCTTGACCCATATCTGGAACCGGCGCGCCTTCGACAAGGAAATCACCAGGATTTATACCTCCAACAAGGGCATCCTGTTCAACGCGTTGATCCTTGCCGACATCGACCATTTCAAGGATGTCAACGACCGCTACGGCCATCCGGTCGGTGACAAGATCATCCAGATCGTCGCCGAGATCTTCCAGACCAGCATCCGCGAAGACATGTTCGTTGCCCGCACCGGCGGCGAGGAATTCGCGCTGATCATCGAAGGCGCCAGCGAGGATACCACCTACGAGATCGCCGAACGCATCCGCGTGCTGATCGAACAGACGCCGTTCACCAGCAGCCACACCGGCATCAATTACGGCACGGTGACCGTTTCCATGGGCATCTGCATGGCCTCCGAGGCCGAAAGCCCGGAGGATCTCTACACCAAGGCGGACCGGGCGCTCTACCGCTCCAAGGTCGGTGGGCGCAACCGCGTCACCCGGCATTCGACGATGGCCGGCCGCACCGGCAAGAACTGGCTGCTCTACAAGAAAGACTGACGCTTCGGCGCACAGCCTGCTCGCTGGCTTGTGCAAATTTGTTGAACATCGCCTCTTTCCATATGAATTTTCGTGGACTATATTTTCCATGGAAAGAGAGAGGCCATGTCGACGACACAACCCAAAATAGCCGCCAAGACGGCCGAAAACGCGGTTCTGACCAAGGCAACACTGCGCGCGGCCGAGCTCCTGGATATTACCTCCAGGATGCTGGCGTCGATCATCGGCGTCTCGGAAGCCACGGTTTCGCGCATGCGCAGGCAGGAATTCCTGCTGGAGCGCGGCACCAAGCCGTTCGAGCTTGCGGTGCTGTTCGTGCGGCTGTTCCGTTCGCTCGACGCCATTGTCGGTGGTGACGAGACGATAGCCCGGGCATGGCTGAAGAACGCCAACACGGCGTTCGATGGCAGCCCGCTTGAAAAGATCCTCACCATCACCGGGCTTGTCGATGTCATTGCCTATCTGGACTCCCGACGCGCTCTGGTCTGAAGCGGTACGGCTCGACGGCAAATGCTGGCGCATGGTTGAGGCGCAGCACCGCGTCTCGACGCTGAAAGTCGTCGACACGCTGGACGAGCAGGCGCTGCTCGAGGATCTGATCGAGGAGACCAAGCCGCAGATCCCCCTGGAATGCCGGCATCTCCACTACCTCCTGGCGACGCCCTTCCGCTACGGCTCGGTCTATCCCTACGGCTCGCGCTTCCGCCGCGCCGGCCGCACCCTTGGCGTCTATTACGCGGCGGAGACGATCATGACGGCCGTCGCCGAAATGGCCTTCTACCGCCTGCTGTTCTTCGCCGATTCGCCCGACACGCCGTGGCCGCACGACGCCGCTGAATACACCGCCTTCGCCGCTGCGATCCACACCGACAAAGCCGTCGACCTGACGCGGCCGCCGCTCGATCGCGATGAGGCTCAGTGGACGCATCCGACCGATTATGCCGCCTGCCAGGCGATTGCCGATGTCGCGCGCGAGGCCGGGCTGGAGGCGATCCGCTACCGTTCGGCGCGCGATCCGAAGGGCACCAATGTAGCGTTGCTGACATGCCGTGGCTTTGCCAAGGCCAAGCCGCTGGAGCCGCACACCTGGCGCATCCGGCTCGGCTCGTTCGGCGTCCAGGCGATCTGCGAATTTCCGGAAAGGCGAATCGAGTTTTCAAGGACGGCGTTCGCCAATGATCCCCGTCTGAATGGACTGCGCTGGGAACGGGGCGCTAAACCGCCTCCCCGCTAAGCGAGGATGTTCACGGCACGCGCCGCCACCAGCGCGATCGTCAGCAGCGAGATCATCGCCTCCGCCATCATCAGCAGCTTGGCACGCTGGCTGAGCGGCAAGGTGTCGGTCGGCGAGAACGCTGTCGCATTGGTGAAGGCCAGGAACACATAGTCGATGAAGCCCGGCAGCCAGCCATGGGTTTCGCGGTCGGGCAGCGTCATTTGCGGGAACAGGAAGTCGGCCTGCGCGCGCTTGACCAGACCGCAGGTCGGCGGCCCGCCCCGGTCGGTGCTCCAGAACCACAGAGCGAAGACGATGACATTGGTGACCCAGATGTTCAGCGCATCGACAAGCAGCGTCGTTCCGGCGCCCGCATGGCCTTCGAGCAGCGCCTTGACCAGCAGGACCAGTGCCCCGCAGTTCATGGTGCTGATGACGCCGGTCATGACCAGCGCCGTCCGGCGGATGTAGACGCGAAACCGGCCGATCGCATACCAATGCTCGTGGTCGACGGCCTTCTGCGCCGCCATCTGTGTCCAGGCGGTCGCGATCGACAGCGGCACAAGCAGCGTCGCCTCGATCATGGGCGCCAGCCAACGCGGCCCGAACGACAGGTTGTTGATGACCAGAAGCTGCAGGCAGATGATGACGAGGACCGCGGCGCGCGCCAACCAGAAGTCAAGCGCGCGGTGATGAATGATGGCGTGCTCGTGGCGCATGGTGCTGGCGACCGGATGCAGAGGGCTCGGAGCTTCCGCGTTCCGCCTCAATCTTGGTCTTGCAATGGTCGCGCGCGGACACATTTTCGTCAGTTCGGATGTGATGACAACCCGCCATGCATCGTCACAAAACGAAAAAAGCGCCGGATTTCTCCGGCGCCTTCGATCAAGTCAGCCAGCAAACGGGTTCAGCCGTTGGCAACCTGCTTGTGCTGCACCGGATGGCTCTTCTTGAGCAAATCGGAGACGAGGAATGCCAGTTCGATCGCCTGGTCGGCGTTGAGGCGCGGGTCGCAATGGGTGTGATAGCGGTCCTGCAGTTCCTCGGCGGTGATGGCGCGGGCGCCGCCGGTGCATTCTGTGACGTTCTTGCCGGTCATCTCGACATGGATGCCGCCGGGATGCGTGCCCTCGGCGCGATGCACTTCGAAGAAGGTCTGTACTTCCTTGAGGATGCGGTCGAACGGCCGCGTCTTGTAGCCGGCGGCCTCGATGGTGTTGCCGTGCATCGGGTCGGATGACCACACGACGCTGCGGCCTTCCTTCTGCACCGCGCGCACCAGCTTCGGCAGATGGTCCGCGACCTTGTCGGAGCCGAAGCGGGCGATCAGTGTCAGCCGGCCCGGCTCGTTCTCCGGATTGAGCAGGTCGATCAGCTCCAGCAAGCCGTCAGCCGTCAGCGACGGACCGCATTTGAGGCCGAGCGGGTTCTTGATGCCGCGGCAATATTCGACATGCGCATGGTCGGGCTGGCGCGTGCGGTCGCCGATCCAGATCATGTGGCCCGACGTGGCGTACCAGTCGCCAGAGGTCGAATCGACACGGGTCAGCGCCTCTTCATAGCCGAGCAGCAGCGCCTCGTGGCTGGTGTAGAAATCGGTCTCGCGCAGCGCGTAGTTGGTCTCCGAGGTGATGCCGACGGCCTTCATGAAGTCCATAGTCTCGGTGATGCGGTTGGCAAGCGACTCGTATTTTTCACCCTGCGGGCTGTCGGAGACGAAGCCGAGCATCCAGCGATGCACATTCTCCAGGCTGGCGTAGCCGCCCTGAGCGAAGGCGCGCAACAGGTTGAGCGTCGCCGCCGACTGGCGGTAGGCCATCTCCTGGCGAGCCGGGTCGGGAATGCGCGACTTGGCGTCGAACTCGATGCCATTGATGATGTCACCGCGATAGCTCGGCAGCGTCACCTCGCCCTTGGTCTCGTTGTCGGACGAGCGCGGCTTGGCGAACTGGCCGGCGACGCGGCCGACCTTCACCACCGGCTGCGCGCCGGCAAAGGTAAGCACCACCGACATCTGCAGGAAGACGCGGAAGAAGTCGCGGATATTGTCCGCGCCATGCTCGGCGAAACTCTCGGCGCAATCGCCGCCCTGGAGAAGGAAGGCGTCGCCGTTTGCGACAGCCGCCAACTGCTTCGTCAGCTTGCGTGCCTCACCGGCAAAAACCAGCGGCGGAAAGGTGGCGAGCTGGGCTTCCGTGTTCTTCAGCGCGGCAAGGTCCGGATAGGCAGGAACCTGCTTGATCGGCTTTGCTCTCCAAGAATTCGGCGACCATTTCGTCATCGCTGCACCCAAACGCTCTTTCCAGCGGGGCTTTGCCCGCCATTCCCGCCCCATATGGGGTTCGCGGCTCCATACACGAAGCCGATTTCCTATTCTAGACCGGAATTCAAGCGCTGGCGAATGCCGGCCGGCGGCTCACCCTACCGTCTGTGACAGAGCGAGATAGAACAGGCCCAGCCCCAACAGCAGGCATGACGGGCTGTAGAACCAGCTGTCATAGCTGGCAAAACGTGTGGTCCTGACCCGCTTGAACAACCCGAAATACCGCGACCAGCTCAACGCCCTCGCGGTGAATATGAACGCCCACAAGATGATGCCCGCCTTCAGCAAGGGTTGCGGCATTGGCAGGTGAACCGCCCCTGTGAAGCCGAAAACCAGCAGCAGCACCACAACCAGGATCACCCCCACCGCCAGCGCCCCGAAGGCCGTCTCCTTGATGGCGAGCGTGCCGTCCTCGCGTTGCGGCAGTGCGACGCCGGCGCCGATCCGCCCACCGACCCCCCAATAGAGATGAAAGCCGGCCCCGAGCAGAAGAATGGCCGAGCAGAGAGCGACGACCACGCTCGCCATGCCTATCGGGCGACCTCGTTCAACCGCCTGAGCTGGCGACCGAGCCCACCCGTCAGATCGAGTGCAAGCATGCGCAGCAAGGCGATGGCGCTCCACAACGGCCGATCCGCGAACGGCTTGTTGCTGTTGTGCTCAAGGAAAGGGTGCGTGAGCAAAGCCGCGACATAGAAGAACGGAATGATGACCAGAAAAGCCCACCAAACGACCAGAAAGGATGCGGCAATCCCGGCGAGCGGCGCGAAAAACAGGCCGATATAGTGGATAAACCGGGTCGAAGGTTTTGAATGGCCGGCGAGATAGCCGAGCCAGTATTCATCGAAGGTCTGCGGGTTCATGGAATTCCCCGTTCAGCGATGAGTTGCAGGATCCATCTGACGCCTTAGGCCCAAATACCTCAATGGCTCCAATCGTCGCAGACCATGAAGCGATCTTTGCTCCTGCTCTAGGCGGCCTTCTCCACCAGCCGCGCCAACTGCGTCATGACGACAGCCGAACCTGCCAGCCGCTTCTCCGCGGTTGGCCAATCGCGGATGAAGACCACGCTATGGTCGGCCCTGATCTTGGCCAGCGAGCCTTGCTCGCCGATGTATTTGACCAGCCCCACCGGGTTGGAGAATTCGCGCTTGCGGAAGTGGATGACGACGCCCTTTGGCCCGGCATCGAGCTTCTCGACATTGGCCTTGCGGCAGAGTGCCTTGATGAAGACGATCTTGAGCAGATGTTTTACTTCCTCCGGCAGCGGGCCGAAACGGTCGATCAACTCGGCGCCGAAAGCGTCGATTTCCTCGGTGTTTTCGAGATCGCCGAGGCGGCGATAAAGCGCAAGCCTCAGTTGCAGGTCCGGCACATAGCTCTCCGGGATCATGACAGCCGTGCCCACCGCAATCTGCGGCGACCAGCCGCCGTCCTGGACCTCGCCGGAATCCTTCACCTCGGCCACCGCCTCCTCCAGCATCTGCTGGTAGAGTTCGAAGCCGACCTCCTTGATATGGCCGGACTGCTCTTCACCCAGAAGATTGCCGGCGCCACGGATATCGAGATCGTGGCTGGCGAGCTGGAAGCCGGCGCCGAGCGTGTCCAGCGACTGCAGCACTTTCAGCCGCCGCTCGGCCGTGTCGGTCAGCTTGCGGTTGGCCGGCAGCGTGAACAGCGCATACGCCCGCACCTTGGAACGGCCGACGCGGCCGCGCAGCTGGTAGAGCTGCGACAGGCCGAACATGTCGGCGCGATGAATGATCAGCGTATTGGCGGTCGGTATGTCCAGGCCGGATTCGACGATGGTGGTCGACAGCAGCACGTCATACTGGCCGTCATAGAAGGCATTCATGATGTCGTCGAGTTCGCCCGGCGGCATCTGGCCATGCGCCACCGCCACCTTCAGCTCCGGTACGGATTCCCTCAGGAAATCATGGATTTCGGCGAGATCGCTGATACGCGGCACGACATAGAAGGAATGGCCGCCGCGATAGCGCTCGCGCAGCAGCGTCTCGCGGATGACCAGCGGATCGAAAGGCGAGATGAAGGTGCGCACCGCCATCCGGTCGACCGGTGGCGTGGCGATCAGCGACAGTTCGCGCACCCCGGTCAAGGCAAGCTGCAAGGTGCGAGGAATAGGCGTTGCCGACAGCGTCAGCACATGGACGTCGGTCTTGAGGTCCTTCAGCCGCTCCTTGTGTTTGACGCCAAAATGCTGCTCCTCGTCGATGATCAAGAGGCCGAGATTCTTAAACGAGATCGCGGAACCGAGAAGCGCATGGGTGCCGATGACGATATCGACCTGGCCCTCGGCGATGCCTTTCTTGGTTTCCGCCAGTTCCTTGGCGCCGACCAGCCGCGAGGCCTGGGCGACGCGGATCGGCAGGCCGGAGAAGCGCTGCGAAAACGTCTTGAAATGCTGTCGCGACAACAGCGTCGTCGGCACCACGACAGCGACCTGGAACCCTTCCATGGCAGCGATGAAGGCGGCGCGCAGCGCCACTTCCGTCTTGCCGAAGCCGACATCGCCGCAGATCAGCCGGTCCATCGGCTTGCCGGCGCCGAGATCGTCCATGACGGAATCGATCGCGCCCTGCTGGTCGTCGGTCTCCTCATAGGGGAAGCGCGCCGAGAATTCGCCGTAGAGCCCTTCCGCCGGCACCATGGTGGGGGCCGAGCGCATCTGGCGCTCAGCGGCGATGCGGATCAGCTGTCCCGCCATGTCGAGCAGGCGCTTCTTCAGCCGCGCTTTGCGCGACTGCCAGGCGCCGCCACCGAGTTTGTCGAGCGAGGCTTCGGCCGAATCCGAACCGTAACGCGACAGAAGCTCGATGTTTTCCACCGGCAGGAACAGCCGGTCGTCGCCGGCATAGTGGATTTCCAGGCAGTCATGCGGCGCACCGACCGCCTCGATGGTGCGCAGGCCGATGAAGCGGCCAATGCCGTGATCGGCATGAACGACGATGTCGCCGGCCGAAAGCGACGACGCCTCGGCGATGAAGTCGGACGCGCGCTTCTTGCGTTTTGAGCGCCGGATCAGCCGGTCGCCCAAAATATCCTGTTCGGCGACGACGACCAGCTGTTCGGTCTCGAAGCCGGATTCCAGCGGCAGCACGGCAAGCGCTGCCTGCCCCGGCTCGAGCTTTTCCGCCTCGGAGAGCGTCGCCACCGGCACGAGATTGCCGAGATGATGTTCGGCGAGAATCTGGCTGAGCCGGTCGAGCGAGCCTTCAGTCCAGCCGGCGACGATGACGCGGCGGCGCGCCGCGCGCTCGTCGGCGATGTGTTTTACCACCACGTCGAAGACGTTGGCGTTGGGGTCGGCGCGTTCCTCGGCAAAGCTGCGGCCATGACGCGAACCGCCATGGAAGACTTTCCTGGCCCCGACATCGGGTGCATCGAAGGCGGTGAAGTCGATGGCTTCGCGCGGTCCGAGCGACGCCACCAGGTTTTCCGGCGAGAGATAGAGCAGGTCCGGCGCCACCGGCTTGTAGGGCACGGCGTCCTTCAAGGCGGCGTCGGCCTGTTTGCGGCGCGCCTCGTAATGGTCGAGGATCAGCGTATGGCGCTCGGCCAGCGCCTCATGCGCCAGATGATCAAAGATGACGGGCGCGTCCGGCAGATAGTCGAACACCGTCTCCAGCCGCTCGTAGAACAGCGGCAGCCAATGTTCCATGCCGGCAAACCGCCGGCCTTCGCTCACCGCCGCGTAAAGCCCGTCATCGCGCTGCGGCGCGCCAAAGGCTTCGATATAGGAGCGGCGGAAGCGGCTGATGGTTTCGGGCGTCAGCGCCACTTCGCTCATCGCCTGCAGCGCCATCGACTTGCGCTGGCCGGTGGTGCGCTGCGTCGCGGCGTCGAAGACGCGGATCGATTCCAGCGTGTCGCCGAAGAAATCGAGCCGCAGCGCCTCCGTCCAGCCGGGCGCGTAAAGGTCGAGGATGCCGCCGCGAACCGCGAATTCGCCGACGCCGCGCACCGTCGGCACCCGCTCGAAGCCGGAAATCTCCAGCCGCGACACCAGCGCGTTCATGTCGATCTGGTTGCCGGGCCTGGCGTGAAAGGTCTGTGCCTCGACCAGATCAGCCGGCGGAATGCGCTGCAGAAGCGCATTGGCTGTGGTCAGAATGACCGCGCGATGCGGCTTTTTGGCCAGCGCGATCATTGCGGTAAGCGCATCGAGCCGCTTGGCGGCGGCATCCGAGCCGGGCGAGACGCGATCGTAAGGCAGACAGTCCCAGGCCGGCAATTCCAGCACCGGCAGGCCGGGCGCGGCAAAGGTCAGCGCCTCGGTGATCGCCGGCAGGCGCTGGCCGTCACGCGCCACGAACAGCACGGGCTTGTCCGGCGCAATCTCATGGATCGCCTGCACCAGCGCAAAGGCTTCGTAGCCGTCGGCGACGCCGTCGACGATGAACTGGCCGGCGCGGCCTTTCGGCAGACCGATTTTGGGAATGAGGCTCATGATTGCACGGTCTTGGTTGTCGCAATTCCCGTAGGAAAACCGCTTCGCACTTTTCCTGGAATTGCTTGTGTTCAGAATGTCATGGTCCGGCGCGATGCCAGGATCTTTTGCAGGACGGCACAGTCGATATCCCCGGGAACCGGGCGTTCGCCGGTGACCATGGGCAGGAATTCGGTGTCGGGAATGTCGAGGAGCCTTTCATATTGGTCGATTTCGTCGCCGGTCAAGGCGCCGATCTCGTTGTCGGCAAAGGTGCCGAGGATCAGGTCCATCTCGCGCATACCGCGATGCCAGGAGCGGAACAACAGCTTGCGACGCCTGATATCCAGCCCCTCGCTTGATCGTTTCGTCCCGGTCATCGTGCCGCATCCTCGCCTGGTGCGGCGCATATAGCGTGGATAGAGGGCGGTGTCAGCCTTGCGCAATGGCCGTCGCGACATAAGCTGACATCATGCGTCCTTCCCTTCTCGATCCGCTATTCGTCCCGATCACTTCGCTTGCCGGCGTCGGGCCGAAGGTTGGCGCGCTGATCGAGAAGGTGGTGGCAGCCGATCTCGGCGATCGGCCCGCTCGCGCTGGCGACCTGTTGTTCGTGCTGCCGCACACCGTCATCGACCGCCGCAATCGTCCCGGCATCGCGCTGGCACCAGCCGGCGCCATCGTCACACTCGACGTGCGCATCGACCGCCATCAGCCGCCACCGCGCGGCAACCGGTCGGTGCCTTACCGCGTCTATGCCCATGACGACACCGGCGAGATCGGGCTGACCTTCTTTCACGCCCATGCCGCCTATCTCGAAAAGGCGATGCCGGTGGGCGAACATGTCACCGTCTCCGGCCGCATGGAATGGTTCAACGGCCGCCCGACCATGGTTCACCCCGACCATATCGCGCTCGCCGGTGACACGGAGAGCTTGCCGCTGGTCGAGCCGGTCTATCCGTTGACCGCCGGCCTGTCTGGCAAGGTGCTGCGCCGCGCCATCGGCCAGGCGCTCGGCCGCCTGCCGGAACTGCCGGAATGGCAGGACGCTGCCTTCATGCGCAAGCAGACGTTTCCTGCCTTTGCCGATGCGCTCGCCCGAATTCACTATCCGGCGGACCCGATCGACGTCGCCATCGAAGGGTCGGCATGGCGCCGTCTCGCCTATGACGAGCTTCTCGCCGGCCAGGTGTCGCTCGCTTTGGTGCGGGCAAAGGTGCGCCGCCTGTCGGGCCGGCCGCTGATCGGCGACGGCCGCATCGTCGAGAAATTGCGCGCGGCCCTGCCCTATTCATTGACCGGCAGCCAGGAATTCGCGCTCGCCGAAATCAACGCCGATCTCGCCGATCCCGAACGCATGCTGCGCCTGCTGCAAGGCGATGTCGGCTCCGGCAAGACGGTGGTCGCGCTGCTCGCCATGGCACGCGCCGTCGAGGCCGACGGCCAGGCAGCGCTGATGGCGCCGACCGAAATCCTGGCGCGTCAGCATTTGGCGACAATCACCCCGCTGGCCGAGCAGGCCGGCCTGCGCGTCGCCATCCTTACCGGCCGTGAAAAGGGCCGCGAGCGCACCGAAACGCTGGCGGGTCTCGCCAGCGGTGACATCGACATCGTCGTCGGCACCCATGCGCTGTTCCAGGAAACGGTGACCTATCACGACCTCGTCTTTGCTGTCGTCGACGAGCAGCATCGCTTCGGCGTTCACCAGCGGCTTGCCATCACCGCCAAGGGCGACGCGCCCGACATGCTGGTGATGACGGCAACGCCGATCCCGCGCACGCTCGTGCTGACCGCCTTCGGCGACATGGATGTGTCCAAGCTGACGGAAAAGCCCGTTGGCCGCCAGCCGATCCGCACCGTCACCCTGCCGCTGGAGCGGCTGGACGAACTGGTCGGACGCATGCTCGACGCCGTCGCCGACGGCCAGAAGATCTACTGGATCTGCCCGCTGGTCGAGGAATCCGAAGAGATCAAGCTGATGTCGGCCGAGGACCGGTTTGCCTCGCTACAACCTTTGTTCGGCGACCGCATCGGCCTTGTGCATGGCCGCATGAAGGGCGCCGAAAAGGACGAGGCGATGCGCGCCTTCAAGGTCGGCGAGACCCGCATCCTGATCGCCACCACGGTCATCGAGGTCGGCGTCGACGTACCGGACGCCACGATCATGGTCATCGAGCACGCCGAGCGCTTTGGTCTGGCACAACTGCACCAGCTGCGTGGCCGCGTCGGGCGCGGTGACAAGCCCTCCTCCTGCGTGCTGCTATACAAGGACCCGCTCGGCGAAACGGCAAAGCGCCGGCTGTCGGTGATGCGCGAGACCGAGGACGGCTTTTTGATCGCCGAGGAGGATCTGAAGCTGCGCGGCGAGGGCGAGTTGCTCGGCACCCGCCAGTCCGGCACTCCGGGTTTCCAGGTGGCGCGCATCGAGGCGCATGCGGATCTGCTCGAAGCCGCCCGCGACGATGCAAGGCTGGTCCTGTCACGCGACTCTGAGCTACAATCCGAACGCGGAGAAGCGCTGCGCCTGCTGCTCTATTTGTTCGGCCGCGACGAGGCCGTGCGGCTCTTGCGCGCCGGCTGAGCCAGGGCGCCGAGCGGCGGGTTGGCGAGATCGCCGTCGATCGGCTCGCCATTCACCGTCACCATTTTCGGCTTGACCTCGGGCGCCACCAGCCCGGCCGAGACGATCAGCCTGGCGCCGTCCTCGATCGTCATGTCGAGCAGCACGATGTCGGATTTCAGCACATACATCAGGAAACCGGTGGTCGGGTTCGGCGTGCACGGCATGAACACGGCGATCATCGGATCGCCCTCCTGGTCGAGCTTCTGGTTGATCTCGGTCTCCTTCTCGCTGGCGACGAAGACCAGCGACCAGACGCCCTTGCGCGGATATTCGACCAGCCCGACCTGGCGGAACATGTCGCCCTTGTTCGACAGCACCGTCTGGAAAATCTGCTTCAGCGAACCGTAGATGCCGCGCACCAGCGGCATGCGGCCAAGCAGCCGCTCGCCGAAATTGACGATGGCGCGGCCGACAATGTTGGCCGTCATGAAGCCGATCAGCGTGATCAGGATGAGCGCCACGATCAGGCCGAAACCGGGAACCGGAAACGGCAGATAGGTGTCGGGGCTATAGCGCGCCGGAATGTAGGGTTTCACCCAGGAATCGACCCAGCCGATGAACGACCAGGCGATATAGGCGGTGATCGCCAGCGGCGCGCAGACGATGAAGCCTGTGAGGAAATAATTCCTCAGCCGGGTCATGCCGGAAGTTCTGGGAGCATCGGACATGGGTCACCGGGGCGCGGGTTGCAGCGCAACATTAGTGAACCGCAAGGCGCTTTGGAACTGCGAAGTTTTTAAAGACCGCCAATGAGCGGCGCGCTACTCCACCGTCACCGATTTCGCCAGATTGCGCGGCTGGTCGACGTCGGTGCCCATGAAGACGGCGGCGTAGTAGGCCAGCATCTGGATCGGCAGTGCGTAGATGATCGGCGAGATGATCTCCGGCACGTCGGGCAGGATGATCGTTTCCATCGTCTTGACGCTCGACTGCGCGGCGCCCTTGGCGTCGGTGATCAGGATGATCTTGCCGCCGCGCGCCGCCACTTCCTGCATGTTCGACACGGTCTTTTCGAAGATGCGGTCGTGCGGGGCGATGACGATCACCGGCATGTTCTCGTCGATCAGCGCGATCGGCCCGTGCTTCAGCTCGCCCGCGGCATAGCCTTCGGCGTGGATGTAGGAGATTTCCTTGAGTTTCAGCGCGCCTTCCATGGCCAGCGGGAAATTGGTATCGCGGCCGAGATAGAGCACGTCCTTGTAGCGCGAGATTTCACGCGCAATGCGCTCGATCTGTTCCTCGAGCTTCAGCACCTGGTTGGCGTAGCGTGGCGCCTCCGAAAGCGCGCGCACCAG
>NZ_JBFUFA010000015.1:0-123446 GCF_056403695.1 Mesorhizobium sp. P2_F7 | reverse complement strand
CCAAGGACGAAGGTGGCCGTCACACGCCGTTCTTCACCAACTACCGTCCGCAGTTCTACTTCCGCACGACCGACGTGACCGGCATCGTGTCGCTGCCGGAAGGCACCGAGATGGTGATGCCCGGCGACAACATCACGGTCGATGTCGAGCTGATCGTGCCGATCGCCATGGAAGAGAAGCTGCGCTTCGCCATCCGTGAAGGCGGCCGCACCGTCGGTGCCGGCATCGTCGTCACCATCAAAGAATAATTAGACTTAAACCGATCTGTCGCGGGCGCGGAGTTGCCCGCGCCGCGCCAGAACAAGGAAGTGACGCATGAACGGACAGAATATCCGCATCCGCCTGAAGGCGTTTGATCACCGCGTGCTCGACGCCTCGACGAAAGAAATCGTGTCGACGGCCAAGCGCACCGGAGCAAACGTTCGCGGCCCCATTCCGCTGCCGACGCGGATCGAAAAGTTCACGGTCAACCGGTCGCCTCACGTCGACAAGAAGAGCCGCGAGCAGTTCGAGATGCGCACGCACAAGCGTCTGCTCGACATCGTCGATCCGACCCCGCAGACCGTCGATGCTTTGATGAAGCTCGATCTGGCCGCCGGTGTCGACGTCGAGATCAAGCTCTAAGGGAATGAGAGCGCGGTAAGGGGCGGTGCCCCTGGCCCGGAACTCTAAAGGAATTGAACCGATGCGTTCAGGTGTGATTGCAAAGAAGGTGGGAATGACCCGCATCTATAATGATGCCGGGGAACATGTTCCCGTCACCGTTCTCCAGATGGAGAACTGCCAGGTCGTGGCTCAGCGCACGCAGGAGAAGAACGGCTACACGGCCGTTCAGCTCGGCGTTGGCCTTGCCAAGGTGAAGAACACGTCGAAGGCGATGCGCGGCCATTTCGCGACCGCTTCCGTCGAGCCGAAGGCGAAGGTCGCCGAGTTTCGCGTCTCCGCCGACAACATGATCGATGTTGGCGCCGAGATCACCGTCGAGCACTTCGTCGCCGGCCAGAAGGTCGATGTGACGGGCACGACGATCGGCAAGGGTTTTCAGGGCGTCATCAAGCGCCACCACATGGGTGGTGGCCGCGCGACGCACGGTAACTCGGTTTCGCACCGTACGCACGGTTCGACCGGCCAGCGTCAGGATCCGGGCAAGGTGTTCAAGGGCAAGCATATGGCTGGCCACATGGGCGACACCCGCGTCACCACACAGAATGTCGAGATCGTTTCGACCGACGCCGATCGCGGCCTGATCCTGATCCGCGGTGCGGTTCCCGGATCGAAGGGCGCCTGGATCCTGGTCCGCGATGCGGCCAAGGTGGCACTGCCGGCCAATGCGCCGAAGCCTGCCGCGATCCGCGCTGTCGCCAAGAACGAGGCTCCGGCCGCAGAGGGAGCAGAATAATGGATCTCAAGATCACAACGCTTGGCGGCAAGGACGCCGGCAAGGTGAAACTCTCCGAGGAGATTTTCGGCCTTGATCCGCGCGAGGACATCCTGCAGCGCGTCGTGCGCTGGCAGCTGGCCAAGCGCCAGCAGGGCACGCACAAGGCCAAGGGCCGCGCCGAAATCGCGCGTACCGGCGCCAAGATGTACAAGCAGAAGGGTACGGGCCGCGCCCGTCACCATTCGGCACGCGCTCCGCAGTTCCGCGGCGGCGGCAAGGCCCACGGCCCGGTCGTTCGCAGCCACGAGCACGATCTGCCGAAGAAGGTGCGCGCTTTGGGCTTGCGTCATGCTCTCTCGGCCAAGGCCAAGAGCGCGTCGATCATCATCATCGACGAGCTGAAGCTGACCGAGGCCAAGACGAAGGCGCTGATCGCGAATTTCGCGACGCTGGGCCTGACCAACGCTTTGGTGATCGGCGGTGCCGAGCTTGACCAGAACTTCAAGCTGGCAGCGACCAACATCCCGAACATCGACGTGCTGCCCATCCAGGGCATCAACGTCTACGACATTCTTCGCCGCGGCACGCTGGTCCTTTCGAAGGCCGCCGTCGAGGCTCTCGAGGAGCGCTTTAAATGACCGACCTTCGTCATTACGACGTGATCGTCTCGCCGGCGATCACCGAAAAGTCGACCATGGCTTCCGAGAACAACCAGGTCGTCTTCAACGTCGCCAAGAAGGCGTCGAAGCCGGAAATCAAGGCCGCTGTCGAAGCGCTGTTTGGCGTCAAGGTTACGGCCGTGAACACGCTTGTCCGCAAGGGCAAGATCAAGCGCTTCCGCGGCACGATCGGCCGCCAGAGCGACGTCAAGAAGGCGATCGTGACGCTGGCCGACGGCCAGTCGATCGACGTCGCGACGGGTCTCTGAGCTAGGCCGCGAGGACAGGACAATGGCACTTAAAAAATTCAACCCGGTAACGCCGAGCACCCGCCAGCTGGTTATCGTCGACCGCTCGGGCCTCTACAAGGGCAAGCCCGTCAAGGGCCTGACTGAAGGCCTGACCAAGTCGGGCGGCCGCAACAATCACGGCCGCATCACGGCCCGCTTCATCGGCGGCGGTCACAAGCGTTCGTACCGCATCATCGACTTCAAGCGCCGCAAGTTCGACGTCGTCGGCACGGTCGAGCGCATTGAATACGATCCGAACCGCACCGCCTTCATCGCGCTGATCAAGTACGACGATGGCGAGCTGTCCTACATCATCGCCCCGCAGCGTCTTGCGGCCGGCGACAAGATCGTGGCCGGCGAAGCGGTCGACGTGAAGCCGGGCAATGCGATGCCGCTGGCCTCGATGCCGGTCGGCACGATCGTCCACAACATCGAGCTGAAGCCGGGCAAGGGCGCCCAGGTCGCTCGCTCGGCCGGTGGCTACGGCCAGCTGGTCGGTCGCGACCAGGGCATGGCGATCCTGCGCCTAAACTCGGGCGAGCAGCGTGTCGTTCACGGCTCCTGCATGGCCACCGTCGGCGCCGTGTCGAACCCCGACCACGGCAACATCAACGACGGCAAGGCCGGCCGCACGGTCTGGCGCGGCAAGCGCCCGCACAATCGCGGCGTGACCATGAACCCGGTCGACCATCCGCACGGCGGTGGTGAAGGCCGCACCTCCGGTGGCCGTCATCCGGTCAGCCCGTGGGGCAAGCCGACCAAGGGCAAGAAGACGCGGTCCAACAAGGCGACCGACAAGTTCATCCTGCGCTCGCGCCATCAGCGCAAGAGCTAAGAAGAGGTAACGCCAAGTGACTCGTTCTATTTGGAAAGGCCCCTTCATCGACGGCTACCTTCTCAAGAAGGTGGACAAGGTTCGTGAAGGTGGTCGCAATGAGGTGATCAAGATGTGGAGCCGTCGCTCCACCATCCTGCCGCAGTTCGTCGGCTTCACCTTCGGTGTCTACAACGGCCAGAAGCATGTTCCCGTCTCGGTGAACGAGGACATGGTCGGTCACAAGTTCGGTGAATTCGCTCCGACCCGGACCTATTACGGTCACGGCGCGGATAAGAAGGCGAAGAGGAAATAATCATGGGCAAGGCCAAAGCTCCGCGCAGGCTTGCTGACAACGAAGCGCGCGCCGTTCTGCGCACGATCCGTATCAGCCCGCAGAAGCTGAACCTGGTTGCCGCGCTGATCCGCGGCAAGAAGGTCGCGACAGCGCTTTCCGACCTCGAATTCTCGGCCAAGCGGATTTCCGGCACGGTCAAGAAGACGCTGGAATCGGCGATCGCCAACGCGGAAAACAACCACGACCTCGATGTCGATGCGCTGATCGTGGCGGAAGCCTATGTCGGCAAGTCGATCGTCATGAAGCGTTTCCACGCCCGTGGTCGCGGTCGCGCCAGCCGTATCGAGAAGCCGTTCTCGCACCTCACGATCGTCGTTCGTGAAGTCGAAGAAAAAGGGGAGGCCGCATAATGGGCCAGAAAGTCAATCCGATCGGTCTGCGCCTCGGCATCAACCGCACCTGGGATTCGCGCTGGTTCGCGAACACCGGCGAGTACGGCAAGCTGCTGCATGAGGACATCAAGATCCGCAAGTATCTTGAGAAGGAACTCAAGCAGGCTGCGATCTCCAAGGTCGTGATCGAGCGTCCGCACAAGAAGTGCCGCGTCACCATCCATGCGGCGCGTCCGGGTCTGATCATCGGCAAGAAGGGCGCCGACATCGAGAAGCTTCGCAAGAAGCTGATGGAGATGACGAAGTCCGAGACGCACCTCAACATCGTTGAAGTGCGCAAGCCGGAAATCGACGCGACCCTGGTCGCCCAGTCAATCGCCCAGCAGCTCGAGCGTCGTATTGCGTTCCGTCGCGCCATGAAGCGTGCCGTTCAGTCGGCGATGCGGCTGGGTGCCGAAGGCATCCGCATCAACTGCGCCGGCCGTCTCGGCGGCGCCGAGATCGCGCGCATGGAATGGTACCGTGAAGGCCGCGTGCCGCTGCATACGCTGCGCGCCGACGTCGATTACGGCACGGCCGAAGCGAACACGGCTTACGGCATCTGCGGCGTCAAGGTCTGGGTGTTCAAGGGCGAAATCCTCGAGCACGATCCGATGGCTTCGGAGCGTCGCGCGACCGAGGGTGATGCTGCGCATGGCGGTGGTGGTGATCGCGAGCGCGGTCGTCGTCGCGAAAACGCCTGATTATTTAGGAATTTGGAGTTAGAACGATGCTGCAGCCAAAGCGCACAAAGTTCCGCAAGCAGTTCAAGGGCCGTATCCATGGTACCGCAAAGGGCGGCACCAACCTGGATTTCGGTGGTTTCGGGCTGAAGGCGCTTGAGCCGAACCGCGTCACCGCGCGTGAGATCGAGGCGGCTCGCCGCGCGATCACTCGTGAGATGAAGCGTGCCGGCCGCGTGTGGATCCGTATTTTCCCAGACGTGCCGGTGACGTCGAAGCCGACCGAAGTGCGCATGGGTAAGGGTAAGGGCGCGGTCGATTACTGGGCGGCGCGCGTCAAGCCGGGCCGCATCATGTTCGAGATCGACGGCGTCAACGAAGAAACCGCCCGTGAGGCGCTGCGTCTCGGCGCGGCCAAGCTCTCGGTCAGGACGCGCTTCGTACAGCGCATCGCAGAATAAGGACGGGCTGATCATGAAAGCCGAAGACATCCGGACCAAGACCCAGGACCAGCTGACCGACGATCTGGCCAGCCTGAAGAAGGAGCAGTTCAACCTGCGCTTCCAGAAGGCCACCGGCCAGCTCGAGAAGACCGCGCGCGTGAGGCAGGTCCGCAAGGACATTGCGCGTATCAAGACCATCGCTGCGGAAAAGTCCGCGGCCAAGAAGGCTTAAGGACGAAAACCATGCCAAAGCGCATTCTGCAGGGCACCGTCGTCAGCGACAAAAACGAGAAGACGGTTGTCGTCAAGGTCGAACGGCGCTTCACGCATCCCGTGATGAAGAAGACCGTGCGCATGACCAAGAAGTACAAGGCGCACGACGAGAACAACGCCCACAAGGTCGGCGACGAGGTGTTCATCCAGGAATCGAAGCCGATTTCCAAGGATAAGCGCTGGATCGTCGTGTCTTCGGACCAGGCGTAAACAACGAATTTTGGACAGACCGGGGAGGGGCTTCGAGCCCGTCCCGTTAGAAAAGAAGAAGGCGGCCAGTCATGATTCAGATGCAAACAAACCTCGACGTCGCGGATAATTCCGGCGCGCGTCGTGTCATGTGCATCAAGGTGCTGGGCGGCTCGAAGCGGAAATACGCTTCCGTGGGCGACATCATCGTGGTGTCCATCAAGGAAGCCATTCCGCGCGGCCGCGTTAAGAAGGGCGATGTGATGAAGGCGGTCGTGGTTCGCACGGCCAAGGACATCCGCCGCCCGGACGGCAGCGTGATCCGTTTCGACAAGAACGCGGCCGTTCTCGTCGACAACAAGAAAGAGCCAATCGGCACGCGTATCTTCGGACCGGTTCCGCGCGAACTTCGCGCCAAGAACCACATGAAGATCATCTCGCTCGCGCCTGAAGTGCTGTAAGGAGCCGGACCAATGCAAAAGATTAGAAAAGGCGACAAGGTCGTCGTGCTGGCCGGCAAGGACAAGGGCCGTTCGGGCGAAGTCCTCTCGGTTCAGCCGAAGGAAGACACCGCGCTGGTGCGTGGCGTCAACATGATTCGCCGTCACCAGAAGCAGTCCCAGTCCCAAGAGGGCGGGATCATCACCAAGGAAGCGCCGATCCAGCTGTCGAACATCGCGCTGGCCGACCCCAAGGATGGCAAGCCGACCCGCGTCGGTTTCATCTTCCAGAAGGACGGCAAGAAGGTGCGCGTCGCCAAGCGCTCGGGAGAAGTCATCAATGGCTAAGGCTCAAACCACGAAGCCCAAGGCTGAAAGCAAACAGTCCAAGGCCAATAACACGCCGCGCCTCAAGCAGGTCTACAACGAGACCATCCGCAAGGCGTTGCAGGAGCAGTTCGGGTACGACAACGAGATGCAGGTTCCGCGCATCGACAAGATCGTGCTGAACATGGGCGTCGGCGAAGCGACCGCGGATTCGAAGAAGCCTTCGATCGCGGCCGAAGACCTGGCGATGATCGCCGGTCAGAAGGCCGTCGTCACCCGTGCCCGCAACTCGATCGCCGGCTTCAAGGTCCGCGAGAAGATGCCGATCGGCGCCAAGGTCACGCTGCGCAAGGAACGCATGTACGAGTTCCTCGACCGCCTCGTGAACATCGCGCTGCCGCGCGTCCGCGACTTTCGCGGACTGAATCCGAAGAGCTTCGATGGCCGTGGCAACTACGCCATGGGCATCAAGGAACACATCGTGTTCCCGGAGATCAACTACGACAAGGTTGATCAGATCTGGGGCATGGACGTCATCGTTTGTACGACTGCGAAGACGGACGACGAAGCCAGGGCATTGCTCAAGGCCTTCAACTTCCCCTTCCGCCAGTAACGGCAGCGAGAAAAGGAAAAATCTGAAATGGCAAAGACCAGCTCAGTCGAGAAGAACAACAGGCGCCGCAAGCTTGCCGACCAGTACGGTCCCAAGCGCGCTGCGCTGAAGGCGATCATCATGGACCAGTCCAAGCCGATGGAAGAGCGCTTCCGCGCTCAGCTGAAGCTGGCTGCCCTGCCGCGCAACTCGGCCAAGATCCGCATCCGCAACCGCTGCGAAGTGACGGGGCGCCCGCGCGCCTACTATCGCAAGCTCAAAGTATCGCGCATCGCGCTTCGTGATCTCGGCAATAACGGCCAGATCCCGGGCCTGGTCAAGTCGAGCTGGTAAGGAGGACATAACATGTCATTGAGCGATCCTCTCGGCGATATGCTGACCCGCATCCGCAACGCGTATGGCCGCAAGAAGTCGAGCGTCTCGACGCCGGCCTCGCGCCTGCGTACCCGCGTCCTCGACGTGCTGAAGGCTGAAGGCTATATCCGCGATTACAGCCAGACCGACTTCGACAACGGCAAGTCCGAGATCGAAATCGAGCTGAAGTATTTCGACGGTGCTCCGGTCGTGCGCGAAATCGCCCGCGTCTCGAAGCCGGGCCGCCGCGTTTACGTCTCGGCCAAGTCGATCCCGCACGTCGCCAACGGCCTCGGCATCGCCATCCTTTCGACGCCGAAGGGCGTGATGGCCGATCACGAAGCACGCGAACAGAACGTCGGTGGCGAAATCCTCTGCCAGATTTTCTAATTCGGCAGACCTGAAACAAGAGAAGTGACGAGGACAACCAAATGTCTCGTATTGGAAAGAAACCCGTTTCGCTGCCGCAGGGCGTGACCGCGACCGTCAACGGCCAGACCGTGACGGCGAAGGGCCCCAAGGGCGAGCTGAAGTTCGTGGTGAACGACGAAGTGCTGGTCAAGATGGAAGGCAGCGAGATCGCTGTCCAGCCGCGCGACCAGACCAAGACCGCCCGCTCCAAGTGGGGCATGTCGCGCACGCAGATCGTCAACATCCTGCAGGGCGTCAAGGACGGTTTTGAGAAGAAGCTCGAGATCACCGGCGTCGGCTATCGCGCCGCCCTTCAGGGCAAGAACCTGCAGCTGGCGCTTGGCTTCAGCCATGACGTGGTCTACGAGACGCCGGCTGGCATCACGATCACTGTGCCGAAGCCGACGGAAATCACCGTGACCGGCATCGACAAGCAGCAGGTCGGCCAGGTCGCCGCCGAGATCCGCGAGTATCGCGGTCCCGAGCCTTATAAGGGCAAGGGTGTCCGCTATGCCGGAGAGAAGATCGTCCGCAAGGAAGGCAAGAAGAAGTAGTAGGTCTGGCCCCGAAAAGTTGCAGACTTTTCGGAAAAGGCCAAGCCAAAGAAATGTAACGCCGCGGGGAGCGGTCGCGGGAGGCGCTTTCGCCTACCGCATATGGCGGCCCCCGTTTTTTGAAGGCAAGGAAGACCACCATGGCTAACAAGGAATCCATCCAGCGCCGCGCGCAGCGCGTTCGTCGCCAGATCAAGAAGGTCGCCGGCGAGCGTCCGCGTCTGTCGGTTCACCGCACGTCGAAGAACATCTACGTGCAGGTCATCGACGACGCCAAGGGCCACACCATCGTCGCCGCTTCGACGCTCGAGAAGGACCTCAAGGGTTCGCTCAAGACCGGTGCCGACACCGCGGCTGCTGCCGCGATCGGCAAGCTGATCGCCGAGCGCGCCACCAAGGCCGGCGTCAAGGAAGTCGTCTTCGACCGCGGCGCCTACATCTATCACGGCCGCGTCAAGGCGCTGGCCGAGGCTGCCCGTGAAGGTGGCTTGAGCTTCTAATTTCGCCCCCGGCGACCGTTTCCCGATTTATTCGGGGCGAGGCGCCGGATCTTATCAGCAACCGTGCTTCCGGAAAAAAACAAGGAACAGGATATGGCACAGGAACGTAGGGATGGCGGCCGCGGCCGCGATCGTGAAGAGCGCGATGACGGCATGGTGGACAAGCTCGTCCACATCAACCGCGTCGCCAAGGTCGTCAAGGGCGGCCGTCGCTTCGGTTTTGCAGCACTCGTCGTCGTCGGCGACCAGAAGGGCCGCGTTGGCTTCGGTCACGGCAAGGCGCGCGAAGTGCCGGAAGCCATCCGCAAGGCAACCGAATCGGCAAAGCGCGACATGATCTTCGTGCCGCTGCGCTCGGGCCGCACGCTGCACCACGACGTCGAGGGACGTTGGGGCGCTGGCCGCGTGCTGCTGCGCGCTGCCAAGCAGGGTACCGGCATCATCGCCGGCGGTCCGATGCGCGCTGTCTTCGAGACGCTCGGCATGCATGACGTGGTCGCCAAGTCGATGGGTTCGTCGAACCCCTACAACATGGTTCGCGCCACGTTCGACGCGCTGAAGAGCCAGATGCATCCCAAGGATGTGGCTGCTGCGCGCGGCATCAAGTATTCGACCCTTCAGGCCCGCCGCGGCACCGCCGTTGCGGCTGAAGAATAGTCGATCTGACCAGGGATTTTGACCATGGCCAAGAAAGCAACCAAGACCATCACCGTTGAGCAGATCGGCTCGCCGATCCGCCGCCCGAAGGAACAGCGCGCAACGCTGGTCGGCCTCGGCCTCAACAAGATGCACAAGCAGCGCACGCTGGAGGACACTCCCTCGGTGCGCGGCATGATCGCTGCCGTCCAGCATCTCGTCCGCGTCGTGGACGAGGGCTGAGCAAAAGCGCAGGAGAACCCAGATGAAACTCAACGATCTGCGTGACAAGGACGGCGCGACGCACTCCAAGAAGCGTCTCGGCCGTGGCATCGGCTCCGGCTCGGGCAAGACCGGCGGTCGCGGCGTCAAGGGCCAGAAGGCACGCTCCGGCGTCGCCATCAACGGCTTCGAGGGTGGCCAGATGCCGCTCTACCGGCGCCTGCCGAAGCGTGGCTTCAACAACATCTTCGCCAAGAGCTTTGTCGTCGTGTCGCTGGCCCGTATCCAGACCGCGCTCGATGCCAAGAAGCTCGACGCCAAGGCGACCGTGACGGCCGAGGCACTGGTTGCTGCAGGCGTCATCCGCCGCGTCAAGGACGGCGTGCGCATCCTCTCGGATGGCGAGCTCAAGGCAAAGCTTGCCTTCGACGTCGCCGGCGCCTCCAAGGCTGCGATCGAGAAGATCGAAAAGGCCGGCGGTTCGGTCAAGCTGCCGGAAGCGGCCGCTGCCGAGTAACGGCAATTTGAAGCGCACCAGGCAGGAACGGTATTCGTTTTTGCTCACGATTGCGCTTTGATCCGATCAATTGAGCGGCCGCGTCAACGCGGCCGCTTGCATGTTGAGAGCCCGGAGCTTATCTCGTGAGCTTCGGTGACACGCGCCGCCTGAGCTGCGGGCATCGAGCGTGACATAGAAATCAAGAAGTAGCGCATGATGTTATCCGAAAACCGCTTCACACTTTTCGGCATCATGCTCTAGCGGAGAATCAGGCATGGCTTCGGCTGCAGAACAACTAGCCTCGAATCTGAATTTTGCGGCCTTCGCCAAGGCGGAGGACCTGAAGAAGCGAATCTGGTTCACCGTAGGCGCGCTGCTCGTCTATCGCCTCGGCACCTATATTCCACTGCCCGGCATCAACCCCGATGCCTTCGCTCAGGCCTTCTCTTCGCAGGCCAAGGGCGTGCTCGGCATGTTCAACATGTTTGCCGGCGGCGCCGTGCAACGCATGGCGATCTTCGCGCTCGGCATCATGCCTTACATCTCGGCCTCCATCATCATGCAGCTGATGACCTCGGTCATTCCGTCGCTGGAAGCGCTGAAGAAGGAAGGCGAGCAGGGCCGCAAGGTCATCAACCAGTACACGCGCTACGGCACGGTGCTTTTGGCGCTGGTGCAGGCGTATGGCATTTCGGTTGGCCTCGAAGGCGGCAACGGCATCGTCAACGATCCCGGCATGTTCTTCCGCATCTCGACCGTCGTCACCCTGGTCGGCGGCACCATGTTCCTGATGTGGCTGGGCGAGCAGATCACCGCGCGCGGCATCGGCAACGGCATTTCGCTGATCATCTTCTCCGGCATTGTGGCCGGCCTGCCACGCGCCATCTCCGGCACGCTGGAACTCGGCCGCACCGGTGCGCTATCGACTGGCCTCATTCTCGCAATCATCGTGCTGGCCATCATCGTCATTGCGCTGATCGTCTTCTTCGAGCGCGCCCAGCGCCGCCTGCTGATCCAGTATCCGAAGCGCCAGGTCGGCAACCGCATGTTCCAGGGCGATACCTCGCATCTGCCGCTGAAGCTCAACACGTCGGGCGTCATTCCGCCGATCTTCGCCTCGTCGCTGCTGCTTTTGCCGGCAACGGTCGCCGGCTTCTCGCAGACGACGAACCTGCCGGCCTGGGCCAGCACGGTGCTCGCCTCGCTCGGCCACGGCCAGCCGCTCTACATGCTGTTCTATGCGGGCATGATCGTGTTCTTCGCCTTCTTCTACACGGCCATCGTGTTCAATCCCAAGGACACCGCCGACCAGCTCAAGAAGCATTCCGGCTTCATTCCCGGCTACCGTCCGGGTGAGCGCACCGCCGATTACATCGACTATGTCCTGACGCGCATCACCGTCGTCGGCGCCATCTATCTGGTGCTGGTGTGCCTGCTGCCCGAATTCCTGATTTCGGCGACTGGCGTACCATTCTACCTCGGTGGCACATCGCTTCTGATCGTGGTCAGTGTAACCCTCGATACGGTGGCGCAGATTCAGGGTCACCTGATCGCGCACCAGTATGAGGGCCTGATCAAGAAGTCGAAGTTGCGCGGGGGGAAGAAGGCCAGATGAGATTGATATTGCTTGGGCCGCCAGGAGCGGGCAAGGGGACGCAAGCACAAAGACTGGTAGAGAAATACGGCATACCCCAGCTGTCGACGGGCGACATGCTGCGGGCTGCCGTGCAGGCCGGCACCGAAGTCGGCAAGCGCGCCAAGGCGGTGATGGATGCTGGCGAGCTGGTGTCCGACGCCATCGTCAACGCCATCGTGGCCGAGCGCATCGATCAGCCCGATTGCGCCAATGGTTTCATCCTCGACGGCTATCCGCGCACGCTGGTGCAAGCCGATGCGGTTGAATCGATGCTCGCCGAGCGCGGCATCGGCCTCGACGCCGTGATCGAGTTCGTCGTCGACGACAAGGCGCTGGTCGGCCGCATTGTCAAGCGCGCCGAAGACGCCAAGGCCGCCGGCCAGCCGGTGCGCAAGGACGACAACCCGGTGGTGTTTGAAGAGCGCCTGCGGGAATATTACAAGAAGACCGCTCCGCTGATCGGCTACTACTACGCCAAACGCACGCTGAAGAGCGTCGACGGCATGGCCGGTATCGACACTGTGACGGCGGAGATCGAAGCTCTGCTCGCCGCAGTGACGCGGGAGACCGTTACGGCAAAGTAAAGATTGCGCTTGACTGGAACGGTTCGCTGGGTTATGGCGGCCCGTCTTCCTATCAGGCATGAGGCTTGCTTGTCCGCAAGGGCAAGGCAGCCGCATTGAAACTAGGAAACTCCCGCATGGGCCGGCCTCCACCGGACGCGGGGAATTTTGGATAGCGCTGGTTCGTCCGGCCCACATGGAGAAGAGAAGAATATGGCTCGTATAGCCGGCGTCAACATTCCGACCAACAAGCGCGTCGTCATTGCGCTTCAGTACATTCACGGCATTGGCAAGAAGTTCGCCCAGGAGATCGTCGACAAGGTCGGCATCCCGGCCGAGCGCCGCGTCAACCAGTTGACCGACGCGGAAGTGCTGCAGATCCGCGAGACCATCGACCGCGACTACCAGGTCGAAGGCGACCTGCGCCGCGAAGTGTCGATGAACATCAAGCGTCTCATGGACCTCGGCTGCTACCGCGGCCTGCGTCACCGCCGCTCGCTGCCGGTTCGCGGCCAGCGCACGCACACCAATGCACGCACCCGCAAGGGCCCGGCCAAGTCGATCGCCGGCAAGAAGAAGTAATTTAGGGGAATAAGGGAGTAGGGGAGTAAGGCAGTAGGGAATGCCCGTCGATCGGGGCGCATTTTTCCCTACTCCCTTACTGCCCTATTCCCCTACTCCCTTTGTAAGGTGGAGCCGCTGGCATTACGGCGGTGTAGAGATCAACTGAAAGGACTATCATGGCCAAGGAAGCCGCTCGTGTTCGCCGTCGCGAACGCAAGAACATCTCGTCGGGCGTTGCCCACGTCAATTCGACCTTCAACAACACGATGATCACCATCACCGACGCGCAGGGCAATTCCATTGCCTGGTCGTCGGCCGGTGCCCAGGGCTTCAAGGGTTCGCGCAAGTCGACCCCGTTCGCCGCCCAGATGGCTGCCGAAGACGTCGCCAAGAAGGCCCAGGAACACGGCATGCGCATGCTCGAAGTCGAGGTCTGCGGACCCGGCTCCGGTCGTGAATCGGCGCTTCGCGCCCTGCAGGCGGCCGGCTTCACCATCACCTCGATCCGTGATGTGACGCCGATCCCGCACAATGGCTGCCGCCCGCGCAAGAAGCGCCGCGTCTAAGACATTACCGAACGCCGCGCGAGCGCCTCTGGCGCTCCTCCACGGCACTCCAGGTCGCCCGCCACGATTGGATGGTGGCGGGTCAACGGAAGGAAAGCATCATGATCCAGAAAAATTGGCAGGAACTGATCAAGCCGAACAAGATCGAGTTCTCGTCGAAGAAGAAGACGCTGACCACGCTGGTCGCCGAGCCGCTCGAGCGTGGCTTCGGCCTGACGCTCGGCAACGCGCTGCGCCGCGTGCTTCTGTCTTCGCTGCGCGGTGCGGCTGTGACCGCCGTGCAGATCGACGGCGTTCTGCATGAATTCTCGTCGATCGCCGGTGTGCGTGAAGACGTGACCGACATCGTGCTCAACATCAAGGAAATCGCCATCCGCATGGAAGGCGATGGTCCCAAGCGCATGGTCGTTCGCAAGCAGGGCCCGGGTGCGGTTCTGGCTGGCGACATCCAGACGGTTGGCGACGTCGAGATCCTCAACCCCGACCACGTCATCTGCACGCTCGACGAAGGCGCTGAAATCCGCATGGAATTCACCGTCGACACCGGCAAGGGCTACGTGCCGGCAGAGCGCAACCGCGGCGAAGACGCGCCGATCGGCCTGATCCCGGTCGACAGCCTGTATTCGCCGGTCAAGAAGGTCTCCTACAAGGTCGAAAACACCCGCGAGGGCCAGGTTCTCGACTATGACAAACTGACCATGACCATCGAGACCGACGGTTCGATCTCGGGTGAGGACGCGGTGGCTTTCGCCGCCCGCATCCTGCAGGACCAGCTTGGCCTGTTCGTCAACTTCGACGAGCCGCAGAAGGAAGTTGCCACCGAAGCCGTCACCGAGCTCGCCTTCAACCCGGCGCTGCTCAAGAAGGTCGACGAACTCGAGCTTTCGGTGCGTTCGGCCAACTGCCTGAAGAACGACAACATCGTCTACATCGGCGATCTCATCCAGAAGACCGAAGCCGAGATGCTGCGCACCCCGAACTTCGGCCGCAAGTCGCTGAACGAGATCAAGGAAGTCTTGGCGGCGATGGGCCTGCACCTCGGCATGGAAGTGCCGGACTGGCCGCCGGAAAACATCGAAGACCTCGCCAAGCGTTACGAAGACCAATATTGAGCATGAATTCCAAGGATCGGCGGCTTGGGCCGCTCGATCCGACGGTCATGCGGAAAACCATCAGAGGCCGTGGCCTCTTGAACAACTGAAGAAGGAAAAGAGCCATGCGCCACGGTTTCAAAGGCCGCCGCTTCGCCCGAAGCATTAGCCACCGCAAGTCAATGTTCGCCAACCTCGCCGTGTCGCTGCTCGAACACGAGCAGATCGTCACCACCTTGCCGAAGGCGAAGGACCTGCGTCCGATCGTCGAGAAGCTGGTTACGCTCGGCAAGCGCGGCGACCTGCACGCGCGCCGCCAGGTCATTGCCCAGATCGGCAATGAAGGCGTCGTCAAGCGCCTGTTCGACACGATCGCGCCGCGCTACGCCGACCGCAACGGCGGCTACCTGCGCATCATGAAGGCGGGCTTCCGCCACGGCGACAATGCCGCCATGGCGGTCATCGAGTTCGTCGACCGCGACACCGACGCCAAGGGCGCCGGCGACCGTGCTCGCCTCGAGGCCGAAGGCGCCAATGAGGAAACCGCGGCCGCATAAGGCTCGGTTTTCCAGCAATGACTTCAAGGGGCCTTCGGGCCCCTTTTCGTTTCGTCTCGATGCCATGCTTAGACCGGCGTTTTTTTGCCTGCCGGCTGAGGGCTTTTGCACGACAATCGCCGCATTTCAGTGCATTAGCCTTTCATTCTGCACAATCGTCGGGACAATGACGCCCGATCTGGAGGATTCGGAATGCACTTCAAACGGCTGTTTCTTGTCGCCCTTTGCGCGCTGGCCGCCTTTGCCGCGGCACCGGCCGTGAGGCAGGCGCTGGCAGAGGACGCTGCCAAGCCCGCGGATCCCGGCCTCTCCGATGTGCTGACCGATCTGTTGCATGGCGTCGAGGGCGAGAACGGCACTTCCGGTCCCGACAAGCGCGTGCCGTTCGGCCGCGAAGAGGTGCAGCTGTCGTTTGCGCCGCTGGTCAAGCAGACGGCGCCGGCGGTGGTCAATGTCTATGCCTCGCAGACCGCCAAGGTCACGTCGCCCTTCGACGGCGATCCTTTCTTCGAGGAATTCTTCGGTCGCGCACAGCCGCGCGCGCAATCCTCGCTCGGCTCGGGCGTGCTTGTCGATCCGAGCGGCGTGGTCGTCACCAATTTTCACGTCATCAAGGATGCCGACGAGGTCAAGGTGGCAACCGCGGATGGGCGCGAATTCACCTCGAAGGTCATGCTCAAGGACGAGACGCTCGATCTTGCCGTGCTCAAGATCACCTCCGACAAGCCGTTCCCGGTGATCGCGATTGGCGATTCCGACGCGCTCGAGGTCGGCGACCTGGTGCTGGCGATCGGCAATCCGTTCGGCGTCGGCCAGACCACAACCAGCGGCATCGTCTCGGCACTTGCCCGCAGCCATATCGGCGTCTCGGATTCGGGCTATTTCATCCAGACCGACGCCGCCATCAATCCCGGCAATTCCGGCGGCGCGCTGATCAACATGGGCGGCCAGCTGGTCGGCATCAACACGGCCATCTACAGCCGCAGCGGCGGCTCGATCGGCATCGGCTTCGCCATCCCCGCCAACATGGTGCGCGCCTTCGCCGACGCGGCCAAGGCCGGGCTCGATTTCTTCGAGCGGCCCTATATCGGCGCGGAGTTCGAAGCGGTCACACCGCAGATCGCCGAATCGCTTGGCATGGAGAAGCCGACCGGCGCGCTGGTGTCTTCGGTCGAGGACGCGGGACCGGCAGCCAAGGCAGGGCTGAAGCCTGGTGACGTCGTGCTGCAGCTCAACGGCACGACGGTCGAAGGCATCGAGGCGCTGGATTACCGTATGGCGACGCTGTCGATCGGCACCAAGGCAACCTTCGCCATCCTGAGCAAGGGCCAGCAGGCGACGATGGAGATTCCGCTGGAACGTGCGCCGGAAGGCGCTAAGGCTTCGGAACTGACGCTGCATGGCCGCAGTCCGTTCTCCGGCGCCAAGGTGGCGGAACTGTCGCCCAGGCTCGCCCAGCGGCTTGGCCTGCGCACCGACCTCAAAGGCGTCACCGTGGTCGACATCAACCGCGATTCTCCGGCCGCCGATTTCGGCTTCCAGCCAGGCGACATCGTGCGCGAAGTGAACGGCACCACCGTCGATACGGCTGCCACACTGGCGCAGCTCTCGCAGCAGGATACGCGCTGGTGGCGCTTTACCGTCGAACGCGGCGGGCAGATACTGCGCCAGGTGTTGCGCTACTGAGGCGATCTTCCCATCTTGAGCATGATCCCGAAAAGTGGGAGCCGGTTTTCGGATAAGATCATGCTCCAAAAGAGCGGAATCGTCGTCCAACAAAAAGACTTGCATGGCCGATCTGTTCAGCGTCGATGAACCGGAAAGAGCGCCGCCCGGGCGGCCGCTCGCCGACCGGCTGCGCCCGAAAAACCTTGGTGAGGTCGTCGGCCAGGAGCATCTGACCGGGCCGGACGGCGCGCTGACGCGGCTGATCAGTTCCGGTTCGCTCGGCTCGATGATCTTTTGGGGGCCGCCAGGAACCGGCAAGACGACGGTGGCGCGGCTGCTGGCCGGCGAAACAAGCTTGGCCTTCGAGCAGATATCGGCGGTGTTTTCCGGTGTAGCCGATCTGAAGAAAGTGTTCGAGGCGGCAAAGCTGCGCCGCGCCAATGGCCGCCAGACTCTGCTGTTCGTCGATGAGATCCATCGCTTCAACCGTGCCCAGCAGGATTCGTTTCTCCCGGTGATGGAGGATGGCACGGTCGTGCTGGTCGGCGCCACGACGGAAAATCCGTCCTTCGAACTCAACGCCGCTCTGTTGTCGCGCGCGCGGGTTATGGTCTTTCATTCGCTTGGCGAGGAGAGCATCGCAAAGCTGATGGTGCGGGCGGAGGAGACGGAGGGCAGGGCGCTGCCGCTCGACGACGAGGCGCGTGCTATGCTCATCCGTATGAGCGATGGCGACGGCCGCGCCTCGCTGACGCTGGCCGAAGAGGTCTGGCGTGCCGCCAAGCCTGGCGAGGTTTTCGATCCAGAAGGGCTGCAGCGCATCGTCCAGCGTCGCGCGCCGATCTACGACAAGGGCCAGGACGGCCATTACAATCTGATCTCGGCGCTGCACAAATCGGTGCGCGGTTCCGATCCGGATGCGGCCCTCTATTATCTCGCCCGGATGTTCGACGCCGGCGAGGATCCGCTCTATCTCGGCCGTCGGCTGGTGCGCATGGCGATGGAGGATATCGGGCTGGCTGACCCGCAGGCGCTGGTCGTGGCCAACGCCGCCAAGGACGCCTACGACTATCTGGGTTCGCCCGAGGGCGAACTCGCCTTCGCCGAGGCCACCGTCTATCTCGCCACCGCGCCCAAATCCAATGCCGTCTACACCGCCTTCAAGGCGGCCACGCGAGCGGCAAAGGAGTTCGGTTCGCTGCTGCCGCCCAAGCACATTCTCAACGCGCCGACCAAGCTGATGAAGGAGGAGGATTACGGCGCCGGCTATCGCTACGATCATGACCAGCCCGATGCATTTTCCGGCCAGGACTATTTTCCCGAAAAGATGGGCCGGCAGACATTTTACGATCCGCCCGAACGCGGCTTCGAGCGTGATATCCGCAAACGACTGGACTATTGGGCGAAGCTGCGCAGCGAGCGGGAAAAATAGGCTTGCGCCCACCGTGGTTTGATCGCCCCAGGACGAAACCCAACTAAAGTGGAGTACAAACCTCCAAATATTTTGCTCACCAGCCACCGAGAGCCACCCGGGCGCCGTTCGATGGCATTGTGCGTGGGGACAAAAGACCCTATCAAGGCGCACGGCCTCGGGGGTGGCCGTCGCCAAGATGCTTGGCGATTGTCGTTCGCAACAGGAATCGCGCCCGACGGCGCGAGAAAAAAATGAAAAAATCCCTTCGTAAATCGCTTCGCCAGGCTGTGATTGCAGTTCCGCTGCTCGCCCTCGGCTTCTATTTCATCCCGATCCTGACGACGATCTGGATCGTCTGCGGACTGATCGACGTGCTGCGCAATGCCAACAAGGATCTGTCGCTGTTGCGCGGCTATTTCCTCGGCAACGGCATTTTCACCTGGCTGCTGTCACCCTTCAACCTTCTGGTCGATCTGCTTAGCTACCGGAACCCGGGCGTATGGAAGCTGGAGCAGTTTCCGCCGGACTATCAGCGCGAGGTCAATGAGGTTCTCGACGTCTTCAAGGCGCGCAAGGACGAGATCATCGCCGATATCGACGCCAATTTCGGCACCGCCCGGCGCGGCATGTATGTCTATCAGTGGTACGGCAAGCACAAGATCGACAACGTCGCCGAATTCAACAAGGATTTCAAATACATCAAGACCATCGCCGTCTCTGTCTTCAGAAGCAAGGAATCGACCTCCTGGCATTTCGGACCGCTGCGGCTCAGCCTGCGCATTCTCTACAATCTCTTGCCGGTGAAGGCCGAGATTTTCGTCGAGTGCAACGGCGCCAGGAACTACTGGTACGACAATCCGCTCTATATATTCGATGACACCCTGCTGCATCGCTCGGTCAACGAGTATGACGGGCGCCGTTACTGCGTGTTCATGGACATCATCCGCCCGTCGCCATTCCCTGGCCTCATCGCCGGCCTTCTCGCCATCGTCTCGGTCAGCGTCGAGCGCATCAATGCCATGTTCTACAAGAACTGGAAGATGCTCGGTTCGAGCAAGGCAAAGAAGGTCGAAACGACCTGAGGGCGTCACCAGGGCAGTAAACAGGCATGTTCAATCTGCTTCTCGTTGTGGTCGGCGGTGGCATTGGCGCCGGCATTCGCCACCTGACCAACATCGGCGCCTTGCGCCTCGTCGGCCCGAACTACCCCTGGGGCACGATGGTCATCAACATCGTCGGCTCCTTTGCCATGGGGCTGTTCATCGCGACCTTGATGCGACGAGGTGGTTCCAATGAATTGAGGCTGTTCGTCGCCACCGGCATCTTCGGTGGCTTCACCACCTTCTCGGCCTTTTCGCTCGACTTCGCCACGCTGTGGGAGCGGGGAGCGACGATCCCGGCACTCGGATATGCGCTTGCCAGCGTCATTGGCGCCATTGTCGCGCTGTTTGCGGGACTTTGGCTAGCGAGGACCGTTTAGCCCCACACAAACGTCTTTGAATCTAAGCTTTCCGAAAATCGATTCCGATTTTCGAGCCGATAGTGCTATTGCCGCGCCAAAGAGCAGGCTGAGGCCTGTTCGGGAAACGGATAAACGAAAACATGGCAGGCGTTGAACAGATCACGGTGGAGGCCGGCGAGGCGGGCATGCGGCTCGATCGCTGGTTCAAGACCCATTTCCCCGGCCTCGGCTTCGGCCATTTGCAGAAGCTCTTACGCTCCGGCCAGATCCGCGTCGATGGCGGCCGGGTCAAGGCCGACAGCCGTGTCGAGCCGGGCCAGGTGGTGCGCGTGCCGCCGCTCGAGGTCGACAAGAAGGGCGAGAGTGCGCTTACGGGTCACTCGATCCGCAACCAGGGCGACGCCGATGTGCTGGCCAAGATGCTGATCCACGAAGACCCGAAGGTCTTCGTCTTCAACAAGCCGGCGGGTCTGGCCGTGCAGGGCGGCTCGGGTGTCACCCGCAATGTCGACGACATGCTGGAGGCCTGGCGCAGCCAGAAGGGCGAGAAGCCGCGCCTGGTGCACCGGCTCGACCGCGACACGTCGGGTGTGCTGGTGGTTGCCCGCACCAGGCTTGCGGCGATGAAGCTCTCCGAGTCCTTTCGCGCACGCGAGACCAAGAAGACCTATTGGGCGCTGGTCAAGGGCGTGCCACCCAAGCGTGAGGACAAGATCTCGACCTGGCTGATCAAGGAACCGACCGAGGACGGCGACCGCGTGCGCGTCGCCGCCCACGGTGAAAAGGGCGCCGACCACGCCGTGTCCTACTACCGCATCATCGAGCAGGCGGCGCAGACCATGACCTGGCTCGAAATGGAGCCATACACCGGCCGCACCCACCAGCTTCGCGTCCATGCCGCGTACATTGGCTGCCCGATCATCGGCGATCCCAAATATTTCGAGGCCGATACCAACTGGGACTTCCCGGGCGGCATTCAAAACCGCCTGCATCTGCATGCGCGCCGCATCGTCATTCCGCATCCGGACAAGGGCGTCATCGACGTCACCGCGCCGATGCCGCCGCATATGCGCCAGAGCTGGAACCTGATCGGCTTCGACGACGCCAGCGCGGAGGACTGACATTGGCGGTTGCCTCGGCATTGGATCGCCGCGACGCGGTCGATCTGGCGGCAGCCTCGATCATGGTCGGGCTGACCTTTTCCTGGGGGCTGAACTATGTCGCCGCCAAGATCTCCTATGCCGGCTACGACCCCGTTTTCGTCTCGATCGCACGCTCGATCGTTGGCGGGCTTTGCGTCCTCGGCTGGTGCCGGCTGCGCGGCATAAAACTGTTCGAGGCCGACGGGTCGCTGGTCGCCGGCATCGTTGTCGGCGTGCTGTTCGGCGTCGAGTTCCTGTGCCTCTATATCGGGCTGGAATACACGACCGTTGCCCGCAACACGCTGCTGGTCAACACCATGCCGTTCTGGGTCCTGATCGGCGGCCATTTCCTGCTTGGCAAGCGCATCAACGCGCGCAAGCTTGGTGGGCTCGTCCTTGCCTTTTGCGGCGTGGTGGCGGTGTTTTCCGACGGGATTGTCGGCGGCAACAAAGTGACGCTGACGGGCGATCTGCTCAGCCTCGAATCCGGCATTCTGTGGGCGGCGACCAGCATCGTCATCAAGCGCTCGAAACTGGTCGAGACCAGCGCCGAAAAGCTGCTGCTCTACCAGCTGGCGGGCGCCGCCATCGTCGGCTTCCTGGTGATGCCGTTTGCTGGCCCGCCGATCCGTGACGTCACTGCCCTGTCGACATGGGCGCTGCTGTTCCAGTCCATCTATGTCGTTGCCTTCACCTATGTGTTGTGGTTCTGGCTGCTTCGGCGCTATCCGGCATCGGGCCTGTCGAGCTTCGCCTTCCTATCGCCGGTGTTCGGCGTCTTGTGCGGCGCTATTATTCTGGGCGAGGCGCCGACGGTCAGGATTTTTGTGGCGCTCGGGCTGATCGCAGTCGGCCTGATCATCGTCAACCGGCCGGCGCGCAAGCAGGTTTTGGGCTAAGGAGTTCAACATGCGCGATATCCTCAACGACCTCGAAGCAGGCAAGCAGCAGCTCTCCGATCCGGATCCAGTGCGCCGCGCGCAGATCCAGATGAAGACGCATCTACCGAAGCGCTTCTACAAGGACGTTTCGGTTGCGGCCGTCGAGGAGGGTTTTGCTGTCCATCTCGACGGCAAACCGGTGCGCACGCCGGGCAAGGCGTTGCTTGCGCTGCCGACCGAGCAGGCGGCACAGTTGGTAGCCAGGGAATTCGACGCGCAAGGCGAGACCATCGATCCTGTCACGATGCCGGTGCTGCGCCTGGTCAACACCGCCATCGATGGTGTCGCCAGCGACCCGCAAGCGGTGCTTGAGGACGTGTTGCGGTTCGCCTCGTCCGATCTCACCTGCTACCGCGCCGACGCGCCACAAGGCCTGATCGAGCGCCAGAACCAGCATTGGGACCCGGTCATCGACTGGGCGCGCAGCGTGCTCGGCGCTCGCTTCAACCTTGCCGAGGGCATCATCCATGTCGAGCAGCCGCGCGAAAGCATCGCCGTGCTCGGCGCCCATCTTGCCCAGCGCGCCGAGCCGCTGCGGCTGGCCGCCATCCATGTCATGACCTCGCTGACCGGTTCGGCGCTGCTTGCGCTTGCGGTCGACTACGGCGCGCTTGACGGCGAAGCGGCCTGGGCGGCCGGCCATGTCGACGAAGACTGGCAGGTCGAGCATTGGGGCCAGGATGCCGAAGCGGTGTCGCGTCGCGCTGCCCGCAAACGCGACATGATGGCCGCCGTCAGCCTGCTGGACGCGCTCAAGGCCTGATCTCCGGTCTTTGCCGCACTGCACCTAATACGAAAGTCATAAACCCAAGGTCTCTCTGCCTCCGCCTGCCGCTTTCTGTCATTTTTTACGCCGATGGCTGGGCTGAGTCGCGTTCAGAGGGAACGCCGACCGTGACGCCCGGCATCGAAGACAGACGGGATCTCACGGGAGGACATTTCTCATGGCAATGGCATCGACCGCCGGCGGAAGCAGCCGCGGCATGACGCGGGAGGAGAAGAAAGTCATCTTCGCTTCCTCGCTCGGCACGGTTTTCGAATGGTACGATTTCTATCTCTATGGCGCATTGGCGGCCGCGATCGGCACCACCTTCTTCGCCTCTTATCCGGAGGGGACGCGCAACATCTTCACGCTGCTGGTTTTCGCCGCCGGCTTCCTCGTACGCCCGTTCGGCGCGCTGGTGTTCGGCCGCATCGGCGATCTCGTCGGCCGCAAATACACATTCCTCGTCACCATCACGATCATGGGCCTGTCGACCTTCCTGGTCGGCCTGCTTCCCGGTTCGGCGAGCTGGGGCATTGCGGCGCCCATCATCCTGGTTGGGCTGCGCATGCTGCAGGGCCTGGCGCTCGGCGGTGAGTATGGCGGTGCCGCGACCTATGTCGCCGAACATGCACCCGACGATCGCCGTGGCTTCTATACGTCGTGGATTCAGACGACAGCGACGCTTGGCCTGTTCCTGTCGCTGATCATCATCCTGGCCGTGCAGAATTCGTTGAGCAAGGAGGATTTCGCGGCCTGGGGCTGGCGCATTCCATTCCTGCTCTCGGCCATCCTGCTCGCAATATCGGTCTGGATTCGCCTGACGCTTTCGGAATCGCCAGCCTTCGTCCGTATGAAGGAAGAGGGCAAGGGCTCCAAGGCGCCTTTGTCGGAAGCCTTCGGCCAATGGAAGAATGCAAAAATTGCGCTGCTGGCGCTTTTCGGCCTCACCGCCGGCCAGGCCGTGGTCTGGTACAACGGCCAATTCTACGCACTGTTCTTCCTCACCAACGTGCTCAAGGTGGACGCGCAGTCGGTCAACATCATGGTCGCCATCGCGCTGGCCATCGGCGCGATCTTCTTCGTCGTGTTCGGCTGGCTGTCCGACAAGATCGGCCGCAAGCCGATCATCATGGCGGGTCTTGCGCTGGCGATCGTCACCACTTTCCCGCTGTTCAAGGCGCTGACTTGGGCGGCTAATCCTGCCCTGGCAACGGCACAACAGGCAACACGTGCGACGGTGACCGCGGCACCGGGGGACTGCAAGTTCCAGTTCAACCCCACGGGCACCATCAAATACACGACGTCATGTGATATCGCGACCGCGTTTCTCACCAGGAACTCGGTGCCTTATGATGTCGTAACGACGGCAGCACCCGGAACGCCTGCTACAGTCAAGATCGGCAACGAGACAGCTGAATCCTATGACGCGGTCGCGGCTGGTGACCAGGTGAAGGCCAAAGAGGCAGCCTTCGGCAAGGCAATCAATATTGCCTTGCAGGATGGTGGTTATCCGCTGAAGCGTGCGGCATCGAAGGTTGCCGACCAGAAGCTCGACGCCTTTGTTGCGGCCAATCCCGAGCTGAAGCTCGACGCGGCAGCCATCCGGGCCGGCGAGAAGGCCGCGGTTCCGACCGATCAGGCGATCAAGGACAAGATCCTGACCAAGGATGAAGCTGCCGGCGCCACCGAGGTGACCGTCTACAGCATTCCGGCTTCGGGTGCGTTCTCGATGTTTGCCGACCCGGCCCAGGTCAACTGGGCAAAGGTCATCGGCATCCTGTTCATCCTGGTCCTCTACGTGACCATGGTCTACGGGCCGATCGCGGCGATCCTGGTCGAGATGTTCCCGACCCGCATCCGCTACACCGGCATGTCGCTGCCCTACCACATCGGCAATGGCTGGTTCGGCGGCTTCCTGCCGGCGATCGTGTTCGCGTTCAGTGCCTTCAAGGGCGATATCTACTACGGCCTTTGGTATCCGGTGGTGATCGCGGCGATGTCGCTGATCATCGGCATGATCTTCGTCAGGGATACGCTCGGCACCGACCTGCACGCCAAGGACTAGGCGGAGCGCTACGTGCAAAAGAAAAACCCGGCGCGAGCGATCGCGCCGGGTTTTTCAATTGTTCAGGCCTGCTTTCAGCTGTTGCCCTGCAAGTGCCTAGCTCTTGCGAGGCTGGCCGGCTTCCGCGATGGCGGCCTCATGGTACCAGGCCTCGCCATAGTCCAACGGGTGATCGCGCAGCAAAGCAAGCTCTGCCGCAAACTTGGCCTTGACGCCTAAATTTGAGGCAGCCGTGCGCGCTGCCAGCGGGAACATCAGGATTTTTGCCGACGGACGGGCTGACGTGATTTCCATGGTCGGTCTCCTTTCTTCTGGAGAGGCTGGTCGATTCATCTTCCATGAAAGTAAGTCCTGCAACACAGTTAGGCAAGATGCCTAAAGAAAGATCAGCATTTGCCTGTTATTTAAGCAGATTTGGCCTTTCATCGATCCCGGCACATTGCTTAGGCGGCTTGGCCGGATCACCGGGATGAAAGGGCACTTTTGACGCACCCCGCGCAGTGGAAATGGCACATGACTTGCATTTTATGACCCGGCAGCCGGTCTGCCGGATGGTTCGGCATGCGCCCGCACTATCCAGCTTCGGTGATCAAGCAACGAGAGGCTCTAGAATGACGAAATACAAGCTCGAGTACATCTGGCTCGATGGATACACCCCGGTCCCTAATCTGCGCGGCAAGACCCAGATCAAGGAGTTCGCCGAGTTCCCGACGCTCGAGCAGCTGCCGCTGTGGGGCTTCGACGGTTCCTCGACGCAGCAGGCCGAGGGCCACAGCTCCGACTGCGTGCTGAAGCCGGTCGCCGTGTTCCCGGATCCGGCCCGCACCAATGGTGTGCTGGTGATGTGCGAAGTGATGATGCCCGATGGCGTGACGCCGCATGCTTCCAACAAGCGCGCCACCATCCTCGACGACGAGGGCGCCTGGTTCGGCTTCGAGCAGGAGTATTTCTTCTACAAGGACGGCCGTCCGCTCGGCTTCCCCGAGAGCGGCTATCCGGCGCCGCAGGGTCCGTACTACACCGGCGTCGGCTATTCCAATGTCGGCCCGGTCGCGCGCCAGATCGTCGAGGAGCATCTCGACCAGTGCCTCGCCGCCGGCATCAACCATGAAGGCATCAACGCCGAAGTGGCCAAGGGCCAGTGGGAATTCCAGATCTTCGGCAAGGGCTCGAAAAAAGCCGCCGACCAGATGTGGATGGCCCGCTATCTCTTGCAGCGCCTGACCGAGAAGTACGAGATCGACATCGAGTATCACTGCAAGCCGCTCGGCGACACCGACTGGAACGGCTCGGGCATGCATGCCAACTTCTCGACCGCCTATATGCGCGAAGTCGGCGGCAAGGCCTATTTCGAAGCGCTGATGGCTCAATTCGACAAGAACCTGATGGACCACATCGCCGTCTACGGCCCGGACAACGACAAGCGCCTGACCGGCAAGCACGAGACCGCGCCGTGGAACCGGTTCAGCTACGGCATCGCCGACCGCGGCGCCTCGATCCGCGTGCCGCATTCCTTCGTCAACAATGACTACAAGGGCTACCTGGAAGATCGCCGCCCGAACTCGCAGGGCGACCCCTACCAGATCGCTTCGCAGATCCTGAAGACCATCGCGGAGGTTTCGACCGCCGGCCAGGTTTCAGCCGCTGCCTGATTCTGTGGCGGTCCGAAAAGGACCGCTCCAAGCGCATGACGAGAAAGAGCCCCGGCAGAAAATGCCGTGGCTCTTTTCGTATGGCAGTTTGTGCGAGTGCCCGTCAGCCGGCGATGACGCCGCGCGCTTTCAGCGCCGCCACCACTTTGTCGTGCGGCAGAGCAGGGGTGCGATTGCCGTCGCGGCCGGTCATTTCGGTGTTGGCGATCAGCGCGTTGAGCACGGCCTCTTCGGTCGCTTGCACCACGGCCGTGTAGAAATCGTCCATCCTGCCCCAGGGAATGAAGTCCATATGGCTGTAGCTCTCACGGGTCGGCGCGCCCTTCGGGAAGCGGCCGTTGAGCGCATCCGGATTGGCGGTCGAGAGGGCGAGGAAGATATCGCCGGAGAAATGCGAGCCGGCGGTGCCGGTACGCGCCAGCCCGAGCGGTACGCGGCGGGCCAATGCCTTGCACTGGCCGGGCAACAGCGGCGCGTCGGTGGCGACGATGCCGATGCAGGAGCCGGCGCCGGTCGGCCCACCGCTGAAATAGGCTTCCATCGGATTGTCGTCGGCCAGTGCGGCGCCCAGCGGCGCGCCGGCGATGCTGAGTTCATGGCGCGAGCCGAAATTGGCCTGCAGGAAGACGCCGACCGTGTAGGAGCGGTAGCCGTAATCGACAATCCGCGACGCGCTGCCGGAGCCGCCCTTGAAGGCGTAGCAGTTCATGCCGGTGCCGCCGCCGACCGAGCCTTCCTCGATGGCGCCGCCGGCGGCGCTGTCGATCGCCGCGATGGCATGGTCGACGCCGACATGCGAGCCGTTAATGTCGTTGAGATAGCCGTCCCAGGTTTCTGCCACCACCGGCAGCAGCCATTGCTTGGCGACATCGGGCTTGTTGCGCGCCACCCAGTCGATGACGCCACGATGGCAGGGGCCGACAGCGTGCGTGTTGGTGATCAGGATCGGCATGTTGAGGCTGCCGGCTTCCTCCAGCCATGAAGCGCCGGTCATCTCGCCATTGCCGTTGAAGGAATGATAGGCGGCAGCACAGGCGGCTCCAACGCCGTCGCGGCCCAGCGGCAGGATGGCGGTGACGCCGGTGCGGACCGGTCCATGCCCAAGGCTGAGCTTGCCTTCCCCCTTGATGATGGTGGAATAGCCGACCAGCACGCCATCGACATCGGTGATGGCGTTGGCAGGGCCTGGCGTGCCCGGCAGAGGGATTCCCAAGCCACGGGCGCGTTGCTTGCCGGAAGGCGTGACGGTCGAGGCGATCCGCTGGTCCATGCTGAAGAGATGCTCCGTTGATAGCCGGCTCAGCGAAGGCTGCAGCCGGTCGCGAGTTCGGCGTAACTGGTGAGGATCGCCAGCGCCGAAGCCTGGTCGACGGCCGGCACGACATTGACGAGGTGGAGACCAAGGCCGTCTTCCAGCACGACCAGGCTGCGGGCGATGATCTCGCTGACGCCCTTCAGCTTGAAGGCGCCTGTGGCTGCACCCGCTTCAAGAATGCCGATATAGATCGCCACCTGGCGCTCGAACAAAGTGATGTGGCGGGCGGCATAGCTGGCGTCCGAGCGCGAATAGGCGCCAAGCTCGAGCAGCAGCCGGCAGAGCTGGTCGTCCTGGTCGGTCGGCAGTCCGCTTTCGATCATTGTCTTCAGCCGCAGGCGCGGATCGGCAATCGTGGCGACCGACGCGGCGCGCTGGGTGCAGAAGCGCTCGACCGCCTTTTTCTGCACGTCGTCGAGCAGTTCCTTGAGGCCGGGATAGTAATAGAGCAGGGCGCTCGAGCTCATGCCTGCTTCGTTGGCGACATCGCGCAAGGTGACGCCGGCGAGGCCGCGCCTGGCGATCATCGATTCGGCTGCTGCGACCAGCGTCAGGCGGCGATCGGTCTGTGTCTTGGGTCTGCCCATGGTTCGTTCCCTGAATTCAATTCAATTAAAACTGGCCTTTGGATTTTTGCAAGCCGGCATATCGCATATTTGTTGACGGTTTGTAGCGACGTGGATAGGTTCCGCTGCGGATAATAATTTTTATCCAATTAAAAAAAAGGGGAGGATAATGTCCACACACGAAGCCACAAACGCGGCCGTCGACAAGGCTGCACCATGCGCCAAGGGGCTTGACCGGGCGCTCAACGCACTGGGCACGCTGATGATCGTGCTGTCGGCGGTGACACCGGCATCCTCGGTCTTCATCATCGTGCCGGGTGTCATTGCGCTCGCCGGCACCGGCTCATTCCTGAGTTTCGTCATCGCCGCAATCATCGGCCTGTTCATGGCCTTCGTTTATGCCGAACTGTCATCGGCCTATCCGATGGCGGGCGGCGAATACACCATGATCGGCCGCACGCTCGGCCGTTTCTGGGGGTTTGTCACGCTGGTGCTGGTGTTCGTGTCGATCGTGCTGATCGTTGCCGTCATCGCGCTCGGCGTCGGCACCTATCTCGGTGTGCTCATCCCCAATCTCAGCCCGCAATGGGTGGGCGTGTTGACGATTGCGCTGGCCGGCACGGTTGCGGCCATGCGCATCAAGCTCAACGCCTTCGTCACCGGCATCTTCCTGGGCATCGAGATGCTGGCGCTGCTGGTCCTGACAGGGCTTGGCTTCGCCCATGTCGAGCGACCGCTTTCCAGCCTGTTTACGACGCCGCAATTGCTCGACGCCACGACCAACACGCTGGTGCCGGCATCGGCCGGCCTCATCCTGGCGGCCACCGCAGTCTCGCTCTTTGCCTACAATGGCTATGGTGCCGCCGCCTATTTCGGCGAGGAGACGCACGACGCCAAGCGCAACATTGGCAAGATCGTCGTCTGGGCGCTGCTGATCACGGTGGCGGCCGAACTCATTCCGCTCACGGCGGTGCTGCTCGGTTCGCCCGACCTTGCCGGGTTGCTCGCGGCCCCGCAGAAGATCGAGTACTTTCTCGAGGCGCGCGGCGGACACGCGCTGACGGTGCTGATCAGCCTGGCGATAGCGGTCGCCATCTTCAACGCGGTCATCGCCATCATCCTGCAGGCGGCGCGGCTGCTGTTCAGCTCGGGCCGCGACAAGACCTGGTTCGGTCCGATCAACGCTGCCGTCGCCTCGGTGCATGGCAGCTACGCTTCGCCCTGGGTCGCCACCATCGTGGTGTCGGTGCTGGGGGCGATTGCCTGCTTCATCGACATCAATCTGTTGCTGGTGGTCAGCGGAACCTCGCTGGTGGTGATCTACGCGCTGCTTTGCGTGGCGGCGTTTGCCGGCCGCCGGAACGGCACGACTTCAGGCGGGCACTATCGCATGCCGCTGTTTCCGGTGCCGGCGATCCTTGCCTTCGTGGCGCTGATCTATGTCGCCTACCAGAACCTGCTTGACGCCGCTTTCGGGCGGCCGAGCCTGATTGCCACGGTGCTGATCATGGCGGTGGCCGCAATCTACTACGTGCTGGTGCTGGCGCGGCGAGCCGACTGGACGCTGCACGGTCCCGACGAGCTTGCTGGATAGACGCCAGCCCTCCGGCCTGTCTGTCCATGCGAGAACCCCGGCGAAAGCCGGGGTTCTTTTTGTTCAAATGCAATCAACAGCTACCTGCCGGCTCTATTGAGCTTGGTCATGTACAATTTCTGGAACAATCGGCATTTTACTTGGCTGCTTTGTGCAATTTTAAGGAGCCTCCTATAGGGGTCGCTTCCAAGGGGGCCTGTGCATGAACCGTATTGGTACGCATTATCCGAAACTATTTGTGGCGGGGCTGGCGTTTGGTTTCTATCTGGTCGCGGCGAGCATACGCGGCTGGGGCACGGAACCGCTCCGCGATTTCAGCAACGATGCCGTTCTTCTGACGATACTCAAGGGCGGTATCGTGTTCGCCGTGATATTCACGGCGGGACATCTGGCGTTGCGCCATCTCGGCATAATCAAGCCTTGGGCCTATGCCGCGCTCGGGACCGTTTGCGCCTTGCCGCTGTTCGTATTGCATCTTGCGTCCGGCACGTTCGAACAACTGGCGGCGACGGGAAACCTGTCGACGGGTTTGTTCATGCCCGCCTGCATCGGTGCGGCTATCGGCCTGGCATACCGCAAGTCAGCCGGAGTGGACGGTGCTGTCGAAGATCTCGACGGAATGAATGCCGCCTATCGCCGCCTCGCCACCGCTGGTGCCGGCGAAACAGAGACCGGATCGCATGGTCGGCCTGGTCGTGCACAAGCTGCGACTACAAAGACGCCGGTTACCGCCGACGGCGCATTCGTGCACGAGGGAACGGAGTACTTTGCCGGGCCTTTGCGTGTGCGGACCTCGCTGCTGTCTCTGGTTGGCGCATCCATCCTGGGTGGCGTGCTAAGCACCATACTTCAGGGGATCCTGGATCTCAGGTCTTACATGCATGATCTGGAGCGCCTCGGTAAATCAATACACCCCCGAAATCTGATTGATGTGCTGGTGAGTGACCTGGTGGCAAGGGGCGCCATTGCGCTGTTCACCGGGATGCCGGTTCTGATCCTCATTGCCATCGCCCATTTTGCGCTGCGATCGATGAGCAAGACCGGATATCTGGCGTATGGTGTTGGCGGATTGCTGGCGGCTCCGGTAATGGCTCTTGTTACATTCGGCGCCGCGGGGCCGCTGGTGCTTCTCGCCACTTTGCCGACGGTTGTGGGTGCTGTCCTCTATCGCAAGTTTGCCGGTCTCGAACCTGTTCCGGTTGCCGAGGACGTCATTGCAAGAAACCGCCGCGACCTTGTCGGCGCGGACCACGCACGACGAAAGGCCGGGCGGGTCATAGCCTCCTGAAACAAAAACCCCGGCGTTTCCGCCGGGGTTTTTCTTTGTCGCGGAGACGGCCGATCAGACCGAATAGTACATGTCGTATTCGACCGGATGCGGGGTCATTTCGAAGCGCATCACTTCGGCCATCTTGAGCTCGATATAGCTGTCGATCTGGTCGTCGTCGAAGACGCCGCCGGCTTTCAGGAAACCGCGGTCTTTGTCGAGGCTCTGCAGCGCTTCGCGCAGCGAGCCGCAGACGGTCGGGATCTTCTTCAATTCCTTCGGCGGCAGGTCGTAAAGGTCCTTGTCCATCGGCTGGCCCGGATGGATCTTGTTCTTGATGCCGTCGAGGCCGGCCATCAGCATGGCGGCGAAGGCGAGGTAGGGGTTCGCGCCCGGATCGGGGAAGCGGACTTCGACGCGCTTGGCCTTCGGCGACGAGCCGAACGGGATGCGGCAGGAGGCCGAGCGGTTGCGCGCGGAGTAGGCGAGCAGCACGGGGGCTTCATAGCCAGGAACCAGGCGCTTGTAGGAGTTGGTCAGCGGGTTGGTGAAGGCGTTGATCGCCTTGGCGTGCTTGATGATGCCGCCGATGTAGAACAGGCAGCTTTCCGACAGCCCGGCATATTCGTTGCCGGCGAAGGTCGGCTTGCCGTTCTTCCAGATCGACTGGTGGACATGCATGCCCGAGCCGTTGTCGCCGAAGATCGGCTTCGGCATGAAGGTGGCCGTCTTGCCATAGGCATTGGCAACCTGGTGCACGACGTACTTGTAGATCAGCATCTTGTCGGCGTTGCGGACCAGCGTGTCGAACTTGATGCCGAGCTCGTGCTGGGCGGCAGCCACCTCATGGTGGTGCTTTTCGACGCGCACGCCCATTTCGGCCAGCACGGTCAGCATTTCGGAGCGCATGTCCTGCGCGCTGTCGATCGGCGGCACCGGGAAATAGCCGCCCTTGATGCGCGGACGGTGGCCGAGGTTGCCGGTCTCGTAATCGGTGTCGTCGTTCGACGGCAATTCGGTGGAGTCGAGCTTGAAGCCGGTGTTGTAGGGATCGGCCTTGTACTTGACGTCGTCGAACACGAAGAACTCGGCTTCCGGGCCGACATAGATGGTGTCGCCGATGCCTTCAGCCTTCATGTAGGCCTCGGCCTTCTTGGCGGTGCCGCGCGGGTCGCGGTTGTAGGATTCGCCCGAAACCGGATCGAGGATGTCGCACAGGATGACCATGGTCGACTGGGCGAAGAACGGATCCATGTGGACGGTGTCGGGATCGGGCATCAGCACCATGTCGGACTCGTTGATCGCCTTCCAGCCGGCGATCGAGGAGCCGTCGAACATGACGCCGTCGGCGAACATGTCTTCCTCGACCTCGATGACATCCATCGTCACGTGCTGCAGCTTGCCCTTCGGATCGGTGAAGCGCAGGTCGACGAATTTCACGTCGTTGTCCTTGATCTGCTTCATGATGTCTTTGGCTGTCGTCATGTCATTTCTTCCCTGTCTGATGACGTTTCGAGGAGTTGTCGGAAATCAGATACCGAGATATCTGAAATCAGAAACCTCAGACGGCGTCCATCCCCGTTTCGCCAGTACGGATGCGAACGACTTCCTCGATGTTGGAGACGAAGATCTTGCCGTCGCCGATGCGCCCGGTCTGGGCCGCCTTGCGGATGGCTTCGATCGCGCCTTCAACCGCATCGTCGCCAAGCACGACTTCGATCTTCACCTTGGGCAGGAAGTCGACGACATATTCGGCGCCGCGATAGAGTTCGGTGTGGCCTTTCTGGCGGCCGAAACCCTTGGCTTCGGTAACGGTGATGCCTTGCAGCCCGGCCTCCTGAAGCGCTTCCTTCACTTCGTCTAGCTTGAACGGCTTGATGATCGCTTCGATCTTTTTCATGTAAAAAGTGGCCTCCACTGCCAAAAAGACGGGTTGTGCGCCCCGCTTGCGCCTCCATCAAGCACGAACTGTGCCAATTTCAGCCCACGAGAAGCGGTTTCGCGCAATTCCAATGCCGCGCCGGGCGGGGATGCACATTCGCGTCATCCACTGCTTCGGAAGCGGCGCGGGTGTTCGGAGCCTACACATTGCCGCTCCTGACGTCTGCACGATAATTAGGCAGATCGCGCATTTTGCGGGCACGCGCCGATCCGCGGCACCAGTCTGCGAAAGGATTGGCCGCACGCCATCTCGGCGGCTGGCCGTTTGCTTCGAACCCGAAACTGGACAATGCTTGACCGGGACAAAGAGGCGAATGCGGATCGGCAATCCATGAGCAATGAAGTCTTGTCGCCGGCTGAGATGGGCGAGGCCGACCGGCTGGCAATCGCAGCCGGTCCGCTCGACGGCTACGGCCTGATGCAGCGTGCAGGCGAAGCGGTCGCTGCCGTGGTGCTGGCGCGCTATCCCGCCGCAAGCCTTGTGCATGTGCTGTGCGGCCCCGGCAACAATGGCGGCGACGGCTATGTCGTGGCGCGACTGCTGGCCGAGGCTGGTGTGAACGTCGCCGTCTGGGCTGAAGGCAAGCAGAAAGCGGGGAGCGATGCGGCGCGGGCGTCGGAGGCCTGCAATCTGCCGGTGGAGCACATTGGCCACTGCTATCCCGAAGCAGGTGAACTCGTCGTGGATGCGCTCTATGGCGCGGGGCTGTCGAAGAGCATATCGATGCATGCTTCTGCCGTCTCAGGCCTGACCGCCGTGGAGCGCGTGCCCGTGGTGTCAATCGATCTGCCTTCCGGCGTGTCGGGCGAGACCGGCTTGACCAACGCTTATTTCAAGGCCGATGTGACGGTGACCTTCGTGCGGAAAAAGCCCGGCCATCTGTTGATGCCGGGGCGCAGCCTGTGCGGCGAGATCGTCGTTGCCGATATCGGCATTCCGGATTCGATCGTCGATGAGCTGAAGATCAAGACGTTCGAGAACACGCCGGATTTCTGGCTGCGCAGTTTCCCGAAAACGGCGGTCGACACGCATAAGTACAAGCGCGGCCATGTCGGCGTGTTTTCCGGCGGGCCGAGCGCGACGGGTGCCGCGCGGCTGTCGGCGATGGCAGCGGCCAGAGCTGGGGCAGGGGCGGTGACCGTACTCTCGCCTGAAAATGCCATGCAAGTGAACGCCGCGCATTTGACCTCGATCATGCTGCGCGAGGCCGGTTCGATGGAGGAAGTGCAGGAATTCCTGTCGACGCGGTGGCCCAGAGCGTTGGTGTTCGGACCAGGGCTCGGGCCGAAACCCAAGGTGGGGGATTTTGCGTTGCAATTGATCGCGACGGTCGCTGACTTGAGTCGGGCGAGTTCATTTGGAACTCATCGCCCGGCCATTGTTTTGGACGCTGACGCCATCACGTCATTGGCGCATCGGCCCCAGGCGCTGTTTGACACCGCACGCATGCCATTGGCGCCGGAATTGGTGTTGACGCCGCATGAGGGCGAATTCGCCAGGCTTTTTCCCGACATTGCCGGTGAGAAGAAACAGTCGAAACTCACCAAGGCGCGGGCTGCCGCTGCGCGCGCCAACGCCGTGATTGTCTACAAGGGCGCCGATACCGTTATCGCAACCCGCGACGGCCGCGCCGTGATCAACCCCAATGGTGCCCCCTGGCTCGCCACCGCCGGGTCGGGCGATGTGCTGGCGGGCATTTTAGCTGCGCTGCTGGCGCAAGGCATGCAGGAATTCGAGGCCGCTTGCGCAGCGGTCTGGATCCATGCCGAAGCCGGTAGCCGCTTCGGTCCGGGGTTGATCGCCGAGGATCTGCCGTTGGCGCTGGTGCCAGTGCTGCGTGAACTGGTCGAAGCCCGGCAGAAGGTGCCGATCGGATGAAGCATTTCGTGCTCGTCGTCGCGGCCATCGTAGCGCTGTTTGCGTCACAAGGCGTGCATGCGCAAGGGCCGGTGACCATCGTCGATGACCCGTCGGTGCTTGCCGCCCTCGATGCCAAGGGGTTTGGCTTCGCCGGTCTTTTCGCCGTTGATGGCGAAGACGATCTGAAGACACTCTACAGCGAGGCGCCGGCCTATCATGCTGTCGTCGACATGGTGGCGGCCGATATCGCTGCACTGCGGGCCGAGATGAAGGCCGGCGGGCGCACGCTCTATGAGGTGACCGACGGCAATGTCGGCCGCATCATGGACATGCGCTGGCTGAAGACCGAGGCGGCGCGCTTCCGCCTGGTCGGCGTCGTCAACCGGCTCGACCGGCGCGATTTCACTGCGCTGCAAGGCGACAAGAGCTGCGGCGAGGTGCGCTTCATCTATCGCCTGGCCTACAGTTTCCGCAAGAACGGCAAGGTCCTTGCCTCGCGCCTGCCGTTCAACTTCAACGCCGTCTACAGCGTGGCGCCCGATGCCGATGGCGGCTGCGTCGGCGTTGCCGGGCGCTGGACACCGCAGCTCGACGAAAATGTCGATGCCGGCTGGCTCGCCGGCGGGCCGCTGGCACCGGAGGAACTGACGTTCAAGCAGCTCGAGCTCAACGCGCAGGTGGTGCGGTTCCCCTCGGGACAGGAGACCGAGTTCGGCGGGCAGGCGGCCTACCTCATGCGGATTTTTGGCGTCGATGGCGCTGCGGTCAGCGAGAAGCCGTTGGAGAACACGCCTGACACTGCGCGGCTTTCGGGCGATGCGGCGCTGAAGAAAAGGCTCGCCGACTATGTCAGCGCCAATGTCGCGGCGGTCGACCTCGGCGTCTATGAGATCCCCGACGAGTTTCTGGCGAAGAAGGTGATCTCGTGGTCGACTTTCGGCAGCGCGAGGCAAGCCAACCATCCGTTCACGCCGCTGTTTGCGCCCACGGATTTCGCCGGCCTCGACTATGCAGCGCTGAAACTGGTGCGCACGCCGGAGGCGCTGGTCGAGCGGCTGGACAATGGCGCCTGCCAGGGCTGTCACCAGGCGGGTTCGACCGCCGGCTTTCATTTCATCGGCCTTGACGACAAGACGACGTCGCCGCTCAACCGCATCGAGGTCGGCATCTCGCCGCATCTCCATGCCGAGATTCCGCGACGCCAGGCCTGGCTGCACGCAGCAGCGGAAGGCAAGGAGCCGAACCGCTACCGGCCGCTGTCCTTTGCGCCGCCGGCGACGTGGACCGATGCCGGCGATGTCGATTACGCGCCGGCCGAAATGGCTATGCCGTGTCTGATGCCCGACGACGAAAAACGTTTCGGCGCGACATGGCAATGCGGCGGCGGCACCGTCTGCACGCCGCTGGCGACCGCGTCAGGCGTTCGCACCACGCTGGCGCAATGTCTGCTGCCCAAGGACAGCCCAAAGATGTTTTCCGGCCATCCCTGCCTGACCGGGTCGATCGCCAGCAACCCGTCGCAGCCTTTCAACGACCGCTACAAGATCACCGGCCAGTTCGCCGCTTTCGCACCGACCTTTTCGCGGACCGCCTACACCTGCCGGCCGCCGAAGATCGGCGTGCCGGCGGGCATCGCCTACCGCGCCTGCGACGACAAGGACCGCACCTTCGCCGCCTTCAAGAAGGGCAAGCCGATGCCCGATGAAATCTGCGGGATGGTCGGCGGCAAGAAGTTCGACACTTGCGTGGCGACCAACAATTTCGACCAGTGTCTCGGCGGCGCGGTCAATCGCGGCAACCGTCCCGCCTGCTCGGCCGATCGTTTCTGCCGCGAGGATTACATGTGCCAGTCGCTGCCGCCGGACACGCCGGGCGCGGCCAAGGTGAAAGGCATCGGCTACTGCTCGCCGACCTATTTCATCTTCCAGATGCGCATCGACAACCACGCGACACCCTGGGCGAGCGCCACTGCTGCCACCAGGGATGCTGGCTTCGGCGCCGCGGAGGAAGAGTAGGCCGACGGTTCAGCGCTGAAGATAGTCTTCCATTCGCGCAGTCCATTTGGCGTTGAATTCCGCGATATGCCGTTCGGCGGCGCTCGAAGCCACCAGCGTCGACAGAGCGGTTGCCGCTATCGGTTCCAGATCGGGCGGCTGCGCATAGCCAAGTGCGGCCAGCCTTTGTGCCCATGATGGATGGGTGGATTTTTCGCGCTGCGGGCTTTCCCAAGCCTTGCGGGCAAAGGCATTCAGGCAAGCGGGCTCCCGCAACGCTTCGGCGGTGCTCAGGAGCCGATCAAGCGGCGGTCGTGGCGCACGCAGCGCGCCCCGCAACTCATGGTCCAGCGGATCATAGACCTTTTCCTGGAAATGCATGTCCGCGGCGCCGATGAGCAACAGAGCGCGGGCAGCTTGAGCCGCATCGCCGGAGGATGCCGAGTGCCGGTCCGCCTTGATTTCAGCATCGCGCGACAGCCGGATATTTTCCCGTTCCAGCGATTGCGACAGCCAGCCGATGGCGGAATGGAGCAGACTGCCGGTAATCGTTTCGCCCGGCGGGGCATACTCGAAGACAAATCCGAAACCGTTTTCGAACTCGGCCAGATTGAGGCTGCCATTGGTGTCCTTGTTGCGCACATGCGCGTCCTCATGGGCGAGGATCGCGGCAAAGGCTGTCTCATCGGTCACGGCCAGCATGGGAATGCCGACGGTCAGGAACAGCCGGTTGCCGAGAAGGCCGAAAAGCGTGCGCTCTTCGTGCACGCTGGCATTCAGGTCGTCCTCTAGTACGACAACCGTACGTGCTGCCCGGCGCGGCCCGGCGACGCTCCGCCAGAGCGCCCACCGGCCAGGCGCCTCCGCCTCACTGATGCCCTTGACCTTGCTGCGCCGAAAGCCGGCAAACAATGTGCCGAACAGGAGCGCCAATGCGGTGGTCGCGATCGGCATGGCGACAAAACCGCTGGCAATGAACCAGATCGGATGGCTGTCGAGCAGGGACATCCAGACGCAGAAGATGATGAGAGCGGGAACGACGAAGAACAGCACCGCGAACCTGCCGAACCGCCGCCCGGCGCTGATGATCAGTCGCGACATTGGAGGCTACAACGGGATGTTGTCGTGCTTCTTCCAGGGGTTTTGCATGTCCTTGTTGCGCAGCATTCTGAGTGCGCGGGCGATGCGGCGGCGGGTCGAATGCGGCATGATCACCTCGTCGACATAGCCGCGCTCGGCGGCGACGAAGGGCGACAGGAAGCGATCCTCGTATGCCTTTGTATGGGCTGCGATCTTCTCCGCGTCGCCGATATCCTTGCGATAGATGATCTCGACCGCGCCACGAGCGCCCATCACCGCGATCTGCGCCGTTGGCCAGGCATAATTCATGTCGCCGCGCAGGTGTTTTGACGCCATCACGTCATAGGCGCCGCCATAGGCTTTTCGGGTGATGACGGTGATCTTCGGCACGGTCGCCTCGGCATAGGCAAACAGCAGTTTGGCGCCATGCTTGATAAGGCCGCCATATTCCTGCGCGGTACCGGGCAGGAAGCCCGGGACATCGACGAACGTGACGATCGGGATCGAGAAACAGTCGCAGAAGCGGACGAAGCGCGCCGCCTTGCGACTGGCGTCGGAATCGAGCACGCCGGCCAGCACCATCGGCTGGTTGGCGACGAAGCCGACCGTGCGGCCTTCGACACGGCCGAAACCGGTGACGATGTTCTTGGCAAAGTTCTGCTGGATCTCGAAGAAATCGCCTTCGTCGGCGACCTTCAGGATCAGCTCCTTGATATCATAGGGTTTGTTGGCATTGTCGGGGATCAACCGGTCGAGTGATAGGTCGTGGTCGGTGACCGACTGGTAGCATTCGATCTCGGGAAGGTCCGACGTGTTGGAGGCCGGCAAAAGGTCGACCAGCCGGCGCATCTGCAGGAGCGCCTCGACGTCATTGTCGTAAGCGCCGTCGGCGATCGAGGACTTTGTCGTGTGCACGGACGCGCCGCCGAGGCTCTCGGCCGTCACCGTCTCGTTGGTCACGGTCTTCACCACATCCGGCCCGGTGACGAACATGTAGGAGGTGTCGCGCACCATGAAGATGAAGTCGGTCATGGCCGGCGAATAGACGTCGCCGCCGGCACAGGGACCCATGATCACGGAAATCTGCGGAATGACGCCGGACGCCAGCACGTTGCGCTGAAAAATCTCGGCATAGCCGCCAAGCGCCGCCACGCCTTCCTGGATGCGGGCGCCGCCGGCATCGTAGAGGCCGATGATCGGCGCGCGGTTGCGCAGCGCCATCTCCTGCACCTTGATGACCTTCTCGGCATGCGCTTCCGACAGCGAGCCGCCGAACACCGTAAAGTCCTTGGCGAAGAGGTAGACCGGGCGGCCGTTGACGGTGCCCCAACCCGTGACGACACCGTCGCCGGCGATCTTGGTCTTCTCCATGCCGAAATCGGTCGAGCGGTGCTCGACATACATGTCGAACTCCTCGAACGAACCTTCGTCGAGGAACACCTCGATGCGTTCGCGCGCCGTGAGCTTGCCCTTCTTGTGCTGGGCGTCGATGCGGGCCTGGCCGCCGCCCATGCGGGCGATGTCGCGGCGACGCTCGAGTTCCTTCAGCACGTCCTTCATCGCTCGGTCCCCAGAAATGGAAGCTCTCTTTGTGGTAATGATGCCCGCAGGCGTGCGCAAGCGCCGCTTTCGCCGTCATTTTGCTGCGCTGCAACATGACACCCCTTGCATTCCGGGGCGAACTCAGCCATATGCAGCCCATAGGCGCTTGGGCCGGGAGATTCCGGCCTTCTCGACAAATGAGACTGGTTGCGTCTGTTTTCCCTCTTTCCGGTTGATCGGCAAGGTGGCGGAAAAGCCCCGTGGCATGATGCCTGCGGGCACGACAGCGCAGCCGAGTGGACGTTTCCGTCCGCCCGCCTTGTCGTTTCATATCAAATTTTTCGACGGCAGGTTGCGCCCTGCCGCCATCGATGTTTGCGGCTAAGGCCGCGTGAAAGAAGACTATTTTGACCAACGAAAACACATCAACCGGTAGCAACACTGTGACCGGCAACACTGCGGAACTCACCGGTTTCGCAGCACTTGGAATTACGGGCGCGCTGCTCAAGGCGACCCATGGCGCCGGCTTCACTGAGCCGAAGCCGATCCAGACGCAGGCGATCCCGCCGCAGATGGAAGGCCGTGACATCTTCGGCATCGCCCAGACCGGCTCCGGCAAGACCGCTGCCTTCGCGCTGCCGATCCTGTCGAAGATCATCGCGCTCGGCACCAAGCGCCGGGCCAAGACCACCCGTGCGCTTATCCTGGCGCCGACGCGCGAACTCGCCGTGCAGATCGAGGACACCATCAAGATCCTCGCCAAGGGCGCGCATGTCTCGACCGCTCTCGTGCTTGGCGGCGTCTCGCGCTTCAGCCAGGTGAAGAAGGTTGCTCCCGGCGTCGACATCCTGATCGCCACGCCCGGCCGCCTGACCGACCTGGTGCGTGAGGGTGATCTGACCCTCTCCGACACGAAGTGGCTGGTGCTGGACGAGGGCGACCGCATGCTCGACATGGGCTTCATCAACGACGTCAAGCGCATTGCCAAGGCGACCGCGCCTGACCGTCAGACGGTGCTGTTCTCGGCCACCATGCCCAATGAAATCGCCGAACTGGCGAAGGGCCTGCTGAAGAACCCGATCCGCGTCGAAGTCGCGCCGCAAAGCACCGCTGCCGCCGAAATCGTGCAAGGCGTCGTCTTTGCCCGCACCAAGCAGAAGCGCCAGGTGCTGTCGACGATGCTCGCCGACGAAGCGATGAAGTCCGTCATCATCTTTTCGCGCACCAAGCATGGCGCCGACCGGGTGACCAAGGACCTCGAGCGCGACGGCTTCAAGGCTGCCGTCATCCACGGCAACAAGTCGCAGAACGCCCGCCAGAAGGCGCTCAACGATTTCCGCGAGGGTTCGGTGCGCATTCTCGTGGCGACCGACATTGCGGCGCGCGGCATCGACGTGCCCGGCATCAGCCACGTGGTGAATTTCGACCTGCCGGACGAGGCGGAAAGCTATGTCCACCGCATCGGCCGCACCGGCCGCAACGGCATGGATGGCATTGCGATTACGCTTTGCGATCCTTCCGAAAACAGCAAGCTGCGCCAGGTCGAGCGCATTATCCGCAGCAAGCTGCCGATCGTTGCCGACCATCTCGGCAGCCCGGATCCGGTGCGCAATCCGGCTGAAAAGAACGAGCGCTTCGAGCCGGCCAACGATCGCAACGACCGCAATGGCCGCCGCGACGGCAGGCGCCCCGGTGGCCAGAACAACGGCTTTGGCAAGAAGCGTTTTGGTGACAAGCCGGCCTTTGCTGGTGCAGGCGAGCGCAAGCCGGAAGGCGCCAAGCCCTTCAAGGGCAACAACAAGCGCCGCTTCGGTGGCAAGCGGCCAGCGGCGCGGGCTGCCTGATCGGACACATCGACCAGGCGCGTCGCGCCTGGCTTGATTGCTGACTGTAGAAATGAGGACGGCCCGAGCAATGCTCCGGCCGTCCTTTTTGTTTTGCGGCTACTCGGTAATTGCCTTGACCCACACCACAATCCGCTGCGCCAGGAAGGCCGTGGTCGAGGGCGACAGCGCATCGCCGGCAATGACGTGGTTGTCGGGATCGCCATTGTCGTCGACCGGCACCAGTTCGTGCGGTGCGCCCCAGCGGCCGGCAATTTCGCGGGTGCGGTCTTCGCGGACCACACTGTCCGAATCCGAGAAGGTGAACAGAGCCGGTATCGTCGCTTTCTCCACAGGTGCCGCGTAGGCGAGCTCGGTCAGTGCTGCCATCGGCAGTACGGCCGCCATCGGATAGGTGTGCGTCCAGAGTTTCTCGTGCAGCGCGTTGCGGGTCGGAAAGCTGCGCTCCTTGCCACCGACGAGTTCGGCGATCTGCTTGCCCCAGGGCATGGTCAGCAGCTCGGCGCCTGAAGCCCTGACGCCGAAGTTCGGCGAGATGAACGCGATTGCGGCAACGCCATCCGACGCGCCAGGCTCTGTCGCCGCCCATGTCGCCAGCGAGCCGCCGGTCGAGGTGCCAATGACGATCACCTTGTCGCCGATGGCCCGGCCGATGGCGAGCGCCTCCTCATAGTCGTTGATCCAGGCATTGACGCTGCCTTGTGTCATCGCCGCGCCGTCCTGCCCATGGCCGGTGAGGCGGGTGTAGAAAAGGTTGGCGTCGAGCTGGTCGGCGACCTCGTCGGCCAGAGGGCGAACCTCGCCTTTCGATGCCGAAAAGCCGTGGATATAGACGATCGCCAGCGGCGTCTTGGCGTGGACCATCGGATCGGCCCAGATGATTTCTTTCTCGAGCCCGTCACGGATGTTGGGGACGGCTGCTTCCTCACGCGCCAGATAGGCCTGCGGATCGTCGCCGATCACTTTGGGATCGAAGCGGATCGTGGTGTCGACGGGAACGCGCGGACCGAGCAGGAAGGCCAGAACAAGGATGACGACGACGCCCAGCACCGCAAACACGATCCGTCGCCCCATTGCAGACTCCACGCAACAAATCTCAACCTATGGCGGCAATTTCGCCCAAGCAACAGCCGGCCTGTGGACAGTTATTCGTTCGGCGGCTTGCGATCGAAATTCAATGGCCGCCCCGTCCAGCGGGTCGCCGTGCTGATGAACCAGCGGCAGAAGGGCCTCGGCAGCAGTGCCAGCAGCTTCAGCCCCCAGCTCAGCCGGCGCGGGAAGGTGACCTCGAAGCCGCCCTTTTCGATGCCGCGCAGCATACGGCGCGAGGCGCGGTTGACCGGCATCAGGCCCGGCATCGGCAGCATGTTCTTTTCGGTCAGCGGTGTGTCGATGAAGCCCGGATTCATCACCTGGACGCGGACATTCATCTTGTCGAAATCGTATTTGAGCGACTCGGCCAGGATGTTGATCGCCGCTTTCGAGCCGCCATAGGCGGCCGTGGTCGGCCAGCCGAAATAGGCGGTCACCGAGCCGACAAGCACGATATGGCCGCGCGCGCGGATGCGCATGCGCTCCATGAGCGGGACGAGACCATTGATGATGCCGAAATAGTTGACCTCGAAGGACTGGCGAAAGTCGCGGACCTTGAGGTCTTCGCCGGGGGTGGCGATATAGTTGCCGGCGTTGAAGACGGCGAGCACGATAGGCCCGAGATCCTTTTCGATCGCCGCCACAGTGCTTGCCATGCGCGGCTCGTCGGTGACGTCGCAAGGGTAGGCAACCACGCGTCCCGGCATCTGTGCCGTTTCGACGATGAGCGCGTCGATCGGATGCTCGTCAAGCGCGCTCACTGCGACGACAAAGCCCTTTGCCGCAAGGTCCTTGGCCAGAGCACGGCCGATGCCGCTGCTGCCGCCGGTGATCCAGGCGACGCCGTGCTTCGGGTTGGCCCGGTAAAGTGTCATTCTGCGCCCTGCCGATCTGTCAATAGTGCTCTAGCGGTGAAAAAATCGAATGAAAAGAGCGCTTTTCCGAACAAGGATGAAATGATCGTCATCGCGAGTCATCCGGCGACAGGAGATTGCAGTACCCGAAATGCGACTGGACCAGGCGAATTCTTGCCTTGAAACGCAAGCTTCGGGTTTCTAGGGTCTCGCGCAGCTACATAAGGAATCCTGGATGCCCCGTTCTGTGATCGAAGCGATCGGCAACACGCCCCTGATCCGCCTCAACAAGGCCTCGGAAGCAACCGGCTGTGAGATCCTGGGCAAGGCCGAGTTCATGAATCCGGGGCAATCGGTCAAGGATCGCGCCGGCCTGTTCATCATCCGGGACGCCGAACAGCGCGGGCTGTTGAAGCCGGGCGGCGTCATCGTCGAAGGTACGGCCGGCAATACCGGCATTGGCCTGACCCTGGTCGCCAAGGCGCTGGGCTATCGCACCGTGATCGTCATTCCCGAGACACAGAGCCAGGAAAAGAAAGACACGATCAAGCTGCTCGGCGCCGAGCTGATCGAGGTGCCTGCGGTGCCTTACAAGAACCCCAACAATTATGTGAAACTGTCGGGGCGGCTGGCCGAGCAGATGGCGCGTTCCGAGCCGAACGGCGCGATCTGGGCCAACCAGTTCGACAATGTCGCCAACCGCGACGGCCATATCCGCACCACGGCGGAAGAAATCTGGGCGCAGACCGGCGGCAAGGTCGACGGCTTCGTCTCGGCGGTGGGTTCGGGCGGCACGCTGGCCGGCGTCGCCTTCGGGCTGAAGGCCAAAAGCAAGAACGTCAAGATCGCGCTCGCCGATCCCTTGGGCGCGGCGCTCTATTCCTTCTACACCAGCGGCGAATTGAAGTCCGACGGCAGCTCGATCACCGAGGGGATCGGGCAGGGGCGCATCACGGCCAATCTCGAAGGGTTTACGCCCGACTTCTCATTCCAGGTGCCGGATGAGGAAGCGCTGCCGATCGTCTTCGACCTGATCCAGGAAGAGGGCCTGTGCGTCGGCGGCTCAACCGGGATCAACATTGCCGGCGCGATCCGGCTGGCGCGCGAGCTAGGCCCCGGCCACACCATTGTGACCATCCTTGCCGACTACGGCACGCGCTACCAGTCGAAGCTGTTCAACCCGGACTTCCTACGCGAGAAGAACTTGCCGGTGCCGGGCTGGATGGACGAGCGCAGCACAATATCAGTGCCATACGAGAAGGTTGCCTGATGGCGCACAATACCGAAGCGCTGTTTCGCGACGACGCCTATTTGAAGACGACTGATGCCACCGTGGTCGCGATCAATGAGCGTGGCGGCATCATTCTCGACCGGACGATCTTCTACGCGACATCGGGTGGCCAGCCCGGCGACACCGGCATGCTGGAGCGCGCCGACGGCAGCCGCATCGCCATTGCCGCCACCATCACCGGCGAGACCAAGGACGAGATCATCCATGTGCCGGCGCCCGAGCAGCCGGTGCCCGAAATTGGCGAGCGGGTGAAACTCGCCATCGACTGGGAGCGGCGGCATCTCCTGATGCGCATGCACGCCGCCTGTCATTTGCTCACCGTCGTTTGTCCGTTTCCGATCACCGGTGCTGCGGTTTCCGAGGATGACAGCCGTGTCGACTTCGACGCTCCGGATGCCGGCTTCACCAAGGAAGATGTCACCGCCGGGCTTATGGCGCTGGTGCGCGCCGATCACCCGATCTTCATCAGACTGATCACCGACGAGGAACTGGCGGCCAATCCGGGCCTGGTGAAATCCAAGAATGTCCGCCCGCCGGTCGGCACCGGCAAGATCCGCCTGGTCTGCATCGGCGACAACGCTTCGGTCGACAGCCAGCCCTGCGGTGGCACCCACGTCAAAAGCACCGGCGAGATCGGCGAGATCCACATCGGCAAGATCGAAAAGAAGGGCCGCGAGAACCGGCGTTTTCGCATTCGCTTCGGACCGATGCCGGCGAATTAGGGTCAAACAGCACCTGGCCTCTATATTGCTCAGGCGGTCCTAAGATACCTTGGCTTAGCCAAGGTATCGGAAACTGGAAGGCGGTCGCTCCACCCACGCTTCGATCTGCTCGGTGACGAACCTGGCTGCCTGATGATGGATGAAGTGGCCCGCCCCGGGCAACGCAATCACGGCGGTGACGTTGTCGACTTCTCGGAAGGTGCCGTCAAAAGCACTGGCCGGAACATAGGGATCGTCGGTGCCGAATAGGACCAGGGTCGGTGCCTTGACCAAAGGCAGTTGGCCCAGATCCGGCACTCTGCCAAGCGGTATGTTGGCCCTGTAGTAGCCCAGCATCGCTTCCGGATCGGATTGCCTGAGCGAATCAATCAACGCTTGCTTGTCCTGCGGATCGGTGACCCAGGTGGCGAGTTCATCGATGACCAGCATCTGGGCCGCGCCTGGGACCTGGAAGCGGCGTATGTATCCGGTGATCTCGGCATTGGCCGGATCAGCAATGGCGCGCAGATGATTACGCGGGTGCGGCGTCGACAGCAGGACGAGATGGCGCACGACCTGCGGCACGCGTATAGCCAGCCACCATGCGATGATGCCGCCCCAGTCATGGCCGACAATCGCGGCCTGGGTCAGCTTTTCCGCCGCAAGAACGGCCAGCACGTCGTTGACCAAATGCGTCAGCACATAGTTGCCGTAGCCCTGTGGCGCATCGCTTTGTCCGAAGCCCCGCAGGTCCGGCGCGATCACGCGATAGCGGCCGCAAAGCGCTTGCATCTGCCGGCGCCAACCCATTCCGTGATCGGGAAAGCCATGCAGGAAGACGATCGGCGGGCCAGAGCCCGCCGCCGTGTAGTGCAATTTGACGTTGCCGTTGACCGCGATCCTGGATTCGAACATCGCGCCCAAGCCCACCGCGTGCCGGCTAATACCGTCACATTTTGACTTCGAGACGAAGGAACGGGCCGTGGAAGGTCTGGGTGGTGCTGTCCGCATTGACTAGCAGATTGTGCCACTGCTCGATCTTGTAGCCGGCCGTAAAGGTCGCGCCTTCGAGGGGCATCCAGCTCAGGCCGGCCGAGGCGTCGAGATTTGTCACTGTCTGGTTCTCGGACTCGCTCCCCAACGGGACAGAGCCCTGTACACCCGTTGTGAAGTCGTAGTTGATTCCGGCCCGGTTTTCACGGCGGCCCCACATGACGGAGCCGGAAACAGCGCCTGTCAGCCCCCAGGTTTCGTTCAGCGGGTAGTATGCCTCGGCGCCGACACGCGGGCCAATGCCCCAATATTCCGACGATCCTATCTTGTCGACGGTGCCGCCCTTGTCGGCTGGATCGTCCGGGTTGAAGCCTTCGGAGGCAACAACTCTTTCATCCGAATGCACCAGGCGCAGACCGCCAAAGAAGCGGATATCGGCGGCCTGAACCTTGACGTGCTTACCGACGTCGAAATCGAATGCCTGGAAACTGTAGTCGTCGCCGTAGCCTATGGTCAAAAAGCCTTGTGGTATCTGGCCACTCTCTTCCCAGGAACGTTTCTTGCCCAAGTGAAACGCACCTGCAAGGCGCCAGTCCATGTCCGACGAAATCTGCTTGGTCAGCGCGATCGAACCTGAGAAGTCACCGTTGCTATTTCCGAGCTTGTCGGTGCCGCCGGTCTTGTCGTCCTCATGGACGTTGTTTTGAAAGAACGCGCCCTCGAAGGCGATTTTGACGCGTGAATCGATGACCGACTGGTCTGTGGCCTTCGCATCCTCTGCATGCGCGGCAATCACGCCCACCGAAGTCATCGAAGCGGCGGATGCCGCAACAGTCGCCAATAGTTTACCCGGTGCCCTAGCCCGCATTTACTTAACCCCGCCCAGAATCTTGCCCTAAAACCCAGCATTACAGACATAACCTAACGGCATATTGCAGCAAGTCCGGCCAGCAATTTTATAGGACGGTGTTGCGGTCTTGCCACGGTGCCTGGTAGCGCCGGTGGACAGATGTGGTAAGCGTCGCGCTGGGGCTGACCGAGCCGCGGCTGACAGGGGGTTTGGTGGACAATCCAGCGCAAATCGAAAGCGTGCTCAACAACCTTGTCTATGCGCTTTTCGCCCAGAGCGGGCAGGTGGGGCCGAACGGAAGAGCCCGAGATCTCGGCAATCTGACTGTCTTCGACGATCCCGAGGCCGTCGACGTCATCGTCAAGGCGCCGGAGCTCTTCCGAAAGAACTTCTCCCTGATCTCGGCCCTCGGGTTTAGCCGCTTCAACACCAATGACGAGGACTGGTCTGTCCGGCGCGCCATCACCCAGGATATTTACCTGGCGGCCGCCAGGCCGGCGCAGCAGCATCCAGTGGCGGAAATCTATGCTACAGGTCTTTCCGGCACCGAGGCTACGCTAACTGCGATTCAGCATGCCCTGTTCGCTGCGTCGATGACGATATTTTACCGGGCTTTCGGCCTTGTTCCCGATATGGCGGCTACACTCTTGCTGCTCGACAGGGTGCGCGATGTGTTGAGGCGTCTCCAATACTATTCCTGGGTGACTCCGACGACCGCCGAACGCGCGAATGCTATCCAGGATGCCCGCGCGGTGATTGCCGATTTCGCAGCGCTGCTGATGGCGGATTCCCGGGCGGCGGCCGAGATGGACCGCTTTAGAAGCGAGGCCCGCGACGTTGAAGGCTTTTCGCCGGTGGAAGAGTTCGTCATGAATTTCTTCGCCGGCGTCGAGACAACGGTAACGACCGCACTTTGGGTGATCGATCGGCTGGGGGCCAACCAGCAGGTGCAGGAGCGCATCCATTCCGAGGTCCTCTCAGGCGACGCGCATACGCCGTACACCGATTGCTTGATCAACGAGACGATGCGCTATTTCCCTCCGATACCGTTTCTGACCCGCGAAGTGGGCGCTGACACGACACTCGACGGCCGCGATTTACGCGCCGGGCAGCTGATCATGGTGTCGATCATCGGCGTGCACCAGCATCCAGCCTTCTGGGAAAACCCGCGTACCTTCGACGCCAGCAGGAAGGAATTCATCGAGAACAGCTTCGACCGACGGGCTTTTATTCCGTTCCTAACCGGACCGCGCATGTGTGGTGGCGCGCGTCTCGGCCGGCTGGAAGTCAAAGAGGCTGTTCTCGCGGTAATCCGCCAGTTCGCCTTCAGCCGTGCTGACGATGTGATCAGGTTCGACTATGGGTTGGCGCTACGGCCGGCGGAGGGGGCTTCGATCAGTGTTTCGCGTAGATGACTCAAGGTCAGGCATGTTCCTGCCAGAACCGCCGGATATAACTCCCGAATTGCCTTCCGATCATGGTCTTGAACTCGACATCATGCGCATAGCGCTTGCTTGTCGATATGGCTTTTGACTTCAGCGCGAAGCCTGGGAACCAGGTGCTCATTGTGGCGGATGCGTTTTCCTGCTGGTCCGCGATAAAGTCCTCGTAGAACACATGAGCCACTCTGCGGCGATCAACAGTGTTCAGGTAATTTTTCCACCTGATTTCTCTATCGAAAATATACTGCGCGGTGTCTCGGACAACTTTCTCGCTCAAAATTGTCACCGTGGGAATCCCAGGCAGCTTCTCCTGACTGTCGAACGGCTGGCCCGTGTGGAGCATCGAAAGCAGGCTGATGGTCTGATCTACCTTGTTTCGCCTCGAGAGGAAAACGTAGAACGAGTTGTCGTCGTCATCGCCGATTGAACTGCGTGCGAAGGGCAGGTTCTCATAGAAGATCTTGGCGCTGAAAACGCCGTTCTCGGTCCGTTTCTCCAAGAGATGGCGACCGTAGGCCGGCGCCTGCTGATTGAGTTTTTCGACGTCCATTGTGCCGTCGATCGACCACCGTCTCATCAACGGCAAGGCATACTGCCACTGAAAATACTCGGTGGGTATTCCCAGACCGAGTTGCTGCAGGACCCGACAATAGGAATGCCCGGCCGTTCGCGGCGTCGTGCAAACCAGGATTTTGGCGGGATCTTCGACCAAGCTTTGCCGGTCATAGGTCTCGGCGATAAACTTGCTGTATAAATCGTCGAATTGCATCTCCGGAATCACCCCCGCCACGACAGATCCAGTTTCAGACGGCAGACAGGAAACCCAGGATGAGCAGGGCCTGGTCCAACGTCATCAGCGACGGCGGATTGCCCGCATCGATATTGTCGACAAGTCCCAGATCTGGCCGGATCACCCGCGTGCGGTCAATGGCCTGCCTGTCGATGAAATGGCTGTCACGGCCGTACATCAGCAGAATGCGGGCGTCGATCTTTGCCGCGATCGGAAAAAGATCATATTCGCGTCCGATCATGGCTCCGAAATTCCCAGTCGTGGCCGGGTCGTAGGCCAACCGGAAACCATCCTGACTGGCCGCGATCCTGTTCTCGACATAGCGGTTAAATACCGCTTCCTCGACCGGGCCCATGACGGCCCTGGTGGCGCTCAGATAATTCTTCGCCGCTGCGCGGGTCTCGAACGCAAGCGTACTTTCCTTCATGACTTCGTTTCTCATCGCGTCGACCTTCGGCCCGCCGAGCATTGGCACGTCGTTGAGAACGATTTTCGCGGCCTTGGAGCGTGTCATGTGCAGAAACAGAAGCAAAATCGTGCCGCCCCACGAAGTACTGATGAAGTGGTTCTCCGTACCAGCGAACTCACCGAGTGCACGCAGGCATTTGGAGTAGAGGTTGATGTCGTATCCTGAACCCAGATAGGCGCTGCGTCCGCGTCCCAACAGGTCCGGGCAGATCACCAGGAAGCCGTTGCGGCACAGGAAAGTGGCGAGGTAGTCAAAGTCGGCGCCGTTGCCGGTGAAGCCGTGCAGGCAGAAGACTGTCGCACGCGGCGTGCCGGCAGGCCGCCAGATGCGCACAAACATTGCGGCATAGCGGTCATCCAGCCGGATGAGTATCTCTTGCGTCAGCGCCTCGGCGGATTCGACTGATTGCATCAGACGTCGCGCTTGCGGACGGCTCGCTTGACCGAGCCGCGGTTGTCGATGAAGTCGCGTTTCCAGAATACTGATTTGTCGAGGTTGATGAGTTTGGCTTTTTTGATCAGCGGCAGGATATGGGACGAGGATCGCGTCGCCAGCACCGTCACCGCTGTGGCATCGCCATCGGGGAAGGGATTAAGCGGGCCGCCATTTATTGCCCAGGCCTCGGCTATCTCGCGACTGGTCTGGATCCAGCCGACATAAGCGACGATGGCATCGTCGATCGAGCCGATCATGTGTGTCTGCTGATCCAGCTGGTAACGAAGCGTCTTCACCATCAGGCCGAACTCATAGCCGTCGAAAGGCGGATAGTGCGCAATGAAGTTGCAGACAAGTCCGAGCGAAAGCGGATTGCTGGGAATACGAGAAAACAGAAGATTGCTCATGCCGAGATTATTGACCCCGCCCACCCCAGATCATAACGATCATCCGTACTCGCCACGAAACATGAAAACAATCGGAATCAAGGGACTGCGGCGGCTGACTATGTCGCGTATCCAAACCGAATGTTGCGCGCTCGGAACGCATCCATATTGTCAAGCCAAACAAGTTTTGCCGAAGACGAAGCAGGAGAAAAAGAATGGCCGATGACAGCCCTTTCACTGTCGATGCGGACTGGTTGCAGACCCGGCTTGGCGAGCCCGGCCTGACGATCGTCGATGCGTCCTGGTATCTGCCGGCGCAAAAGCGCGATGCGCGCGCCGAGTATGAGGCGGCGCATATTCCGGGCGCGCGCTTCTTCGATCACGATGCGGCCTCGGACCCGGATGCCAAGCTGCCGCACACGCTGCCGTCGCCGCAGCATTTCGCGCAATATGTCGGCACGATGGGCATCTCGGCCGACGACACCATCGTCGTCTATGACGGCCCAGGTTTCTTCTCGGCGCCGCGCGCATGGTGGATGTTCCGCGTCATGGGCGTGTTCCAGGTCTATGTTCTGGACGGCGGCTTCGACAGCTGGAAGGCGGCGGGTCGGCCGGTGACGGCGGAACCGACCAAGATCGCGCCAAACGTGTTTCATACCGATTTCGATGCCGCCCGGGTCGCCAGCCTCGCCGACATGCGCCGCATCGTCGAAACCAAAGAGAGCCAGATTGCCGACGCCCGCGGCGCCGGCCGCTTCACCGGAGCCGAGCCGGAGCCTCGTGCCGGTGTCCGCTCCGGTCACATGCCCGGCGCACGCAACCTGCCTTATTCAGCGCTGTCGCAAGATGGCGCGCTGTTGTCGAAGGACCAGTTGCGCAAGGCTGTCGAAGATGCCGGCATCGACCTGTCGAAGCCCGTCGTCACCTCGTGTGGCTCCGGCATCACCGCGGCTGTCATCACGCTGGCGCTGGAGTCGCTCGGCCACACCGACAACAGGCTCTATGACGGCTCATGGACGGAATGGGGCGGACTATCAGACACGCCCGTTGCAACGGGCAAGGAATGATGGCGATGGAAAACGGCGTGCTGGACGACATCGAGGTTACGGTGACGTTTCTGGAAATGCATGTGCCGCCGGCCTATTCGCCGCCGGTGCCCTACAACAAGCAGATCGCGCTGTTGAAGACCAAGGACATTCCGCTGCATTTCTACCGCTATCTGATGGATCGGGTGGGGCGCAAATGGCATTGGGTCAATGTGCTGCGGCTGGACGATGACGAGCTTGCGGCCGGGATCCACCGCGAGGACCGCGACATCCGCGTGCTTTATCTCGACGGCGCGCCGGCAGGGTTCTTCGACCTCAAGCCGCATCTGCCTGAGGAAGTCGAGCTCGCTTATTTCGGCATGATGGAGCACGCGACCGGGCAAGGCATCGGCCGCTGGTTCCTGGGCGCCGCGATCGCCGCCGCCTGGTCATACGGGCCGAAGCGGGTGACGGTGCAGACCTGCACGCTCGATCATCCGGCCGCCCTGCCGCTCTACCAGAAGCTCGGCTTTGCGCCGGTGGCGCAAAAGAAGGAGACCGTGCATCCGCTGCCTTTTGCCGAGCGCTCGGCCAGCGTCATGCGGCCGTGATTTCTGCCTGAAGGCTGAACCTGCCATTCATCGGTGCTTCAGACTGCCTCTGCCATGGTGGCGTCAACACTGACGCGACCATTGCCGAGGAGAAGGATATGCTGAGCCGACGTACATTTGCCGCAGCGCTGATTGCAGCCCTTGCCATGCCGACCTTGGCCGCCGCACAGGCGACCACCCCGTCGGCGGCAACGATCGAGCGACAGCTCGACGCCGCGCCCCGGGTGAAACTGCGCCCCAACCAGCGCGTCACCATCCGCGAATTCAAACGGCGGCCGGATCTGCGGCGTCAGGCGCGCTCGATCGACATCCAGTCGATCAATTTCGCCTTCGGCTCGGCCGCCATTTCCAGCTCGCAATACGGCAAGATCGAAAACATCGCCGACGCGCTGGAGCGCATTCTGCGCCGCGATCCCGGCGCCCGCGTGCTGATCGAGGGCCACACCGATGCGGTCGGTTCCTTCCAGTCGAACCAGATCCTGTCGGAGCAGCGCGCCGCCTCGCTGAAGCGCACGCTGGTGCGCGAGTTTGGCGTGCCGGGCTATGCGCTGGAGACCGTCGGCTATGGCGAGGAATTCCTCCTGGTGCAGACCCAGGACGAGAACTGGCGCAACCGCCGGGTGACGCTGCGCCGCTTCGATGATTTCATCCGCTGACGACGACAGGTTTCTGAAGCAATTTTTCAGCGGTCCGGCTTGAAATGGCCGGGCTGCTGGCGGCCTTGCAGCCTTGGCAGGAATCGGGTGGGAGGCATCAGCGTGGCGGCATATTTTCCGGTCAACGACACCGGAGATCCAGCCATGACCGTTCAGTTCAAAGCCTTGCCGACAGAAGACGTCAGAGCCCTGCAGCGTGGCGGGCCGGATGCCTATGGCCAAACGCCCGAGCGCAAGGTTTCCGACGGTGACGGCGTTCCGTGCCGGCATTGCCTGAGAAACGTCGCCGAAGGCGATGGCTATCTGATCCTTGCCTACCGGCCGTTTCCCGAACTGCAGCCTTACGCCGAGACCGGACCGATCTTTCTGCATGCGCAGGAATGCGAACGTGCAGCCGAGGCGGAAGCGCTTCCGGACATGCTGGAAAGCAGCGACTACATTGTGCGCGGCTATGGAGCGGATGACCGCATCGTCTATGGCAGCGGCGGCGTCATTCCCACGCATGACATAGCGGCGCGTGCCGAGACATTGTTCGAGCGCGACGACATCGCTTATGTCCATGTCCGCTCGGCGCGCAACAATTGCTATCAGTGCCGCATCGAGCGCGCGTGACAAAAAGATGCCCGCCGATCGTCTGGCGGGCAGTTGGGAACCGTGTGACGGAAGCTGCCGCCGAAGAGGCCTGCATGGGAGACATCAGGCGTTCGGGAGGTGGCTGGGGCCGTCAAGTTGGCGGTATCTGTCTGCGCAGGTTTTTCGAATATCTGATGTGAAGCACTTCACACAGCGCCAGCAATCGGCGCGAACATGGCGGCGCGCGGCTGGCTGAGAAACTGTCGCACTGCCGTCGTATTCATACGCTAAAAGGGACATGTCGATGGATTTGCCGACCGCGGATGAACCGGCGGGAATCTCGACGACTGAGGAAGCGGGGCTTTGGCTCCGCTTTTTTGTTGCCCGTCAGCTTGTTTAATTCCGATGTCAGGATCTTGGACAAAGAAAAACCCGCCGGTACAACCGGCGGGTGGGAGGCAAAGGCTGGTTTAAGTCAGGTCAGGCGGCCAAAACCGCCTTCGGTTCGACCAACTCGTAGCCGAGCGCTTCGGCGACGGCGCGATTGGTGATCTTGCCTCTGTGGACATTGAGACCGTTGCGCAAATGATGGTCGTCGACCAGCGCCTTCAGACCCTTGTCGGCCAGTTGCAGGCCATAGTGCAGCGTCGCGTTGTTGAGTGCGTGCGCAGAGGTGACCGGCACGGCGCCTGGCATGTTGGCGACGCAGTAATGGATGACGCCGTCGACCTCATAGGTCGGGTCGGCATGGGTGGTGGCATGCGAGGTCTCGAAGCAGCCGCCCTGGTCGATGGCGACGTCGACCAGCACCGAGCCCTTCTTCATACCCGACAGCATTTCGCGGGTCACCAGCTTGGGGGCAGCAGCACCCGGGATGAGCACTGCGCCGACGACGATGTCGGCCGAGAAGCATTCTTCTTCCAGCGCCTCGACAGTGGAGTAGCGGGTGTGGACGCGGCCGGCAAAGAGGTCGTCGAGCTGGCGCAGGCGCGGGATCGAGCGGTCGATGATGGTGACATCGGCGCCGAGGCCGGCGGCCATGCGGGCCGCATGCAGGCCGACGACGCCGCCGCCAAGCACGGTGACCTTGCCGGGCAGCACGCCGGGCACGCCGCCGAGCAGCACGCCGCGGCCGCCATTGGCCTTCTGCAGCGCGGTGGCGCCGGCCTGGATCGACAGGCGGCCGGCGACTTCCGACATCGGCGCCAAAAGCGGTAAGCCGCCACGGTCGTCGGTCACGGTCTCATAGGCAATCGCGGTGACGCCTGAGGCGAGCAGGCCCTTGGTCTGCTCCGGATCGGGCGCCAGGTGCAGATAGGTGTAGAGGATCTGGCCGTCGCGTAGCTGTACCCATTCATTGGGCTGCGGCTCCTTGACCTTGACGATCATGTCTGACTTGGCAAACACGTCGGCGGCGGTCTTGGCGATGGTGGCGCCGGCGGCGCGGTAGGCATTGTCATCGGCGCCGATGCCGGCGCCGGCGCCGGTTTCGACCAGCACTTCATGGCCGTGCGCGACATATTCGCGGACCGAGCCCGGCGTCAGACCGACGCGGTATTCATGGTTCTTGATTTCCTTGGGGCAGCCGACGCGCATTGTCTTCTCCTGATCCGGCCCTTTTGGGCTCGTTCCCTGTATGAACCCAGTGAACCACGAATCGTTGCGCAGGTGTTTGCGAATGCGCTTGCGCGGGATCATGCGTTTCGATAATCGTTGCGCCAAATAGCATGATTTTCGCAGGAATCACGAAAAATGCCGCTCGATAGGATCGATATCGCCATTCTCGAGACATTGCAGAAGGATGGGCGCATACCCAATGCGGCGCTGGCCGAAAGAGTTGGCCTGTCGCAGTCTGCCTGCTCGCGTCGCCTCGACAATCTGGAGAAATCCGGCACCATTCGCGGCTATCACGCCCGGCTTTCGAATGCTGCGCTCGGCCACCAGATGACGGCGATCGTGCACATCTCGCTGTCGGGGCAATTCGAAAAGACGCTGTCTGATTTCGAGGCGGCGATCAAGCGCTGCCCGAATGTGCTGTCCTGCCACCTGATGTCGGGCGAATACGACTACATCCTGCGCATCGCCGCCAAGGACCTGGTCGACTACGAGCGCATCCACAAGGAATGGCTGTCGGCGATGCCGCATGTGACCAAGATCAATTCGTCGTTTGCCCTGCGCGAGATCGTCGATCGGACCGCCATGGGCATGAAGCCGGAACTGGCCTAGAGCAATTCCAGGAAAAGTGTGAGCGGTTTTCCCGGGAAAAGCGCGAAGCGCTTTCCCTTGGGAATTGCGTAAAAACAAAAGAGATAGAGCGGTTCGCCGTTTCCGTGAAACGGTGAACCGCTCTATCGCCAAAGGCAGATCCGGACGTCCTGCCCGATATAGCACGCGCCTTCGCGGCGAAGGTCTTCCCAGCGTTCATCGCCGTGCGTTGCGCGAATGTCGGAGTTGCCATAGCCCGCCCAGATATCGCCGTCCTTGTAGACATCCGCCCAGTAATCTTCGGACATTTCACCGGCGCCACTATGCGTGTCGGCATAGTCGATCCCAGCAAAAACTTGCCGGGGCCCCTGGATGTTGAAATCGCCGCCTTGCTCGATTTGATAGGAGCATCGTCCGGATATGCGGGTCTGACCGTCAGCAACAAGCAGGCAGCGGCCCCATTTATAGCCGCTCGGCAAACGATGCCGTGGTTGCGCATGCAGAGGCGAAAAGGAAAACGCGATTGCAAGGGCAGTTGCTATGGTTCGTCCGATCATCTTCTCATCCGTTGTGAGCAGCCAGTCCAAGAGCGGCTGGACACGGTTGAATCCGCCCGGAGCGCCTGTCGAAATGGTGCTCCGCAGCGTGGCCACCTTGAAGATCATGCTATTCGTCGACCAAGTCGGATTTTTGGCATTAGCGAAATCCAGCCGGTTTCATTTGCCGAATGGGCGCTTAGGCCTCGGTCACCAGCCGGTCCATCGGGATGTCGTGCGGTTGCGGGTAGATGGTGGGAATGCGCTGCAACTCGTAGCCGACGCCGATGACCAAGGGCTTGAACGGCATCGCCGCCAACGTTCGATCGAAGAAGCCGCCGCCGTAGCCCAGGCGGTAGTTTTGCGGATCGATGCCGACGATCGGTGCAATGACAATGTCGGGCAACACCGGGTCGCCTTCGGCAGGAATGGGGATGTTCCAGACGCCTTTTTCCAGCCGGTCGCCCGGGACGTAAGCGCGGAAGATCAGTGGCTGTCCCTTCTCGATAACGATGGGGAGCGCGGTACGACCGCCGCGCTCGTTGACCGACGCCATCCAGGGCCGCAGGTCCGGCTCGCCGCGAAACGGCCAATAGAGACTGACCATGCGGCCGGCAATGTCGCCGATCACCGCGTCGAGACCGTCGGCAATACGCTGCGACATGGCTGCGCGCGCATCGGCTGAAACAGCAAGACGCGCCGCGATCAGCCGTTCGCGCTCGGCCTTGCGCCAACGGCGCACATCGGTCCAGTCGGACAAAGGCGCGCGGAATTCCGGATCGAGTTCGTGCATGAAGCAAGGCGGCGAGGAATATTGTGCCGGGCCTTCGCCATCTTTGGCGTCCTGTTGATCGTTGGCCATGCCTCACTCCCGTAATCCTGTCCGGCGAGGCTATACCCGTCCGAGCCTGCCGACATAGGCATTCGCGACATTGGAAGGCGAGTCTTGGGCAGCCTTGATGCATGGCAGTCTTGCGCTCTACGAGATTGTTGCGGTGCACAAAAATCACTAGATAAGAACAGTGAAAACGAGGTGAGTGCGATGAGCGAAACCAGCCATCATGTCGTTGTCGTGGGTGCGGGATTCGGTGGTCTTGAACTGACCCGGGCGCTCTCCGGTGCACCGGTGCGCATCACCATGATCGACAAGCGCAACCACCACCTTTTCCAGCCGCTGCTCTACCAGGTGGCGACGACGTCGCTGGCAACCTCGGAGGTCGCCTGGCCGATCCGCCATCTCTTGCGCAAGCGCAAGGATGTGACGACCCTTTTGGGCAACGTCACCGGCGTCGATCGCCAGGCCAACCGCGTACTGCTCGAGGACGGCAGTTCAGTTCCCTACGACACGCTGGTGCTCGCCACCGGCGCGCGCCACGCTTATTTCGGCCATGACGAATGGGAGCCTTTTGCGCCCGGGCTGAAGACGCTGGAGGACGCCACCACCATCCGCCGCCGCATCCTGCTTGCCTTCGAGCAGGCCGAGCGCGAGACCGATCCGGCCAAGCGCCAGGCGCTGCTGACGCTGGTCATTGTCGGCGGCGGCCCGACCGGCGTCGAGCTTGCCGGCACCATCGTCGAGCTCGCGCATGAGACGCTGCGCGGCGAATTCCGCAACATCGACACGCGTGAGGCGCGCGTGGTGCTGGTCGAGGCCGGTGACCGAATCCTGGCCAATTTCGCGCCGCAACTGTCCGACTATGCCCGCACGGCGCTGGAACGGCTGGGCGTCACGGTGGAGCTTGGCCGCGCCGTCACGCGCCTGGACGCCGAAGGCGTCGTCTTTGGCGATACCCATCTTCCCGCGCGGACTATCCTGTGGGCCGCCGGCGTTGCCGCCTCGCCCGCAGGCGAGTGGCTGGGCGCACCGGTCGACCGGGCGGGCAGGGTGATGGTCGAGCCCGATCTTACCGTGCTGAACAGTCCAGAAATCTTCGTCATCGGCGACACGGCGCATGTGTTGCGGCCGGATGGCAAGCCGGTGCCGGGCGTGGCGCCTTCCGCCAAGCAGGAGGGCAAGCATGTTGCCGCGACGATCAGGGCGCGGCTGGCCGGGGACAGTGCTGCGCGTCCCTTCCGCTACAAACATGCCGGCGACCTCGCGACGATCGGCAAGTGGGCGGCCGCGATCGATTTCGGCTGGATCAAGCTCACCGGCTGGCTCGCCTGGTGGCTGTGGGGCGTGGCCCACATCTACTTCCTGATCGGCTTCCGCAACCGGCTGTCGGTATCGCTTAGCTGGCTATGGATTTATCTCACCGGCCAGCGCAGCGCCCGGTTGATCACCCAGGGCGATGACGACAAGGGCTGAGGTCTTCCTGTCGGCCACGGATATTCATCCAGCCGTCACCTTTTGCTGATCGATTGACCTCCCGATGGACATGGCCAGTTTTCGGCGCGAAGGTTTCGGCCGGGGCTGGGCTGTTCACGTCGCTGGGAAGGAAAACCAATGTCGCCTTTGTTCCACCCCGTCTCCCGTCGCGGTTTTCTTGCCGGTGCGGCCGCTACAGGCGCGCTGATCATGCTGCATCCGTTTTCCGCCCGCGCTGAGGCCAACCAGGCGCACCTCAGGATCATGGAGACCACCGACATCCACGTGAATGTGCTGCCTTACGATTACTACGCCGACAAAGCGAACGACACGATGGGCCTGTCGCGTACGGCGTCACTGATCGCGGCGGTGCGCAAGGAAGCCACCAATGCCATGCTGATCGACAATGGCGATCTCCTGCAGGGCAACCCGATGGGCGACTACATCGCTTACGAAAGGGGCCTTAAGGATGGCGACCTGCATCCGATCATGAAGGGCATGAACCTGCTCGGCTATGAATGCTCGACGCTCGGCAATCACGAGTTCAATTACGGCCTGTCGTTTCTCGACAAGGTGCTGGCCGGGGCCAATTTTCCGTTCGTCTGCGCCAATCTGATCCGCGGCACCGAGCTTGCCGCCAACCCGCGCGACGACAAGCTCTATCTCAAGCCCTACGTCATCCTGGACAAGAAGATCAAGGACGGGTCGGGCGCTGAGCAGCCGATCAAGATCGGTATTATCGGCTTCGTGCCGCCGCAGATCATGGTCTGGGACCTGAAGAACCTCGAAGGCAATGTCCGGACGCGCGACATCGTCGAGGCGGCCAAGGCCTGGGTGCCTGAGATCAAGGAGGCGGGCGCCGACATCGTCATTGCGCTCTCGCATTCCGGCATCGATATCAAACAGGGCGATGGCATGGAGAACGCCTCGTTCTTCGTCGCCGGCGTCGAGGGCATCGATGCGGTGTTCACCGGCCATCAGCATCTGGTTTTCCCCGGCAAGAAGGACTTTCAGGCGCTTGACGGCGTCGACGCCGAGAAGGGCACGCTGCAAGGCAAGCCGGCGGTGATGGGCGGCTTTTGGGGTTCGCATATGGGCCTGATCGACCTTTTGCTGGAACGCGATGGATCGAAATGGCGCGTGGTCTCGGCGACTTCGGAGGCACGGCCGATCTACGAGCGCGTCGACAAGGCGAACAAGCCGACGGTGGCGGACGACCCGCGCATCGTCGATGCGCTGAAGGCGGACCACGAGGCGACGCTTGCCTATGTGCGCCGCCCGGTCGGCAAGACGTCGGCGCCGCTTTATTCCTATTTCGCGCTGGTGGCCGACGATCCCTCAGTGCAGATCGTCAACCAGGCGCAGAGCTGGTACCTCAAGGACATTTTGAAGAGCACGCAGTGGAAGGATGTGCCGCTGCTTTCGGCGGCCGCACCCTTCAAGGCCGGCGGGCGCAACGGTGCCGACTACTACACCGACGTGCCGGTGGGCGACATCGCCATCAAGAACGTTGCCGACCTCTATCTCTATCCGAACACAGTACGGGCGGTTGAGATCACCGGAGCGCAGGTCAAGGAATGGCTGGAAATGTCGGCCGGCATTTTCAGGAAGATCGAGGCCGGGAAAGCCGACCAGGCGCTGATCGACACTGAATTCCCGTCCTACAATTTCGATGTGATCGACGGCGTCAGCTACAAGATAGACCTGTCGCAGCCGCCGAAATACGATGCCAAGGGTGGCGTCGCCAATGCCGGCTCCAGCCGCATCATCGACCTCAGCTTCGATGGCAAGCCTATTGATCCCTCAGCGAAATTCGTCGTCGCCACCAACAATTATCGCGCCGGCGGCGGTGGCAATTTCCCTGATATCAATGCCTCGAAGATCATCTACGAGGCGCCGGACACCAACCGCGACGTGATCGTGCGCTACGTCGTCAGCGAGGGCACGATCAATCCGTCGGCCGACGACAATTGGTCGTTCACGCCGCTGCCTGGAACCAGCGTGGTGTTCGAGACCGGTCCCAAGGCGAAGGATTTTATCGCCTCGGTGAAATCGCTGAAGATCGAGCCGATGGGCGAGGGCGAAGCGGGATTTGCGAAGTACCGCATCCTGCTTTGAGGGGCGGGCAATGCCCGCTCACACTGGAGCAATTCCAGGAAAAGTGTGAGCGGTTTTCTGTCCGGAATTGCGTCAAAACAAAGCGATAGAGTGTTTCGCCGTTTCCGTGAAACGGTGAAACACTCTACGCCTTGTAGACCACCTGGCGTACGTCGATGTAGCTGGCTCTGAAGCCGGCTTCGCAATAGTGGAGGTAAAACTCCCAGAGCTTCTTGAAGCGATCGTCGAAGCCGAGCGGGACGATCTTTTCCCACGACTGCCAGAAGCGGTTACGCCATTCGGCCAGCGTGCGGGCATAGTCGTCCGGGAAGACGCGCTCGCGCAGATGGGCAAGGCCGTGGTCGCTGCCCAGAGATTTCAGGATCGACGGCGTCGGCAGCATGCCGCCCGGAAAGACATAGCGCTGGATGAAGTCCGGCCGCGCCCGATAGGTATCGTAGGCGGCCTCGTTGATGGTGATGATCTGCAGGCCGGCGGTGCCGCCGGGCCTCAGGCAGGCCTTCATCTTGCCGAAGAACACAGGCCAGTATTTTTCGCCGACCGCCTCGAACATCTCAATCGAGGCAATGCGATCGTAAGTGCCTGTTTCGTCGCGATAATCCTGCAGCTTTATGTCGACTTTGTCAGAAAGCCCGGCCTTCTGGATGCGTTCCTTGGCGAAGTCGTGCTGTTCGCGGCTGATGGTCAGCCCAGTGACGCGGCAGCCGATCTCGCGCGCGGCAAATTCGGCAAAACCGCCCCAGCCGCAACCGATCTCCAGCACATGGTCCTTCTTGCCGATGCCGGTGTCCTTGGCCAAGGCGCGGTATTTGGCGGCCTGCGCGCTTTCAAGGTCGTTGGCGCCGGTGGCATAGAGCGCCGACGAATAGGTCATGCTCGGATCGAGCCATTGCCTGTAGAAGGCGTTGCCGAGGTCGTAGTGCGCCGAAATGTTGCGCTTCGAGCCGGTGCGGGTGTTTTCGTTGAACCAGTGGCGGATGCGCTGGACGGTGTTGATGAGCCAGCTGGCGCCGCCGGCAATGCGTTCGCCAACGGCCGAGTTGACGACAAACAGTTCGAGGAAGCTGGTTACATCAGGGCTTTCCCAGTCGCCGTCCATGTAGGATTCGGCAACGCCGATGGTGCCGCCGGAAAAGGCACGGCCGGGCAGGCGCCAGTTCTTCAGCACCAGTTCGGCGTCGGGACCGGGCGCATTGCCGCCGACAAGAACGGCGCGGCCATCCGGCATCCTCACCTTCAGCGAGCCGCGCGGCAGTTTCATCGCTGCCGACAGCACCATGCGCGCCTTGGCCGGCAAGCCCTTGACGATCTCGGCGAAGTTGAGTTCGTCCAGCCTGATGGCGTCGCCTATGCCTTTGTATTCCTTGACAGCCATCTCACATCCCCCTGCACTTTCGCGGTGACGGCGCAACATCTGCCGGCCTCCACATCCTCCACATTTCATTCGCCAGGCGCGAACGCCGCACCCTGCGTGAATTTTCGCCACAATCTTCCACCGCATCGAGCGGAACTTCAAGAGGCAAGCTGTGCACGCGGCTGGGCCAAAACCAGCCGGCTCGAGGCCAGAATTCGCGGGAGAGCGCGACCCTCGGCGAAATCACTATGGTTACGAACCGCCACATACGTTAGTTTCAGCCATGCGTTACGTCATCGTCATCATGGCCATCGCCTTTTTCCTGATCTGGGACGGCCTCTACAACAGTGGCCGCTATCTCGACACTTCGGTCAGAGAGATGTCGCGCATCGTTCGCTACGTCACCGGCGGGGGGTAGCTTTTTGCGCCTCTGCAAAGTCCTTCCGGTACCGCCGGGCGCGACATCGTGGCGGTTGACGCAGCGGTCCCGCTCACACAAAACATGCCGGCAAATCGAATGTGGAGGCAGGCGTGATCCGGCATATCGTTTTCTTCAGCGCGCGGCGCAAGGACGATGTCGAAGCCGTGCGCACGGGCTTGCTCAACCTGGGCAAGATCCCGCATTCAAACCTCTTCGAGGTGACGCTCAACACCAAGGTCGATCCGCTGTCGGACGCGATCGATGTGGTCGTCTATGCCGAGTTCGAAGACGATGCGGCCTTGGCCGCCTACAAGGCGCACCCGCTCTATGCCGAGACGACCAGCCGGGTCAAACCATTGCGCGAATTGCGCTATTCGGCCGATGTCGTGGCGGTGGTCTGATCGGGCAGGCAGGAAACCTCGTCCGTTTTTCACAAGCGGAATTCATACATCGGGCTGCGCGAACAGCCGAAGCCTGCCTTGAACGGCTCGTCGCCGATGGTGAAATCGAAAGATGTGCCGCCATCCACCGCCCACGCCGCCATGACACGGTCGAGTGCGACACGGCCGGGAGAACGTCGGCTGTAGAGGGGGTAGTTGCAGGCGAGCAGAATGTAGCGGAAGCATCCGCCGTCGACCAACCCGAAGACAAGCGCGATGCAGCCGTCTTCACTGGCGAGGCGGTAGGTTCGCGCCAGTCCTGAGCGTGCTCCCCTGGTGGCGACGTCGATGTAGAATTCCAGGCCGTGTGTCGTCTGCAACGGGTCACCGCGAAAGCGCCCTGCGCGGAAGTCGCGTGCCGCAACCATGGCCGAGCGAACATCCTGCGCTTGCACAAACTCCAGCCGAAGCCCGCCTCTATCTGCCAGCCGGCGCGCCTTGCGGTCGAGGGTCGCAGCATGAAGCGTGCCGAGATTGGAGCGCCGCCATTTGGCGTAGGGAAAGCTGTAATCCACAGCGTGCGCACCGAAGTCGAGCGTCAAGGGTTCGGCTCCCAGGAGCAACCGCCATTGATGCACATGGTCGCGATGCACCGGCCCGATCGTCAGCCCGTGATGTGGGCCAAGGACATCGCGAAAGCACTGCGCCGTTTCCGGCCCCGGCAAAGTGCCGTCGGCCATAACCGGGCAGGCATAGTCGGTCACGCCGAGAAAAGCGTATTCGATGCGGCTCAACCCATCCAGATCAGCGAGCCGGACCAGCGGCACGACAAGGCGAAGGCCGCCTTGGGCATTGCGGCCTGTCACCACGAGCGGTTTTGCGCCATGCGCTGGCGCCAGGTGACGGTAGAAGGCGGCAAGCCAGTCCGGGTGCTGGAAGGCTGACATTCGCGCCTGGCTGAACAGCCGGTGATATTCCACCGAACCGAAATCGAAATGGTCGGTGACCTCGAATTTGAGTGACCGGCAGGCTGTCAGACCGGTGCGCCGTGCAAGATCAAGCACGCTTCAGCCCCGTGAAAAGCCGCTTGAACATCTGCTGCCGCTGAAGGGCAGGGTCATCGAGCACAATGCGGTCGTAGCTCGGCATGTTGATGGCGCGCAGCGCCCCGTAGAGCCTGTCCTCGGCAAGCCGCTGCGTCTCTATCCTGGCCGCATACGTCTCGCGATAGAGCGTGCGATGGGAGGCATGGTACGGATTGGTGTTGATTTCGAAAATCTGCGGGCGCCCGTCCACCAGCGAGAAATCGGCGCGGCCATAGTCGATGCCGGCGAGATCGAAAGCCTGCCGCAAGACATCGTCGTACAGGTTGTCGGCAACGAAACGGCGCTCATTTTCGACGAAATTGTCGAACATCGGATGGTCGAGCACACGCTGCTCGTCCTCCACATCTTTGGCCACCCAGCTGAAGTCGACGACATTGTGATGGGCAATCATACGGTATCCGACGCGATAAGTGGCAAAACGCTGCCAGACACCGGGGCTGACCTCCTGGCCGGCGTACTCTATGACCAACTTGCCGGTCAGCGGAATCCCGTTCAGTTTCATCCGGTCGAGGGTTGCATCGAGCGCCTCCTGATCGGCGATCAGTTCGAGATCGCCCGAGAGGTGATCGAATTCGTTGCGGATAAACACGGGGAACGAATTCGGCCGCGGCAGGCTTTCGCAGCGCCAGGCCGAAAAGCCGTTGATCCCGGCCCTGTTGAGGGTCGTCAGCAACTCATAGCGGCTGTGCACGCGAGCCGGATGATTGAGCACTTGGGCGCCGCCTTGTTCGAGCTTGTTGGCAAGCTTCGCGGCCAGCGCGATCTCGAAGTTGGAGAGACGTTCGTGGTCGGTGAATATCCAGGTGCCGGAGCGCAGTTCCTTCTGCCGGAACAGGCGCTCGTAGCTCCAGTGGCGCGCATTGCCCAACTGGCGCACCAGATGCCGAACGGTATAGGCATGACTGCGCGTGGTGACGATGTTGATCAAGTCGCATCCGGCGAACCGCCGTCCTCCTGCAAAGCCAGCCTCGTTGCCAGACGGTGCGATCCATGGGGGGCGTCACTGAATATCGAGGCGTACAGGTCGAGGTTGAGTGCAACCGCCGAACCGATCGAGAAATCTCCGACCCGCTGGAGACCACGTTCGATTAAGATCTGCCGCGCCGCCTCGTCGGCGACGAGTTCCAGCGTTCGCTCGACAAGCTCCGCGCATCGGCCTTCCGGCACCAGTGCCAAAGCCGGCGGCGAGCCGGCGACATCGGCGACGCCGCCCACGGCATAAGCGACGGCAGGGACACCGGCGGCCATCGCCTCGAGCAGGACGCTGCCCAGCACCTCGCGCCGCGACGGCAGGATCATGACGTCGGAAATCCTGAGCGCCTTCTTTACCTCCGCCGGCTCCAGGAAACCGGTGATGGCCCAGGCGTCGGGCCGGGCGATCGCCGTAAGCGCCGTTTCAAGCTTGCGCCGGTCGGGACCGTCGCCGCAGATCAGCAGGAACAAGCCTTGTTCGGACAGTGGCTCGACAAAGGCCGGCAAATCCTGCCAGCCTTTTTCGGCACTAATGCGGCCGATGAAGCTGACGACCGGCCGGTCAGCGGGAATAGCATGTTCGGTGCGCAACGCCTGTAGCGCCTCGTGAGCGATCGGGCTTTGAAAGGCTGCAGCGTCGACCGCGTCGGCAATGACCGGCACCTTCCTGCGATCGAGCCCCATCTCGGCTGCGATCTCCCGGCCATATCGTTCGGTCAAGGCAATAACTCGGTCGGCGGCGTGCAAGGCCTTTTGCTCCACCCAGCGTGTCACGTCATAAGGCTTGCCCTTAAGCCGCAGCGCTTCCTGAAGACCCGACCACAGCGGCGTGTTCATCGACACGACAAGCGGGATGTCCAACCAGCTGACGAGGAGAGCGATCGCTCTGCACCAGATGGAATGGTTGAAGTGGATGTGGACGACGTCATAGCGGCTACGGGCGCGAAAAAGCTCCGGCAGCGCCGCCATAAACCAGGTGAAGCAGAGCAAGGGGCCGGCCATCATCTCAGGCAGCCAGCAGCCGGCGCATGTGACGCGCATCCTTGGCGACAGCTGCACTTGCCTCGGGCTGCCCGGAATGTAGGTGGTAAGAACGGTCTGGGAGACGCCCGCCCGGTCCATGCCTTGCGCGATGGTCCAGGTCTGGTTCTGCAGCCCGCCGACCGGGTCGAAAGCCGCCGGCCATTTGCCGGGGCGATAGAAATGCGGCGTGATCCGCAAGATCCTGAACGTGCTGCCCGTCATCTATCGCTCAATCCACAAGTCCAAACGGGCCAGAAATTCAAACGGGGCAACGGTTGCCATTCGAAAACCGAATCGCACTTCAGCGCCTTTTCACCCAAAGCGAGACTGCTGACATCTCCCGCGCGGGGGATGCCGTGGCGCCAGCTTGGCTTCCGGTTTGCGCAAAACTCCAGGAAACCGTCCAGGAATCACATGATTCATCATGAGCGGACGCGGCCGCGATCCGAACGCTGCCGGCAGAAACGCTTGAACCAATTTCCGGAATGATGCACACCGCGCCGGAATGACCAGCGCAACCCATCCGCTTGACCATCTGGTGCTGCCGACGGCTAACCTCGCCGTGGCGCGGGCGCGACTGGCATCGCTTGGCTTCATCGTCGCGCCGACCGGCATTCACCCTTTCGGCACCGAAAATTGCTGCGTGTTTTTCGCCGACGGCACCTATCTCGAACCGCTCGCGGTCGGCGACGAGCAAGCAGCGGCAAGGGCGATTGCCGATGGCAATGTCTTTGTCGCGCGCGACCAGCTCTATCGCGTCAGCCTGGGCGATGAGGGCTTTTCCGCTGTGGTGGTAGGCACCGGCAATGCCGATGACGATCATGCGCGCTATGTCTCGGCCGGCCTGTCGGCGGGAAATAGCTTGAGCTTTTCGCGAGCCTTCTCGGATACGGCCGGAAAGAGCGATGTGGCGTCGTTCAAGCTGGCTTTCGCTTCCAGCGCCGGCTCAACGGACGCTTTTCTGTTTGCCTGCGAGCGGATCAATGCGCCAAAGATCGACCGCTCGGCGCTGCAGGCCCATGCCAATGGCGTGTCCGGCATTGCCGAAATCGTGGCGGTCAGCGATGCGCCTTCCACGCAAATCAGCCTGATCTCGACTGTGGCAGGCATGAAGCAGGAGAGCGGCGCGGTCTTCGACCTGCCGAATGCGTGTCTGACCGTTCTCGATCCTGCAGCCTTTGTCGCGCGCTTTGGCATTTCCGCCGGCGCACCGACGGAACTTCGTTTCACAGCAATCGTCTTTTCGGTCCGCAGTGCCGATGCCACGGCGACGCTGCTTGCAGCCAACGCCATCCAGCACGATATAGCGGGCAACGAAATTGTCGTGCAACCGGCATCCGGGCAGGGCGCGGCTTTTATCTTCCGGGAGATCAAATGAACAAGCCCCTGTCACCGAATTCGTCGGTAACCGTCGGCAACGTCGTCTTCGACAACCATGCAGCCCTGGCGCTGATCGCCGGCCCATGCCAGTTCGAATCGCGCCAGCATGCCTTCGACATGGCCGGCGCGCTGAAGGAATTGACTGGCAAGCTCGGCATCGGCCTCGTCTACAAGACCAGCTACGACAAGGCCAACCGCACCTCGCTGTCGGCGACGCGCGGCGCCGGGATGGATGCAGCACTTCCGGTCTTCGACGAACTGCGCAAGGAATTTTCGCTTCCCATTCTGACCGACGTCCACACCGAGGAGCAGTGTGCGATCGTGGCACCCCATGTCGATGTGCTGCAGATTCCTGCCTTCCTGTCGCGTCAGACCGACATGCTGGTCGCCGCCGCCAGGACCGGCAAGGTGATCAACGTCAAGAAGGGCCAGTTCCTCGCACCCTGGGACATGAAGAACGTCGTCGCCAAGATCACCGGCTCCGGCAACGCCAATGTGCTCACCACCGAGCGCGGCGCTTCCTTCGGCTACAACACATTGGTGTCGGACATGCGGGCTTTGCCCGTGATGGCCGAGATCGGCGCGCCGGTGATTTTCGATGCCACTCATTCGGTGCAGCAGCCGGGCGGGCAGGGCGGTTCTTCCGGCGGCGAGCGCCGCTTTGTCGAAACACTGGCCCGCGCGGCGGTTGCCGTCGGCGTCGCCGGTGTCTTCATCGAGACCCACCAGGATCCCGACAATTCGACGTCTTCCGATGGCCCCAACATGCTGCCGCTGAAGGATATGCCGGCTTTGCTCGAAAGACTGATGGCGTTCGACCGCATCGCCAAGGGCCACTAAAGTATCCTGACGATGCGATGCCTCAGCGCCCGGGACATCAATTGTTCTGGCCTTATCGCTTCATGTCGATCGCGAAGACCGCGTAGTAGTCGACGCCCGGCATCGGCGCCGTGACCGTCAGGATCCAGCGCACATTGCCGTGCTGGCGCTCGTAAACCGGCGGTCCGTTCGACGGCAGCGCATCGGCCGGAATTGCGAAGGCGAACGGGATGCCCACGCTCGACTGCACCGAACCGCGCGGAACGACGAGCTTTTCCTCGAATTTGAGCTCTTCCTTGTAGGTCGATTTGTCCCCGGCGATCGTATTCACTGCCGGTCCGCCGACGCGGTAGGTGCGGATGCATCGCAATTTGACGATGTAGTCGCCGGTCGGAGCCAGATCGCGGCTCGACCGCAGCAGGCCCTGGAAGCGGCCGCCGGATTTTGCCGCGCCCGCCTCTAGAGTCGTCGCGCCAAACTTGCGCACGCGCAGCGTGTCGCGGATCGCCTTCAGCAATGTGTAGAGCCCGATGGCCGCAAACACGACCGGGACGAAGACAAGAGGATTGAATTCGCGGTCGGTGACATTGAAATTGAGCGGCAGTTCGAAATACCACGGGATCAGGACGGCGGTCAGCAGCATGGCGCCGGCGAAGAAGTAGCCGCTGGACTCATTCGCGGCATTGGCGTCGACCACAGGCGGCTGCGCCGCTGCTGGCTGCTGACTGCGCCTTCGGGCCATTGCCGCCTCACCAAAGACCGGGACGTTGTTTCAATGACATGCCGGGCGGCAGCGTGACAATGCCCCTGAGGCGCCGACGCTTGTGGAAGGCATAAGCCGGCTGTAGGCTCCTCCTCGCAAATGAGCGTCTTGGCAGGAGGAAGCCATGTCTGTTGCCCGCGTCACCGAAATCACGTCGTCATCGAAAAAGAGCTTTCAGGACGCCATCGAGAAGGGAATTGGGCGCGCATCCAAAACCCTGAAGAACGTCGAAGGCGCCTGGATTCAGGACCAGAAGATCGTCGTCGAGGACGGCAAGATCGCGGCCTATCGCGTCAACATGAAGGTGACGTTCATCCTCGCGGAATGACCGTCTAACGTTTTCAAAAAATCGGGAACTTTCGCCCGCGCGCCTCATTGTCAAAATACCATCAACGACAATGAGGAGCATCAGACATGACCACCCAGACAGGCCACACCGAAGCCATCGCCGCTTCGCGCGTCATCGGCACGTCGGTCTACAACACCGAAGGCAAGAGCATCGGCAGCATCGAGGACATCATGCTCGACAAGACGTCGAACGGAATCATGTTCGCGGTGATCGGGTTTGGCGGCTTCCTCGGCATTGGCGAGAAGTATCATGCCATTCCGTGGGCAAGCCTTGACTATGACGAGGACAGAGGCGGCTACGTCGTGCCGTTTTCCAAGGATCAGCTGAAGGCGGCGCCGTCCTATTCGATCAATGAACTGGCCGGCGCCGATGGCGAGACCGCGCGTGACGCTTCGTATGACTATTACAAGGTCAGGCCCTACTGGCATTGATCAGCGGCACTGATGGCTGACGTGAAAAGGCCCCGAGATCGGGGCCTTTTCAGTGCAACAGGACGGTTCCTATTCTGCGGCGTAAAGCGTCGACAGTTGCGTTGCCGCCTTCGGCGGCTGCTGGGTGTCGCATGACGTCAGGAACGCCGCCGCGATCAGGAACAAACTCACGATACCGCTCAACTCGGACATGGCGAAACTCCTCCTGTTTCGCCCCGCGCGGCATGATCCTAGCGGACGTCTCGATTGTTGCTCGTGAATTATCGTGACGCAATGTTGTCGAACGTGATCGGGGCATGCTCAAGCGAGCAGCCCGGCATGCTCAGCCGAGCAGCCCGGCATGCTCAGCCGAGCAGTCCGGCATTCTTTACCGCCTTGAAGATCTTGTCATGCCAGGCAATCCGATCCGCCTCGCCATTGGCTGGAGTGGTGGAATTGGCGTTGCCGACATTGATGGCGCGCGAAATCTTGCGAATCTGGCCGGCATCGGCAAAGGCATTGCAGCCTGACTCCTTCCATTCGGCGCAGGCGGCGAGCAAGGAAATCTGCGGATCCTCGATCAGCTCAGGATGACCGGCGAGGTCGACCTTGGCGAGTTTGCCCTTGGCTGTGTAGGCGTTTCGTCCGGTGGTCTGGAACGTGCCGCCGCCGCGAAAATTGAACCCGTCCAACGTCCCTTTCACATTGCCCATGCGGCCGCCATAGGCCCAGTCGCCCAGAGCTTGCGGTTTGCGCAGCAGGTTGTCCTCGATCCATTGATCGGTCCTGCCGGCGGCTCGCGATTTCCACGCCTTCCGGATCGCGGCCACGGTCGTGTAGGTCAGGGATTCGCGGATAAGCGTGAAGCCGCCCGTTTCCATTGCCGCTTGCGCGAAGAAATGCATCAGCCTGTCGTAGTTAGCCGACACGCCATAGTCGCCAAGCGTCTTCAGCCCTTTGTCGGAGGTGAAGGCGCCGATGTAGCCATCATAGACCGTTTGCCTGGAGCCGCTTGCAGGCCGCGCCGCGAATTTCTGGAAGACCGCCGCAGGCAGGCCTTTCCTGGGGTCAGCCGGGACTGCCTCCATTGTCGTGTCGACGCTGTCGGCCGACAACATTGGTTCGCCGTCGACAACAACAAAAGCATTGGGAATTTTCTTGCCGTTGGTTGCCGGAAAAGCGTCGCCGGCGAAGGCCTTCAGATCATTGATGAGGGTGATCGCACGCGCCCGGCTCTCGACGAAATCCATGTCGGAAAGCGGACCATCCAGCTTCTTGGTCGGATTGATGCAGCCGACACCGGAGAGGAAGTCGTCGCCCGGCTGGATGAAGATTTCGCTGCGCTCATTGGCGTTAAGCACTTCGAGTCCTGGTTTGGGCGACGCCTTGCCGCTTGTGTAGCCGTACGTTGCATGGTGCTCTCCCGCAGACGTCGCCAGCGGGTAGGTGCCGGCTTCGAGGCGCCTGTTGGGGTGGGAATTGTCGCCCGGGCCTCGCGACTCGCAGACGAACCCCGCCAGGCCCGGCAACCCCTTTGCCGGCGCTCCGTTGTGAAAGACCTGGTAGGTTCCAACCGTCCTGTACCTGGTGCCCCGCACGTGTTCAACTTGCCGGGTGATAAGCAATTCCCAGCCACTACCTGATATCGTCGCCATTGCCGCCTCCCAGGGAGGTCAAGATATTGATTTTTATTTCTATCGTCAAATACTGGTGCAGCAGATCCGGCACCATTATTTGGGGTATAGCCGCATTGCTGTGTGAGGCGTCGGCCAGCGCGTCTTTCTGAAGCTCAAGTCACGGCGAGCTGAGCCCGGTCGGTGGCGGCTGTCACTATTATTTCATGCCATTCCTGATTGCCTTTTGCGGCACTTTGGCTAAGAGGGGCGCGACGCTTCATCGATCAATCGGGGACATCGCAATGACCGCCATCATCGACATTATCGGGCGTGAAATCCTGGATAGCCGTGGAAATCCGACCGTCGAGGTCGACGTCGTTCTCGAAGACGGCTCGATGGGCCGTGCAGCGGTGCCATCGGGCGCCTCGACCGGCGCGCATGAGGCCGTTGAGCTGCGCGACGGCGGCGCCCGCTATCTCGGCAAGGGCGTGCTGAAAGCAGTCGAGGCCGTCAATGGCGAGCTGTTCGAGGCGATCGGCGGCATGGAAGCCGAAAACCAGATCCATATCGACCAGACGATGATCGAGCTCGACGGCACCCCCAACAAGAGCCGGCTCGGCGCAAACGCCATTCTCGGTGTCTCGCTGGCGGTGGCCAAGGCGGCCGGGGAAGCTGCCGGCCTGCCGCTCTACCGCTATGTCGGCGGCACCAAGGCGCACATCCTGCCGGTGCCGATGATGAACATCATCAATGGCGGCGCGCATGCCGACAACCCGATCGATTTCCAGGAATTCATGATCATGCCGGTCGGTGCGCCGACGCTGCGCGAAGGCGTGCGCTGGGGTTCGGAAATCTTCCACACGCTGCGCAAGAAGCTCAAGGATGCCGGCCACAACACCAATGTCGGTGACGAGGGCGGTTTTGCCCCGAACTTGAAGAGCGCGCCGGTGGCGCTCGATTTCATCATGGAATCGATCGAGAAAGCCGGCTTCAAGCCGGGTGAAGAGATCGCGCTCGGCCTCGATTGCGCGGCGACCGAATTCTTCAAGGACGGCAACTACGTCTATGAAGGCGAGAAGAAGACCCGCGATCCCAAGGCGCAGGCCAAATACCTGGCCAAGCTTGCCGCCGACTATCCGATCATCTCGATCGAAGACGGCCTGGCCGAGGACGACTGGGAAGGCTGGAAGTACCTGACCGACCTGATCGGCAAGAAGACGCAGCTGGTCGGCGACGATCTGTTCGTCACCAACACGGCGCGGCTGCGCGACGGCATTCGCATGGGTGTCGCCAATTCGATCCTGGTCAAGGTCAACCAGATCGGCTCGCTGACCGAGACGCTCGACGCCGTCGAGACCGCGCACAAGGCCGGCTACACCGCCGTCATGTCGCACCGTTCGGGCGAAACCGAGGACTCGACCATCGCCGATCTCGCGGTCGCCACCAATTGCGGGCAGATCAAGACCGGCTCGCTGTCGCGCTCCGACCGCATGGCCAAGTACAACCAGCTGATCCGCATCGAGGAAGAGCTCGGCAAGCAGGCGCGCTACGCCGGTAAGTCGGTGGTCAAGGCATAATCAAGCCGAATAGCCAGGAATGACCAAGGGCGGGATTTTTCCCGCCCTTTTTCGTTGTGTTCACCGCCAGAGGCCCTGTCCGTAACCGTCCATTAAGCACAATCGGGCGAGATAAGACGGTCAGAGCATGATCCCGAAAAGTGGGAACCGGTTTTCGGAAAAGGTCATGCTCCAACAAGAGTTGGATTGCGACCATGTGGACACGTCAGCATAAGCAGAGAAACACCGGCCGGCTGATCATCCCGTCGCTTTGCGTGGCGTTCCTGGCCTATTTCGGCTTCCATGCCTATCACGGCGAGTTCGGCATCTATTCCAAATACCAGCTCGAAGCGCAGACCGTCGAATTGCAGGCCAAGTACGATGCCATCAAGGCGCGCCGGGTCGATCTGGAGCGGCGTGTCCAGCTGATGCATGAGGGCACGCTGGAGAAGGATATGCTTGACGAGCAGGCGCGCCGGGCGCTCAATCTGTCCCAGGCGGATGAAATCACCATCATGCTGCCGGCGAATTCCAAATAACTGAATTCCAGTTAATCGCTGTTATATCAAATGATTCTAACCGTTTAGACGCATGCCAGCCATGCATTTTTCTGCATGGCGAAACGCGTTCTCGCATGTTAGCCTCGCTTTAAATCGGTGGGGAGGAACTGATCCTCCCCAGAGCAGACTTGATCTGCTTTAGTGTCCGCAAAGAGACGCCAACAGGGAGTGATGCATGGCCACCGCCGCCAAAAAAGCGCCTGCCAAATCCGTCAAATCGACATCCGCCAAATCCACGGGACTTTCCGCCCCAAAGCCAGCTGAATTCACCAAGGACGAGGAGCTTGCCGCCTACCGGCACATGCTGCTCATCCGCCGCTTCGAGGAGAAGGCCGGCCAGCTCTACGGCATGGGCTTCATCGGCGGCTTCTGCCACCTCTATATCGGCCAGGAAGCGGTCGTCACCGGCATGAAGATGTCGCTGATCAATGGCGACCAGATGATCACCGCCTATCGCGACCACGGTCACATGCTGGCGATGGAGCTTTCCCCGCGCGGCGTCATGGCCGAACTGACAGGACGCCGTGGCGGCCTGTCGAGAGGCAAGGGCGGCTCCATGCACATGTTCTCCAAGGAGAAGCATTTTTATGGCGGCCACGGCATTGTGGGCGCGCAGGTGTCGCTAGGCACCGGTCTCGCCTTTGCCAACCGCTACCGCGACAACAACAATGTGTCGCTGACCTATTTCGGTGACGGCGCTGCCAACCAGGGCCAGGTCTATGAGAGCTTCAACATGGCCTCGCTGTGGAAGCTGCCGGTGATCTACATCATCGAGAACAACCGCTACGCCATGGGCACTTCGGTGTCGCGCTCATCGGCCGAAACCAATTTCTCGCATCGCGGCGCCTCGTTCAAGATTCCCGGCATCCAGGTCGACGGTATGGATGTTCGTGCGGTCAAATCCGCCGGCGATCAGGCGACCGAATGGTGCCGTGCCGGCAACGGGCCGATCATCCTCGAAATGCAGACCTATCGATACCGCGGCCACTCGATGTCGGACCCGGCGAAATACCGCTCCAAGGAAGAAGTGCAGAAGATGCGGTCCGACCATGACCCGATCGAACAGGTCAAGGCGCGGCTGACAGCCAAGAAGTGGGCGAGCGAGGACGAACTCAAGACCATCGACAAGGAGGTCCGCGACATCGTCGCCGACGCCGCCGAATTTGCCCAGCACGACGCAGAGCCGGATCCGTCCGAGCTCTGGACCGACATCGTATTGTAACGGGAGGGCAAGGACATGCCGATCGAAATTCTCATGCCCGCTCTCTCGCCGACGATGGAAGAGGGCAATCTTTCCAAGTGGTTGAAGAACGAAGGCGACAAGGTTGTCGCCGGCGACGTCATCGCCGAGATCGAAACCGACAAGGCGACGATGGAAGTCGAGGCGGTCGATGAAGGCACGATTGCCAAGATCGTGGTTCCGGCCGGCACCGAAGGCGTCAAGGTCAACGCGGTGATCGCCGTGCTGGCGGTCGACGGCGAAGATGTCGACAAAGCCGGCGAAGGCATCGGCGAGGAGCCCGCCAAGGCTGAAGCAGCCACACCCGCGCCGGCGCCTGTCGCGGCCAAGAGCGAGGCCGCGGCACCTGTCGCGGCGGCGCCGAAGACGGAAGTTGCCGCCGATCCGGATATTCCCGCCGGCACCGAGATGGTTTCGACCACGGTGCGCGAAGCCCTGCGCGACGCTATGGCCGAGGAAATGCGCCGTGACGGCGATGTCTTTGTCATGGGCGAGGAGGTCGCCGAGTACCAGGGCGCCTACAAGATTACGCAAGGGTTGCTGCAGGAGTTCGGGCCGCGCCGGGTCGTCGACACGCCGATCACCGAGCACGGCTTTGCCGGCGTCGGCGTCGGTGCGGCGATGGCGGGCTTGAGGCCTATCGTCGAGTTCATGACCTTCAACTTCGCCATGCAGGCGATCGACCAGATCATCAACTCCGCCGCCAAGACGCTCTACATGTCGGGCGGTCAGATGGGCGCGCCGATCGTCTTCCGCGGACCGAACGGTGCTGCCGCCCGCGTCGGCGCCCAGCATTCACAGTGCTATGCCGCCTGGTACAGCCATATTCCCGGCCTTAAGGTGGTGATGCCTTATACGGCGGCCGACGCCAAGGGCCTGCTCAAGGCGGCGATCCGCGATCCGAACCCGGTCATTTTCCTCGAAAACGAAATCCTCTACGGCCAGTCCTTCGACGTGCCGAAGCTCGACGATTTCGTGCTGCCGATCGGCAAGGCGCGCATCCACAAGCAGGGCAAGGACGTCACCATCGTCTCGTTCGGCATCGGCATGACCTACGCGATCAAGGCGGAAGCCGAACTGCGCGGCATGGGCATCGATGCCGAGATCATCGATCTCCGCACCATCCGTCCGCTCGACCTCGACACCGTCATTGCCTCGGTAAAGAAGACCAACCGCCTGATCGTGGTGGAAGAAGGTTTCCCGCAGAGCTCGGTCGGCGACCACATCGCCAACCAGGTGTCACAGCGCGCCTTCGATTTCCTCGACGCGCCGGTCATCACCATCGCCGGCAAGGACGTGCCGATGCCTTATGCGGCGAATCTCGAAAAGCTGGCTTTGCCCAATGTCGGCGAGGTCATCGAGGCGGTCAAAGCCGTCACGTATCGCTGAGCCGGTCGGGAGGACATCATGCCAATCAACATCACCATGCCGGCGCTCTCGCCCACGATGGAAGAGGGCAATCTTTCCAAGTGGTTGGTCAAGGAAGGCGACAAGGTTTCGCCGGGTGACGTGATCGCCGAGATCGAGACCGACAAGGCGACGATGGAAGTCGAAGCGGTCGATGAAGGCACGGTTGCCAAGCTGGTCGTTCCCGCCGGCACCGAAGGCGTCAAGGTCAATGCGCTGATCGCCATTTTGGCCGGCGAAGGCGAGGATGCCGGTGCCGCGGCAAAGGGCGGCGGCGCTGCCGCTCCCAAGGCTGAAGCTCCGAAAGCCGATGCGCCAAAGGCTGAGGCGCCGAAGCCGGCAGCCGCTGCCGCGGCGCCTCCCAAGGCGGAAGCCGCTCCGGTTGCCAATGGTCACGCCGATGGCGAACGTACCTTCGCCTCGCCGCTGGCCCGGCGCATCGCCAAGGACGCCGGCGTCGATCTGTCCGCCGTGACCGGCACCGGCCCGCATGGCCGTGTCGTCAAGGCCGATGTCGAGGCAGCGATTGCCGGCGGCGGCGCCAAAGCGGCGGCACCGGCCGCGAAAGCAGCACCTGCCGCCGCTCCGGCGCCTGCCGCTCCTGCTGCCGCACCCAAGGCGATGTCGGACGAGCAGGTGCTGAAGCTGTTCGCGGAAGGCTCCTACGAGCTCGTCCCGCACGACAATATGCGCAAGACCATTGCGCGGCGCCTGGTCGAGGCCAAGGCCACCATCCCGCATTTCTACCTGACGCTCGACTGTGAGCTCGACGCGCTGCTGGCGCTGCGCACGCAGTTGAATGCTGCCGCTCCGACGAAGAAGACGGACAAGGGCGAAGCGCCTGTCTACAAGCTCTCCGTCAACGACATGGTGATCAAGGCGATGGCGATGGCGCTGATGGCGGTGCCGGATGCCAATGCGTCGTGGACCGAAACCGCCATGGTCAAGCACAAGCATGCCGATGTCGGCGTTGCCGTGTCGATCCCCGGTGGCCTGATCACGCCGATCATCCGCCACGCCGATGAAAAGACGCTGTCGGTCATTTCCAACGAGATGAAGGATCTGGCCAGCCGCGCCCGCAGCCGCAAGCTGAAGCCCGAGGAATATCAGGGCGGCACCACGGCGGTCTCCAATCTCGGCATGTTCGGCATCAAGGACTTTGCCGCCGTCATCAACCCGCCGCATGCGACGATCCTGGCGGTGGGTGCCGGCGAGCAACGCGCCGTGGTCAAGAATGGCGAGATCAAGGTCGCCACCGTGATGTCGGTGACGCTGTCGACCGATCACCGCGCCGTCGATGGCGCGCTCGGCGCCGAACTGCTCGTCGCCTTCAAGCGGCTGATCGAAAACCCGATGGGCATGCTGGTCTAGGAGGGGAAAAGGGCGGTGCGGAAATTCTTCACCAGCCTTTTTGCCCTGATCCTTTCCGGCCTGGCCGGCGGGCTGGTGGCGATGTGGCTCGCAATCGCCACCAATGCGGACTCGGAATACATCCTTGTCTTCATGCTGTCGGCGCTGGTCGCCGTCGTTCTGACGGTCGTGTTCTTCATCGCCCAGTTCATGTCGGATCCGCAAAGGGCGGTAAATCTCACGGCGCTTGTTGCGGTGGCCTTCTTCGTGGTCATCGGGATTGGCCTGATTGCCTGGACCTTCTCGCAGCCGCCGGGAAAAGCCCAGTGGTCAGGCGATTTTCGCTTTGGCGCCGGCCTGGTTTTGCCTGGCATCGCTACCGTGCTGGTGCAGTGGTTGTTCGTGAGATGGCGCGTGCGGCGCGGGCTTAAGGCGGAGGCAAGTGCATGAAGACGATCCTCTGCTACGGCGATTCCCTGACTTGGGGCTATGATGCCGCCAGCCTCGGGCGTCATGCGCGGGAAGACCGCTGGCCGAGCGTGCTCAAGGCAGCACTGGACGACGATGGTATCGAAGTAATCGCCGAAGGGTTGAACGGCCGAACCACAGCGTTCGACGATCACTTGGCCGGAGCAGACCGCAACGGCGCCAGGCTTTTGCCGACGATCCTGACTAGCCATGCGCCGATCGACCTGATCGTCATCATGCTCGGCGCCAATGACATGAAGCCTTGGATCCACGGCAATCCGGTCGCCGCCAAGCAAGGCATGCAGCGCTTGATCGACATCGTACGCGGCCATGACTATCCGTTCGATTGGGACGCGCCGCAGATCCTGCTCGTGGCGCCGCCCGCCGTCAGCCGCACCGACAATGCCGAATTCAAGGAAATGTTTGCCGGCGGCGACGAGGCCTCGAAGCGGCTGGCACCGCAATATTCGATCCTCGCCGACGAGGCCGGCTGCGGCTTTTTCGATGCCGGAACCGTGGCTACGACCACGCCACTCGACGGTGTCCATCTCGATGCGGAAAACACACGCAATATAGGTGAGGCATTGGCGCCTTTGGTGCGCGTGATGCTGGAACTCTAGACAAGACAATCAGGGAGAAACCCCGTGGCAGAATCCTACGACGTCATCATCATCGGCTCCGGCCCCGGCGGCTATGTCACGGCGGTGCGCTCCGCCCAGCTCGGCTTCAAGACGGCGATCGTCGAGCGCGAGCATCTCGGCGGCATCTGCCTCAACTGGGGCTGTATCCCGACCAAGGCGCTGCTGCGCTCGGCCGAGATCATGCATTATTCCGACCATCTCAAGGACTACGGGCTGAAGCTCGAAGGCGGCAAGGTCAGCGCCGATACGGCCGCCGTGGTCGACCGCTCGCGCAAAGTGTCGTTGAGGCTGAATGGCGGCGTCGCCTTCCTGATGAAGAAGAACAAGGTCGATGTCATCTGGGGTGAGGCCAAGCTGTCCAAGCCGGGCGAGATCGTCGTTTCCAAGACGGCCAAGAAGCCGATGGAGCCCCAGCCGCCGGTGCCGAAGGGTGTCAAGGGCGAGGGCACCTACACCGCCAAGCATATCATCCTGGCGACCGGCGCCCGGCCGCGCGCGCTGCCCGGTATCGAGCCGGACGGCAAATTGATCTGGACTTATTTCGAGGCGATGGTGCCGAAGGAAATGCCGAAGTCGCTGCTGGTCATGGGCTCAGGCGCTATCGGCATCGAATTCGCCTCCTTCTACCGCACCATGGGCGCGGAAGTGACCGTGGTCGAGCTGTTGCCGGCGGTGATGCCGGTCGAGGATGCCGAGGTGTCGAAATTCGCGCAAAAGCAATTCGAGAAGCAGGGGATGAAAATCATCCTCGAAGCCAAGGTGACCAAGGTCGAGAAGGGCGCCAACTCCGTCACCGCGCATGTCGAGATGAAGGACGGCAAGGTCGAGAAGATCACCGCCGACCGCATGATTTCGGCTGTCGGCGTGCAAGGCAACATCGAGAATCTCGGCCTCGAGACGCTGGGCGTGAAGACGGACCGCGGCTGCGTTGTCGTCGATGGCTACGGCAAGACCAATGTTCCCGGCATCTACGCCATCGGCGATGTCGCCGGACCGCCGATGCTCGCCCACAAAGCCGAGCATGAAGGCGTGGTCTGCATCGAAAAGATCGCCAACTTCCCCGGCGTGCACGCGACCGACAAGCTGAAGATCCCGGGCTGCACCTACTGCAACCCGCAGGTCGCTTCCGTCGGCCTGACCGAAGCCAAGGCCAAGGCCGAAGGCAAGGACATCCGCGTCGGCCGCTTCCAGTTCGGCGCCAACGGCAAGGCGATCGCGCTCGGCGAGGACCAGGGTTTCATCAAGACCATTTTCGACAAGAAGACCGGTCAGTTGCTTGGCGCGCATATGGTCGGTGCCGAGGTGACGGAGCTAATCCAGGGCTTTGTCGTGGCGATGAACCTCGAAACCACCGAGGAAGAACTGATGCACACCATCTTCCCGCATCCGACGCTGTCGGAGATGATGAAGGAAAGCGTGCTTGATGCCTATGGGCGCGCGCTCAACGCATGACAAATTGCTGCCGCAAGACTCAGACGCATGCGCCGGAGGAACCTTGCGGCAAGACAGTTCGTTTCCGGATGCATTTTCACCTGACACTGGAGGAGTTGGCATATGGACGTGAATGGCGTGGGCTGGATTGCAGCCATCATCATCGGCGGCTTGGCCGGGTGGCTGGCCGAGATGGTGATGAAGAGCAACACCGGCATCTTGATGAACATCATTATGGGTATTGTCGGCGCGGTGGTGCTCAACGCCATTCTCAGGGCCCTCAACATCGAGCCCTTCGGCGTCGGCTGGCTCGCCTATCTGATCACCGGCTTCATCGGCGCCTGTCTGCTGATCTTTGCAGGGCGGGTCATACGCCGATAAAACGGCTCGCCGTTTTATCTGCTTCTTCAGACGCAATTCCGGACGGAAAACCGTCTCACACTTTTCCTGGAATTGCTCTGGAAAACCGCTATGCGAAAAAGGCTGTGGCGGCATGCGCCGCCGCGGCCTTTTTCTTTGCCCCGAAAAGTCTTAAGTGACGTTCTAAAGGCTGACGCCGACGGGCGGACGCCAACAAGTCAGGTTTGAGATGGTCACCGTCATCGATACGATCGCCAACGCGCCGCGCCTGCGGCACCCCGAAAAGGCGCACAAGCCCGACCAGGACGTGCTGCGCAAACCCGACTGGATCCGCGTCAAGGCGCCGGTGTCCAAGGGCTATGCCGAGACACGCGAGATCGTGAAGTCGCACAAGCTGGTGACGGTGTGCGAAGAGGCCGGCTGCCCCAATATCGGCGAATGCTGGGAAAAGAAGCACGCCACCTTCATGATCATGGGCGAGATATGCACACGCGCCTGCGCCTTTTGCAATGTCGCCACCGGCATCCCGACGGCACTCGATGCCGATGAGCCGGCGCGCGTCGCGCATGCCGTCAAGCAGATGGGGCTGACCCATGTCGTCATCACCTCCGTCGACCGCGACGATCTCGCCGATGGCGGTGCGCAACACTTCGCCGAGGTCATCCGCGCCATCCGGGCGGCAACACCCTTGACCACGATCGAAATCCTGACGCCCGATTTCCTGCGCAAGGAAGGCGCATTGGAGATCGTCGTGGCGGCCAAGCCAGACGTCTTCAACCACAATCTCGAAACCGTGCCGTCGAACTATCTGACGGTGCGGCCCGGTGCGCGCTATTTCCACTCGATCCGGCTGTTGCAGCGGGTCAAGGAGCTTGATCCGTCGATCTTCACCAAGTCAGGCATCATGGTCGGCCTCGGCGAGGAGCGGAACGAGATCCTGCAGCTGATGGACGATCTGCGGTCGGCCAATGTCGACTTCATGACCATCGGCCAGTATCTGCAGCCGTCGAAGAAGCACCACCCGGTGATCCGCTTCGTGACGCCGGAGGAGTTCAACTCCTTCGCGACGATCGGCAAGACCAAGGGGTTCCTGCTGGTGGCGTCGAGCCCGCTGACGCGCTCCTCGCATCACGCCGGCGACGATTTCGCCAGGCTGCGGGCGGCGCGCGAGGCGCAGCTCAAAAAAGCCAGCTAATCCTGCTTTAATGCCGAAATTCGAAGCCACTCGCCGCGTTGCCCACACGCCCGAGCAGATGTTTGCGCTGGTCGCCGACATCGAGACCTATCCTGAATTTTTGCCGCTTTGCGAAGCGCTGACGGTGCGCTCGCGCAAGGAGCGTGACGGCCGCACCATTCTCGTTGCCGATATGAGCATCGGCTACAAGGCGATCCGCGAGACCTTTACGACGCAGGTTCTGTTGAAGCCGGACGAGAACACCATCGACGTCAAATACATCGATGGGCCGTTCAAATATTTGAGCAATATCTGGCGCTTCGAGCCGGCCGACGGCGGCTGCAGCGTCCGCTTCTTCATCGACTACGAGTTCAAGAGCCGCATTCTCGGCGCGTTGATGGGCACCATGTTCGACCGCGCCTTCCGCATGTTTTCCGAAGCGTTCGAGAAACGCGCCGACATCATCTACGGAACGACGCCCATTTCCTGAGTGTCGCCAAGCGCACGCAGGCCGATCTCCAGCGCATGCCTGACCGTCTCGCGGCGGATGAAATCGCGGCCATTGTCGGCAAACATATTGAGCTCCGCAGCCACCGGACCGCCCTTGAGCGCTACCCCGAACCAGACCAGGCCGACCGGTTTTTCCGGCGAGCCGCCGCCCGGGCCGGCTATACCGGTGACGGCAAGCGCCAGCCCGGCGCGCGAGTGCGTGAGCGCGCCCGCCGCCATCTCCAGAACCGTTTCGCGCGAGACGGCGCCATGCGCTTGAAGCGTAGCTGCAGAGACGCCGAGCATCTCCATCTTGGCTTCGTTGGAATAGGTGATGAGGCCGCGATCGACGACGGCGGACGAGCCGGCAATGTCGGTGAGGGCGGCAATGATCATGCCGCCGGTGCAGCTTTCGGCGGTCGCCAGCATGATGCCGCGCTGCTGGCAGGCCTGGAGCAGGGCGCTTGCGAGGTCGCTGTTGGTCATGCCGGGACGTCCCCAGGGAAGACGACGCTGGCCGTGGCGATGGCCGCAATGCCTTCCTCGCGGCCGACAAAGCCGAGCTTTTCGTTGGTCGTCGCCTTGATCGAAATGCGGTCGCCGGAAATGCCAAGCATCGCCGACAACGCCTTGGTCATGGCCTCGCGATGCGGGCCGACGCGGGGCGCTTCGCAGATCAGCGTGATGTCGGCATTGGCGATGCGCCCGCCGCGTTCGCGCACCAGCTTTGCCGCATGCTCAACGAAGATCTTTGACGCAGCGCCTTTCCATTGCGGATCGGAGGGCGGGAAATGCGTGCCGATGTCGCCGGCGCCGCAGGTGGCGAGCAGCGCGTCGGTCAGCGCGTGCAGGCCGACATCGGCATCCGAATGGCCCGCCAGTTTTTTGCCGTGCGGAATGGCGACGCCGCACAGCGTGACATGGTCGCCGGGCTCGAAGGCGTGCACATCGTAGCCATTGCCGGTGCGGATGTCGGGGAAACGTTCGCCGGTAAGCCGCTGGTCCGCCATCGCAATATCCCTTGCCCAGGTGAGTTTGACATTGTCCGGCGACCCCTGGACGATTTTCACCGGAATATGCGCCCATTCGGCGATCGCGGCATCGTCGGTGAAATCCGACTTGCCGAGATGATGGGCCTTTTCGTGTGCCGCGAGCAGTGGCCAGAACGGAAAGCCTTGCGGCGTCTGTGCAGCATGAAGGCCGGCACGCGGCACCGTCTCCTCGATCATGCCGGTGGCTGATTCGCGCTTCAGCGTGTCGGCGACGGGCAGCGCCGGCAGCCCACCCTGGCGCTCGCCAATGGCCGCGATGGTGCGGTCGATCAGGGCTGCGTCGACAAACGGCCGCACCGCATCGTGCACCAGGACGCGGGACGGCGCTTGGTCTCTCAGCGCCAGCAACCCGAGCCGGACCGAGGCTTGGCGCGATTCACCGCCGACGACAGTGGTAAGCCGCTCAGCGTGCACGCCGGCCGCCTTGTCGAATAGCGCGCGGTCATCGGCGTGGATGGCGACGACGACCGGGCCGATTGCCGGATGCGCCAGGAATGTCTCCAGCGTGCGCGCAATGACGGCTTGGCCGCCGATGCGCTGATATTGCTTCGGCCCGTCGGCTTGCCCGGCGCGCGCGCCGCGGCCTGCGGCGACGATGACCAAGCCGACCTTGCCTTCGTCGCCCATAGCCCGATTTTCACTTGTGTCTCTCATTGCGATTGGTGGTAGTCGGGGTAAAAGCCGAAGGCCAGCATTTTCCCAAATGCGCCGCAGTGTGACGTCATTGCGCGTTGCACAATGCCTTTCTTATGGCTAGAGAATGTGCAGTAATCCGATATGCTTGGTTTTTGTGCATGCCTGAAGTGACCAAATTGGCTTTGCCGCTCGATGTCGGCGGCGTGACGATACGCAATCGCGTCTTCCTCGCGCCGATGTCGGGAATAACGGACGAGCCGTTCCGGCAGCGCGCCTACGCGCATGGCGCAGGCCTGGTCGTGTCGGAAATGGTGGCGAGCGGCGAGCTTGCCAAAGGCAGGGCCGGCTGCGACTTGCGCATTCGTCATTCCGGGCTGCCTGTCCATATGGTTCAGCTTGCCGGCCGCGAGGCTGTGCACATGGCCGAGGGCGCGCGCATCGCCGCCGGCGAGGGCGCCGACATCATCGACATCAATATGGGCTGCCCGGCCAAGAAGGTGACCGGCGGCTATGCCGGCTCGGCGCTGATGCGCAATCTCGACCACGCACTGTCACTGATCGAGGCGGTGGTCGGCGCGGTCCAGGTGCCGGTCACGGTCAAGATGCGGCTCGGTTGGGACGAGAATGCGCTGAACGCGCCGGCTCTGGCGCACCGCGCCGAAGAGGCCGGCGTCAAAATGGTGACCGTGCATGGCCGCACGCGCTGCCAGTTTTATCAAGGGAAGGCCGACTGGGGCGCGATTGCCCGGATCAAGGACGCTGTCTCGATCCCGGTCGTCGCCAATGGCGATGTCGGTTCGCCGGCGGAGGCTGCCGAGATCCTCGAACAGTCGGGCGCCGATGCGGTGATGATCGGCCGCGCGCATTACGGCGCACCGTGGACGGCAGGCCGTATCGCCTCGACGGCAGCGGGCGAGGCGCCCTCCGGTTTACCGGAAAGCCCGCAAGCCATGGCCGACTACATTGCCGCCCATTACGAGGACATGCTGGCGCTTTACGGCGTCGAAAGCGGCCTGCGCCAGGCGCGCAAGCATCTCGGCTGGTATCTCGACCGCCACGCCGCCGGTGTCACTGACGACCGGCGCAAAGCCATCCTCACCTCGTTCGAGCCTGCCCGCGTCATTGCCCTACTTCGTGAGGTGTTTTCCGGCGAAGGCGAAGCGGCGCCCCTGCGGAGTGCCGCATGAACGCGCCTGCTGCACCGGGCACCGAGATGGCGGATGCCGCCCATATCGTGCTCAACACCATTCGCCGTCCGGTGATCATGGTCGATCCCGATGGGTTCATCACCTACGCCAATGCCGATGCGGAAGATTTCTTCCGCTCCAGCGCCAATATGCTTGCCCGCAACACGCTCTCGAAGCTGATCCCGTTCGGCAGCCCGCTGCTACAGCTGGTCGACCAGGTGCGCGAGCGCCGCGCGCCGGTCAACGAGTACCGGGTCGACGTGTCGTCGCCGCGCCTCGGCATCGAAAAGGTCGTCGATCTCTATGTCGCCCCGGTGCCGGAATTTCCGGGCTCGGTGGTGGTGATGTTCCAGGAACGCTCGATGGCCGACAAGATCGACCGGCAGATGACACATCGCGGTGCGGCGCGTTCGGTCACCGGCCTTGCCGCCATGCTGGCGCATGAGATCAAGAACCCGCTGTCGGGCATACGCGGCGCGGCCCAGTTGCTCGAACTCTCGGCTTCCGACGAGGATCGCGCGCTGACCCGGCTGATCACCGACGAGACCGACCGCATCGTGTCGCTGGTCGACCGCATGGAGGTGTTTTCCGATGAGCGGCCGATCGACCGCTATCCCGTCAACATTCACGTCGTGCTGGATCACGTAAAGGCGATCGCCAAGAACGGTTTTGCCAAAAGAATCAGAATATTGGAGGATTATGATCCATCATTGCCTCCGGTTTTTGCCAACCGCGATCAGTTGATCCAGGTGTTTCTCAACCTGGTCAAGAACGCCGCCGAGGCGATTGGCGGCGACCCGCAAGGCGAGATCGTGCTGTCGACAGCGTTCAGGCCGGGCATTCGCGTTTCCGTGCCGGGAACGCAGGACCGTGTGTCGCTGCCGCTGGAGTTCTGTGTGCGCGACAATGGGTCGGGCGTTTCGGAAGACATCCTGCCGATCCTGTTCGACCCGTTCATCACCACCAAGCCGAACGGCTCGGGGTTAGGCCTGGCGCTGGTGGCGAAAATCGTCGGCGAGCATGGCGGCATCATCGAATGCGATTCGACGCCGCGCGGCACCACCTTCCGCATCCTGATGCCGGCCTGGAAAGAGACACCGATCGACACTGCCGATGATGAAGGCGAAGGAGACCGCAAATGACGGTTCGCGGCAATATTCTCGTCGCCGACGACGATGCGGCCATCCGCACCGTGCTCAACCAGGCGCTGTCGCGCGTCGGCCATGAGGTGCGCGTAACCTCCAACGCCTCGACGCTGTGGCGCTGGGTGGCGGCGGGCGAAGGCGATCTGGTCATCACCGACGTGGTGATGCCGGACGAAAATGCGTTCGACATGCTGCCGCGCATCAAGAAGGCGCGGCCCGAACTGCCGGTCATCGTGATGAGCGCGCAAAACACCTTCATGACGGCGATTCGTGCTTCCGAAACAGGTGCTTATGAGTATCTTCCGAAGCCGTTCGATCTGACTGAACTGCTCAGCATCGTCAATCGGGCGCTGTCCGAGCCGCGGCGACCGAAGATCGATGCGCGGCCGGAAGAGCAGCCTGACGCGATGCCGCTGGTTGGCCGCTCGGCGGCAATGCAGGACATCTACCGCATGCTGGCGCGCATGATGCAGACCGACCTGACGGTGATGATCTCGGGCGAATCCGGTACCGGCAAGGAATTGGTGGCGCGCGCGCTGCACGAATATGGCCGCCGCCGTGGCGGTCCGTTCGTCGCCATCAACATGGCGGCGATCCCGCGCGACCTCATCGAATCGGAACTGTTCGGCCATGAGAAGGGCGCCTTCACCGGCGCCCAGAACCGCTCCACCGGCCGTTTCGAGCAGGCCGAGGGCGGCACGCTGTTCCTCGACGAGATCGGCGACATGCCGATGGAGGCGCAGACGCGGCTGCTGCGCGTGCTGCAGCAGGGCGAATACACCACGGTCGGCGGGCGCACACCGATCAAGACCGATGTGCGCATCGTCGCCGCCACCAACAAGGATTTGCGCACGCTGATCAACCAGGGGCTTTTCCGCGAGGATCTGTTCTATCGCCTGAACGTCGTGCCGCTGCGGCTGCCGGGCTTGCGTGAGAGGTCGGAAGACATTCCCGATCTGGTGCGGCACTTCTTCAAGATCGGCGCCAGCGAAGGCCTGCAGACCAAGCGCATTTCGACCGGCGGCATCGAATTGATGAAGCGCTATCCCTGGCCGGGCAATGTGCGCGAACTGGAAAACCTGGTGCGCCGGCTTGCCGCGCTCTACTCGCAGGACGAAATATCCGCCGAAATCATCGAAGCCGAGCTCAAGACCGGCGAAAGGCCGGTCGTTCCCGGGGGCGGCAATTTGATCCCGGACGACCTGTCCATCGGCCAGGCGGTGGAGCACTTCCTGCAGCGCTACTTCGCCTCTTTCGCCGGCGAATTGCCGCCGGCCGGCCTCTATCAGCGCATCCTGTCCGAGGTCGAATATCCGCTGGTGCTGGCTTCAATGACGGCAACGCGCGGCAACCAGATTAAGGCGGCCGAATTGCTGGGTTTGAACCGCAACACGCTGCGCAAGAAGATTCGCGAATTGGGCGTCAACGTCTACAAATCGTCGAGATCGTGAGCGCGTACCGCCCGAAGTGACGCGTGGTCATCCCCTTTTCAGGGGATCGGCGGCTGAAAGTTTCCCTCGCGGCCACACTTGTTGCATAATCGCCACAATGCGTTGCATACATCCGACGCAATCACTGGCTCTTAGACGGCGACATGGCTTCGCAGGCTCTTACATCAAACGAACCGCTTTTCAGCAGACCCGGCGGAAGGGATGGACGCCGGCTGCTTGCGCTGCCCGGCGTCGTCGCAATAGCCGGTGCGCTGGTTACGGCGGCAATCTCATTTGCAATCCTCGTCGGCGCGACGCCGATCACGCCGGACGCAAACACGACTCTGACGTTGATTGCGGTCAACGCCGGGTTCGTGCTGGCGCTGATCGCCCTGGTCGGCCGCGAGGTGCATCGCATCGTCATGGCGCGCCGGCACGGCAAGGCGGCATCGCGGCTGCATGTGCGCATCGTGGCGATGTTTGCGCTGGTCGCCGCCATCCCCGCCATCATGGTGGCCATCATCGCCTCGATCACGCTCGACATCGGTCTCGACCGCTGGTTCGAAATCCGCACCAAGACGATCGTCAATTCGTCGCTGTCGATCGCCGATGCCTATGTGCAGGAAAATGCTCGCAATCTTCAGGGCACGACGCTGTCGATGGCCTACGATCTCGACGCTTCACGCACGCTTTACGGCCTCGATCGAACCGGCTTTCTCGACCTGATGAACAAGGAAGCCGTGGGCAGGACCTTGGCGCATGCGGCGCTGATCAAGCCGGATGGCTCCTTCGTCATGAGCGCCAAGACCGATACGAATTTCGCCATGCCGGAGCCGCCGGAAGGGGCCGTGGCGGAGGCGGCCGGCGGCAAACCGGTGCTGATCGAGCCGAAGACGCGCAACATCATGGGCGCCATCGTCAAATTGCGGGAGATCGAAGGCCTCTACCTCTACACCATCCGCCTCGTCGATCCCGAAGTGATCAAGGCGCGGCAGATCGTCCAGTCCAACACCGCGGAATATCGCGGCCTGGAAGAAAACAGACGCACCTCTCAGGTGGCGTTCGCTCTACCCTATCTGTCGCTGACGCTGATCATCATCCTGTCGGCCATCTGGACCGGCATAGCGGTGGCCGACCGTCTGGTGCGGCCCATTCGCCAGCTTATCGGCGCGGCTGACGAGGTTGYGACCGGTAATCTCGATGTCGCCGTGCCGGTGCGGCCTTCCGACGGTGATGTCGCGTCGCTTGGCGATACGTTCAACAAGATGCTGCTGGAGCTGAAATCGCAGCGCAACGAGATCCTGTCGGCCAAGGATCTGATCGACGAACGGCGGCGTTTCTCGGAGGCGGTGCTGGCCGGCGTCACCGCCGGCGTCATCGGCGTCGACCCCTACGGCATCGTCACCATCGTCAACAAGTCGGCCGAAACGATGCTGGCCATATCGGCGACGGCAGCGCTCGGGCAGAACCTGTCGGCCGTGCTGCCGCATGTCGGCCGCGTCTTCGAGATCGGCCGCAAATCCGGCAAACCGGTCTATCGCGAGCAGGTCACCTTCTACCGCACCGGCGCCGAGCGGACCTTCAACGTGCAGATCACCATCGAGGCCGGCGACGACGGCTCGGAGGAGAAATCCTACGTGGTGACGGTCGACGACATCACCGATCTGGTCCAGGCGCAGCGCTCCTCGGCCTGGGCGGACGTGGCGCGGCGCATCGCGCATGAAATCAAGAACCCGTTGACGCCAATCCAGCTTTCGGCCGAGCGCATCAAACGCCGTTTCGGCAAGGTCATCACCGAGGACCGCGAGATTTTCGATCAGTGCACCGACACCATCATCCGCCAGGTCGAGGACATCGGCCGCATGGTCGACGAATTCTCCGCTTTCGCCCGCATGCCGAAGCCCGAGATGAAGACGATCGATCTGCGCGAATCGTTGCGCGAGGCGTCGTTCCTGGTCGAAGTCAGCCGTGCCGACATCGCCTTCGAACGCGTATTTGGCAACGAGCCGCTGAAGGGCACGTTCGACAGCCGCCTGATGGCGCAAGCTTTCGGCAACGTCATCAAGAACGCCGCCGAAGCGATTGACGGACTGGAACAAAAGGACGGCTCGCACGGCATAATCCGGATTCAAGCCGCCCGGCAGAATGGCGCGATCAGAATCGACGTCATCGACAATGGCAAAGGCTTGCCGCGCGAGAATCGCCAAAGGCTGCTCGAGCCCTATATGACGACGCGTGAGAAGGGCACCGGGCTCGGTCTCGCCATCGTCAAGAAGATCGTGGAGGACCATGGCGGGCGGCTCGAACTGCACGATGCGCCTGCGGACTTCCACGGTGGACGTGGCGCGATGATCTCGATCATCCTGCCACCCGCTGCCGCAACCGCGCCGCCACGCGGTCAAGGCGAAACTGAACTCGAAAGAGAAACTGAAAAGGTCGGTAATGGCGTCTGATATTCTCATCGTCGATGACGAGGAAGACATCCGTGAACTCGTCGCGGGCATACTGAGCGACGAGGGGCATGAAACCCGTACGGCATTCGATGCCGACAGCGCGCTGGCAGCAATCGCCGACCGTGCGCCGCGGTTGATTTTCCTCGACATCTGGCTGCAGGGCTCGCGCCTGGACGGGCTGGCGCTGCTCGACGAGATCAAGACGATGCATCCGAGCCTGCCGGTGGTGATGATCTCCGGCCACGGCAATATCGAGACGGCGGTGTCCGCCATCCGCCGCGGCGCCTATGATTTTATCGAGAAGCCGTTCAAAGCCGACCGGCTGATCCTGATTGCCGAGCGGGCGCTGGAGACGTCGAAATTGCGGCGCGAGGTCTCCGACCTCAAGCAGCGCAGCGGCGAAACCTTCGACCTGATCGGCATGTCGTCGGCGATGAGCCAATTGCGCCAGACCATCGAGCGCGTCGCGCCGACCAACAGCCGCGTCATGATCATCGGTCCGTCCGGCTCGGGCAAGGAGCTCGCCGCGCGCGCCATCCACACGCTGTCGGCGCGCAAGGGCGCGCCGTTCGTGACGCTGAGTGCGGCCAACATCACGCCCGAACGCATGGAGATCGAGCTCTTCGGCACCGAATCCAACGGCACCGAGCGCAAGGTCGGCGCGCTGGAAGAGGCGCATCGCGGCATCCTGTACATCGACGAAGTCGCCGACATGCCGCGCGAGACGCAAAACAAGATTTTGCGCGTGCTGGTCGAGCAGCAGTTCGAGCGGGTCGGCGGCACTAAGCGGGTCAAGGTCGATGTCCGCATCATTTCCTCGACCTCGCAAAACCTGGAAGCAATGATCGCCGACGGTCGCTTCCGCGAGGACCTCTATCACCGCCTGGCGGTGGTTCCGGTCATGGTGCCGGGGCTGGCCGAGCGGCGCGAGGACATTCCCTACCTCGTCGACAATTTCATGAAGCAGATCGCGCGTCAGGCCGGCATCAAGCCGCGCCGCATCGGCGATGATGCGCTTGCCGTGCTGCAGGCGCACAACTGGCCGGGCAATGTCCGCCAGCTGCGCAACAATGTCGAACGGCTGATGATCCTGGCGCGCGGCGACGATGTCGATTCACCGATCACCGCCGACCTGTTGCCATCCGAGATCGGCGATGTCATGCCGCGTACGCCGAACCAGTCCGACCAGCACATCATGGCGCTGCCGCTGCGCGAAGCCCGCGAACAGTTCGAGAAGGACTATCTGATCGCCCAGATCAACCGGTTCGGCGGCAACATCTCGAAGACGGCGGAATTCATCGGCATGGAGCGCTCCGCGCTGCATCGCAAGCTGAAGTCGCTGGGCGTCTGACGATGCGCTGATGTTCAGGTGAGGCCTGCCTGCGAAAGGCGGCTTCCTGCGCTTCCGGTGCTCACGTACTTTGAGTACGCTCCGCTCCGGTTCTCGGAAGCCACCATTCTCGACCAGGCCTGACCTGAATCTCAACACATCGTGGCCCATACAATTGCCGGTTACGGCGGCGGCGGAATCGCATAGAAAAACAAGGACTTTTCTGAGGGATCACTGAATGCCGCGCATTGCCTATGTGAACGGGCGCTATGTCGCCCATGCCGACGCTGCCGTGCATATCGAGGATCGCGGCTACCAATTCGCCGACGGCGTCTACGAGGTCTGCGAGGTGGCGCAAGGCTACATCGTCGACATGCCGCGCCATCTTGCCCGGCTGAACCGGTCGCTGAGCGAACTGTCGATCGACTGGCCGGTTACCAAGGGCGTGTTGCCGCTTCTGCTGCGCGAGGTTGTGCGGCGTAATCAGGTCGTCAACGGTCTGGTCTATGTCCAGGTGACGCGCGGTGTTGCCAGCCGCGACTTCGTTTTCCCGGCCGACACTCTGTCGTCGCTTGTCATTACGGCCAGAAAAGCCGACCCGGCGGCGGCCGCAAAGCGGGCCGAGACCGGCATCAAGGTGATCACCATACCGGAAAACCGCTGGGACCGGGTCGACATCAAAAGCACCGGCCTGCTGCCCAATGTGCTGGCCAAGCAGAAAGCCAAGGAAGCCGGCGCGCAGGAAGCCTGGTTCGTCGATACCGACGGCAACGTCAAGGAAGGCGGCTCGTCGAATGCCTGGATCGTGACCCGGGACGGCGTTCTGGTGACCCGGCCGGCCGAGCACGGCATCCTGCGCGGCATCACCCGCACCACCATGTTCGAGGTGGCGGCCAAGCTTGGTTTGAAGATCGAGGAGCGCGGGTTTTCGGTCGCCGAGGCCAAGGCGGCGCGCGAAGCTTTCATCAGTTCGGCGACGACAATAGCCATGCCGGTGGTGGCAATCGACGGCGCCGCCGTCGCCAATGGCCACCCCGGCTCAATAACACTTTCATTGCGGCAAGCCTTTTTTGACGTTGCGGAAAAAAGTCCAGCCTGATAACCGCACAGACGGACTGCACATCAATATATCTCGTTCTGGTTGTCGTTACTGACGGCAAGGGGGTGTTTGCAAGCTTGACATGTGCCCGCTAATTTGGCGCATTGGCCTGCAAACCGAAGGGGATCGGCGAAAGACAAGAACAATGGCGGAACGATCGCAAAACCTTCAGGACCTGTTCCTGAATTCTGTTCGCAAGAGCAAAAACCCACTCACCATCTTTCTCATCAACGGCGTCAAGCTGACCGGCGTGGTCACTTCCTTCGACAATTTCTGTGTTCTGCTGCGCCGCGACGGCCACTCCCAGCTCGTCTACAAGCATGCCATTTCCACGATCATGCCGAGCCAGCCGGTTCAGATGTTCGATGGCGAGGAAAGCCAGGGCGCCTGATTGGCACGTGAGAAAGACGCGGACCGCAGCGTCCGCGGGAAACCAGCGCATCACCCCGGGACGGAAGCCAATGGTCCGACCCGGGCGGTTGTCATTGTGCCGGTGCTTACCCGGCATCAGCGCAGCGATGACGAAACAAACCGTCCACGGCTGACGCGTTCGGCCGACGCCCGCCATGACGAAGCTGTCGGCCTTGCCCGCGCCATCAACCTTGATCTGATCCACACGGCGGTGGTGACCGTCAATGATCCACGCCCGGCAACCCTGCTCGGCAGCGGCAAGGTCGCGGAGTTTGCCGAGATCGTCAAAGAGGGTCACGCCGAGGTGGTCATCGTCGACCATCCGCTGACGCCGGTGCAGCAGCGCAATCTCGAGAAGGAATTCAACGCCAAGGTGCTGGACCGCACCGGGCTGATCCTGGAAATCTTTGGCGAACGCGCGCGGACCAAAGAAGGCACACTGCAGGTCGAGCTTGCCCATCTCAACTACCAGAAGGGCCGCCTGGTGCGGAGCTGGACCCACCTTGAACGCCAGCGCGGCGGTGCCGGCTTCCTCGGCGGCCCCGGCGAAACCCAGATCGAGTCGGACCGGCGGCAGTTGCAGGAAAAGATCATCAAGCTCAAGCATGAGCTGGAAACGGTGCGCCGCACTCGCGACCTGCACCGCGCCAAGCGCAAGAAGGTGCCGTTCCCGGTTGTGGCGATCGTCGGCTACACCAATGCCGGCAAGTCGACGCTGTTCAACCGGCTGACCGGGGCGGACGTTCTGGCCGAAGACATGCTGTTTGCCACGCTTGACCCGACGCTGCGCCGCGTGCGGCTGCCGCACGGCACGCCGATCATCCTGTCGGACACGGTCGGCTTCATTTCCGACCTGCCGACGCATCTGGTCGCCGCCTTCCGCGCCACGCTGGAAGAGGTGGTCGAGGCGGACCTGGTCATCCATCTGCGCGACATCTCGGATCCGGACACCGCTGCGCAGGCCGAGGACGTCGAACGCATCCTGGCCGATCTCGGCGTCGACGCCGGCGATGCCAAGCGGGTCATCGAGGTGTGGAACAAGGTCGACCTGCTCGACGACGGCAACCGGGAGCGGCTGCTTGCCGACGGCACCGATGCCAACAAGGCGCCGCCGATCGCCATCTCAGCCATCACCGGCGAAGGCATCGATGCCCTGAAGGCGCTGATCGAGACCAGGATGTCGGGCGAGCTGGAAGAGCTGACGGTGACGATCGAGCCGGCGCAGTTCGGTCTCGTCGACTGGCTCTACCGCAATGGCGACATCGTTTCGCGCGCCGATAACGAAGATGGCAGCACGACCATAGCGCTCAAGGCAACGCACACCGCCCGGCAAGAGATCGAAAGCCGATTGCACCGTAAAAACAAGGCATAAGCCTGCTTATTTCTTGCATTTGGCCTGCTGCCAGAGCGCTTCCATTTCGTCCAGCGTGGCCTTTTCCAGGGTGCTTCCCGACGCATCGATTGCGCGCTCGACATAGTGGAAGCGCGAGCGGAATTTTTCGTTGGTGCCGCTGAGTGCTGCTTCCGAATCGAGCTTGAGGTGACGCCCCAGATTGACGACGGCAAATAGCATGTCGCCGAATTCGTCCTTGATCTCGGCTGTTTCGCCCTTGGCCAGCGCCTCGCGCAACTCGCCGATCTCCTCCTCGATCTTGTCGAGGATCGGGGCCGCCTCGCTCCAGTCGAAGCCGACCCGGGCTGCCTTTTCTTGAAGCTTCAAGGCGCGCGTCAGAGCGGGCAGGGCGACCGGCACGCTGTCCAGGAACCCCGTGCCATTGTCTTCTGGGTCGAGGCCGCGGGCGAGGCGGGCGCTTCGCTTTTCCGCCTTCTCCTCAGCCTTGATCTTTTCCCACATGCCCTTGGCCATGCCGGCACTGCGCGCCTCTTCGTCGCCGAAGACATGCGGATGGCGGCGGATCATCTTGGTGGTGATGGCCTCAACCACATCGCCGAAGGCGAAGTCGCCAGTCTCCTGCGCCATCTGCGCGTGGTAGACGACCTGCAGCAGGAGGTCGCCGAGTTCATCGCGCAGATCGTCGAGGTCGCCGCGCGCGATAGCGTCGGCCACTTCGTAAGCTTCCTCGATCGTATAGGGCGCGATGGTCGAGAAGTCCTGCTCGATGTCCCAGGGACAGCCGGTCTTCGGCGCTCTGAGTGCTGCCATGATTTCGATCAACCGGGAAATGTCGCGCGAAGGTTTCATGGCCGGGATGCTATCGTGCATGTGGCTGGCCGGCCAATGCCGTCGGTCGGCGAGGGGAGATTGTCCACAGGTGGCGGCGCGGAACCAGCCACGCTGCGAAGGTCGGTTGACCAGAGCGGGGACTTCTCGCCGCCGGGTCGTGGTGAAGCTTATCCTTCGCTGTCAACGCGCTGCAGGATCGCGCGATAACGGGTGCAAACGGCGGCGTCCCTGTAGTAATCGACTTCCGCGTCAACGATCTCGTCAAGGCGTAGTCCGGGATAGTGCGCTTTGACGTTTGCCAGGACGTCTTGCGCTTGCTTCATTTCGCCGAGTTCAAAATGGCAAACGACAAGACGAACGAGTGACCACCGCGGTACATCAGCCATTTTCGCGTAGCAGGCAATTGCTTCGCCATATCGTCCAGCAGTCGTCAGGATGATGCCGCGAAAGTCGTCATACCATCCCACAGCGTATGGGTCGCGGCGCTGGGCTTCGGTTATTTCAACAAGCGCCTCATCCGGCCTGTCCGTGTAGTTGAGGAAAAGCGCACGGATACTGAGAATGAACGGATCGTTCGGATTGAGGGCGATTGCACGGTCAAGACTGATTTCAGCCTGCCTGAATTGGCGCAAGTACAAGTGAGCAAAGCTGCTGGCGAGATGGCCGTACGCCTCGTCGGGGTCGAGCTGCAACGCGGTCTTTGCCATTTCCAGCGCGGGACGCAGAGAAGCTGGATCGTAGAAGACCCAGAAGAACTTGAGGGTCTCGACAACGCCGAGCATGGCGTGGGCAGCAGCAAACTGCGGGTCGAGCTTTACCGCCTGGTGCAGAAACGGTTCCGCTTCGTGTGCGGCTTCATAGACTGCCGCCAGTTGCAGGGCTCGCAAGTAGAACTCATAAGCCGACATGTTGTCCGTCGGCCGCGCCCTGGCGCGTGACGCAATCGCGGTTCTGGTCTGTCTTGCCAGACGCGTCGCAATCATCTGGGTGATTTCGTCCTGGATGGCGAAAATGTCGTCGAGGTCGCGGTCGTAGTGCTCGCCCCAGATGTGAGCCGTTGAAGAAGCGTCAATCAACTGCACGGTCACCCGCACCCGGTTACCGATCTTGCGCACGCTGCCTTCCACGACGTACTGCACGCCAAGTTTCTTTGCCACCTCGGCCAGATCATTCGCCTTGCCGCGGAACCGGAAGGAGGAATTCCGTGCGATGACCAGAAACTCCTTGAACTTGCCAAGCTCGGCGATGATATCTTCGGTAATCCCGTCGCTGAAATAGTCCTGTTCCGGGTCGCCGCTCATATTGTCGAAGGGAAGTATGACGATGGACGGTCGCGACGGCGCCGTAGCCTCGGCCGTAGCCGCGAAGGGCTTGGGGCCGGCATATTTATAGCCGCGGCCATGCACGGTTACGATCATTTCGGCCGGCAGCAGTTTTCGCAGCGCCGAAATGTGGACCTGCAGCGTGTTCTCCTCCACCACCAAGCCGGGCCAGACCGCATCGAAGAGTTCGGTCTTGCTGATCACGTCGTCGGGCCTCTCCAGCAACATTGTGAGAATGTCGAAAGATCGCCCCGAAAGCTCCACCGGCCCATTGGGGCCTAGCAGCAGCCTTTCGGTGCGTTTCAGGTGATAGTTCCCGAACTCCAAGTCCATTTGCCAAGAACCCGTCCCTCGGGGGCGAGGATAACTCAGGACGGTTCTGAAGGCGAACTTCAGGGCTGTTCAGATATGGTCAGGATTATTCAGGCCCGAGCCAAGGACCTGAGTGGGAAGGGCTGTCATTCTCATGGTCAAGGAGGACACCATGACCGACATCTCCACCACCGCCGCGATCACCCTCCGCAGCCTTAGCCGGTTACGGCCAAGCTTTCCGAGGTTCGAAATCGGCGCATCGCTTGCCGCCATATCCAGCGTGGTGGGAGATGCACTCAAAATGGCATACGTTGGCGCCTACGCCAGTCGCCGTCGCCAGCCGGAGGTCGCCCCGGACGACGACCTTGAGGGTCGGGATCCCACCTGGTGAGCGGCGGAACCCGTTTCACACTTTTCGGGAATTGCTCTAGTCGAGCACCGAGACAACCGCCTTGGCGAGAGCGTCCATGCCGTCTTCGGGCAGGCCGGCGACGTTGATGCGGCTGTCGCCAACCATGTAGACGCCGTATTCGGCCCGCAGCCGTTCGACCTGCGCCTCGGTGAGGCCAAGCCTTGAAAACATGCCGCGGTGGCTGGCGACGAAATCGAAACGGTCGGAATTGGACTGCCGGCGCAGCGCATCGGCAAACTGGACGCGCAGTCTCAGCATGCGCAGGCGCATCTCCTCGAGTTCCGCCTCCCAGTCGGCGCGAAGGCCATCGTCTTCCAGCACCATGCGCACGGCGGCCGCACCATGGTCCGGCGGCATGGAATACATGGCGCGCGCCGCCGCCAGCATCTGGCTCATCGCCACATCGGCCTCGGCGCTGTTCCTGGCCAGGATCATCGCCGCGCCGACACGATCACGGTAGACGGCAAAGTTCTTCGAACAGCTCGAGGCAACGACCATTTCGGGCACCTTGGAGGCCAGCAGGCGCAGACCGGCGGCGTCGGCATCCAGGCCTTCGCCAAAGCCCTGATAGGCAATGTCGACAAAGGGCAACAGCCCGCGCTCGACCACAAGGTCGGTGACCTTGGCCCACTGGGCGGCATCGAGATTCGCGCCGGTCGGGTTGTGACAGCAGCCATGCAGCAGCACGATGTCGCCGGCCTCGGCCGTACCCAGCGCCGCCAGCATGTCGTCGAAGCGCACCGCGCCGGACGCGGCATCGAAATAGGGATAGTCGCGCACCTTGAGCCCGGCTCCGCGCATCACCGGCGGGTGGTTCGGCCAGGTCGGATCCGACAGCCAGACGGTTGCGCCGGGGCGCGTCCGGCTAAGCAGCTCCGCCACCAGCCGCAGCGCGCCGGAACCGCCCGGCGCTTGCGCAGCGCGGATGCGCGTCATGTCGGCGGCGGGGCCGAAGGCCAGCTTGACCATAGCCGTGTTGAAGCCGGTGTCGCCGGGAAGGCCGAGATAGGTCTTGGTGTCCTGGCCCTGCAGCAGCCGCTTCTCGGCCTCGCGCAAGGCGCGCATGACCGGTGTCTTGCCGTCGCGGTCCTTGTAGACGCCGACGCCGAGGTCGATCTTGTCGGGCCGCGGATCGGCGCGATAGAGGCCGATCAGGGCGATGATCTTGTCGGCGGGAGCAGGCTGCAGGGTTTCGAACATGGGGAGCGGTTTCCGGTGGCGGCGGATTGATACGCAAATCGGCCGGGCTCCGCCAGCGCTTTCCTATGCACCAGACGGAAAGCCGGGCGAAGACCGTCGGCGGCGGCGGAATCCCGCTTACACGTTCCTGTCACATGGGCGTAGTTTGAATAGCTTAGCCGGGACGGACAAAGCGTTGCGGCGAAAGGACAATGATAAGCCAGCAAGACAAATTCGATCTCGCCATTGTCGGCGCCGGTATTGTCGGTCTTGCGCATGCGCTCGCTGCCGTCCGCCGCGGCCTTTCCGTCGTCGTCATCGACCGTGACGCGCAGGCCAACGGCGCCTCGGTACGCAATTTCGGCTTCGTCACGGTGAGCGGCCAGGAACGGGGCAAGGTGTGGCGGCGCGCCATGCGCTCCCGCGACATCTGGCTGGAAGTGGCCGGACCGGCCGGCATCGACATCATCCAGCGCGGCACGGTCGTCGTCGCGCGTCGCCCCGAGGCGCGCAGCGTGGTCGAAGCGTTCCTGCGGACCGAGATGGGCGAGGGATGTTCGCTGCTCGAACCAGACGATTTGCACCGCCAATACCCACAGCTTGCCGGGCAGGACTTTGCCGGCGCGCTGTGGAGTTCGCACGAGGTGCGCGTCGAGTCACGCCAGGCGATCCCGCAGCTTGCTGCCTTCCTTGCCGAACGGCACGGCGTCGAGTTCCGGCGTGAAACGGCGGTGCGGGGAATCGAGCCTCCAGTTATCGAGACCAGCCGTGGCAAAATCCACGCCGACAAGGTGGTTGTCTGCCCCGGCGACGATCTGGCGACGCTCTATCCCGAGCGCATTGCGCTCTACGGAGTCAGGCGCTGCAAATTGCAGATGATGCGGCTTGCCGATCCAGGTTTCAGGCTTCCGTCTCCGGTGATGTCCGATCTCGGGCTGGCGCGCTATTCCGGCTTCGGGGCCCTGCCTGAGGCCACAGCCTTGCGGCGGCAGCTCGAGAGCGATCAACAGCACGCGCTGGACAATGGCGTGCACCTGATCGTCGTGCAGAGCGCCGACGGCACGCTGGTGGTCGGCGATTCGCATCACTACGCAGCAACACCCGATCCGTTCGCCTCGGAGCGGGTCGACGAGATCATCCTGGAAGAATTCAGCGCCGTCTTCGGCGGCCCGCCGCCGCGGGTTTTGGAACGCTGGACCGGCATCTATGCCTCGGCCGCCGACCGCACGATGTTTGCCGACGCGCCGCAGGAGAATGTGCGCATGGTGATGATTACCAGCGGCACCGGCGCCTCGACGTCGTTCGCCATCGCCGAAGAGGTGATCGGCGATCTCTTCGGTTCAACCACGGCAGACGCCAGAAAGATCGCCTGATGACCCCCCAGCACCTGCTTCGCGCCGTCGTTTTCGACTGGGCCGGCACCGTCGTCGATCATGGCTCGCTGGCGCCGATGGGGGTCTTCGTCGAAGCGTTCCAGGAATTCGGCGTCGCCATCAGCATCGAGGAGGCGCGCGGACCGATGGGCATGGCCAAGCGCCCGCACATTGCCGCGCTGATGGCGCTACCGAGGATCTCGGCCGCCTGGGCCAAGCAGCACGGGCATGTGCCGACCGAGGCCGACATCGACGCCGTCTACAACGTGTTCGAGCCGAAGAACCGGGCGGTGGCGGCGCGCTTTTCCGATGTCATTCCAGGTGTCGCCGATGTGGTCGCCACGCTGCGAGCGCACGGCCTCAAGATCGGCTCGACCACCGGCTACACGCGCGACATCATGGCCGAAATCCTGCCGGGGGCGGCAGCGCACGGTTTTGCCCCGGATTGCCTGGTCTGCACCGGCGATACGCCGGACGGCAGGCCGACGCCGTTCATGCTGTGGAAGGCGCTGACCGAACTCGGCGTCTATCCGCCATGGCTCAGCGTCAAGGTCGACGACACCGAGGTCGGCATCTCCGAAGGCATCAATGCCGGCGCCTGGACGGTCGGCGTGTCGGTCACCGGCAATGTCTTCGGCCACTCACTGGCCGAAACGCAGGCAATGGCGCCGGAAGTGTTTCGCAGAAAGCGCGCCGAGGCCTCGGCCAGGCTCAGCGCCGCCGGTGCGCACTATGTCGTCAACGGGGTTGCCGATCTGCTGCCGGTGGTTGCCGTAATCGAGGGCAGGCTGCGGCGCGGCGAGCGACCCTGAGGGCGCCAAGCGATCAATGCGTTGCCAGCGGCTTGATGCGGATCCCTTTAGCGGCCTGATGCGGATCCCTTTTCCCGCGGCTCCCCCTCGATGCTGTGCGACGGGCGCGGTGCGCCCCTCTGACAGAAAGGCGGTTATGGCCTTGAATTCGTGATGATCCGCCGCGTGAGGACCCGTCCGAGAACGATGAGCACGATGCCGATCAGCAGGAAGATGCCGCCGAACAGGCCGGCCAGGCCCGAGAGAAACCAGCGCCCGGCAAAGCTGTCGACGGAGGCATTTTGCGGATTGGTTGGATCGTAGGCGACAGGGACGCTGTCGCCATCGCCCCATGACGAGCTGTGGACGGAATTGGTGAAGCTTATGACGGTGCCGTCACCGGTCGAGAATTCGATGAGCGGATAATATTCTGCGGCGACGATCTTGCCCGCCGCCGAAGCCGTGCGGGGGCCGTACATTTCCATGATCGTCAACACGCCGGAAACGACAAACGCGACGATGCCAAGGATGATGAACACCCTGCCGACGATCGGCAGGGCCGCCGCACCCGTCACACGTCCCCCACCGACCATCTTTTGCTCCTCTGGAAAGACAGGAAGGCTAAGCCAACAGCATAAGGCAAACATCTGCCGCGCGGGAGATAGGCGTTGCGAGGCAGACTTATGACTGCATGATACCTATTGTGGCGGCGCAAAATGTTTTTGGCGGGCGCGGGATTAAAATCCCCACATGCTCCGTACACAGGGCATGAAACGATCGATGCCACGCTTCGATATAGTTGGACAGCTGGGTTCGCTCAGGCGCTATGCACGGTCGCTGACGCGCGACAGTGCTGATGCCGAGGACCTGGTGCATGACGCGCTGGTGCGCGCCTATGAACGGCGCGGCACATTCCGCTCCGGCGGCAATCTGCGGGCATGGCTGCTGTCGATCGTCCACAACGCCTTCATCGACAAGATGCGCTCGCGCCGCTCGGAAGCGGCGCGCGTCGAGCAGGCTGGTTATCTCACTGCCACCAGCACGCCGGCGCCGCAGGAACATTCCGTGCGGCTAACGCAGGTGCGCGAGGCCTTTTTCAGCCTGCCCGAAGAACAGCGCTCGGCGCTGCATCTGGTCGCCATCGAGGGCCTTTCCTACCAAGAGGCTGCCGATGCCAGCGGGGTGCCGCTGGGCACGCTGATGTCGCGCATCGGTAGGGCGCGCGCCGCGCTGCGCGAGATGGAAAGCGCTGCCCCTGCGCCGGCCAAGAACCATCTGAGGATCGTGGGAGACCCGTCATGACCGATCTGTTGCGGGACCCAGTGACCGATACCGACCTCGACGCCTATGTCGACGACCAGCTGGATGTTGCGCGCCGCATCGAGGTCGAAGCGTTTCTGTCGGCTCGTCCGGAAGCGGCGGCGCGGGTGATGTCCGATTTGCGGACACGCGACGAATTGCGCCTGGCGCTGGCCGCGTCCACCGGGATGGCACGGCCGGCGACGACGGAAGTCGCGCGCCGGTTGGGCAGGGGGCTGGCCAGCCGCCGCGTCTTAGCCGTGCTGCAGCGGGCGGCCGCGGTCGCCGTCTTCGTCGCCGCCGGCTGGCTGGCAAACGGCCTGTTCGGGCCGCTGCTTGTGACCAAGGTCGTGGCCTCGCCGACACCGCCGGCCTATGTCGAAGAGGCCATCCAGGCGCACAGGACGACGCTCATGCGCGAGGCGATGCCCTCGCAGCTCGAGGCGCCCAACTACAATGCCGACGAAATCCGCGCGGCGACCGCCATCGTCATGCCGTCGCTGCCCAAGGACTGGACGGTCCGCGACGTGCAGATCTATCCCTCGCGCTTCGGGCCGAGCGTCGAGGTGGCGCTGGAGACGAAGGATATGGGGCTGGTCTCGCTGTTTGCGATCCGTCCCGGAACCTTCGACGTGGTCAAGCCGGCAATAGCGCCCTCGGGCGATATTTCCTCGGCCTATTTCCAGATCGGCGAGGTCGCCTACGCGGTCGTTGCGCGCAGCGATGTCCGTGACCTCGACCGCGCCGCCGAGACGCTCGCCAAAACGCTTTACTAAAGACCTCATACAAGGAGAACCCGCATGAACACCCCTGACCTTGGCTACCGCATGGGCGGCGCTGGCGCCCGCGCCGGCGCCGTCTATGACGAGGGCCTGCGCAGCCACATGCTGCGCGTCTACAACTATATGGGCATCGGCCTGGTCGTCACCGGCATCGTCGCCATGGTGGTGGCCTCGACGCCGGCTCTCTACGTGCCGATCTTTTCCAGCCCGCTGAAATGGGTGGTGATGCTGGCGCCGCTGGCCTTCGTGCTGCTGTTCTCGTTCAAGATGCAGACGATGTCGGCGGCCAGCGCCCAGGCGATGTTCTGGGCCTTCTGTGCGGTGATGGGCCTGTCGCTGGCTTCGGTGTTCCTGGTCTTCACCGGCACCAGCATCGCCCGCACCTTCTTCATCACCGCCACCATGTTCGGCGCCACCAGCCTCTACGGCTACACGACCAAGCGCGACCTGACGCAGTTCTCGTCCTTCCTGATCATGGGCCTGATCGGCGTGGTGATCGCCAGCGTCGTCAATCTCTTCCTCGGCTCAACCGCGCTGCAGTTCGCCATCTCGGTGATCGGCATCGCCGTGTTCGTCGGCCTGACCGCCTGGGACACGCAGACGATCAAGGAACAGTATGCCGAGAATTTCGACGCGGAATCGCAGCAGAAGCTTGCTGTCTTCGGTGCGCTGTCGCTCTATTTGAACTTCGTCAACATCTTCCAGCTGCTGCTGAATTTCACCGGCGAACGCGAATAGTCGAACCGTAGCAGGCAACAATCTCGATCTCGCAGTGGCCGGGGAAACCTCCGGCCACTGTTGTTTTTGCCATGGGGTCATTTCTCGCGGCTCTGTGAGCGGTGTCTTGCCGCCTTGAGTCCACGCGGGCTTTTGCTAACCTGCCGCCCGCACGCAGCTCTCCGCGAGGACGCATGGAACAAGTGACGCTTCACGGCGACGGCATCTCGGCGACCATTGTCGGGCAGGGGGCCGAACTGGTTTCCTTGCGCAACGCTGGAGGCCTGGAGTTTTTGTGGCAGGCAGGGCCTGAATGGCGGCGGCATTCGCCGGTGCTGTTTCCGATCGTCGGCCGGTTGAAGGGCGACCAATTGCGCCATCGCGGCCAGGTCTATCCGCTGACGCAGCATGGATTTGCGCGCGACAAGCCATTTGCGTGGGCTGAGACGACCCCCCGGTCCTGCACGCTGGTGCTGACCGACGATGCCGACACACGCGCGCGCTATCCTTTCGCGTTTCGCCTGGCGGTCACCTACACGCTGCAACCCCAGCAGCTTGATATTTCCTTCGACATCACCAACACCGGCGACGAGATGCTTCCGGCCTCGGTCGGGGCGCACCCTGCCTTCAACTGGCCACTGCAGGCGGGCCTTGCCAAGACCGATTACCGCCTGACTTTTTCCGCCGACGAGCCGGCGCCGATCCGCCGGTTGAAGGACGGCCTGGTGCTGGCGGCACCGCAACCCACGCCCATCGAAGGCAGAACGCTGGCGCTCTCCGAAGGGCTGTTCGACGCTGACGCCGTCATCCTCGACCGGCCGGCCAGCAGCAGCGTGCGCTATGCCGCGGCGCGCGGTCCGGCGATTGAGGTGTCGTGGCAGGGCTTCAACGAATTGGGCGTCTGGTCGAAACCCAGCGGCGCGCCTTTCTTGTGCCTCGAACCGTGGCATGGCCTTGCCAGCCCTGTCGATTTCGATGGCGAGTTCGCGGACAAGCCGGGCGTGATGCTGATCGCGCCCGGAGAGAAGCGCGTGCTGAGCTATCAGATAAAGCTGACATCCACCTGAACTGGCGCTGCGCCTTCAGGTGCTTGAATTTCCTTGAAATGATCCGGAATATGTATCCACGGATATTCTGGAGCGTTCGGGAGGAGCGGCTGATGCCTGGATGCTTGAAATTCAGAGTTGTGGCAGCTGTGCTGGCTACGCTGATTGCCTTTCCGGTCGCAGCCGCCGATATCGATCGGGCCAGCCTCTATCGCGCGCAATCGGTGACCAACGGCACTGGCGAGGAGAACCGGGCCTGGGGCTTGGCGCCGTGCCTTGAAGAGGTGCTGGTCAAAGTTTCCGGCGACCCGCGGCTGATCGGCGATCCGCGCGTTGCGGAGATGAGCCGGCATGCAGCCGACTACGCCACTGAAATCGGCTATCGCGACCTGCTCAACAATCGGCCCCCACATGACGAGCAGGGCACGCACGACCGGCCGCAATACATCACCGCCGACTTCGCTCCGGACAAGATCGATGCCTTGCTGGCGTCGCTCGGGCATAAACCGTGGCCGCTGCCGCGGCCTGCAATCGCCGCATTGCTCGACATAAAGCCGATGAAAGGCGACGGCTTCACATTGGTGCGCGATGGCGGCAGCGAGCTTGCACAGGATATGCGCGGTGCGCTGGCCGCCGCCGCATACCGGACCGGCTTGCCGCTGGAACTTCCCAAAGCGCAGGACGTCGTGCTTGCCGACGTGACGCAAACCCTGGGTGGCGATGCCGTGCTCGCCGGCACTCTGGCCTGGCGCCAGGAAGCGCTGGGTTGGGTTGGCAACTGGCGGCTTGGCTTCAAAGGCAAGGAGTATCGCTGGCAGGTGCGCGGCGTCAGCTTCGACGATGCGTTCCGCAACGCTGTCCGCGGGACGCTGCAGATTCTGTCGGGCAACGGGCAGCCGGAGCCATGATCATGCGCAGCGTCGGACGTTTCCTTTTGCCCGTTCTGGCCGCAGCGTCTGTTATCGGTGCATGCTCCATGCCTGCTGTTGCGGGTGAGGTTTCGCCTCCCAGCTTGACCACTCCAGACAAGCAATTGATCGGCATTGCGGCCTGGGGGGCACAGGCCGATCTCGATCGATTGCAGGCATTTACGAGCAAGAGCGGCTTTCCCTGCAGGCAAATAGTGGACGCGCCGGAAGGGCCGGAACTCCTCATCCTGTTTCCGCCCGGCAGCGATGTGTCTGCCGTTGCGGCCTTTCTCGATCAACTGCGCGGCAGTGCGTTTTCGACGCTTCGGTTCGGGTCAGTTATGGCGCCTGACAGCAAATAGATGGAAATGCCTGCTGCGCCATGGCCTTTGCTGCAAATCGCGATCGAGCCGAAGCGGAGGGCCGATCAGGAGAAGCTGACTGTCGCCTTGTCGACGCTGGCTGACGAGGATTCCTGGTTCGTCGTCAAACACGATGCGGAATCGGGTCAGACGATCATCGCCGGCAGGGACGAGCGTCACCTCGACACCGTCATTGACCGCTTGCGCCGCGAGTTCAACGTCGAGGTGAATGTCGGCGCGCCGCAAGTGGCCTATCGCGAGACAATCACCCACGCGCACGAGCAGGACTACACGCACAAGAAGCAGTCGGGCGGTATCGGTCAGTTCGCCCGCGTCAAGATTGCGTTCGGGCCAAACACAGACAGCTGGGACTTCCTGTTCGGGTCCAGGGTCGTCGATGGCGCTGTCCCCGACGACTATGTTGCGGGCGTCGAAAAGGGGCTGCGCAGCATTCTGTCCTCGGGTCCGTTCGCCGGCTTTCCGATGCTGGGCATCAGGGCGACGCTGATCGACGGCGCGTATCACCGTACCGATTCCTCTGCCCTGGCTTTCGAGGTCGCCGGCCGCGCCTGTTTTCGCGAGGCCGCTCCGTACCTCGGCGTGCGGCTGCTCGAGCCGATCATGAAGGTCGAGGTGGTAACACCTGAAAACTATGTCACGAGCGTTGTTGGCGAACTGCACAGCCGCCGCGGCCTGATCCAGAGCCGGGAAACCCGCGGCGACGCCGTCGTCGTCAACGCGACCGTGCCGCTCGCGAATATGTTCAAGCTTGAGGACGCACTCAGGTCGCACTCGAAAGGACAGGCACGCATGACCGTCAGCTATGCCGGATACGCCCTCGTTCCTCTGCCGCCCGATGACCGCGATCCGTCGGCCGCCATGGCGATGGCCCGATGACGCCGCCAAATTTCTCCTCGCGGGCAGGGTTCCTTGTCGGCCTCGGCATCACGCCCATTGCCTTCTTCCTGGCACTCTATTCGGCCGGCTCGGGGCATGGAGACTATGTGCTGGCGCGACTTCTCTACCCGGTTCCCATGCTTGCGACGCTGTTGACCAACACAACCATCACCGGCCTTTCCATCGGATTGGCTGCGCTGCAGTTTCCTGCCTATGGGACATTTGTTGCTCGGGGCGGGCGCCTCAGGTGGCTGGCGCTTGGCGTCTTCCATGGTATCGCAACCGTAGCGGCCTTCAGCGGGGCTCTGGCGAGTTTTTCGGGATGAAATCGCCAACTTCGCGATGGACCGCTTATCTCGGAGCGAGCCCATCGAGCAGGAAGCCGAGGCCTTTGCGGAAGGCGCCGTCCCAATCATCGTCCAACAGCAGGCGGGAGCGCCCGATTGTCGGGTAGGGTCCGCTAAGCTGCTCAAGGCGCTGCTGGGCGACGGCCCTGTCTTCGTCCGAGACATCGAAGCTCGCCCGGGTGATGGTGGCGCCCATCACATAGTTCCAGAGCGACCATATCGCTGCGTTCAGATCCGCGTCCGCCACGCCGGCCCTGGACAAGGTCTTGCTCATGCGTTCCAGGCGACTGAGGATGTTTTGGCCGAGCGCCCGGCGCGGCAACAGCGATGTCGACCAGGGATGGCGGAGCATGCTGGCACGCCAGTCCTCCAGCATATGAACGACGTCCGCGCGCCAGTCCTGAGGCTCGTCCTCCTGCGGTAGCGCGCGATAATCGAGCACCGAGTCGAGCGCCAGATCCAGGACATCCTCCTTTTTGTCGACGTGCCAATACAGGCTCATCACGCCGGCGCCGAGGCGATCCGCCAGCCGGCGCATCGTCAATCCGTCCAGCCCCTGAGCGTCCAGCAATTCCACCGCGGTCGCGACAATAYGGTCCCGGGAGAGAGGCGGTTCGCCAAGCGCCTCCTGCGAAGGCTGGAGCGGCTTCCTTGCCCGTTTGCTCGGGGCGCCGCTGCGTTTTGCTGCCATCTGTCTTCCTCGCTGACTGAGCGTCGATTTTGGCAGGCAGCGTCAGGAATGTCGACGCTGGCCGCTTGACTAGTACGTTGTACCATAGCATGACTCGTACATTGTATTAGTCATGCTATGGCTGATACGGGCAAAGTTCAATCATGCGGCCGCGGGGGTGTCGCTCGCGGTCCGCGGAGCCAAGAGAAAATCATGTCACGCGCAATCAGGCACCTGCTCATCGGAGGGCTAATCATCATGAACGTATCAATTCCCACAGCGACGACGGCGACTGAGAATAAGCTGACCATCGTCAATCCGCAGACCCTCTACGACCCGTCGCCAAACGGTTACAGCACGGCGGTAATCACGTCGCCCGGAGCCCGCGTGGCGTATATTTCCGGGCAGGGTGGCCAGGACGCAACGGGAGGCTTGTCGCCCGACTTCGCCGTCCAGGTGAAGCAGGCCTATGCGAACCTGCGGGCGGCGCTCGAAGGTATCGGTGCGAAACCCAATCAGGTCGCCAAGCTCACGGTCTTTGTGGTCGACCACGACATGTCCAAGCTTGGGGTGCTGACCAGCAACGTCAAGGAGATGTTCGGCGACGCGCTGCCGGCGCAGACGCTGGTTCCCGTTCCCAAGCTTGCGATCGACCCGATGCTGTTCGAGGTCGAGGCGGTGGTTGTGCTTGATTAGGGGGTCTGATCGCTCGAAATGAGTTGAGCGCGCCGCCAGCTCAGGCGTTGGCACGGCGCATGGTGATCCTTCATCAGGGACAAACATGCGGGCAGCTAGCATAGCCATTGAGGCGTCTTGGCACGCCGCCTGGAAAGTGCATGGCTAGGGCATTGGGGTTCGACGCGTTGAATGACGGCATGACTGAAGAGCCACCATCGGACCGGGTTATCGACCAGCGAATTCGCAACCGGATCATGGAAGCGTTGGCAACGCTGGCTGACGGTAACGAAGGCGTGCGGGCGGTGGATCCGAGCGAGTATTTTGAAAGCTTCTACGATTGGGTTCCGCATCGTGGGATGCAACGCCCGAACGGTGCAGTAAGCGCTGAAGAGCAGAGCGGGCTTTCCGATGTCAGCAAGATTCTGGATCTGGCGTGTGATTCAACGCCTCAACTGATGACGGCGGATGAATTCATCGCAACCGGTTGGCCGGCCCGAATTCAACCCGTGGCGCAGCAGGCGCTCGGCCTTATGCTTGGGCGAGGCCGGTTCAGTGAAGATGAGGAAGAGCTGGAGCCATCATCGAGGCTGGAAGGATAGGAAATTCTGCATCCACCAACCGGCGTCAAGAAGTCGCATAAGATAGATTATGGAACCTATGTGTTAGGCTGTTGCCGGGAATTGCTGCTGATTTTCATAGGCTTGGCACGATCGATGCGTGTTGCCTTAGGCGAACAGCCAACGCTACGCTGCCTGGATGATTACAGCAAAGCGAGAGATCGAAGCGGCGATCGAAGTGTTTGTGCATGGCTTCAGCACCGACAAGAGCCGCAGCTTTCCTTACCAAGCCAGCCGCGTCGGACCCTTGTGGCTGATGCGCGATGCCGAGCGCAAGAATCCTCGCGACTATCGCGGCGAAGAATGGGTCGTCCATGACGTCACCGCTGAGGAAGCCGATGCGATCGTGCGGCAGCACGCGCGGCCGGGCTTTGCTGTTTCCGTCGTGATCGCCAGCGACGAACCGGATCAGCCGGCGCGAACCGCCTACAAGGCGCTCGGCTACCGCTTGCTGCGGACGGAAGGATTCTTCGTCCAGCCATTGCGCCAGATCCCGGATCCGCCAGCCGCTGTCTCGATCGAGCGCGTGCAGACAGTCGAACGAGCGGCGCAATTGGCAAAGATCGTGCGCAGGCGGCCGATCGCGGCCGATCTGCTCGGCGACAGCGCGCCGTTCCGCCAATATGTGGCGCTCGATGGCGACGCCATCGTCGGGCGTGTGCGCAGCATAGACGCCGTCGGCGCTACGTGGTGTTCGGCCATGTATGTCGAGCCATCGCACCGGCGCCGCGGCATCGGCCAGGCGCTGATGGCCAAAATGCTGCGGGATGACCGGGCGCTTGGGTCGCGGTGCTCGATGCTGTTGGCGACGCATGCCGGAGCGCTGCTTTATCCCCGCATGGGTTATGAGCAGATTGGATCGCTGCTGATCTTCGCGCCTAAGAGCCGAACGCTCTTATGAATTCCTGTTCGTATCACGCTGATTCATAAGGAATTTCGATTACCATGCCATCATAGGCCGGGGTGACGTTGGCCGGCACTTCCGCCTTGACCGTGGCATAGTCGAGCGGCACATGCATATGCGTCAGCACAGCCTGTTTCGGCGTCAGTTTTTCGATCCAGCCAAGCGCTTGGCCGAGCGACAAATGGCTGGGATGGGTGTTGTACTGCAAGGCATCGATGGCCAGCATTTCCAGGCCGCGCAGCCGCTCTGCCGTGGCATCGGGAAAGTCTGAGATATCAGGACAATAGGCGAGCTCGCCGATGCGAAAGCCGAGCGAAATGATGTCGCCATGGATCTGCGGCAGCGGCTCAAGGGTGAGGGCACCGCCCTCGCCTTCGATCGTCACCGGCCTTGCGTGATCGATGATGTGCGGCCTGACGATCGGTGGATAGGAACTGCCCAGCGGCGTCTCGAAACAGTAGCCGAAGGCCTGGCGCAACCTAAGCATGGTCGGCTGGTCGGCATGGACATCGATCAGATGGCGCTGTTCGAGTACGTAACCGCGCAGATCGTCGATGCCGTGGATGTGGTCGGCATGCGGATGCGTATAGACGACCGCGTCGATGCGCCGGACCGCTGCCATAAGCATCTGCTCGCGAAAATCCGGCCCGGTGTCGATAACCACGGTGGTTTTGCCGCCATTCGCCGCAATGCGCTCGACCAGTGCTGAGCACCTGGTGCGACGGTTCTTGGGGTTGGCCGGATCGCAATTGCCCCAATCGCCGGTGATGCGCGGCGTGCCGGGCGACGAGCCGCAGCCGAGAATGGTAAGGCGCAGCCGGTCGCTCATGCGTCAGAGCCCGGCGGGCCGCGGCATCTTGCCGAACAGCCGGAAGAAATTCGCCGTCGTCAGCGTCGCGATCTCGGCCTCGCCAACGCCGATGGTTTCGGCCAGCACGTTGGCCGTGTGCGCGACATAGGCCGGTTCGTTGCGCTTGCCGCGAAACGGCACCGGCGCCAGATAGGGCGCGTCGGTCTCGACCAGCAGCCGGTCATGCGGCACGTCGGCGGCAATGGTGCGTAAATCGGCAGAGTTCTTGAAGGTCAGTATGCCTGAGAAGGACACATAGCCGCCGAGCGCCACGCCCACTTCGGCCAGCCGGCGCCCCGAGGAAAAACAATGCAGGATGAAAGGGAAGGCGCCCTTCCCTGTTTCGTCTTCGAGGATCGCTGCCATGTCGTCGTCGGCGTCGCGCGAATGGATGACCAGCGGCAGGCCGGTCTCGCGCGCGGCCGCGATATGGGTGCGAAAGCCCTGCGCCTGCGCGTCGCGCGGCGCCTTGTCGTAATAGTAGTCAAGGCCGGCTTCGCCGATCGCCACCACTTTGGGATGCGCGGACAGGCGCACAAGCTCGTCAGCCGTCACATCAAGCTCTTCGCTAGCATTGTGCGGATGGGTGCCGACCGAGCAATAGACCTCGTCGAAACTCTCAGCGATCTCGAGCACTTGCTGAAAGCGCTTCACGCGTGTCGAGATGGTCACCATGCGGCCAATTCCGGCGGCCTTGGCGCGGGCGACGATGGCCGCCCGCTCCTCGGCGAAGTCCGGAAAGTCGAGATGGCAATGGCTGTCGACGAGCATCAGGCGCTCGCCTCCGGCTTTTCGACATAACGCGGAAAGACGCCCTCCGGCACGGGCAGTGCCGTGCCAGAGACAAGCGCATAGTCCGCATGGACATGCGCGAACTGGCGCGAGTCCGCCGGCACCGCCAGCAGGTCGAGCAGCTTCGTCGCCGACCCCGGAATGTAGGGCTGGCTCAACAGGGCCACACGCCGCACGATCTCGGCGGTCGTCCACAGCACCGTTTCCATGCGCGCCGGATCGGTCTTCTTCAGCGCCCATGGCGCCTGCGACGTGAAATAGCGATCGGCTTCGGCCGCCACGCCGAAGATCGCCGCCAGCGCCAGATGGATGCCCTGCTCCGACATCGCCTTGCGTGCCGTGGCCAGCGCTTCCACCGCCTGGTCGAGGATGGCGCTGTCGGCTTCGGTCAGTTCACCGCGCTGCGGCACCACGCCACCGCAATTGGCGGCGATCATCTTCAGCGAGCGCTGCGTCAGATTGCCGAGGCCATTAGCGAGGTCGGCAGTGGTGCGGTTGACGATCGCTTCATGGCTGTAGCTGCCGTCCTGGCCGAACGGCACCTCGCGCAGGAAGAAATAGCGCACCTGGTCGACGCCGTAGTGCTCGACCATGGTGAACGGGTCGACGACATTGCCGACCGATTTCGACATTTTCTCGCCGCGGTTGAACAGGAAGCCGTGGCCAAAGACGCGCTTCGGCAGCGGGATGCCCGCCGACATCAGGAAGGCCGGCCAGTAGACGGCGTGGAAGCGCACTATGTCCTTGCCGATGATGTGGGCATCGGCTGGCCAAAACTTCCATTTCTCATCCTTTTCATCGGGATAGCCCACGCCGGTGATGTAATTGGTCAGGGCGTCGACCCAGACATACATCACATGCTTTTCGTCACCCGGCACCGGCACGCCCCAGTCGAAGGTGGTGCGCGAGATCGACAAATCCTTCAACCCGGATTTGACGAAGTTCATCACCTCATTGCGCCGCTCGGCCGGTCCGATGAAATCGGGCTGGCTTTCGTATAGGGCGATAAGCTTGTCCTGATAGGCCGAGAGGCGGAAGAAATAGCTTTCTTCCTCGACCCATTCGACCGGCGTTCCCTGCGGCCCATAGCGGATGTCGTCAGGGCGGACTTCGGTTTCTTCCTCACCGTAATAGGCTTCGTCGCGCACCGAGTACCAGCCGGCATAGCCGCCCTTGTAGATGTCGCCATTGGCGTCCATCGCCTTCCAGATGGCCTGCGAGGACGCGTAATGCCGCTCTTCGGTGGTGCGGATGAAATCGTCGTTGGAAGCGTTGAGCGCGGTCGCCATCTTCCTGAATTCGGCCGCGTTGCGGTCGGCGAGTTCGCGTGCCGAAATGCCCTCGCGCCTGGCCGTCTGCAGCATCTTGATGCCGTGCTCGTCGGTGCCGGTCAGGAAAAAAACATCCTTGCCGTCGAGCCGCTGGAAGCGGGCGAGCGCATCGGTAGCGATCAGCTCGTAGGCATGGCCGATATGCGGCTTGCCGTTCGGATAGGAAATCGCGGTCGTGATGTAGAATGTGTCGCGTGACATGAATGAACCGTCATGAATGTCCGAATTGAATGTGAGGCGGTGGATATCGCATCGAGACGGCGATTGCCATCCCGACCCGAGGCCGGATCCGGTCACATTCGCATTGCGGAATTCAGGCGGTCGATCATGGTCAAGGCGTGCTGCTTCTTGTCGAGATTGTAGGTATCGGTCTCAGATATAGCGTTCAGCGCCTCGTGCCAAGTGTCGGACAGCGTTTTCGCCCGCTTGAGGTCGCCGGCCAGTGCCGCGTCGCTGGCGCCCGCCGAGAGCAGATCGAGCGCGCGGCGGTTGAAGATGTCGAACTGGATTGCCTGGTCGCGGCCGGCGACGGCCTCGGCAAGTCGATAGGCGCCGGCGACGTCGCTCTTGCCTGCCGTCACCAGGGCGTCGAGCGTGCCGGCGATCTCCAGCCCGCCATACTGCGTCAGAAGGATCGCGTTGCGGGCGCTGCCCCCTGCCCGCTCGGCCAGTGCTGCGCGCGCCGCCGGATCGACCGGTGGCGGCGGCTCGACAGTCTCCAGAACGCTCATCAGGCTGCCGGGGTCGAGCGGCGACAGCCGCACCATCTGGCAGCGCGAGCGGATCGTCGGCAACAGGCTGCCCGGCGCATGGACGATGAGGATGAACAACGTGCGGGACGGCGGCTCCTCGAGGTTCTTCAGCAAGGCATTGGCGGCGTTGGTGTTCATGTCGTCGGCCGGATCGACGATCACCACCCGGTAGCTGCCGTCATGCGAGGTCAGCGACAGGAAGCGGTTGACCTTGCGGATCTCATCCACGGTGACGACGGTCTTGAAGCTCTTGGTCTTGTCGTTCAGCGGCCGCGTCAGATGCAGTACGCCGGGATGCGCTCCGGTGGCGATCTGGCGAAACAGTGGCGACGCAGGATCGGGAACGGCAAACATGTCCGGCGCCGTTTCGAAGGCCGGATGCTTCAACAGATGATGCGCCAGGTGAAAGGCCAGCGTTGCCTTGCCGATGCCGACCGGTCCGGCAAAGATCAGCGCATGCGGCAATTTTCCCGAGCGGTAGGCGGCAGCAAGCATCGCGGCCGCCTGCTCATGGCCGACGAGGCGCAGCGTCTCGGACGGCTCCGGCACGCCGTCCAGCGTGTCGTGCTGTTCGGGGGCGATACGTTCGAAGATCATGCGGGCGCCGCCTGTCTGTTGCGCGCGGGCGCCCTCGCCTCGAGTGCGGCGAACACTGCCGCGGTGACGACGTCCTCCACCGTGGCGGGATCGGCTGAGGCATCGATGACGATGCAGCGATCCGGCTCGGCGGCGGCGATCGCCAGAAAAGCGTCGCGGCGGCGCTGGTGGATGTCCAGCGTCTCCTTTTCGAAGCGGTCCGGACCGTCGCCGGCGCCACGCCGTGCGGTGGCGCGCCGCAAGCCTTCGGCGGGATCGATGTCGAGGATCAGCGTCATGTCAGGCATCATGCCGTTGATGGCGACCTCTTCCAACGCCTCCATGAACTCCGGATCGAGGCCGCCGGTGACGCCCTGGTAGACGCGCGACGAATCCAGGAAGCGGTCGCACAGCACGATGGAACCGCGCTCCACCGCCGGACGGATGACCTGCTCGACATGGTCGGAACGCGCGGCGGCGAACAACAGCGCCTCCATCTTCGGTCCGAACGGCTCGGCGGCGCCGGATAAGAGCACATGCCTGACCGCCTCGGCGCCGGGTGACCCCCCAGGTTCGCGGGTGAGGAGGACATCGTATTTCTTGGCGCGCATCTTCCTGGCCAGCCGCTCGATCTGCGTCGACTTGCCGGCGCCCTCGCCGCCTTCGAAGGTGATGAAAAATCCGCGCGCCAACCGAAAGGCCTTCTGTCCTGCTTTGCGCTGACGTCATAGTCCGGACCTTGTCAAAGGTCCACGATTCTAACGCTGCTCTAACGCAACCAGCCGACGGCCAGTTCCCTGGCGGCATCGAAGGCGCGTTGCGGCAGCGTGCCGACGCCGACCGGTTCGGCGGCGAACAGGGGCGTCTCCTGGCTCAGCGTGTCGCCGATCCAGACGCGCAGCACACCGACGGGCTGGCCCTCCTCCACCGGCGCCGATACCGGCCCCTGATAGACGATCTTGGCGGTCAGCTTGTCGCGGTTGGCGATCGGCAAAAGCACATTGATCGGCGCCTTTGCCTTCAGCGCCACGCCGGATTTGGCGCCGCCGAACACTTGCGCCTCGCCGATCACTTCATTGCTGGCGAAAATCTCGGTCTTCTCGAAGGAACGGACGCCCCATTCGAGCAGTTTGCGCGCTTCCTCGGCGCGCTCGCGATCGTTGGCCAACCCGCTCATCGCCGCGATCACCCGCATACCGTCATGGCTGACCGAACCAACGATGCCGAAACCGCCCGCCTCGCTCGAACCGACCGCCAGCCCGTCGGCGCCGATGCCCATGGCCAGCAGCGGGTTGCGGTTCCTTTGCGAGATCTTGTTCCAGGTGAAATCGGCCCGGCCATAATAGAGGTAGAGTTCGGGGTATTCGCGCCACATATGCAGGCCGAGCTGCGCCAATTCGCGCACCGTCGTCTGCTGACCGTCGGCCGGCAGGCCGGTCGAATTGACGAATGTCGATTTCACCAGCCCGATCTGGCGGGCGCGATCGTTCATCTGCGCGGCGAAATTCTCTTCCGAGCCCGCCATGCCCTCGGCCAGCACCATGCAGCCGTCATTGGCGGCTTGTATGGTGACGCCCTGGATCAGGTCCTCGACCCGGACCGCCGATTTGAGCTTGGCGAACATGGTCGACGTTCCCGACGGAGCGCCACCCTTGCGCCAGGCGTTCTCCGAGACCACGAAGGTGTCGTCGAGGGTCATGCGCTTCGATTTGAGAGCGTTGAAAACCATCTCCATGGTCATCAGCTTGGCCATCGAGGCCGGCGGGATCGGTTGGTCGGCATCCTTGGAAAACAGCACCGTGCCGGTTTCGGCATCGATCATGAAAGCCTGCGTGGCCTTGGTCTCAAAAAGCTGCGCGTTGGCCGGAACCAGTGCGGCCAACAAAAGGCCAATACCCAAAAGCCCGGCAAAAGGGTGGACAAGGCGAAATCGCATGAGGTGCTCGACCCGTTGGCCTGCAGGAAACGTGCCGCAAGGCTATCAGGCTTCTTCCCGGCGGATCAACCGCGCAATGGGAAAACCGGCACGCCGTTGTTGATCAGTCGCGCACCGCCAGTGCGTCCGGCGCGCCATGCGACCACGCCGCGCGCAGGAGGTCGTCGACATTGCCGTGGCCGTCCGGATAGAGATTGACTGCGTACCAGTCATTGCCGTCGAGTTCGGTGCTCTGGATTTCGGTTCTGCCGAAGGGTTTGAGAGCAGCGGCCACCCGCTTTGCCTCGGCGGCATCGTCGAAGGAGCCGGCGGCGACATAATCGGACGTTGCCGGTGCGGCCTGTGGATTGGATCTTTTCCACGATTTCAGAATGTCGGCCGGCGACATGCCCTGGTCGTCCAGTGCGGCAAAGACGTCGGCGCGCTGCACGCGTTCATCCGCATAGGACAGCGAGGCCACGGCAAAGGGCGACTCGGGCCGCTGAGGCACGATCGGCCCGAATTCGGGCAGCGTGATGTCGCCGAAAGCCGGCGCCTGCACCGACATTACGGGCTGCGCCTCGGTGCCGGAATTGGTCAGCTGGCCGGGGAACGGCACGGCGGCGGCGCCGACCGGCAGGCTTGGCGAAGGTCCGTTCATGGCAACCATCACGCCGGTCGGCAAACCGTCCGACGGGTCCGGTATGCGGTTGCCTGGATGGTAGGATGCCATCAGATACTGGTCGTCRTCGCCGTCGAGCGGCGCGCGGCCGACATATTCGACCTTGACCTTGGCGGTGCCGACCTTGGCGTAGTCGAGCATCTGCGCGGCACGCTCGGAGACGTCGATGATGCGGCCTTCATGGTACGGGCCGCGGTCGTTGACGCGCACGATAACCGAACTGCCGGTTTCGAGGTTGGTGACGCGGGCATAGCTCGGCAACGGCATGGTCGGATGCGCCGCCGTCAGATGCGTCATGTCATAGACTTCGCCATTGGCGGTGAGACGACCATGGAAGGCGTCGCCGTACCAGGAGGCCAGACCGACCTTGGCGTAGCGTTTCTCTTCCTTGGGATAATACCATTTGCCGCGCACCTGATAGGGCTTGCCCAGCTGGTCGCGGCCGCCGCCGCGCCGCATGTACTGGACGCGCGGGCTGGCCTTCACGCCATACTCGGTCTCGGCAAAATATTCCTTGGAACGAGGCTTGCGGGTGTCGACCATGGCCTTGGGCTGCGGCGACGCGCAGGCCGCCAGCAACGCAGCCGAAAGGGCGCACAAGACCAAAGCAGGAGCGCGACGAAGACGCCGATGCGTCGTGGTCTGCATGTTTTCTGATGTCCCCTACCGTGTCGACACAGGCACCGCTTTTAGAATCTCGGCGGAGCCAAAGCTGCAATTAGAATCTCGGCGGAGCCAAAGCTGCAATGCCTGCGACGCGCCAATCCCCATCCCCTTGTGCGCAGGAATTGCTTATCAGCGTATTAATCGATTGTGTCCGGAACCGGGCAAGATTGTGGCGACAGTGCCATCACACCGGTGCCGGCGTATCAGTCATTTCGGCTCGATGGACCCGATCTCCTGCGCTGTCACCTGCGACAGCCGCTGGCGCTTCGTCAAGATCGGCTTCTCGTAGGTCTTCTTCATCGTCTCCCCCTTGCTCTTATATTAGCAAATGCAGGTTGGCCGGTGTTTCGCCGCATTGTCAATGTTGGCGCCAGAATGAGCGGGTCCGCTGCCATGTTTCGGCAGATATCGGCAGCCGATAACCATGCGCTGTTAACAGGTCTTTGCGGCGCACCGGCGGTTATCCTTAGTTGGCAACCAGCGGCACGGTGACGGTTGTCGAGTAATTGATGGGGTATTGGTCGAAATACGGGAAGGCGATGACGAAGGCATAGCTGGCGGTCAGATGCGCCATCTTGAAGCCGCCGCTGGCAGGGTCGGTCGCGATCGTCACAACGACGTTTTTCAGACCCATGTTCACCAATTTCTGCGTAGCGATGGCCTGGATGTCGCTCTGCGTCAACGTGTTGTTCAGCTGCAAGGCACGGGACGATGTTTCCAGCGTATAGCGGACGGTCGACACGGCATTCATGGCCCAGCCGAAGGCGAAGATTCCGAACAGGAGCATCACCAGGAAAGGCGCGATCAAGGCGAATTCCAGCCCTGCTGCGCCGGAGCAGTCACGGCGCCATCCGGACCCGATCCTTTCAGCGGACACGGATCACCTGCTGATGACTGATCGCGCGCGGGTCCGGGAAGACACCGAAGTTGAACGGGGGCACCCAGGTGCCCGTCGCGCTTATCTGGACGAAGATGGTCGGCAGCTTCGCTCCGCCGCAGATGGTGGTCGCATCCACAACCGTGGTGCCGCACATATAGGAGCGGACCAGCACGACCGCGGCGTCATCGGGCTTGTTGTTCCAGCTCGAAAGCGCGACCGCCTGCGTTCCTGTGTCATTGGACGCGCCGGCCATCACGAGATTGGCAGCGGTTTTGACGCCGGCGCGCATCTGCAGGTAACTCGTCACGTAGGACCAGCCGTCGGCGATGCCGAAGCAGACGAGGCACAGGACGGGCAGCACCATGGCAAATTCCACGGCAGCTATCCCGGATTTGTCCAAGACAATGCGCAGGATCCGCCCGCCCATCCCCGCTACTCGACGAGCTGAACGGACTGCGTCGCCGGGATGTCCTTCATCCCGAGGCTGGTGCAGTCCTGCTTGATGGTCGTACTGCCGGACCATTGGATGGTGTTCGCGACGACCTGAGTGCAGCCGCCGTTCCCCGAGAAGTTGCCGAGGTAGTTGACCTGCTGCCTGGGAAAATAGATGGCGCCGGTCAGAAGCGAGTCCGCGGTGCCGTTGAAGGTGCTCTGCGCCGCAGTCCCGGTCCTGTCGCCATAGAACAGCACGCCGGAATAGGTTCCGGAAGTCGGCGCGCTCAGCGTCACCGTGGCGTTGCCGTTCATGCTGACGGTGTTGCTGCCGGCCATGAAGATGGTTACCCCGCTGCCCGCGACCACCGCGTTGGCGTTGACCTTCAGAGCGCCTTGCACGACGTAGACGCCGGGCTGCAGGGTGACATTGCCCTTGAGATCCATGCCGCTGCAATAGGTGCCGGGCTGGAGCGTTTGCGAGTTCTTGTTGCCGTTGACGTTCTTGCACGGGTTGCCGGCCGCGGGTGTCGCCAGGCTGGAGAACGGATCGGCTGCCGGCAAGGCCTGGGTGATGTTGGAGCTGCAGACCGTGGTCGCTGGATTGTTCAGCACGATGCCGCCGACCGTGATCAGGCAGTCTGCCTTGAGCACCGCGGACCCTTGCGTCTTGATGGCGTCCGAGGCAATCGAGTCCGCCATGACCGAGCAGCCGGTGAGGTTGACGCTGGTGTTGCCGGAAAAAAGCGCGGCTTGCGAGGCCGACGGGCTGAGCGCAAGCACGCAGGCTTTCGAGGCGTCGGTGATGAGCGCCACCGCCCTCGCCTGTTCGGGAACCGGCGTGTTGTTGAAGATCGCCGTGAAGTAGCGATCGAGGTTCTGCTTGACGATGACCTCCACCGCCTTCTTCGCGGTGTTCGGGCCGGACAATGGCGGCGTGTTGACCTCGATTGTGCCCGGCGTGGAAAAGTTGTTCGAGGTCGCCGACTGCGTGGCGGCGGCGATGATGGTCGGGTTGTCGGAACCCGCGACTTTCTCGAGCGCACCGGCATAGGCCGCGGCGTCGGCGACGGCCTGCAGCTTAAGGCTGCTGTAATACCAGAAGGATGTCTCGACACCGAGGCCGGCGCCGCCGACCACGACCGGCAAGGTGACGGCAAAGGTGACGGCAACGTTACCGCCCATGGCGCGTCTTAGGCGGCCCCAGGCAAGCCAGATCTGGCTGAAAGCATTGAATGCCATAGGTTATTAGAGATCATGAATAGATAAACGAATGATAAAAAACTCCATTCCTATTCGACGCAGTCCGACGGCTTAGGCACAAATTGTTGCGACCGCGCCTCATGCTCCCCCGCCAGCGTCATGTGCTGCGAAGCCATGGCTTATAATGCCAGGCATCAGGCCGATGCAGCGGAGCAAGGGGTGACATTGCGCTTCAAGCCGCCATACGCAGCGATCGAAAAGGCAGTGCCTGGCAACCGGTCCCTCCAAGAGCTTTTGGAAATTCAAAAAAAGAACAATGATTTCAATTCGTTGGAGGGATGGCCGAGCGGTTTAAGGCACCGGTCTTGAAATTCGGTTGCTGGCATCCCTACCCTTCCCGGTTGATACCGTCAAATCCTTGTCTATCAACGTGTTGCGTCGCTTGGGGTGCCCATTGTGCTCGGCTGTCCCGTCTCATACCGTAGCGTTGCGTTGCAAAAAGCGTAGCAGTGAGTTCACGTGGCGTTCTTTGGAGTTGCCGGCAGCTTTGCGGCGCGATTTCCAGTTTTTTGTTTCAGACCAGTGAGGCCGATTGACCAGGATCTGCACACGCTTAGAGAATGAAAAGCTAGGCCTTACCCGACGGTCCCGCGGCACGCCCATGCGACTGAAACGAACGAACGAGGACCATCGGGACGGCCCGCCTCGTAGGCGTCACGAACGGCCGCGTCTGCTTTGGCTCGCATGGCAGAATCCAAACCCGCTGCATACTTTCCAAGCGGCCCCTCTCCCGAAGTGATCGGACCCCAATAGTCATCGAAGGAAGAGTAATCCATCCGGATCAAAAGCTGGGTTTCCTCCACATCGTGGAGCCCTTGGTCGATGAAGCTCTGCTTCATTTGATTCGGCTGCATCATGGGCTGGAAGCAGTACCGGCTTCGGAGTGCTCGCGCGTTCTCGTCGATGACCGCGAGCGTGTCCAACATCATGCGCATAACCGGCATGCCGCCCAGATGGTCCCACACCGCGGCGGCGACAACGCCCCCTGGCCGGACCACCCGCCGCATCTCTCCGATCGCCCGACCTGCTTCGGGAACGAAATGCAAGACAAGCAGCGCTAGAGCTCGATCGAAGTATGCGTCGGGAAACGATAACGAAGTCGCGTCGCCCTGCTGAATGTGGATACGCGGGTCGGTATTGAGCCGGTTAGCTTCTTCTACGAAAACCGGCGAGAAATCTATTGCTGCAACTTCTTGAATATTAGCCGCTTTCGGAAGGGCAAACGTGAGGCTGCCCGTCCCACATCCAACGTCCAGGATCCGTTCCCCGTCAGACAATCCGGCGAAATTGATAAATAGCGGTGCCAGCTGTTTGCTCCACCGGCCCATTAGCTGCTCATAGCCAGCGGCTTTTCCGACATTGAATGTGGACGTCAAGGAAGCCTCCATGTCTTGGCCACACAAAGATTACTGGACGGGCACACCCTTGTCCAAATGGATCGCCTTCGGCCGACACATTCTGCACTCAATAGCGGGCTCGCCCACCCGACATGTCGAAAACGGCACCAGTATTGAAATCGCTAGCATCCGAGCACAGCCAGGCAACCATGTGGGCAACCTCCTCCACTCTGCCAAGGCGCTTCATCGGGCTGTCGCCGATCATGGTCTCCACTGCGGTTGCTCCGAGGTTTCGGATCATGTCGGTGTCGATAGGTCCCGGGGCGACGCAGTTAACGCGTATGTTGGCGTCCGCAACTTCTCGACTGAGAGCTTTCGTGAAGACGACGATGCCTGCGCTTGATGCCGAATAAGCCGCAAGATTGGCTAGACCCTCCTTGCCCGCTAGCGATCCCATATTGACGATGCGCCCGCCGCCCCAACGGCGCATATGTGGCAACACCAGTTGCGTTACCTGCATGGTGCCGACCAGGTTGGTTTCGATAATGCTTCGCCAGTCTGCGAGTTCATGATCATCGAACGGATGAAGCGTCCCGAGATAACCCGCATTGTTGACCAAAATATCGATACGCGCGCCGCGACCAACTATTTCGCTGATTGCTCGGTTAACCTGATCACGCTTTGTGATGTCGAGCTGCGTTGATACTGCGCCCTTTAGTTCACTCGAGTTTCGATCCCACACGTGCACTGTCGCACCAGAGGACTGGAGTCGCTCTGCAATTGCTTTGCCAATGCTTTTGGCCCCGCCGGTTACGACGGCTGTCTTTCCAGTTAGGTCATAGGAAACGGGCACGACACACGCTCCATAGAATGGTCTTTTGCTACGACGAGCAATGATAGCAGGGCGGCGGGATAACAAACACTCCTCCTTTGGCACCTCCAGAGACCCGCGCGGCCACAAGCCAGGAGATCGCGAAATAGTTCAGCCGTATCAGAGCGTTAGCTTGCGTATTTGATCGGAGTGAGCACACTGCAAACGGTGGTTTGCAGTTTGAACACCCGCAGAGGAACAGAGCCATGGACAGCGCCGTTGCCTACTATCGCGTTTCAACGCAGCGGCAGGGTCGTTCGGGGCTTGGTATTGACGCTCAGCGTGCAGCCGTCGCCCGCTTCGCCGAAACCGAAGGCATCGCAATCCTCCACGAGTTCACAGAGGTCGAGACCGGCAAGGGCTCCGATGCCCTGGACCGGCGCCCACAGCTGGCAGCCGCCCTCGCCCAGGCACGACAGGCAAAGTGTCCGGTCATTGTTGCCAAGCTCGATCGACTGTCGCGTGACGTTGCCTTCATAGCCGGACTTATGGTTCAGCGCGTCCCATTCATCGTCGCCGAACTCGGAGCCGATGCCGACCCTTTCATGCTGCACCTCTATGCGGCACTGGCCGAAAAGGAGCGACGTCTCATCTCGGAGCGCACCAAAGCCGCCCTCGCCTCTCGCAAGATGACCGGCAGGAAACTCGGCAATCCAACCAATTCCGCACAGGCGGCTGCCAAGGGGCGACAGATCTCGGTGGATGCAGCCGATCGTTTCGCCGAGACCATCCTTCCGGTCATCGAGTCCATCCGTCGCTCCGGCATCACCAGCTTGCGCGGGGTAGCGACTGCTTTGAACAACCGAGGGGTTCGAACAGCTCGCGGCGGACAGTGGCAGGTCTCTAACGTGCGAAACATCCTGGCGCGCTCTGTTAGATGAGCTTTGATAAGCGGGAAAAATGAAGCGGTGCTCCTGCTTCCAGCCGCGAAGGTATTAGGCGCTCTTCCTAGCCTTGACCACCTCAACACCAAGTCGAAACGCCTGCCCGTCAGCATAGGAGCGCGCGTAGCTTTCAGCTGTAAAGGCAACGGTCTTGGTGACGCCATTGAAGGAAGCGCGAAAAGATGCCGCGGCGTAACGACGCTCGGTTCGGTATCGCGTTAATCTTCTAGTTTCCGCGTTGACCATCACTAGCGGACTGTCAGCAGTCGGCCCCTGTGAGACATTGGAACACTGAGGGGAGGTGGGCTATGGCGATTGCTTTTGGCCCGGACCGGACTTACAGCGCCCTTGGGCGAGAATTCAAACCCCTGGCCGTCTACCACAATTCAAAGCCGCCAGTCCGCGCTGGCGGGTATTTTTGGCCCGCCGGAACATTTCAGCTATCAACCGGGCGTTTGCCTCCCGCCGCTTACCCAGTTCGGGAAGAAGTAGCTCTCCGCCGGCTTGGCCTCAGGAACCCCTCCTTGAGCAATCCAAGCGCGTCAAGCGCGTCTTCGCCTTCAAGATCTGTCAATGCGACCCCCTCTACGATGACAACCTCTCCGTCGCCTATGTCATAGACATCCCAACGGTCGTCGTGGGCCCTTCGTATGGTGTATCGCCGTTCCATCATCCGCCGGGTAAATGAGTCGCCCGAGCGAAGGTAGCAAAACTTAGCAGCCGACGGACCTTGTGCACAGGTTAGATGCCAGGAAGGGGAACCGCTAGCAGTAAAACACTTCTGCCAAGTCAGAACATCTACAAGCCGGGCATCGCCGGTCGGATAAAGCACCTACGCACCGAAGATGAACTGCCACGCGGTTCCCTTAAGGACCTTCTCGGTGAATAAGAGCGCACAGGAAACAAGGTGAGCATGCCTCTCAAAGAGATCCAGAGTCGCTGAGTGAGTGAGATAAATG
>NZ_JBFUFA010000014.1:0-156133 GCF_056403695.1 Mesorhizobium sp. P2_F7 | reverse complement strand
GCTGCATCGCGCAAGCATTCCATAATACCAGGGAACATGAGGATTTAGCCGGACCGCTCGCTTGGCCAGTTCGTATCCCCGCATCGGGTCGCTGCCAACAAGAGCAAGGCTACCCGCAAGGAAGGCAAGTGAGTCAGCGTCGTTTGGAGCCGCAGCCAACACTCGGTCGTGTTCTTCGACAGCAGCTTCGACATCACCCTGCAATGCTCGAAGATCAGCAAGCATTATGCGGGCCTAGATGTCGGCCGGATCGAGCGCCAGCGCTTTCTTGACACATTTGCCCCAGCTCTCGATCGAGCTGGAAACGTCGTCGCAGCCGCTCGCACTGCCCGACAAGCCTTCGATTGCTGTGCTGCCCTTCATCAACATGAGCGGCGATTCCGAACAGGAATTTTTCACCGACGGGCTGACGGAGGACATCATTACCGATCTGTCGAATGTGTCCGGCTTCTTCGTCATCGCCCGCAACTCCACCTTTGCCTATAAAGGCAAGCCGACCGACGTCCGACAGATCGCTCGCGATCTGGGCGTCAAATATGTTCTCGAGGGCAGCGCCCGGCGATCCAACAAGCGGTTGCGCGTCAATGTGCAGCTTATCAATGCGGGAGAAGGCGGCAACCACGTGTGGGCCGAGCGCTTCGACCGCGAAATTGCCGACATCTTCGATGTTCAAGACGAGGTGACGCGACGGGTTGTTGAAGCGATTTCCGGCAAGCTTGGTGAAAAGAAAAACTAGTAGGCCTTTATCGATGTCCAGGAAATCCGCCATTTGCATGTATCGTGGAGGGTTCCAGAGGTAGCTACGTCACCCAGGACACTTATCGTGCGGCGAAGCACAAGCCCGACTTTGACGCGTTGCCGTGGGAGGCCGATTATCGGGCGGCTAACCAGATGGTCTAGTGAGATGGTTCGCGACCGCCGCACCGTCGATCGAAAAGGCCTAGTCGTGCAGTTTTTGTTGGGTTGAAAGCGCTGCCACACATTCTTCCAGAACGGCCAAGCGAAACCGAAGCCACTTCAATTCTTGGCCGACTTGCGCCAGCTTTAACATGCCGGCCGAGCACGCAACTCTTCGCCTCTGCTCCTCTTCCAAGGATGCTATCTTCGCGCGCAATTCCAAGGCTTCCGTGGCCTTCGAGTTCCTAACCAAAGTCCGGGTTCGCATTTCCAACACCACAGCAAAAAAAACGTCGCCGTCCATTGGCACGACTGCGTTAAACTCTGGCATTCAAATCATCGAGAAATTTAGCAATTTCTAAAATAAGAGCCGATTGCAAGGCATGTGAGCCGGGCGGAGGGACTTTTCGTTGTCCCAGACTGCGAAGAGAAAATGGCCGGCGCGGTGAGTTGGGGAGCGGGTGGGTTGGCCTGGCCAGGCGGTTTGGGGTTCCACCGCTTTGAATAAAGTGGGGCAAGGGCGGCAAGTATAGTGTGACCACACAGGGGTAGTCGAGCAACCAACCGGAGGTGCGGCCTTGGCCACAATATCGCGCTGCCAATAGCGCCAGATCGCACCGATCGGACGACACGCTGGAATTGCTCGCGACCAAGCCGCACTCGTTTCCTATGCGGGTTGCTCCCGGCATATTCCAGAAACTCCAATTGGCTTAGACGACGCGGAGCTAGATATACCGGCAAAAAAGGCGGTCGGCGCCGCTTTGGCGGTTGCCCAATAACGCCGGCCAAGGCGGAAATCAGGTCGCCGCGCTAATCCGAACCCGATAGAGCAGTCTAGGGCTGGATGTTCTTGCATCCACTCACTTGACCCGTTGCGCGAACAAATCGTGCAACCTGAGCGGCAATTGCCGCGAGGCCTGCAATTCCCTACAGCTCTGTTCCCATCGTCGGAGATATTCGGCCATCGGAATACCGGTTCGACCGGGCCAACGGTTTAGTGCGCCGAGAGCTTCGATGCAGTCCGGCGCTCGGTCGTATTCGGTGAGGATGGTCACTGACATTGCTTGAGCGAAAGGATTGAGACCTGGTATTTCGATTTCGCTGCGATGATCGGCGAACCAGGTCGCCGCGTCGCGAGTGAGCCCCTGAACGTCGGCGAGCGCGGTGTAACCTCGGACCATGTTGTCGCGATACTCAGCAATGGCATCGCCGAAAGCGTTGTCGCCAGGGAACGGAGGGTTCTCCTTCCAGTCCTTCGCCAAGCCTCCCAAGCCACGCAGCGCGAACGCTTCAACCATCGCTTCCTCAAGCCACTGGCAGGGTGGCGCCGGCTTGGCATCCGGCTGCCAGCTATTGGCCATGACATGGCCGAGCTCATGTCCGAACTGATAAGCAAGCTTCGACCAGTCCCGTTCGCCGATGTCGACGATGATCCAAGCGACGCCGATGTCGTCCGGATGCAGCCAAATCGCCGGCTGTCCGGAGGTATGCTGATCGACGCGAAGCCGCGCAGGCTGATGATCAGAGAGCAAACGCACGCCATCCAGGCAGGCGTAGCGCATACGCTCGACGACTTGTTCTGCCGCGCTTGGAAGCATGTGGCCCCAGTCGCCTGCGAGTTCGATGGGAGCCGAAAGAAGGGTGACGGACGACCCATTTAGGGGAGGGCGCATGGCTGAGTTGATCTCCAAGCTGGGCCAAAGCCCTCCTGTTTTGGCAGCCGATCCTGCCACAACGATGACGCCAACTGCCAACTCTCGCCGCGTCATAAACTCTCCTGTAGCAAATCATCAAGCTCGAGCCGGTCATCCGGGGCATCTCGTCAGCTATCACCAAACCAGCTAGACTTGAAACGGTCTTCAAATGGCGGCCTTGCTGCGAACTGGCTCGTGCGATGGAAGTGAACGAATGCGCGAGCCGTCGATTTCGAAACAGGTCCAAAAGCATGATAGATGAAATTCATGTCATCAATCTCGATCGCAGTGTCGGGCGCCTAGATATATTTCGTAAGTTAAACTCGCATCTCCACAACACTCGGAGGTTCTCCGGGATTGACGGTAAGTCAGTTGATCGCGATCGACTAGTGAGGGGCAAGGTCATCGCGCCGAATCTAGACTATGCAGCGGGCAGTTTGGGCTGCGCTATTTCGCACGTGACGCTGTGGAGAGAAGCTGTCGCACGCCATAAAGTGATGACGGTTGCCGAAGACGATGCGATCATCTCGCACCAATTCGAACGACATACCACGTCCCTCTTGTCAAAAGTTGGAGCCGACTGGGACTTTATCCTGTGGAGCGCAAGCCTCCGATGCTACGCGTGGCTGAATGCCCTTCCTGGCGGTACTGGTGCCAGGTTGGAGTTTTTCTCTGGCGAAGTCATGACGCATGTTGCGGATTTCCAAAAGGCGGAAATCGAACCCGCTCTGCTCCGCGCACATTATCTGCTGGGGACCGTCTGTTATTCCGTCTCACCTCGCGGCGCGCGCGCGCTGTTGGATTGGTGCCTTCCAATACGACCAATGATCGTCGATTTTGCCGGTTTCGGGCTGAAGCTAAACAATACAGGAATTGATTGCTTGATGAACGGGGTGATGCCGTCACTCAAGGCGTATGTGTGCCTGCCACCGCTCGCGATAAGTGACGAACGGCCCGAAGAATCGGTGCGGATTAATACGTGAGGAACTTGGGCTCAGCCTGAGCAGCGGCGTCTTTGCCAAGGGGTGATTTGACGTCTCATGCCCGGCCCTCTTCCTGCAGCTGAATGAAGAAATTCAGATTGTTCGAAAGACGCTCGTTGGTTGGGTCAAGCTCGAGCGCTTTCCTGCCCCACTCGACGGCATGGTCCATCGCATTCAGGTGCCATGACGCGATGGCGCCGAGGTCAAACAACCGAAATCCCCAGCAGTTCGGATCGTCCAGATAGCTTCCGGTGCGGTGCGTCTTCTCGATACCGTTGGTGCAAGCCCAAAACAGATTCAACCAGTCGGCTTTGCCGTGGAACTCTTCGGCCAGGTCGGCCCAGATCTCGCGGCGGTGCGGCGCTTCCATCCGCGCCTTATCCAGCCAGGACAAGCTCTGTTCCGGGCGCATACGCGCGATATAACGCATGGCCTCGGCCCGTTCTTCGCGCCACGTGCTTGTCGGTAAGGAAAGGTAGTTCTCAAGCAACTGGACGGCTCGATCTTGCTGGTTGGCCCACATCAGGTCCCGCCCGAGCCAGAAACAGATCTGCGCATCCGCTGGATCTTCCTTATGTGCAATCTCCATCAGCGGCAGGTAAGTACTCCTTGTTGGCTTGGCGAGGTCCTGCACCTCGAACATGACGATCTCGGTGTTGGTTGCCGTCACTTCCCGTTCTCCGGTGAAGACGAGGGCCTCATGGACTGGTCGCTTGAACCGATAGCCCCAGCGATGGTGAAAATTCTTCGCCGGCCAGCTTCGCAACGGTGTCGGATCATCAACACTCGATCTATAGATCGTCTGGCAAAAGAGGGCTGTCGTTTCGGCGTTCCAGGCCGCCTCCAATTTCGGGCGCCAGCCTGGTTCGAGAAACCGGTCCATGTCCATGGTGCAACACACGTCGACGTCGGCAGGGATAAGGGCCATGGCGGCGTTGCGGGCGTCGTCAAAACGCCACGGGCGGATCGCTATCCGGTGCACAGTGACGCCGGCAGCGGTCAGCCGTCCTGCGGTGTCGTCGGTGCTACCGGTATCCGCCACTATACGGTAGTCCGCGTCGACAGCCGAGTTGGCCCAACGCTCGGCGTTCCCGGCCTCGTTCAAAGCGATGGTGTAGACCGCAACTTTCAACGAAGCGCTCCGCGATCAGGCATGTCGGGCGTCTATCCTGTACGCATTAACGCCCGAGCCCGCCCGCGATGCCCTGTGAGGCTCAACGTACAAAGCCAATCCCTCCGCGCTTGCGGATCGCGACCAGGCCGCCGAGCAACTTTGCCCGGCTCAGCTCGAAGTGGCTGTCAAAGAACAGGATTTCGGCGAACTGATCGGCGAGCATGCTGAGGCCCAAGGGATCGACGGATCGTGCGGCCCCCTCCTGCTGGATTTCTCGTATCAGATCCTTGGTGAGGGTAATCTTGCCAGCATCCTCGCCTGGCGGCTGCCAGTCGAGGTCCTCGATAAAATACCATCCACCTTCGGCCAGCAGCGGGAAGAATTCGCGCAACGTCAGCTGCTCGTCAAACGAGGCGTGGCTGCCGTCGTCGATGATCACATCGAGCGAGCCCGGCTCGAGTTTCGCAGCGACGGAGCGCAGATTGTCAAGCTTGGATTGGTCGCAAACAAACGATTCGAATCTGGGATTGTTCAGTTGAGAAAAATCCGTCAGATCCACGCCGATCACTCGCGAATACGGAAAATAGGCTTGCCACAGCGAGACGGAGGGCGTCTCGGTCTGGCTGCCTTCCGCCGGTATACGACAAAGCCCGATCTCCATGATCCGCCGCATGGACAATCGTCGAGACGACAGCAGCCGGTCGTAGACCCGGGCATAGGCGTGACGGTTGCCGGTGTGCCGGTTTTTATCGGTGTTGAAGCGGTCAGCGAGGTTCGTGAGCGAGGGGAAACTGTGCAGGTAGTCGATCAGCAGCGAGTTAAGCGGCGCACCTTCGGCGTCCGAGCGAGCTTGGTTGCGTGCCGTCCAAAGGTGTATTCCAAAGACGCGCTCATCGTTGAGATAGTCGGCCAACTGTGACAGCGGCTTGTCGAACTCGCTTATCTCGGTCCAATCGATCGGATTAAAGAGCATCGGCCCAAACACCCATTCGCGCAATTCGGCGCCTGCATCCGAAGCAATGTAATCTGACAGCAGCCTCGGACCGATCTCGCCGAATCCCTTTCCGCTGTCACCGAAAAATCGCTCGATCGACATTTCGTAGAGCACTCTTAGGTGGTGGCTATAAGCTTCGGCATAGATCACGTTGCCACAGATGAAGTGACCTTGGTGCCCGCCGCGCCATTGCAGATTGAAAAAATAATCGCCACGAAACGGAAACGGTCTCAGCATGACCACGTCGCAGTCCATCCACAATCCGCCATGCTCGTAAAGCACAGCGTATCGAAAGGCGTCGCTGAAATATCTGATCTCGGAGCCGGCAACAATTCGATCGAACAGGGCGCGCGGCATCACGTCGTCCGCGGCCCGGACCTCAATGCCGAGCGGGAGAAGGAATTCAAGCTTGTTCGGCGAGTAAGTCCAGAGTCTCACGGGATGGCCTGCCGCGCGCATCGACGTAGTGGCGGCAATCAACGTTCGATGCTCTGCATTGTCGGACAGCACCTCGTAGAAGCAGTGGATCTGAGGCAGCGCGGCATCCCCTGTGCGCAAGAGAGGGGCGATGCGGGCATCGAAGGCCCGCGATTGCGCGCGTCGCTCTTGCGGCGAATCCACCAAACGAAGGAACGGCGCCAGTTCGAGAAGGATCTCTTCTGTACCTTTCGCTTCGCTCGAGGCTCCGCTGCTTCCCTGGTGGGAAATGCCGCCGTCAGGCGGGCTAGGATTGCCATCTTCGCGTCTCACGGGCCGATGGTCCATTCCTAGCTCCTTCCGCTGAGGCAAAAGAGGTCGTTCATTTGCGCTGGCCAACGAATTCATGGCCAGTGAGTTCCAATGAGCCTCGCCCGACAATAAGTTGCCTATGGCCTCCAGCAGCAGGCGTACCTCCGACGCATCAACGAGGGCAATCCACGACTCGCTGTCGGCGACGCCATAGGAAATCAGCAGCTGTTCCTCATTCGGATGCCAGGTCAGGCCGGCTGCAAATTCGCGCCCCTTGTCGTTTAAGAAGAATGGTCGGCTGACCTTCCCTAGGCGGCCTGCGTCGTCGAACCAGACGAAGCGGTGCTGGTAAGTTGGCCGAGCCTCGTTCGGCCGCGTGCGCACCTCGTGAACTAGTGCTAGCCACCCGCCGTCGAACACAATCCCCTGCGTGCCCCCCCTGAATTGGTCGGCACAGACGGCAGGCACGGTCTGCGAGATGGTTTGCCCTTGATCGTCGACGATGCGGACGGGATCGCCCGCACAAAAGAACAGCAGCTGCTCACTGTCGCTATCGATACCGGCCGGCTTGATAAGGGGCATCCAGCTGGTTTCGTGGAGCTTCGGACCCAGGGGGTGGAGCGCACGCCAGTCGGTCATTTGGTATGGCCCAGGTCCGCGGTCGTCGATGCGCGCGATAACTGGTTCGCACCAGCTGTCTGCTATCAACGCGCGCGAGCATGCGAAAGTCCACAGTTGTTCGCGCCAAGCGAACAGGCGAATGGCCTCGAAACCTGGTTCTGCTCGGTCGGCGGCTTCTGGCAGGTCGGCCGGCGCCAGAATCTCCGTAGTTGACTGAACCACCAGATCTTCGCTCAGGTGAACGAGGAAATTGCGCGTTTGGCCCGGCGCCTCGTTGGGCGTACCAGGCCGTCCGTCTTCCTTCAGTGTGTAGTTGACGGTCGGCTGAACCAGGACGATCTGGGCACCCAATCGCGTTACTGACGGACTGCTTGGTCGGTAGCCGTCGGGCGGCGTGAGCCCGAGAGGGCGCGCGCAGAGCGATGGCATCATTGTCTTGGCGGGCTGCAGATAAAAGAACAGGTTGGATCGCGCCAACTCTCTGGGTCCATCGTCGATACTACGGTCCAGCGCCAGCCAGTTGCACGTCGCAAAACCGCGATCCTTGCGCACCGGGTCGCGCGCATAATTCGCCGCGATCGCATACTCTTCGCGCAGGCCTGTCGTGTAGACGAAATCCTCAAGGAACAGGATGTCTTGCTCCGGCCGCTTGATCGCCAGCCCTGCTTCGGAGAACAACACGCTGGCATCGTTCATCCCCTTGTCGCGGTAGAACCGCGCCAAATCATAGAGCGGCTCGGCGCGCTGCGGCCGTTGGTTGAAAGCGGCAAGCACCTGGCTGACAAAGCCTGCCTCGTCGCCGAGTTGGCGCAAACAGCGAGCCTCCTGCAGGCGGGCGTTCCACGCCTCCTCGTCCCAGCCACCCATGGCCGCGCGTTTGGCGTAGGCCACCGCAGCCTCCGCCGTCCGCCCAGCGTCGCGATAGGATTGCGCCAAGTAGAACCAGTAGCGCTGATTTTCCGGATCCTTTTCGAGGGCTTCCAGCAAAAGCCTGGCATCGCGCTCGAACTTGTCCGCTCGGTTCGAGCCGCTGGCGTGGTCCTTGTACCAGGCGCCCCTCAGTTCCTGCACGCCGCCGGGCACGTCGAGATATTCGTGCGTCACGCCATGGTAGCGTGCGCCGGCGTCGCGCCTGGCGAGGCGCGTGTTCCAGTAGGCGAGGCCGGAATCCGAGCGTTGCAGCAGCCGGTAGCCCGGGCCGTCGAGCCCCTCGCGGAAGCCAGCATCCTCGACCACCAGCTCCATGTCGGCGTCGTCAAACAGCAGATAGTCATAGGCGAGCGGCGAGGCATAGGCGTGATCGAGCGCGGCGTTGCGCGCCTGCTCGAAATTGTGAAATGGGAATTCATGCAACTCGCCCGGCAGGTTGCGCGCGGCGAAGAACGATTTGACGAAATCCTGGGTCCCGTCGGTCGAGCCAGTGTCGCCGATGACCCAGCAGTCGATGTGGTCGACAACCGCCCCGAGACAGCGTTGAAGGTTCGCCCTCTCGTTCTTGACGATCATGTTGAGGCAGAGGCGCTTGCCGCTTGTCATATGCTGACTATCGGCCCCCGTGACTGCGGGCAGAAGCTGTTACATTTGTGCAATGGCGCCATCTGGGACGGCGATCCGTTCCAACGCGAATTTATCCGGCCTTCATCCCCCATGCCCATTTTCCCCCGCCTCGGCCATCTGGATGCTACCTCAGCGTGATCCATTGTTAGCCAGCACCTTCTGCCGCAGCAAGGGGCTCGCGGTCACCTTGGGTGAGGGCTTGCGAACAAGTGTGCCAGTAGGCTCCATCGCTACGCACAAACCCCGCCGCGATATCAAGGGTTCGCCGCCAACGAACGTAGAGCATCTTTAAGCCACGGATTTTTCGATGCATTTGCCGCATGCGCGCGATCTCGATGTTTGCCAAGGTAGTTAGTCGTGGTTGCGCAATTAACAAATCGTAAACAGGTTATTTACAAGTTGCTAATTTTATAATTTACTAATGTCTAATGTATCTGGGAGGGTAGCTGTGGACCGGGCCGGAGGGGCTGCGGGTCCGTGCAGGCTGCGAAGCCAGGAGAGTATCCAGGAGCAAGCCACTTCGTGCGTGAGGGCGCAGAAGGTGACTGGTGGCGTGCTGAAGAAGACGTCCTACTGCCTTGAACTCAAGGCCAGCGTTTTCCCAACCTGATGTTCCCTCGCAAGTAGTCGATTCCCTCGCAAGTTGACAGGTCTTGGGAGTTGGCTGTGGTTGGTGTGATACCAAGTGCGAAACGATGCCCCCGCGACGCATGTTTCCGCTTCGATCAACCCCTCAATTATCCGTACCTTCTCGCCAGCAAGGATTGCGCCGCGATTGACGGGCATTTCTCGGCGCCCTGTGGACCGCCGCACGCCTGCGAACTCCACGCCCTCGGTGAAGACAAGTGGGACGCCGCTCGATCGAGCGGCACGAATAGGCCGTCGAGCCTTGCGCGCCCGTCTCGTCGCGCTGCGCGGCGCCTTTTGGCTCAGGGATCGGCCGGCAGCCCGGGTCAGCGCATTGTCGATGCGCGGGGCTCGAGCGCCGGTAGAAGCTGCGACCGGCCTCAGCGAGCGCGGGCGCTCTGCAGCGACAGAAACCTAGGCACGAAACAAGACACACAGTGGCGCAGCCGCCGCCGACCGAGGAGGAAAAGATGAGCTACATAGAAGGGTTTGCAGTCATGGAAGTTGCCGTTAGAGGCGTCTTGCCCATCGGCGACACGACAGAAAATGTGCCTTATTTGATCCTGGACACGGCCAAGAGCGCCATCGTCGGTCAGGTCATTCTTCCCAACGCCGTCAAGCGAAGCCTCGCCGTCGCTGTCACCGTCAAGGTTCCGGCCGCAGCGGGCTCACTTGCGATTGGCACGTTTGACGATGGCGGCAATTTCCAGGCCTGCAGCTTTCTTCGCGTAGAGAGCCCCACCGTCGCACGTCCCGACGGCGCCGTTGGCCCGTCAGGAAGATGACGGCTCCCAAACCTCTTTCTTTCAGCGCCCGCGGGCCATCCCGCTGGGCGGTTTCCGTCTGAAAACGAATTCGAAGCCAACAGGAGCCAGTCATGGCCCGCGCCTCTGAAATTCTTTTTGTCGACCCCTCAGTCTCCGACCTGCAGACGGTTCTCTGCAACGTGCGCCCCGAAGTTCAGGCCTTCGTGCTCGATGGCCGCCGGCCGGCGGCGGCGCAGATGGCTGCACTGCTCGCGGGACACGAAGGGCTCGACGCGGTCCACATCATCGCGCATGGCGCACCCGGGCGGGTCACCTTTGCCGCAGGAGAGTGGTCGGTCGCCACATTGAAGGAAGCGGCTGACGATTTTGCCGCAATCGGCAGGGCGCTTGCTGCGGACGGTGAATTGCGGCTGTGGAGCTGCGAGACGGCTTTAGGGAATGCTGGCGAGACCTTCGTGGCGGCGCTGGAAGAGGCCATCGGCGCGGACGTCCGCGCATCGAGATCGCTGGTTGGAGCGGCCAAGCTGGGTGGCTCATGGGAGATGCCCGAAAACACGGCCGGCTCGCGCTTGCCGCCGATCACATCGGTTGGCGTGGCGGCCTACACTGGGGTCCTTGCAGGGGGCAATTTGACGCTCACTGGTACTGTCGCATCCGGAAGTAGTAAGAGCATCAATACATTTTATATAATCGATACAACAACCAACACCGTTGTCGGAAGCTTTGTTCTTCCATCCTCCGCTAACACTGTTGCCCCAAATTTTGCTATAACGATTTCGATCCCAGAGACTTTGCATGACTATGCAATATATGACAGCGGCTTTAACATCTATGGAACGCTGCTACACAACGTTGGCGGAACTGCGTTCGCATTCGGCCCCGATTCTGGCAACAACGGCAAAAACGGTGACACATTTGTTGGCGGTAACCTAGCCGTTACAAGCCAAGGCGCGACAGGCCCGGCAGGCCCCACCGGTCCGACTGGAGCCACAGGCGCGACCGGCGCAGGTGCGACGGGAGCTACAGGCGCCACCGGTGCGACAGGCGCCACGGGTGCTTCGGGCGGAACCGGTGCAACAGGCGCCACGGGTGCTTCAGGTGGGACTGGCGCGACAGGCGCTACTGGTCCGACAGGCGCCACGGGTGCTTCAGGCGGGACCGGCGCGACAGGTGCTTCGGGTGGGACCGGTGCAACGGGCGCCACAGGCGGGACCGGCGCGACAGGCGCGACAGGCGCAACCGGAGCTACAGGTGCAACAGGCGATACGGGAGCGTCAGGTTCTACTGGTGCGACAGGCTCGACCGGAGCAACCGGTAATACCGGCGCGACTGGTGCAGCGGGCTCTACCGGTGCGACGGGTTCAACTGGTGCAACTGGCGCCACAGGTGCGACCGGCGATACGGGAGCGACAGGTTCAACTGGTGCCACCGGCTCGACCGGGGCCACAGGCTCGACTGGTGCGACAGGCGCCACAGGTGCAACTGGCGCCACCGGCTCTACTGGCGCGACAGGCTCGACCGGAGCAACCGGTGATACCGGAGCAACAGGGTCGACTGGTGCAACCGGAGCCACAGGTGCGACCGGCGATACGGGATCGACAGGTTCTACTGGTGCGACAGGCTCGACCGGAGCAACCGGCTCGACTGGCGCCACCGGCTCGACCGGAGCAACCGGTGCTACCGGCGATACGGGAGCGACAGGTTCTACTGGTGCAACCGGCTCGACCGGAGCGACTGGCTCGACGGGGGCGACGGGCTCGACCGGAGCAACCGGTGATACCGGGGCGACTGGCTCCACTGGAGCGACCGGCTCGACCGGAGCAACCGGTGATACCGGGGCGACTGGCTCGACAGGTGCTACTGGCTCGACAGGTGCGACTGGCTCGACTGGAGCGACAGGCTCGACCGGAGCGACGGGCTCGACCGGAGCAACCGGTGATACCGGGGCGACTGGCTCCACTGGAGCGACCGGCTCGACCGGAGCAACCGGTGATACCGGGGCGACTGGCTCGACCGGGGCGACGGGCTCGACCGGAGCAACCGGTGATACCGGGGCGACTGGCTCCACTGGAGCGACTGGCTCGACCGGAGCAACCGGTGATACCGGGGCGACTGGCTCGACCGGGGCGACGGGCTCGACCGGAGCTACCGGTGATACCGGGGCGACTGGCTCCACTGGAGCGACCGGCTCGACCGGTGCCACAGGCTCGACCGGAGCGACTGGCTCGACAGGTGCTACTGGCTCGACAGGTGCTACTGGCTCGACAGGTGCGACTGGCTCGACTGGAGCGACAGGCTCGACCGGAGCGACGGGCTCGACCGGAGCAACCGGCTCGACCGGAGCAACAGGCTCGACCGGTGCCACAGGCTCGACTGGAGCAACAGGTGATACCGGAGCGACTGGCGCGACGGGCTCGACGGGCTCCACTGGAGCGACGGGCTCGACCGGAGCGACCGGTGATACCGGGGCGACTGGCTCCACTGGAGCGACTGGCTCCACTGGAGCGACTGGCTCGACCGGAGCGACTGGCTCGACTGGTGCCACAGGCTCGACTGGAGCAACAGGCTCTACTGGTGCGACGGGCTCGACCGGGGCAACCGGCTCGACCGGAGCAACAGGCTCGACCGGTGCCACAGGCTCGACCGGAGCGACTGGCTCGACAGGTGCTACTGGCTCGACAGGTGCGACTGGCTCGACTGGAGCGACAGGCTCGACCGGAGCAACAGGCTCGACCGGTGCCACAGGCTCGACTGGAGCAACAGGTGATACCGGAGCGACTGGTGCGACGGGCTCGACGGGCTCCACTGGAGCGACGGGCTCGACCGGAGCGACCGGTGATACCGGGGCGACTGGCTCCACTGGAGCGACTGGCTCCACTGGAGCGACTGGCTCGACCGGAGCGACTGGCTCGACTGGTGCCACAGGCTCGACTGGAGCAACAGGCTCTACTGGTGCGACGGGCTCGACCGGGGCAACCGGCTCGACCGGGGCAACCGGCTCGACCGGAGCAACAGGCTCGACCGGTGCCACAGGCTCGACCGGAGCGACTGGCTCGACAGGTGCTACTGGCTCGACAGGTGCGACCGGCTCCACTGGTGCGACTGGCTCGACTGGAGCAACAGGTGATACCGGAGCGACTGGTGCAACGGGCTCTACCGGAGCGACGGGCTCTACCGGCGCCACTGGCTCGACTGGAGCAACAGGTGATACCGGAGCGACTGGTGCAACGGGCTCTACCGGAGCGACGGGCTCTACCGGAGCGACTGGTTCCACTGGTGCGACTGGCTCGACTGGAGCAAAAGGTGATACCGGAGCGACTGGTGCAACGGGCTCTACCGGAGCGACCGGCTCCACTGGTGCGACTGGCTCGACTGGAGCAACAGGTGATACCGGAGCGACTGGTGCAACGGGCTCTACCGGAGCGACGGGCTCTACCGGAGCGACCGGCTCCACTGGTGCGACTGGCTCGACTGGAGCAACAGGTGATACCGGAGCGACTGGTGCAACGGGCTCTACCGGGGCGACTGGCTCCACTGGAGCGACTGGCTCGACCGGAGCAACCGGTGATACCGGGGCGACTGGTGCAACGGGCTCTACCGGGGCGACTGGCTCCACTGGAGCGACTGGCTCGACCGGAGCAACCGGTGATACCGGGGCGACTGGTGCAACGGGCTCTACCGGAGCGACCGGCTCCACTGGTGCGACTGGCTCGACTGGAGCAACAGGTGATACCGGAGCGACTGGTGCAACGGGCTCTACCGGAGCCACTGGTTCCACCGGAGCAACAGGCTCGACCGGCTCTACCGGTGCAACCGGTTCGACCGGAGCGACGGGCTCAGCCGGATCGACGGGTGCGACCGGAGCAACCGGCCCAGGCGGTGACACAGGTGGCCACGGCCATGGCAATAACGGCTTTGGCAATGGAGATCAGGATGCACCTGGTAATTCCGGGAACCATAACAATGCCGAAAACGGCCCTGGTCACAAAGCCAACGTCACGACCAATACGCTGGGCCTAAAGGACTCGACGCAGTTCCTGCAATCCGGCTCGACCGACAGTGGTGCCGTCAGCCATGCGTCGTTCCGGCAGCTTGTCGGCCTGGCGGCCAGTTCGGTGACGACCGACCTCCTGAATGTCCTCAACACGATCAGGGGATTTAGTCAGAACCAGAACAAGCCGTTGGGTGCAAGCACCGACCTGATCTCGGACAAGACCAAGCAGGGCGCCGGCTACGCCAACACCGACGACACAGTGAAGAAGGCTCTGAAGGATATTCTGAAGCCACATGAGTGAGCAGGAATGGTGACCGGACAAACCACGATAGAAGCCGGTCCAAGGGTAAGAAATGGCCGCGCGGGCTTTGCGAGAGAGCAAGGCCTGCGCGTTCACCATTTCCGAATGGGCAAAGGACGGTCTGCGCTGGGCATGACTGCGCCTTCGCTTGCGTGCCGGAAGGGAAGTCCATGGTGAGCATCCCTTTGAACGCCGAAACCCAGCCGGGCCAGATCCGCACCGGCACCGAAGCCGACGTGGCCGGCAAGTCCGGCGGCGAGAGCGCAGCGGGGCGGACTCCCGGTGGTCCCGCCGAGTTTGACCAGGTCGGCCCGCGCCTCAAGGCTATGCTCGCGGTCGCCCGCTATTACGGGGTCGAACTCGACCCGAAGGAGTTCAGGGCGGCAAGCGCAAGCCCGTTCCCAGGCTCCACTGATCTGTCTGAATGGGCGCGGAACGGCGGCATGTGGTCGCGCGCCGTCCGCATTCGCTGGTCTCACCTCTTGCGCTTTCAAGACACGGGACCGGTCGTTCTCTTGTTCAACGACGGGGGCGCGGGGCTCCTCACGGGGGCGAGTGCCGAGCGCAACCTGGTCTTCCTCAAAAGCGCGGACGCGCCTGATGATGGCGAAGCCACTGCGATCGACGAGTTGCGGCTGTCGCAGGTGTGGACGGGCGAGGCTGTGCTGCTGCGACAGGCGCGATCCTATGTTGCGGCGGATGCGCCTTTCACTCTCGGCTGGCTCGTCGAACTGGTGCGGCTTGAAAGCCGACCCCTGCGCGACGTCGCTATCGCCTCCTTCACGCTCAGCGTGCTTACCATCCTGCCGCCGCTCATCGTCATGACGGTCGTCAACAAGGTGCTGCAGTTCAACAGTGGCTCTACCCTGTTGCTCTTGTCGGCTATAATCGCCGTCGTCTTCGCCTACGAGACACTCTTGGGCCACGCGCGGCGATTGATCATCAATGTCGTCGGCGCGCGTCTGGACACCAAACTGCAGCTGCACGTTTTCAGTCGGCTCCTGCGCCTGCCGCTGGACTATTTCGAGCGTCATCCGGCCGGCGAGACGATGTACCGTCTCGCCCAGGTCTATCGCATCCGCGAGTTCCTGACCGGCAAACTGCTCAGCACGTTGCTCGACCTGATTACACTGTGCGTGCTGATACCGGTGATGTTCTACATCAACGCCAAGCTCGCCTGGATTGTGATAGCCTGCGCAGGCCTGATCGTGCTGATCATTCTCGCCTTCCTCAAACCGCTGCGCCGCAGGTACCTGCGGGTGATCGAAGCCGAGACATGGAAATCGGCGGCGCTCGGCGAAACTGTTGTCGGGATAAAGACCGTGAAGGCACTTGGTCTCGAGCCGCAACGCAAGGCGCTTTGGGACGAGCAGGTGGCGGAGTCGGGAAGGGCGCGCCTGGCCTTCGGCCAGTTCGCCAGCTGGCCGCAGACCCTGGTTACGCCGATCGAACGTGCCATGGTGCTTGGCACTATGCTGATCGGCGCCTATCTCGCGATGAACGACAGTTCGGGATACATGGTAGGCGGCCTGTTCGCCTTCATGATGATCTCCCAGCGCGTCGCACAACCCCTCGTCGGGATGGCACGACTGATCGAAGACTACGAGGAGGTCGGGGCAGCGATCGGCGAGGCGGCATCTGTCCTGAACCGGCCGCTGGAGAGCAGTTCGAATTCCCTCGGCTTGAGACCAAGGCTCGTCGGCGAGATTACGTTCAGCGATCTGACCTTCAGCTATATCGGCACCAAGACGCCCGCGCTCGACCGGATCACCTTCAACATTCCGGCAGGGACCATGTTCGGTATTGTCGGGCGCAGCGGGTCAGGAAAATCGACGATCGCGCGTCTCCTGCAGGGGATCAACCGCGACTATAGCGGGTTCCTCAAGCTGGACGGTGTCGACCTCAAGGAATTCAACCTGCGCCACCTGCGCCAGGGGCTCGGCGTGGTGCTCCAGGACAATTTCCTGTTCCGCGGCTCGATCCGCGACAATATCATTGCCGGGCGCCCGGGGCTGACGCTTTCCGACGCCATGCGTGCCGCGCATCTGGCCGGAGCCGAAGAATTTATCGAACGAATGCCCAATGGCTACGACACCTACATCGAGGAAGGATCGCCCAATCTGTCGGGCGGTCAAAAGCAGCGGCTGGCGATCGCGCGCGCCCTCATCCACAATCCGACCATCCTCATCCTTGACGAAGCCACCAGTGCACTCGACCCGGAGAGCGAAGCGGTTGTCAGCAACAACCTGATGCGCATCGCCAGCGGGCGCACGATGATCATCGTTTCGCATCGGCTCTCCTCTCTCACGGAGTGTGATAAGATCCTGGTAATGGAGCAGGGTAGGGTACTCGACGTGGCACCGCACGCGACCCTGCTCGAACGATGCCCCCTCTACAGGCAACTGTGGTCGCAGCAGAACCGGCACCTCGACGGCCGCGCCGGCCGCCCGGTGGCTGTACCGTCGCGGTTGGATTGACGATGTCACGCTGCGATCGATTGAGCGCAAGGATCGCCCGCAAATCGGCGGTCCACTCGAGCGCCGAAGCGCCAGGCGGCATGCCAAACGGTGGAATGGGATAGCAAGCCATGAGCCGCAGCACCTCCCTCGCCATCCACCCCGCCCGCTGGCACCGAACCACAACGACCGATCCGACGACACCGGCCCTCCTCGAATTCCAGTGGCCGTCGACGGCGATCGCCAATGCGCCAATTCCGCGAGCGGCGCGGGGTATCATCTGGGTTATTTCGAGTTTGGTGATCGCCTTGATTGCATTGGCAGGGCTGATTCCGGTCGACCAGGTGGTGACGACCAGAGGACTGGTGGTCTCACAATCGCCGAACGTCATCGTGCAGCCACTGGAGACGGCGATCGTTCGCTCGATCGACGTGCGCGAAGGACAGCATGTGCGAGCCGGTCAATTGCTCGCCCGCCTCGATGCCACCTTTGCCTCAGCCGACCTCCAGTCGCTGGCGATGCAGGTCTCGACCCTTGACGCCGAAGTGGCTCGGTTGAAGGCAGAGGCCGACGGGCAAGCCTTCAACTATGACGGTCTCGATCCGAGTTGGACCCTGCAGGCGTCCATCTTCGAGCGCCGTAAGGCGGTCTATGACGCCAAGCTTGAGAGTTTTGATCGGCAGCTTGACGAACTGAGCTCCGTGATCTCGCGCTCACAATCTGATGCCGACGGCTACCGCCAGCGGCTCAAAGTCGCGGCGTCGATCGAACAGATGCGCAAGCAGCTGGAAGCAAGACAGGTGGGAAGTCGCCTCAATACGCTCCTAGCCGAGGACAACTGGGCCGAAATGTCCCGCTCGCTCAGCAATGCCGAGCAGACAACAGAAGCCGCTAAACGCCAGCAGGCGGGCGCGGCTGCCGACCGCAATGGCTACATTCAGAGCTGGCGAGCGGAAGTCTCGCAGAGCCTGTCGGAGGCGAGCTCGCGATTGTCCGACGCCCGCGAACTCTTTAACAAGGCGAAGCTGCGCAAGCAATTGGTCGAACTGAAGGCCGAGGTCGATGCCATCGTCCAGTCGGTGGCGAAGGTCTCGGTTGGCTCGGTTCTGCAGTCTGGCGAGCGCTTGATAACTCTGGTGCCAGCCAACGCGCCGCTTGAGATCGAGACAAACATCGTCGGGCGGAGCAGCGGCTTCGTTCATGTCGGCGATCCCGTGGTCATCAAGTTCGACACCTTTCCCTATTCCCAATACGGCCTCGCTCACGGCTCCGTGCGAGCGCTCAGCCCCGATTCTTTCTCGGCGCGAGACCAAGCGCGCGATCCGAACAGCTCCCTCGCCATGCTGCCCTCGGATGCTGAGCCGTTCTATCGCACGCGGATTTCCATCGACCAGGTCGCGCTGCACGACGTGCCCGCCGGGTTCGTGGTCAGCCCCGGCATGCCGGTGACTGCAGACGTGAAGGTCGGCCAGCGGACCGTGCTCAAATACATTCTTGGCGTGATGCTCCCTATCGGCCAGGAAGCGATGAGGGAACCCTAGGGCGGTTGGACTACGGAGGGTCGCATCGATGACAATCCTGAACCGGCTGACAGCTCGCGCCTTCCCGGCAGCGGCGTTGCGCCGGGCAATCGAGCTCAGCGAGAGACCCGCAGAAGCCTTTCCCCACTTGGCGGTCGCGGCACGCGCGGGACTAGTCGATGCTGAGTATAGGGTCGCCCGTTGCTATCTCGAAGGTTCAGGCGTGCCGGCGAGCCGTACGGAAGGTACGCGATGGCTGCTGCGGGCAGCGAACCACGGGAACGCTGATGCGCAGGCGCTCCTGGCTGCCCTCTATGTCGCCGGGCTGGTGGCCGCGGATGCTGACGACCGGGGTGCCGGATCAGAGAGCCTTTTTAAACGAGATCGCACTGGCGAACCTGACTTCGCTGCTGCGCTCGGTTTTGCCACGAAGGCGGCCGAGGCAGGTTCGGCAACGGGACAGGCGATCCTCGGCTACATTCTGGCCAGCGGCCCAGAGCCGATGCGGGATCCGGATGCCGCGCAGCGCTGGTACGAAAGGTCTGCCGCAGCCGGCTGCGCCGAAGGAAGTCTCGGCCTAGCCCTCTCGCTGGCCCGGCGCGGCAGGCCCGAACAACGGAGCAGGATTGCCGACGAGGTACGGCGCGCGGCAGATGCCGACCTGCCGACTGCAACCTACCTTCTCGCGGTCCTCACCGAGCATGGGTTCGGAGTCACGAGCGATCTTGCTGCCGCCGCGCGGCTTTATCAACAAGCTGCGGAGAAAGGCCTTCCCTCGGCCCAATTCCGGTTAGGGCTTGCGCTGATCGACGGGAGCCTCGTCGACCGGGATCCCGTGGCCGGGGAGGCGTGGACGCGGCGTGCCGCGCTGGCCGGCAACGTCGAGGCAGCCTACTTCCTGGGCGATCGTAACGCCAAGAGCCGGCCACCGGATTTTGCAGAAGCCGCAACATGGTATCGACGGGCCGCCGAGGCGGGTCACCAGGCTGCAGCGCGCGCACTGGCCTCTCTCTACTTGACGGGAAACGGTGTTGCCAAGGATGAGAAAGAGGGGACACGCTGGCTGCGTACTGCCGCAAACAGCGGGAACCAGGCAGCACAAGTAGACCTGGCCAACCTTGTGCTTGGAGGGGCTGGTGAGCCGGCAGATACTGCAAGTGTAGCCAGATGGTTCGAGGCTGCCGCTTTGTCGGGCGACCTGAACGCTGCGTTCAATCTAGGGCTCTGTTTCACCAAAGGTGTCGGTGTACGCCAGGACGAAGGCCAGGCTGCGCAATGGCTAAGACGCGCTGCCGAAGGCGTGGCCGAGGCCCAATACATGTATGGGCGCATCCTCAGGGATGGGCGTGGCGTGGCTGCCGACGCGGATCACGCCCGCGCCTGGTTTGCCGAGGCAGCCGAAGGCGGCGTGCTCGACGCGCAAGTGGCACTTGCGGAGATGTTGCTCAACGGGGACGGCGGCAAGCGCTTGCCGGAGGCCGCCGTGAAGCTGTTCGAACGGGCCGCCGCCGACAGTCATGCTGGGGCTATGTTTGCGCTGGGGGCACTGCACAGTTCCGGCGAGGGCCTGCCCATGGACCATGTGGCGGCGCAGAAATGGTTCGCTGCCGCCGCCGAATGCGGGCACGGACAGGCCCAACTCATGCTGGGTCGATATCTTTCCAGAGGTCTTGCCGGAGAGCGCAACCAGATGGCTGGCCGCCTTTGGCTCGAGCGGGCCGCCGCGCAGGGCATCCAGGAGGCGGCCGAGGAAGTCGCTGATTTTGACTCGGCTTGAAGCAGACAGAATATGAGCAGGCGCGCCGCCGACTTTCTCCGCAAATGGATTCTCGACCATGTGCCGTCACGAATTGACGACCCGGCCCTTGTCGTAACCACCATCGCGGCTGACGCTGTGCGGGCTGCAGAGGCCCAAGGCATAACGCACGAGGAGATCGATCAAGAGATTGCAAGCGTCTATGAAGCGATCATGCGTACGCTCCAGGATCGCGCGTCAGGATTTGCGGGTTAGGCAATACGCTCAGGCCGACTCGATGCGCCTGCGCACCAGTGGTTCTAAGCACCCGACAAGAAGGATGCCGTGATCGTCGACGGCGGCGGTTTCCTCGGCGTGGGCGAAAAACAGGTGGCCGTGGGCCTTGAGAAGCTGAAGTTCATGGCCGACAAGGACGGCAATCGCTATCTCTACACCAATTTCACCAAAGACCAGCTTGAGGCGCAGACCGCTTATGACAAGGGCACCTATGCCCAGAATCGTGACAGGCAGCGGATCGTTATCAGTCAATAGCTGGAAATGGCCCGCGCCCTAACCGGCGCGGGGCGTCCACCAGGTGGACTGAAGTTATTACTCACCGGCAAGGCGGTGCCCGATCGTACTTGCAATTCTCGACGCGGCTCTTGGCTGATCCAAATTCAGAACAAAGCGGAAAGGTTGCTTTTCAACGAGACGACAATGCATCAACTTCAGACTGCGTTTTAAGGTGGGCAGGGGATGCTATTTAGACGCCGAAATCCTGATGGTCTCTTCGAGCGCTTACGCACTTATGTGTGGCCGCGCCGGTCGTTCTCACGCTCGCTTCAATATTTTTCGAGGCGCATTCTGCGCCTACCCGCTGACATTCCCGCTTGTTGCGGGAGCGTCCTGGGAGGCCGGCAAGATCATGTTGAACGGCCACGTGCGAAACGGCCCGCCAGCGCATCTGAGTGAGATGTTCCAAGCCCATTCAATTTCGCAACTGTGGGAACCGGTGCTAAAGCCGATGCTGTTCGGCGCGGTGCCACTGGGGCTGATTTTTGGCCTGTTCTTCTATGGCATCACGCGATGTGGCTTCGCCTTCCGCGAACAGAGGCGTAAGCGACTGGCCGAGAAGGGGAGCCGCCCCCTTGAGGAAGAAGACATCGCGTTATCGCCCCCTCTGCCTGCTCGACACCGCCGTTCTGGCGGGTGAATTGCGGCGGGCTTTTCTCTTTCATTGAGAAATGGCGGCTTTGCGCCTTATCCCGGCCGTTGAGGTGATCTCTTTGCTGCGGCCCGGTAGCAGACCTTGCAGGCGACCACCCTGGACGTCCCCTTGCGTCAACACCTGACATTGCTCATAGATACATGAGGTCGCGATCAAGCCCACGCAGGCCCCCAGCAGGAGTGCCTAAAGGTTCCGATTGCTGGCGAACCGCTCTATCGGTGGGGAAAAACTTCGAGAGTCGGGCTTCCGATCTTCCTCGCTGCGAAGGGGGACGAATCGATCGACCGTCGGTGACCTAGTATTTTTAGCTTTCTTCTGCCTATGGTTCGTCTCCCAACTTAGTGGGTAGCGGTGCGAAGGCTAGAACCTCCACATGCGGGAATCACACGGCGAACTCGAAGTCACCACGCGCGAGCTTAATGAAGCCCTCGAACGCGAGAAGGCGACCGGCGAGCTGCTTCGGGTCATCGCCTCGTCGCCGACCGATATTAAGCCGGTCCTTGACGCCGTGGCGGCGAGCGCCGCCCGTCTTTGCGACGCCTATGACGTGATCATCCGGCTCAGGAAGGACGATATGCTCCATCTCGGTGCTCATTCCGGCCCGATCGCGGTTGATGAGGCGCCGTGGCCGCTGGAGCGCGACCGGGTAATGGCGCGGTCCGTGATCGATGCGGGGACAGTGCAGGTCGAAGACCTCTCCAAGGCCGGGGCCGAATTCGCGGCAGGCCAGGAAATGGCCATTCACTACGGATTCCGCACGATTCTGGCGACACCTCTCATGAGCGATGGAAGAGCGATCGGGGCGATCAGCCTGCGGCGAAGAGAGGTGAGACCGTTCAGTGACAGGCAGATCGAGCTGCTGAAGACCTTCGCCGACCAGGCCGTGATCGCCATCTCGAACGTGCGGCTGTTCGAAGAAGTGCAGGCGCGGACAGCCGAACTCAGCGAAGCGCTGGCTCAGCAAACGGCGACGGCCGACGTGCTCAAGGTGATCAGCCGGTCTGCGTTCGACCTTCAACCCGTATTGACGACGCTGCTTGATTCGGCGATCCACCTGGCTGGCGGGGATATGGGCGCGATCTCGCTGCGTGATGGCGATTGGCTACGGGTCATGACCGGCACCGGCTGGACCGATGAACTTCGCGCTTTTGAGGAAAGCCATCCACACCCGATCGGGCGCGGGACATTTCAAGGTCGAGCCGCTCTCGATGGAGCAACCATTCATGTGCCCGATGTGTCCAAGGATATGGAATACAAAAGGCAAGAAGCAGCAAGTATGGGCCATTTCCGCGCAGCCCTTTCGGTCCCCCTCAAGCGAGGCCAAGACGTGATCGGTGTCTTCGGCATGGCGAGGCGGACCGTGGGGCCGTTCTCACAACGCCAGATCGAACTTGTGGAGAGTTTCGCCGACCAGGCGGTCATCGCGATCGAGAACGTGCGCCTTTTCGACGAGGTGCAGGCGCGCAATCGCGAAGTGACCGAGGCACTGGAGCGCGAGACCGCGACGGGCTCCATCCTGCGCGTAATCGCGGCGTCGCCCACCGACATCGAACCGGTTCTTGACGCCGTCGCTGAAAGCGCCGCACGTCTCTGCGATGCCCATGACGCGACCATCTATCTGCGGCAGGGCGATCGTTTGGCGGTCGGAGCGCATCATGGGCCAATCCAGGTTGACGACGCCGGGCTGCCTGTTGCCCGCGACGTGGTCACCGGCCGCGCGGTGCTCGACCGGGCACCGGTCCATGTTCATGACCTGACCGAGGCGGGTGTAGACTTTGCAACGGGTAGGGCAATGGCCCACCGGCTCGGCTTTCGCACCATCCTTGCGATCCCACTGCTGCGTGACGGGGAAGCGGTCGGAGCGCTGATGATCCGGCGCATCGAGATGCGACCCTTCACTGACAAGCAGATCGAGCTGCTCAAAACGTTCGCCGACCAAGCCGTCATCGCCATCTCCAACGTGCGGCTGTTCGAGGAGGTCCAAGCGCGTACCGCCGAGCTAACCGAAGCGCTGCAGCAGCAGACGGCGACGGCCGACGTGCTCAAAGTCATCAGCCGCTCTGCCTTCAATCTAGGCACAGTTCTCGACACGTTGATCGCTTCCGCGTGCCGACTCTGCAATGCCGAAATGGGCCTCATATTTCTGGCGCGCGATGGGTCCTTCTCTCCCGAGGCGAGCCACGGCACGCCCTCTGGATACCTGGAGTTCGTGCGAACCCATCCGATCAAACCGGGACGCGAGACGTTCACGGGACGGGCGGCGCTGACCAAGGCGGTCGTGAATGTCGCCGACGCGCTTGAGGATAAGGAATTCACGTTTTCCGAAGCCCGCGACCGCGCCGGCTATCGTGCCATGCTTGCCGTGCCGCTGTTGCGGCAGGGCGAAGCGATCGGCGTCTTCGCCATGCCCCGTCGCACGCCAGGCGCGTTCAGCGACAAGCAGGTCGAACTCGTGCAGACGTTCGCCGACCAGGCCGTAATTGCGATCGAGAACGTCCGCCTTTTCGAGGAGGTGCAGCAGCGGACACGGGAGGCCACAGAGGCGCTGGAGTACCAGACGGCGACCAGCGATGTGCTTAGCGTTATCAGCCGCTCGCCCACCGATGGGCAGCCAGTGTTTAATATGATCGCGCAAAGCGCCGCCCGTCTATGCGAAGCTCAGTTCTGCTTTGTCTACAGATTTGACGGCGAGCTTTTGCATTTCGTCGCGCATCACGGCATCACCGAAGAAAGCGTTGAGATCGTGCGCAACACCTTTCCCGTGGCACCTACTCGCGGCAGCGCTGCCGAACGGGCAATTCTCTATCTCGACGTGGCGCAGATCCCGGACCTCACCTTGGATAGTGAATTCACGCATCGCGCCGCGGCGGCTTTTTCGGGCCTGCGCAGTGCTGTCGCCGTGCCGATGCTGCGTGACGGCCTGCCCATCGGTTGCATAGCAGTCGGGCGTGCTGAGACGGGCTTTCTTGCCGCTAAGCAAGTCGAACTTCTGAAGACCTTCGCCGACCAGGCCGTGATCGCCATTGAAAATGTCCGCCTGTTCGATGAGGTCAAGGCGCGCACAGCCGAGCTAAGCGAGTCGCTGCGGCAGCAGACCGCGACGGCGGATGTATTGAAAGCCATCAGCCGCTCGACCTTCGACCTGCAACCGGTGCTCGACACTTTGGTGGAATCGGCGGCGCGGCTCTGCGACGCCGACAAGGGCGTCATCTTCAAGCGCGACGGCGATGCCTACCGCTGGTCGGCAAATTACCGCAACCCTCCGGCGCTGGAAGCCTTCGCCAGAGCAAATCCGTTCAGGCCCGGCCGCTATTCGGTGACGTCGCGGGTCGCGCTCGAGGCGAGGACCATCCAAGTTTCCGACGTGCTCGCCGACCCGGAATACGGCGCGACGCAGTTTCAGAAGCTCGGCGGCTATCGGACGATCCTGTGCGTCCCGATTTTACGCGAGGGCGCGCCGGTCGGCGTATTCGCGCTGACCCGCGCGGAGGTGCGGGATTTTACCTCGAGACAGATCGAGCTGGTCGAAACCTTCGCCGACCAGGCCGGTATCGCCATCGAGAATGTGCGCTTGTTCGATGAAGTGCAGGCCCGCACGGAGGAACTGACGCGCTCGCTGGAAGACCTGCGCATGGCCCAGGATCGGCTCGTGCAGACCGAAAAGCTCGCCTCGCTCGGCCAGCTGACGGCGGGAATAGCTCACGAGATCAAGAACCCGCTCAACTTCGTCAACAATTTTGCCTCGCTGTCCGGCGATTTGATCGTGGAGCTGCGCGAGGCGCTGCAAGGCGTGGCGCTTGACGACAAAACCCGCGCGGAGATCGACGAGTTGTCGGATATGCTGAAAGGCAATCTCGACAAGGTGGTGCAGCACGGCAAGCGCGCCGACTCGATCGTCAGGAACATGCTGCTCCACTCGCGCTCGGGCTTGGGCGAGCACCGTCCGGTCGACATCAACGCGGTGGTGGAGGAGAGCTTGAACCTAGCCTATCATGGCGCACGCGCCGAGGGGAACAGCTTCAACATCATGTTGGAAAGGAATTTCGATCCAGTTGCTGGAGAGGTCGATCTCTTTCCGCAGGAGATCACTCGCGTGCTGTTGAACCTGATCTCCAACGGCTTTTACGCGACGACGAAGCGGCGCGCGGGTCAAGGCGAAACCGGCTACGAACCGGTGTTGGCGGCATCGACGAAAAGCCTGGGAGATGCGGTCGAGATCAGAATCCGCGACAACGGCACGGGCATCCCGCCGGACGTGAAAGAAAAAATGTTCAACCCGTTCTTCACCACCAAGCCGGCAGGCGAAGGGACGGGGCTCGGCCTATCGTTGAGCCACGACATCGTCGTGAAACAGCACGCGGGCACCATAGAGGTCGACACCGAGCTGGGAGCGTTCACCGAATTCCGCATCGTTTTGCCGCGCGGGGCCGCGACGCTCGCCAAAGCAGGAGGCAACGCTTGAGTCTGCTCATCCTGATCGTGGACGACGAGCCTGATGTCGAGGTGCTGTTCAGGCAGCAGTTCCGGCGCGATCTAAAGGTAGGGCGCTTCGACATGGCATTCGCCCTTTCCGCGCCGCAGGCGCTCAAGGTGATCGAGGCGGCGGAAAGCGCCTCGCTGATCCTGATCCTGTCGGATATCAACATGCCGGGCATGAGCGGCCTGGAGCTTCTCCCTAAAGCGAAGGCGTTGCGTCCCGATGTGCCCGTGATCATGATCACCGCCTATGGCGACGCAGAGACCAAGAGGAAGGCGCTGGAGAACGGCGCCGAGGCGCTATTGACGAAGCCGCTCGACTTCGTCGCGCTGCGCGGCGAGATCGACGTCCGCGTCGAGTTCGCGGCATGATGGCGCTGATCCTCGTCGTGGACGACGAGCCGGACTTGGAGCCGCTGGTCCTGCAGAAATTCCGCCGCCAAATCCATGCTGGCGAAGTTTCCTTCCTGTTCGCCCGCGACGGTGTTGAGGCGCTCGACGTTATCGCCGCCAATCCCGACATCGAAATGGTCGTTACCGACATTAACATGCCGCGCATGGACGGGCTGTCGCTGCTTGCGAAGCTCCAGGACGCTGAGGAGCGTTTGTCGACCATCATCGTGTCGGCCTACGGCGACATAGCCAACATCCGCACGGCGATGAACCGGGGTGCCTTCGATTTCCTGATGAAGCCGATCGATTTCGCCGACCTGGAGACGACTATCGCCAAGACGCTGAGGCACCTTGCCCTTTTGCGCGAGGCGCGGGGCAAGCAGATGGCAGCCGAGCGTGCGCACGCCTCGCTGTCGCGCTACTTCTCGCCCAACCTCGCCGAACGGCTCGCCGGCGACGCTGGCGAGCTTGCCGGGCAGCGACGCGAGGTGGCATCGCTGTTCACCGACATCGCCGGCTTCACAGCGATGGCGGAAACGCTCGACCCGGCGGTACTGGGCGAACTCCTCAACGCGTACCTCGCCGGCATGACCGACATCGTTTTCCACCATGAAGGCACGGTGGCCAAGATCGTCGGGGACGCACTGCATGTGCTCTTCGGCGCGCCGCGCGAGCAGCCCGACCATGCCGCCCGCGCCGTCGCCTGCGCGCTTGACCTCGACGACTTTTCGGAAGACTTCTGCGCCGGCTGGCGCGCCAGGGGCGTGGCGCTCGGCCCCACCCGCATCGGCGTCCACGCCGGGCCGGCTATCGTCGGCAATTTCGGCGGCGCCCGCTTCTTCGACTACTCCGCCTATGGCGACACCATCAATATCGCGGCGCGGCTGGAAGTCGCCAACAAGCAACTAGGCACCCGTATTTGCGTGAGCGAGAGCGTCGCGAGGCAAGTTGCGAATTTCCGAGGGCGGCCGGTGGGTGACCTCGTGTTGAGAGGACGAACGGAGTCGCTGCGCGCTTTCGAGCCACTGCGGCCTGAGCAATGCGACGACCTCGCGACAAAGGATTACCTCGCGGCCTTCGCCAAATTGGAAGCCGGCGACCCTGGTGCCCTCACCTCGTTCGCTGCTGAAGTTGGCAGGCGCGCAGAGGACCAGCTTGCGAGCTTCCACTTGAAGCGATTGCTGAACGGGGCGACAGGTCCGCGGATCAACATGGATTGATCGTCCTACATTCAAATGTCCGCTTCCTCTCCCTTCGATCTCCTTGAGGCTTGCTCCGAAATTCTTCAATACATGAACGGCATCGGCGGGCGCGCCGATCTTGGCGATGGCGCGCACCCGGGAACATCCTTGGCCATCGCCAGGGACTGCCGCACCCTCCTGGCAATCTAGATCAAAGGACTTCGCAAAGCCGGCCTCGGATGAGCGAAGCTTCAATCGCTGCGCATTCCTAATTAGCAGCGCTCTTGAACGAGTGCCCCCGCCCTCTCTCTCTCTATCGCTTCTCAGTCCTTTCCAGCCCGTCCGACTTGGGTGAGATTCGGGCGGTCGCCTCATCCGGGCGAATACCTGCTTTTCCACCTTGGCTGCACAAAGCGGACTGCCAGCCTTCGGCCCTGAGCCGTAGTATCCTGCCACGTTTCACTCTCGGCCAATCACGGCCGAGGACAACTCACATGGTCATTCGGGCAGACCCGCATCCTTGAGCCAAGCCATAATTCGCTGCAGGCGCTCGGGATCGCGATAGAACTGTGCGGCGGCAACACCAGAGCGAGTCATCTCCGGATGTTTGCCAAGCAGGACGGTGATGTGACCGCGGGCGGCGTCGAGCCGGCCAGTGGCGGCAGCGGTGATTGCCGATAAGATGTAGGCAAAAGGCTCGTTTGGCTCGCGCGCCAGGTAGAGCGCAGCATCGGACCGCGCTTGCTCCAGATCGCCCTGCCAGAGATCGGCCCAGGCGAGGTAGTAGATAGCCCAGTTGATGGCGTATGGGCTGAGTCGCCGCGAGGTTTTCAGGGTTGCTATGGCTCCCTGAAAATCGCCGCTATAGACCTGTGTCATGCCGAATGCGGCCGCGCAGTAGGCGTCGCTCGGCGCCAGTTCGCCCGCGCGGCGGTGGAATTCAAGGGCTTCATCGTGGCGCCGCTCCATCAGCGCAGCATTTCCCTTGTAGTGCAGAACTGCGCCGGTTTCGCCTACAAGGTCCTCCGCACGCTGAAGGGCCGCCTTTGCTAGCCCAAGAGAGATCGCCGGATCGGGGGTGAAGCCAAGCCGCGCATCCAACCAATGGGTGTGCGCCAGCATAACGAAGGCGAGCGCATAGTTTGCATCGTGATGTACGGCTCGTTCGTAGAAGAATCGTGCTTGGATATTGTCGAGCTTTGTGAACTTCAGTATTGCGGTCTGGCCCTGCAGGAAGGCTTCCCACGCCTCCAAGTTGCGGGTCCCTTCGGCCGCGATCCGCGCTGTGTCGCCTTCGGTCAAGTTAACCTGGAGTGCAACGGTGACGGCTTTGGTGATTTCGTCTTGAAGTTCGAAAAAGTCGGTGAGCTCCCGGTCATAGCGCTCGGCCCAAACATGCCCACCCGACGCGCCATCGATCAGCTGAGCCGTTACGCGAATTCTGTTCCCTGCGCGCCTCACACTCCCCTCAAGGATAAAGCGTACCCCCAGATCGCGCGCCACATCCTGAACCCGCACAGTTCGGCCCTTGAACATGAGGGTCGAGTTCCGAGCAATGACCAGCAGATCGCGCAGTCGCGACAGTTGGGTGATGAGGTCCGCGACGATTCCGTCGGCGAAGTAGTCCTGCTCAGGATCGCCCGACAGGTTGGCAAACGGCAGCACGGCGATCGAAGGCTTCTCAGGTGTCGAAGTGGTCGTCGCCGTAACCGTCACTGCCGGCGTGTTTGTGACCCGATAGATGCGCACCGGTTCGGCGATGTTCTTGAGAACCCGAGCACCAAGATCGTCAAACGAAAGCGCGAGCTTACTTCGAACTTGCCGGTAAGCGTCTTCTGAAATCCAAACGCCGCCGGGATCGGCAAGGGCTTCCAAGCGCGCCGCAATATTCACGCCGTCCCCGTAGAGATCATCGCCGTCGACTACGACGTCGCCCAGGTTGACTCCAATGCGCAGCACGATCTGGAGACCGTCCGACTGGTCAGCATTTCCGGCAGCCATGCGTTCTTGCAGCCGTGCGGCGCACTCGACTGCGTCCACAGCGCTGGCAAACTCAATGAGAGCACCATCACCTACCAGCTTGATGATCCGGCCACCGTGATTGGCGACCGTCGGTTCGAGAACGGTTTTCCGTCGATCCTTCAGTATCGCTAGCGTGCCGGCTTCGTCCTGCTGCATCATGCGGCTATAGCCGACCACATCGGCGGCCAGGATGGCGGCAAGGCGACGTTGAGCGCGTTGTTCAGCCATACTGTGCGATGGCCCCCAAGGCAGGAACTATCCGTAATTGTATTGCGACGCCGAGGACATGTCCATCTGGCCGGATTTGTCGAATGGGCCAAGAGGGCGGGTTGCCCACCGCCCTGACCACCAAAGGTAAGATTTTCGACGCTGCTGCCTAAGACACGGCAGTCGGCTTGCCGCCCACGGCCTTTTTAGTGGAACGACTGCTCGCGGGAAATGGCGCGACCAGCTCTATGGCGGGAAGGGGGCGCTGAGCCGCTGTTGAAGCGGCGGCGCGTCGATGTCCGCAATGGGGTCGGGCGAAGAACGGCAGCTTACCGCTGGGCGATCCCCGAAACCGGACAGGCAGGAAGCGGCCCCAAAGCTGCCGGCCAGCAGTGCGCCTCTTCGGAGGGACGACGTTGCCCGCCGCCCCTCGTGTTGGTTGGCTAGAAGAGGAAGTCCGACTCGGTCATATGAGCGGCCGTCGTCTCGCCCACCGCCACATTCAGGTCGGAGGGAAAAAGTGCATGCGCCAATCCTAAATTAGGCTCGTTGAATAAAGGTAAAGGGTCAGCGCTAACCACCCGCAGGCTGCGCCGGCCCATGCGCTTACGATCATGCACGCCGTGATGTCTGATGAAATGAAGTCAAATTAGCTTTCGCTACATGATGGCGCGCGCGCTGGAAATCGGGCAGGAATGCCCGGATGCAATTTTCCAACCGCAAAATTGTCCGACTCACGTTTGTTTCCCTGCTGATCGGGTTTGCGGCGCTTATGGCCATTGTCGCCACCAACTTCTGGCTGGGGCAGAGAGCCCAATCCTATTTCGACAATGCGATTGAAGCGCGTGATACGCGTATCGCGGCCGTCGAGTTGAGAAATGCAATGCAGACGGCCGAGGCGAGTGAGCGCGGCTTCGTCATCACCGGGAACGAGATATATCTTGGTCCTTATCAAACCGCAAAGGCACAGGCCCAGCGCCATCTCCAAGCGTTGCAGACATTGCTGACATCCTATGCCAATTCCGAAACGACACTTGAACGGCTATCCGCAATCATCGCCACCAAGTTCGATGAGATGGACCAGACGATCGCTCTCAAACGTGATCAGCGCGACGCCGAGATTCTGGCGATATTCCGCACGAACAGGGGCAAGGGTTTGACTGACGAAGCCAACGTGTTCTTTTCGGGCATCATTGGACGAGCGGATGACCGACTGACCTCCGGCGTGGCCGAACAGCGTGCCAATAGCGGATGGCTCCGGCTCGTTTCGGCGATCGGCGGATTTGTCATCGTCGCCGTGGTAGGTGGAGCAGCCTATGGCGCCGCGCGCTACACCAGAGAACTTCGCGATACGCGCGACGAGGTCAATGCGCTCAACAGCGAGCTGGAACAACGTGTCGCCACCCGAACTGAGGACCTGGCGAAGGCGCGCGATCGGGCCGAAGTGCTCTTGTCGGAGGTCAATCATAGGGTCGCCAACAGCCTGGCTCTCGTCTCGTCTCTGGTGAAGCTGCAGTCGAAGGCTGTCGGCGATCGTTCGTCCAAAGATGCGCTGGCCGAAACGCAGGATCGCATCTTTGCGATCTCGCTAGTGCACAGACGGTTGTATGGGTCGTCCGACGTTCGCTCGGTTGAGCTGGACGCATATCTGACCGGGCTGCTCGACCACCTGCGTACGTCGATGCGCAGCCAAGTTCACGGCGTTAGCCTGTCTTACAACATCGAGCCAATCGACCTCGAAACGGACACTAGCATCAACCTTGGCGGTGTGGTCACTGAACTGGTTACCAACGCTTTCAAGTATGCCTATCCGGATGGTGTTGGAGAAATCCGCGTCCGGCTGAGCAAACTGCCAGGCGAGCAGGCGGAGTTGGTGGTCGAAGACGACGGCGTTGGAAAGGCGGATGGCGCGCCTGCCAAAGGGACCGGTGTCGGGAGCAGGATCATCAATGCAATGTGCATCAGTTTGGGCGCCAAGATCGACTATCGAAATCTCCAGCCTGGCACCGCCGCTCATCTTGTGTTTTCGACAAAGCCACGGCGCGTCATCGCGGCCTAGTAGACCGCGCTATCACAAAGTGGAACACTGACTGCGACAGGACCACGAGCGTTGACATGACAATCGTCACCGCCAGCGGTGGATGTCGAGGGGAGGAAACGTGTTTGATCTGAAGAATATTGCCGGTCGATGGCCGATTTGGTCAGCCATAGCTTTGCTTTCGATCGCGACAATAGGGGGGAGTACTTTCGCCAGAGCCCAGCAGGGCACTCCTGGAATCACGCAGCGGACGGTATTTCCCAGCTTCAATCCGAACGCGCCCACCTGCAACGCGCCGGCTGATCTGACGAGGGTGCTTGCCTACGTGCAGGAGAACGACCGCGACTTCCTGCAAGGGATCGACCATGGTCTGTCCATGGCTGCAAAGAATCGCGGCCTGGAGTATCGAAGAGTTTTAGCGGAAAACGATGTGGGCAAGGCGATAGCCCAAGTGCAGTCTTTCGTCGCAGCGAAGGTTGGTGCCATGGTTGCCACCTCTTCGGATCCAGTGGCTTTCAGTCCGGCTCTTCAGCAGGCGATCTGGTCGGGAGCGTTTGTTGGCACTATTGTACCTCCACCGGCAACGCTGCTGCTCAATGCTCCGCAATATCGAACCGGCAAGGTGCTGACCGATGCTGCGATCGACCATATCAATACCAGGCTGGGAGGGAAGGCCAAGGTCGTTCTGCTGACCCAGGATACAATGGAGTTTCTGGCGCCCCGGTTCGCGGCAATGCGCGATGGGCTGAATGCGATGCCTGGCGTGACGATCGTTGCCGATATTGCGCCCAAGCCGGTTACCAAGGAAGGCGGCGCCGCCACCATGAAAACCATCTTGCTGGCCAATCCGGATGTCGACGTCATTCTAGGCGCAGATGCTGTGGTGCTGGGCGCGCTGCAAGCGTTACGCGCGGCAGGCAAGGACAGACCTGATCAATTCCTCGGCGGAATTGATGGCGAGCCGGAAGCTGTTGCTGAAATCCGGAAGGGGAATAGCCCTTACAAGGCGAGCATCTCGTTGTCCTCGCCTGTCTTCGGATATGCCATGGGGCAGTTTGCGGCCGATTGGCTCGAGGGAAAAAGCATTCCGCAGGCGATGGACATCCTACCTATCGCCCTGACAAGTGCCAACCTCGCGCAGTACGAGACCGATCTGCTGGATCCAGCCTCGGTGTATGCCGACGGGGCGCGCCGGGATGCCTACCTCAAGATGTATGGAAATATCTGCTACGACAGCCGCGACCGTTACATAAACTTCCCCTGGTCGTCAGAGCAGAAGTAGCCGCATTGTACGGTGTTTTTCAATGTCCATCGTTCTTGAGTCGGGTCCAAGCATCAATTTCGACATGAAGGCCAACGTCAGCCCTGAATCAAGGTCGCCCCGCGTTGCGTAGAGCAGCTTTGCGCCTTTCTCGGTCGTACAGCTCAATATTGTTGCTGCCCAGAAGCAGACATCTCTGGTGACCCGCCGATGTCCCGCACTTCGACTGTTTCTGGCACGTCTGACGTTGTCGGAGCGCCAGCGGAATCACTATGTATGCTTGCTGCATGTATGCTTGCTGCGGCGCGATTCGCACTTACGCCAAGAAGGGTCAAAACGAATGGCGCGTAAACTGTCCACGAAAGACCAAGTCGACAGTGGCCGAAAAACCGAGATTACCCTAACGCCACCGCCGCCAGCGCGCGAACGGCGAAGGTTGTCACCTCCAACTTTGGTCTGCAATAAGGGGCTATCTCGAAGTCGTAAGGCTCGCCATGCTACGGCGGGCAGTAAATGCAGCGAATAAGGCGGGCGCCGACTGATGGCCAATGCCCTACGCCGTATCGGCCGCCGGTTTCCGGACTATGGCTGGTCGTGGCCCACCGGCGGGCTCGACCACCTGCTGAAGGCCGCATTGCTCCCCGATGAGGAAGCGGCTGGCCGCTACGCGGGGCGCTGGCTCGATGAGAACGATATCGACCACGTTGCCTTCCGCGAGCATCGGCTGCTGGCTGCAATCTCCGATCGGTTCGGCCGCAAGCTCGCTGCGCATCCGGCCTATCCACGTCTTGTCGGCCTGCAAAGGATGCTGTGGACTAAATCGCGGCTGGCTGCCCGCGAGGCCGAGCCGGCGCTGCAGGCCATGATCGATGCTGGGTGCACGGTGATGCTGATCAAGGGCGCCAGCCGCATCGCCGTCAACGCGTCGGCGCAGCGCGGCCGGGTGGCGCATGACATCGACATATTGGTACGCCCACAGGACATGGTTGCCGCCTTCGACGTGCTGATCGAGCGCGGCTGGCAGATCGCCACCGGCGTCAGCCCGCAGTATCTGCGCACCCGGTTGGCGTCCTTGAGGTCGATGAATTTCTTCAAGGGCAGGTTCGGCGACATTGATTTGCACCAGCAGGCCTATGACGGATCGCAGCAAAGCGCCGAAGATGATCTGGCGATCTGGCAGCGGGCGCTATCGGTCGAGTTCAATGGCATGCGCGTGCTTGTTCCCTCGCCAGCCGACCGCATGGCGCTCGCTATCGGGCATGGCGGGCTCGACGCCCACACCCACAGCGACTGGCTGGTCGACTGCGCCGTCGCCATCAAGGGCGGCGAGATCGACTGGGGTGTGTTCGCCGACATCGTCGCCAGGCGCGGACTGGCCGTCGCCGCGGCAGTGGCGCTCTCCTATCTGACACTGGAGACCGGCATCGCGGTGCCGCCGGGCGAACTCGCACGTACGGTGGCGACGGCCGATCGCGCCGGCTTTTCACGCTGGTCCTTGGTGCTGCAAGCCAAGCCTCGCACCGATTTCGGCGGCCTTGTCTGGCTGTCGCGCGGTTTCGCCAAGCAGTTGCGCCTTAAACGCAAGAAGGGTCGCGTGCAACAGCCAACGCCCGCTGCCGTCTGGCGCGGCAGGCCGACATTGCGCAAGTCAAGAGCGACGCCGGCGCCGTTTGCGCTTTCCCAGACCCTGCCGTCTCCGGACAGGACTGGAGAGATGATGCTGGACGTCACCGTCAGGATCGTCGTTCCGCCGGTCCGGCGCCGTATCGAGATGGAAATCAATGCCGGCGGCGGCCATGTCGCCCGGTTGCGCTCCATGGTGATCAGCCGCGCCGGCGGCGGACGCGTGCTGCGCTTTCGCGGCAAGGTGACGGTGGACGACGCCCGGCGGCCTCTGGTGCTTGAGGCCCGGCCGTCTCGCCAGTTCCGCGCCTGGGACAATGAAGCCGAAGTCGCCGCCTATGGCGCCCTGCCGTTCCAATTGCTGTCGGCACGGTTTTCGCCAACTCGCTAAAATATCCGCTTAGGCGCCGTAGCGCTCGGTGCGGATGATTTCCGCTGACATGCCAGCCTCGATCAGGGCCTGGGCCGCATTCAAGACGAAGGCGTTCGGGCCGCAGACTGAGGTTCTGTGCTGGATTTGGTTTGGTCCACCCGACTGATAGGTAGGAAGCCTCGCCGCTCGAGCAAATTTTGACGACGTGGGGCACGGCCCAGTCGAAGGGACCTTCGGCGGCAGGATTTTCCAGGCATGCCGTCCGGCAAACACAGGTTTGGCGTTCGAATTCCTGCCCTCGATCGATGTTTCATGTGTGGGAGGTCACACATTAGCATTGACTATTTCCAGCATTGACTATTTTTTTGCAGAAGCGTTTGCACTGTCGTGACCCATGAAAGCTGCATGGGCTGGCGCGGTCACGCGGGCGATGGTGGGGCGCCTGGCTGGTTTCGCGATGCGACGGAATGGTACTGAAGGCGGGGGTTGTTCTGAATTTGTCCGGTCCATACAAGCTCGCGAGAGACGTCTCGTGCGAGAATTTCGACGGCGAGTATGTCGTCCTCAATCTGGCGTCGGGACACTATTTTTCGGTGTCGCCATCGGGCAGTGCCGTTCTCGACGGCATTATCAGGGGTTTCGACCTAGCTGAGGTGACGGATGCCCTCGTCGTTGCCGAGCCCGGCAGGCGAGATGAGATCGCTGGCTTCGTGGCCAGCATCATCGACCATGGTCTCGTTACTCCCRCTGTGGGGGCCATCGCCCTGCCGCTGACGGCTGACTGGCGCGATGTGGCGGGCACTGTGAGCGGCCCCATGCTGCTCGAAGCGTTCGACGACATTGCCGACCTCATCACTGCCGATCCGATCCACGACACCGACCCATCCGCCGGCTGGCCCGTCAGAAAAGACGCGTAGTTGGTCGCGACGACAGCCTTCACGACCGGCGACGGGATTACCCTGGATAATTTGCCGGCATTTGCCGGATGGGCGATCGAGCGGGCACAAACCGCCATGGATATGATGGTACCCGCTGTCCGCTTGGAATTGCCCCACCTCGAGGTTTCGCTCTACACGCAAAACGCCGGCTATGCCGAGCTTGCCCGGCAGCGGCTTTCGCAGGCTGGCGCCGGCCGAGATCGTGGCGAACCCTGCCGCATCCTGGTGACGTGGCCAGGCGTCGAGGGGATGATGGCGCCGCCGGGATGGGGCGATGCGCTCTTCCATTCGCGCCGTTTCGAAGAAGCGCTTTCGGGCACCGCATTTCGTGCCGAATTCGATCATGATTTGCGCTTCTGGCAGGTCTTCGACATCAGGCGAAACATCGGCGTGCAGTGGATGCAGTCAGAGCGAGCCTATCCACCCTGGGAGCCCGGCTCGCCGCTTCGCGTCTTTTTGCACTGGTTCTACAGCGCCCGGGGCATGCGGCTTGCGCACGCCGGCACGCTTGGCAAGAAGGGCAAGGGCGTGCTGCTGGTAGGCCGCGGCGGCTCCGGCAAGTCCGGCAGCGTCGTTGACGGTGTGCTTGCCGGATTGCAAACTGTCGGCGACGACTATGTTCTTCTCGACCATGGCGGCGGCTTTCCGATGGCCTTTCCGGTCTTCCGGACGTTCAAGCAGGATGCCGGTGGCCTCCGACGCCTCGGCCTCTACGATGCCATTACAGCCGGGCGGGAACCCAACTGGCAGGGGAAATATGAATTCTTCAGCGAAGATCTCGACGGTGTCGCAATGACGCCTTCGCTGGAAATAAGGGCCTTGCTGGTGCCGCATCTCGTCCAGCAGCGGCACAGCGAACTGAGCGCGGTGTCGCGGGCGCGGGCGATGTTGGCGCTTGCGCCGTCGGGGCTGTTCCAGATGCCGGGCGAGCGTGACAGCGGTGTTGCCCGCTTTGCCGAGCTGGTTCGATCGCTGCCCTGTTTCGGTCTGTCGCTGGGCAGCGATCGCGCGGGGGTCTCGCAGGTGATCGGCGATTTTCTGGATGGGTTGGCATGAGGCAAGGACGGCAATGAAGAAGGTCTCGGTCATTGTGCCGCTCTACAACCGGGCGAAATTCATCGAAGCCGCGCTTCGTTCGCTCGTCATACAGGCAGCCGATTGCGATCTCGATATCATCGTGGTCGATGACGGTTCGACTGATGAAGGGCCGGCCATCGTGCGCAGCCTGGCCGAGCGCCATCCATTCATCAGGATGATATCGACCGGGAACCAGGGTGTCTCCAAGGCGCGCAATGTCGGACTGAAGCAACTGAGGCCAGATTGCGAATTCGTCACCTTCCTGGATTCGGACGACGTTTCGACGGCTGCGCGGTTGACGACCGACCTGGCCGAATTCGATGCCTCACACGAACTGAGTCTCACCTACGGCCAGATCATGATGATCGACAAGATCGACCATCTGACGCTGGCGCCGGCAGCGGATTCCAACACGGCGATCATCCGCAGCATTCATGTAGGCGCCGGCATTTTCCGCAAATCGCTGGTCGATCGGGTCGGCATGTTCGATGAAAGCCTGTCCCAGGGCGAGGACACCGACTTCCTGCTTCGCTGCTTCGAGACTGGCGAGCCGTATCGGCTGGTGGAAACCACCACGCTTTACTATCGCCAGCACGCCGGCAACATGAGCCGCGACAAGGAGATCGTCATCAAATTTCTGATCCATGCGCTGCGCCGCTCGATCGTGCGACGACGCAGCAATCCCGGCGCGCGCATTCCCGAGAACCTGTTCAACATGAAGGCTCTCCAGCACGTCTATTTCGAGTTCGAAAAATGAGCGCGTCAATCACCGCCTACTGCGTCGTTATTCCGGCATTCAACGCCGCGGCGACGATCGGCGAAGCGATAGCGTCAATCCTCGGGCAGACTGTGTTGCCGGCCGAAATCCTTGTCGTTGACGATGGCTCGACGGACGCGACCGCCGCTCTGGCCGGAAAGGCGCACTCGCTGGTTCGTGTCATTGTGCAGGCCAATACCGGTTGCGGCGGCGCAACCACACGCGGCATGGCCGAGAGTCGGCATGCCATAATCGCCACGCTCGACGCCGACGATGTCTGGTTGCCGGGCAAGATGGAGCGACAGCTTGCCGTGCTGTTCAAGGATCAGACGATCGACGGTGTCTTTTCAAATCTCGAGCTTTTCGGCAAGGAATCGATGGCCGGACAGGTTCGAGCTGGCTGGGTCCGCTCCACCATGGTCATCCAGCGCGGTGTGTTCGAAACGGTCGGGCCGATTATCGATCCGCCGGGAAATCGTGGCGATATGGTCGACTGGCTGGCGCGGGTCCGAGAGGCGGGATTTCGCCTCGATCTGCTGCCCGAAACCCTGGTTCGCCGTCGCGTCTGGCCAGGCAGCATGTCCTATGGTCATGACCCGCTCAAGGACCGCGGCTACCTCCATGTCGCCAGGGAGCGCATCTTGCGAAGGCGACGCGCTGGGGATTCGTCTGCGTGAGCCTGACAAGTCTCTTGCTGCCGGCGCCCCCGCGCGCCTTTCCGATCGGCTGGCACGACCGGCTGGTAAAGGCCGCGATCCATGCCAACGACGCCATCGCGCTGGCGCATGCGGACGCCTGGCTGCTGGCCAACGACATCGACTATGCCTCGCTGCGCGACCACGGCCTGCTGGTTGAAATAGCGACGCGTTTCGGGCCGCGCCTTGCCGCGCACAGCGCTTATCCCCGGCTCGTCGGCTTGCGCAGGATGCTGTGGACGCGTTCGCTGATGGCGCTTGGCGAGGCAATGCCGGCCCTTGTCGCGATTGCCGGCACGGGTGCCCGAATGCTGCTGCTCAAAGGGGCAGCACGCCTCACCGATGCAGACCAGAAGCGGGTCGTCCACCACATTGAGATTGCCGTTCGCCCCGAAGACATGCTGACTGCCTATGACGGCTTCATCGACCGAGGCTGGCGGCCCGCGCAAAGTGTCAGCCATCACTATGTCCGAGAGCATCTGGCCTCGATGCGCGGCGTCAAGATGTCCAGAGACAATGCCGGCGACATCGACCTTCATCTCAGCCTGTTCCATCCGGGGCAGGGCGGCGCGGGTGACGATGAAGCATTCTGGGAGCGGTCGCGCCCGGCGCTGCTCGATGGAGTGGGAGTGCGGTTGGCCTCGCCGGAGGACGGGTTGGCGTTCGCCATTGCCCAGGGCGGTCTCAATAGCCATGAAAACAGCGAATGGCTCGTGGATGCAGCCAGTATCCTGTCTCGGCAGACGGTCGACTGGCGCCTTTTCGAGGCGATCATCGCCGCCCGGTCGCTACAGGCGCCGGCGCTGTTTGCGCTTTGCTATTTGTCTGGTGAGGCGGGCTTGCCGGTTCCCCAATCGCTGCTCGACACCATGGCGACGACAGCACAAGCGAGGCCGCTGGCCTATCTCCGGAGCTTTGCGCAAGCCAAGCCGCGCGAAACCGCGACCGTCGTCGACAACACCATCCGCCGCGTCGTCAGGCTGCTACGCAAAGGCGCGGCCCGCCGGCAAGCGCGGCGGGCCGGCGACCGCTTGCTCAAAGTGCGCAAGATTGCAGGCGGCGATAGCGAACCCCATCCATCGCCTAATATCGAGCAGTCCGTCGCCGTGCCGCCGCAGTTGCATCAGGGCCGCGCGTATTTCCATGCCATCGTTCAGCTTGCGGCGCCGCCAGGCCGGCGCAGGATCGAGTTGGAGGTCAACAGCGCCGGCCGCCACATCGGCCGCATCCGCTACCGCAAATGGACCAAGGCCCGTGGAGTGCTCACATTGGCCATCGATGGGCCGATCGATATCATGGCCGGTGAGACTGACATCAGACTGGTGTCGCGGCCGAGCCGGCTTTTGCGCCATGGCGGCGACCCCGGGCAGAAGGCGCGCTACGGTGCGCTGCCGTTCCGATCTGTCGCGCTGGAGATCACGCAGCCCGCAGAGAGCTAAGGCTGCGACCAGAACAATCGTACAGGCAAGAACATGGAGCCCGTCCGGAATCATTCTGGCATAAACAGATCTCGACAGGGGTGTTGATGAGACTTTGGAAGCACGGCGAGAAACGGCAGCGCGAGCTGCAGATGCGCCCGCTGAAGCTGCGCAGCGCCTTCCTGCGATGGTGGCACGGCCCGCTGCGCCCGAACCCGGATGCACGCATCGTGCTGACCGTTCGCTACAGCGTGCATTTCCTTGGCGGCAGGGAAGGCTGGGTCTTCAACGACAGGTTGAGTCCGCAGGAACATATCGCCTGGCTGTTCGATGAGGCGAGGCTGCTTGAACGCCTCCAATTCTTCTCCGGCATTCTGTTGCCTTCGCTGTTGACACAGGACTTGCCGATGCAGCGAGACCGTCGCGAACTGGTCATCTATATCTCGGAAGGATTGTCGGACGCCCACCGCACAGCGCTGGAGGCAACGATCGGCCAATATGACTGGGCACGGCTGGTGTCGGTGCCGATGGGCGCGCTGGAATATCCCGATGTCGGACCGGATGCCGAGCACGCGCATTTGCGCATCGATGACGACGACGCCCTGTCGCGCGATTTCCTCAGCCGGTTGTCAGCCTATGTCAGGCCCGAATTTCACGGCAACATCATCACCCAGCCCACGGGCTATTTCGCCGGCTTCGACGATGCCGGCCATCTCATTCTCAAGCGGGTCTGGATTCCGATGATCGCGATGGGCATCGCCTATATCGTCGGGCCCCGGACCAAGTTCCGTTCGATCTATGAGGTTGGTCCGCATTTCCACGCCTACACCGCCGCGCCCACCATCATCGGGGATTCGGCACCGGCCTACGTCCGCACGGTGCATCCCGGACAGTCGATGTATCCGCTGACCCTGTTTGAGGGCGATCCGACAATAAACCTGGAGGAGGTTTGGCGGCATATCGAGTTCGACCCGGAGGCGCTGCGCCCGAAGGGGACTGCAACAGACGCATGATGCAACTCGCAAACAAGGGTCGACTTTAATCATTCCTCTTGTGTGTCATATCGCGCCGGGCTTCGGATGCTTTCGCACCCATCGGGCGCGTCCGTGCTGGGAACGATGGCCCGCGCTTGCCTAGTGCGAAGGCGGCGCGAGCTTATCCCCTTGACAACTCCCGTCCGAGTAAGGCACCGCTGACGGGCAAATAGTGGCGCCAATGACAAAGAGCGTTTATGAAAAGCCGAAGCTGAACAAGAAGGGCAAGCTGACTGCCGTCACTGCTTGACCGCAAGCTTCTCCTGCCGTTCCGGCAGGGCCGACGCCAACCTGAAACCCGGTGACCATGGCATGAAAAAAATCTACGTTCGACCGACCCTCAGACGGGCTGGCAAACTCTCTGCTGTCGTGGCTATCGTCTCGAAGGAAATCTAGAGGTTCACAGATCCCGCTTGTTCGTCGACCGGCGAGGGGATGGGTTGCCGACAAGCGGCGTTTCCCGCTTTGGCGCATCACGCGGACGGTACATTTCTTGTCGCGAACGATTTCGACTGCTTGCTCGGGCGATCCCCTGTATTCAACAATTCGACACCTCAGCGTCGTAAAGGCGTTGGTCTGCTCGCATGGCCTGTTGCCAAGCCTTTCTCAGGACGGTGCGTCTACTATTGAGGTTCCGACGACCAGGGAAAATTGAGATACTGGTCGCGGCTGTCGTAGCAGATGTTGCCATACATCCGTAAATAGGCATCTCTTCGGGCCGGATCGGCATAGACCGCCCCTGGATTGGCAACATCCTTTTGATAGTCGCCAAGATTTTGCGCCCTGATGATGTGCGGCAGAATATCCATCGCTTGCGGGATCGGCTTTCCCTCCAGCCAGTCGGCCGCATGCTGGCCCATCGCATATCCGAAGACAGGCGAATTCAGGCTGACCGTCATCTTGTAGGGACCTCCCTTTGTGATTTCGGCTATTGCCTCGGGCTCACCGTCGATCCCCCGATAAACTGATCCGGCCTGTCCTTGCCCGCCTCCCGGAGCGCCTGCAGGGCGCCAAGTACGACACCATCGGCGCCCAGCACCCCGTCCACCTGCGGATGTGCCTGGATCACCATCCGCATCGTAGCTAATCCCCCTCCTTGCTGACAGGATTGGGGGAAATATCGGCTACGATGCGGACGTCGGGAAGCGTGTCGAGCGCATCGCGGATGGCGACAAACCGCGGGGTGAGAAATTGCAGGCTGTCCTGGGTCAGCAGCACCACGTCGGGTCGGCCGTCGAACTTGTCCTTGATATACGCAACCGCCGCGTCGCCCAGTTCCTTTCCGGTGATGGCGCACCGGATCATGGATATCCCGCCAAATCGGACCTAAGCCCTATGAGCCAGATACAAATCGTCTTACGGCAGCGTAGCAAAGGTCCTGCTTTCACTTTTCTGAGATATGGCGGGAATATCTCAGCCTCCTCAGCGTTGGCCTAGTGTATCGAGGAGGAGACCAATCATGCAGAAATCAACATTGACCCGAACTTTGCTGCTTGCTCTGCGGGGTTCAACTGTACTGGCTTTGGTGGCGGCGCCCTATCAACTCAGCTTTGGAAGCTTGGGCAAGATCCAGCTGGCCTCTGCGTATGCCGAAAGCGAGGGTGGCAGCGGCGGGAGTGGCGGTGGTGACGGCCATGGCGGCAACTCCGGGTCTGGCGGCGATGGAGATCACGGCGGCGGCAACTCTGGGCCTGGCGGTGGCGGTGACGATGGTGCAGGCCACGATGCCGGTGACGACAATGGCCATCACGGGCAGGAGCATGTGAATGCAGCAGGCGACAAGGTCGAGATTTCAGATGACAAGACCGAAGTCACCCATCCCGACGGTACAAAGGAAGAGATTGAGGATGGCCGCCTGGAGGTGAAAGACGCTTCAGGGCGCACTATCGTTGAGCGTCCTGCGACAGCCGAGGACATCTCGCGATTGCAGTCTCTGTAAGCTGAGCGTCGAGGGCTTGCGCGAAACTGTTGTTGCCAACGAGCCGTAGTTAAAGGGAACAACCGTCCCTTGGAAATGGCTAATCAGCATGCGGAAATATCGGGTTGAGGAACTTTGCGGTCTAAAGCTCATAGCTTCCCACCGTGTCGCGGCTAAAGATGCGAAGGCGGCAGCAGTCGAGGTTGCCGGCGCGCCGGTCTCGGCAAGATATTCCCACAAGTATTGGTACCGTGTTGTGGAAGAGGCCGGGGGCGCGTCTTATGAATTCGGCGTCCGTCAGAGGCGGTACGGTTCCACTTCTGCACGACCCTAGATAGGACGGCGATCCCATCTGCGCTGTGAGATGCCCCCAAAAGAAGTCAGATTTGAACCCTTGAAGACTTCTTTTGGGTGCATACCATCAGTTCATTGGAGTTGATGGCGACCTTGGACAACGAGAGAGGCGAGCATCTTTGGGCTCTCGACCTTGACGCTCTGCGCAAGGCTTTCCGTGAGTTCGCCCACGACATCACGGCTCCCGAATGGGGCGAACAAGCCCAGCGGTTCTAGAAAAACAAAGAGACCGGAAGCGCGAACCGACCGCTACCCAACAGTAGGGCAATGGCCGGTGCCCCAAGTGGTGCATGCGAATCCAGCCAGCGGGTTAACGCGCGCTCGGGGAGGCTCCTCTAGGTGGTCTCGCCGAACCTCGTGTTTGCATCAGCGGAAAGCGTTAGGCGCAGTTGGTGACCTTCAGCGAAATCTCTGGCATCTTGCTCGCGTTCGAATTCACGCTTTTTGAGGTGTCCTTGCTCGACGATTTGGACGACCCACTGACCGCCGAAAAAAACGACCGAAACGCGGGCAGGCCCATCTTTTTCCATGGGTGTTTTCCACCCTTCTCCCGGAAATCGTTAATCTCGACATCTACTCCAAGCACACCCAAAAGAAGGATCCCGCCATCCCCCTGGGCTGAAGGGTGGCGGGACCAACAGCCGGCGACGAAAGGACGTTAATCGACGGGTGTCTACCTAATTCGGATTAGAGCCGCGCGTTCCATGTGATCCACCTTGTCGGACCTTATTGGCCCGCGACTGGACCTTGGTCCTACCTCTGTAGCGCTACGTTGCCGTCGGCGGCTGGGCCGGCCCTGTCAGGTTCCATTGGATGAACGGCGCCCTTTTGCCGGTGATTGTCTCGATCGACTTCAGCAGCGGCTCATGGACGTCACGAAGGGCGCGATAGTGCTCGCAGTGGTAATCTAGGAGCGGACCGACGATGCTCTTGTGCAGCGCCTCTGCTGCCATAAGGAAGCGATCGATCTGATCCTGCGAAAGCTATTTAGAAGGTTTGGATCTGGCCATTGGCGATCTCCGTTTAAGGGGGTTCGCCGCAACGAGGATTATATTCCTACATGTCGGGCCGACTGACAAGGCCGGACGCTGGCCTACCTCACAGGAAGGAAATAGGGCCACGGCGCCACCTATCGCTGCCTCGATGCTCGCTGGCGCTATTGCCGGCAGCGCGACATGATCAGAGCCGCCGGCCGCCCAGAAGGCGATTAGGGGGCGTCTGATTCATCCGCCGTATGAAGCATTGTCTGGAATTGCGCCAGAAGATGTACCGCAGCTCGCTGTGCCGGGGTTAACCCCGGCGCGGTCCGATGGTGCCGTATCGCCATTGCGACGTCTTCCTGAAGAACCTCCTTTGGTATGATCTTTTCATGGGCTATTCGCATTGCAAGCACTTGAACAATCGACCATGCAGCCTGCCCCGAAACTGCATCGATATGTGGTAGATTTCCCTCTGGCATATACCCCTCCCGTTTGACCCAAGGTGAGCATACGAACTTATTCGTCGCCCGTCTTGCACGGCCGGCGCTGACGTCAAGAAAAGCGAGAGCTAATAAAGGAGAGACGGGCAGCTTGCCGAAAGGACACCTCGCTGCTAGCCAATAGTCCCCCTCGGCTAGCCCCTTAGTCTGATTCGATGATTTCAAAGAAACTTGCCGACAATGGCAAAACTGCCGCCGAGTTTCTCGAATTGATGGGGAACCCAAAACGGCTCCTCATCATGAACCACCTGGTCGCTGGCGAACTTTCGGTCGGTGTCCTTGCCAAGAAAGTTAAGCTCAGCCAATCGTCTCTCTCGCAGCATCTTGCCAAGCTTCGCGCCTTCGGCCTCGTAGATACCCGTCGCGAGGGTCAGACGATTTACTACATCTGCTCGTCCGGCGCAGCGCGCGAATTGCTAGCCTTGCTGGATGGCTTCCTGGAGACAGGAACACCGCTCAAGGGCCTGGGCCCGCACTATGTTGCGAACAGGCTCCGCCATTGGAGTGTAGTAGCCTGAGACCAGTACCCCAAGGGCGCGCCCGTGACTGGAAGCCGACCTTCGAGCCGACCAAACCGGCTTGACGGAACATTAGCTGTCGCTAAATGTTGAGGCGTGCGGCAGGTGGTGCCCTCCATTGCCTGCCGAAGATCGGGCCTCCGATCGGCCCGCGCTTCTTTCCGCCCGTAAGAGGCGCGGGCTTCAAGCATCGAAGAAGAATTACGGCACGCTTCCACCGAGTGATAAGTTAGCAATCGTGACCCACGCCATCCGCATCGCCATTGTTGACGACCATCCGTTGTTCCGCGAGGGCGTAGTGCGCAGCCTCGGCGAGATCGGCGGTTTCGAAATGGTCGGCGAAGGCGCCAGCGCCGAGGATGCCGAAAGGCTGGTCGCGGCCATGCGGCCCGACATCGTGCTGCTCGATATCAGCATGCCGGGCGGCGGGCTCACCGCCGCGGCAAACATCATGGCCGGGCACCCCGGCCAGAAGGTCGTCATGCTGACCGTGTCGGAAGCCAACGCCGACGTTGCCCAGGCGCTCAAGGCCGGCGCGCGCGGCTATGTGCTGAAAGGCGTCGGTTCGAAGGCGCTGGCTGAAATCCTCAGCAATGTCGCGGCTGGCGAAAGCTATGTCTCGCCGACACTGTCGGCCCGGCTTCTGTCGGACCTGTTGTTGCAGCCGACCACCCGCAAGGCCGATCCCATCCAGCAACTCACCGGCCGCGAGACAGATATTCTGCGCCTGGTGGCGGAAGGCTTAAGCAACAAGGAAGTCGCCGCGCGGCTTTCGCTACAGGAGAAGACGGTCAAGCATCACATGACGCGGGTTCTGGCCAAGCTCAGTGTGCGCAACCGCACCGAGGCGGCGCTGCTCATGCGCGAGCGCGACGGCGCCACAGGAGCATTTCTTAGGCGCTGACCCGACTGAACCTAAGTCCAAACGCGTGCTGATTTTCCGATGCCATGGTACTCGAACACCGTCGTCCGGTGCCCATTGGCTTTGGGGCTATAAGTGATGTCGGTCACCCGCACCCAGTCTGTCTCCGACCTTCGCAAGGTAACACTTCTTCCAATCGCAGAAGCTGCCTCAAAGGGTGTCGGAGCTTCAACCACTTGTGTGGAGTGAACCGCGTCGCTCTCCATTTCTTCGACACGAAAGACCTTCACGGCATCGACCTTGAAAATGATGATCTTCTAAAACGCTTGTAGCCAACATTTGTTCGAAAGCGTACGGTGAAATAATCGTCGGCCGACTAAAGGGCGCTGACGCTTGGGAGCGACGACCGCACTCCTGCCCCACATGGAGGCCGGAGCATTGCCGCCCGATTCAAAACTCAGCGAACAAGCCGTTCGGGCTCTCGCCCGCGAGACCGGCGCGACGGAACAGTAGATCAGGGAAATCATCTCGCTGATCGGTCTGGACCGCGCTTCGATCGTGAGGGAAGCGCGCCTGGTTGCTGGCACCGATAGTATGAACTGACAGCACGCATCGAATTGTCGGTTTCGTACGAAGCAAAAACGACCGTCTGAATCTGGCTATCTTCCTTGCACGGCTCGCAGTGCGACAGGGCGCGAGCGGTAGGGAGATTACATGTGCTCTTGCCCACGGGAAACGAGCCATGGATCGTCCAATCATCAAGGCCACGAACGACCTGCTGCGTCGCGTCAGTGCCGACGACTTTGCGTTGCTGGAACCGCATCTGTAGCCTCGCTCGCTCGACCTCCGACAAGATTTGGAGAAGGCGGGCGAGCCTATCGCGTCCCATGAAGTCGGAAGCGGATACGAAAGCTGCGTGGACGGCCATGAGTGCGGACGACCGCGCCGCAATCATGAAGGAGTGTGCCGACGAAGCCGTCGCGAAGTCGCACGCAGATTTCTGCAAAATGGCAATGCAGATGGGCAAATAGGCCCAACTGAAAGGACAAGCCCGCTCGGGCCGCGCCGGCGGGCTTTTTCTTTGAGCCGGCGACCAGGGGCAAGCCGCGATCAGCCGTTGGAACATTTGCTCATTCGGACGCTGACTATGGGCAAGAGCGGTGAACCGTATGTGCCCTAAGGCAGACAATTTGCTCGATCCCCAGACGATGCGGAGTGAACAAAACCGTCTCCTCTTCCTTGCGGCGGACTTTCTTTCCCGACCACCGGGTTTTACGTCATGATCGTGGCCATGGTGATTTGCCCGGCGCTGGTCCCGTTCGATCTGACAAATGCCGTCACCTATGCCCTCTCGGTGGCGGATATCGTCATCACCGGTGTAGTGCTGATCCAAGGCTACCGGGACACAGTCGCGATCCATGCCAAGCTTGACGAGATCAATTGTCGCGCTCAAGGAAAACCAGGAACGATGTCATCGGGCTTGAATATGGGGACCCTGAGGAGATTAAGGCGAAGCTCCGTGAGTTGGAAAAGGAGGCTGCCATTAGGTGAGCACACGCGGAACCAATTTCCTCGACAAATGGATGGCAGAAACACATGCCGCATGCCATCACCGACGATCCGGCGGCCATCACCGATCTTTGCCGACCAGGTAATGACGGCAGCCGACAAGGAAGGCATCCGCGCAGACGAGGTCAGGAAGAGGTCGGTAGCGTTTTCGGGCCATCCTTGAGGCAATGCAGAACCACAGCCGCGGTTACAGTCGCTTAGAGGTTGTCCTGTTTGCAGTCGACAAGGAACGAAGCTGCAATGAGGTCATCGCTGTCAATTCGGCCGCTGTCGCCGCCCATGATGGATGCCACCTTCTTAAAGACCTGCATGTCTGCCTCTGTTATATGCGCTTCGCGCATCCTGGCCTTGAGTGAGGCCAACCGGGTGTCGAGGGCTGGCGAAAGTTCGACGTGATTCATCTTCGTTGATCGTCCTTTGGGGATTGCTGCAAAGTGTTCCGCCGCCCTCGTGGGCAGGAAGGCGGCGGAACGAAAAACCGGCGACGAAGGGACGTTAATCGACGGTCGGAACTTAATGCCGCGGTCAGCTGCACGTTCCGTCCCCATCACAGTCTCGGACCTATTTGTCTGGGAATCGGACCTAAGTCGGATCCCAACGCTCCGGCAACGCGTATCAAGCGGCCCCGGATAGCCAGACAGCGCCCAACGCTACCCTGTCTGTAGGGAATGGCCGGTGCGACCCGGGGCTCTCGTTTTGGGGGTACAGGCCGCACCGGCCACCGCGGGTGATCGGATCTCCCTCCCCGCACTGCCGAAAGTATTACATATTAGCAATTGCGCAACTAATCCTATCGGCCTACCCAACCGCAGGGGAGGAGTGACTTAAATGGGAGAGCGCGAACCTATGGACGAGCATTTGCAGGGCAGGATTATCGCCCTCGAACTTTTCATGCGGTCGGAACTTGTGGCTGTATCGATGGCCCAAAAAAACCCTATCAGGCACCTTGAAGCGCTGAAAACCGCTTTGCTTGCCGACTTCCATACATTCGGGCCCATCGATGAATATAGCCAGAGCGTGTTGAACGAAGCCAAGGAAGCTCTAGTCCATACGTTCGAACAGGCAGCAGTGCGATTGGAGCAGGCCGGCGCCCGCAGCAATGAGAGGAAGCCCGCCTCTTGATGGCGAAATCGTGTCGGCTGGCGTCTAAATCGAAACCGGGAATCCTCCCCGCCTTAATGCTCGGCGCCGGTCGGGGCCTTTTCGTTCGGAATCCCTCATCTGTTCGGCCGATGTGCCAGACAAAGTATGGCACCAAGTTGCACATGTGATCCTCTCCGGGTCACCACCGAACAGCCCCTTTGCCGGTCCCTAAATGGGCCTCTGGGAGGGCCGTCTCCGCCTACCTCGGAGGCGGGATTTGGTTAGCGTCGCGAGGGGTAAGGAATGCCGAGCGGGGTTTTAATTCCGGTTACCGTGACAATCGACGGGGTCAAGAAGACATTCCCGTCGCTCACAGATTTGGCACTGCATGTAGGTGCAAATCGGAGTGCGCCGATTACCTGGCGTAATCGCAACCCCCACCGACCAATTCAGGATTGGGTGGATAAGCAGCTCATGCGTAGAGTCCGCAAGGCAAACGGTCACGGCTGACCCCTCCGCATGGGGGGCGACACACAAAGTCGGCGTGAGCGTGCGTCCTTCGTTTCATTGATACGTGACAGGGGTCGAGGGTCGCCACTGCGCTATGGGTGAAGAGCAGCACGACAAACAGCGCAACCAAAGACGCAAATCCGGTTGAAGCGGCCGACGACGCAATGGGTCAAGCCGGGGCTGATCGGCCGCGTGAAGCACCTGCGCGGCGAGGAGGATTTGCGCCATGCTTCGCTGCAGGATTTCCGAGAGAATGACTCTCAGCAGCACGGTACGGCTGCGATCCAGCTTCATTCAGCCCCCCAAGAGTGTGTTCACGAACTCTCGGCGGTTCTCTCGGCGAGGCTCTTTGCTCAGGATCGGGCGCTCCAGGCAGTAGTAACTAATGGTCGCGACAGTGATGCATAAGACCATCCCTGCCAAACAGAGAAGTGAAAAAAGAACACCATCGCAAACGCGAGAAAGCGTAAGTCGTCAAGCGTTGGATACTGCTGCGACGCAGCGTTCGATTACTCTGACATATGTAGTTCCCCAGCCGGGGAGCAATTTTATATGCAATCGAGCATATGGCAACTAAGGAATAAGAAAATTATTTTGATCCAAGCTACGCCTTATCCACAAGATGGGCTTCCCATTTGCAACCTTTGCCGATGTCGTGAGTTGTAGCTGCGGCGGTCGATTTCCCCAGCCCGGACTGTGGCCGCTCCCATTGAAAAGCCCGCTGCAGCCCCTCCGCAGCGGGCTTTTTCTATCGTCTGCAGATGAGTGGGCGGCAGGGTTGGGTTGCATTGTGCTAATGCCATGCCGGCCATGGCGAGCCTCTACTTAAGGATGAAATACAGCGGCACGAGTATCGAGAATGCCGCAACCGCAGCCAAAAACAGGTCAGTGATCATGAGCCCCCGCTGGCCAGACCGAGGAAAAAAGAAAAACCCGCCGACCAAAGTCAGCGGGCCATCTTCCCTCGTACTACGCCAGGCGTTTCAACGATTGGCCCCCGCCAACAACCTGTCGTCCCAGCGCTGCCAAATGTTATATTAGCTTGCCAGAAAATTCGCTGTAGCGAACTGGCAACAGCGTTAAAATTTTAGGCGATTATGACAAACCTAGCCCGACAGCCGGCGCCAGCAGCGGTGGTAGGAAGCCCGCCTCTTGATGGCGCAATCGACGGGCTTCCCTTCCCAGAGACTTGGTGAGGGGATTACCAAGCCAATCATAAACTTCGATGAGAAGACGCAAGTTCCAAGGCGCTGCGAAAAAAGCATCTGCCCTCTTCGGGACCGCTACCCAGCCGTGGGCGGCCTAACCGGCCCTGTCATGTTCGGCTGGATGAACGGCGCGCGCTTGCCGGTGATCGTCTCGATCGACTTCAACAGCGGCTCATTGACCTCACGAAGCGCGCGATAGTGCTCACTGTGATACGCGAGCAGCGGCCGGACGATGCTCTTGTGCAGCGCCTCTGCTGCCAGGAGAAAGCGCTCGATCTCATCCTGCGATAGCTGGCTGGAAGGTTTGGTTCTGGCCATGGTAGCGAACTCCGTTTGAGGGGATCGCCGCAACAGGAATATAATCCTACATGCTGGGTTGAATGGCAAGGTGGCATTATCGCGGAGTCACTAAAATTCTAGGTGCCTAATTAAGGCGACGCTCATGGACATCTGCGCAACGTGTTCCAACCAGCTTGGCCCGTTGCCATTGGCTCTCACTAAGCTGGCAGCGGGCTCTTGTCCCTAGAGTTTGAAGCCTTCGCCTTCGGCTTAACTGATGCCTTCTTTGCCGGGGCCACCCTTGCCCAGTCCTGCGGCCTTCGCCAGTGCAGAGCGGGTCGCGGAGTACTTTGGCGCTGTCGTGGGGTAGCTGCTGGGCAGATCCCATTTGGCGCGGTACTCGTCAGGGGTAAGGTTGTGCGCGCTCCACAAGTGCCGCCTCAAAGATTTGAACTTTTTTCCGTCCTCGAGACAGTAAATGAATTCGGCGTCACTGAGCGCTTAGGGTCGACGGCTGGCTCCTTGGCCTCGGCCTGCGGCGGGATCTGGCCGCTCAGACCTGACAATGAAGCGTGCACAGATGCAATCAGGTCGGGCAGGCTGCCGACTGGCACCGGGTTATTGCTGACGTAAGCGGCGACAACATCCACCGTTAGTTCGGCTAGTTCAACCGCTTGGTCGTGGTCGTGATGGTCGTGGGTGTCCGTCATTCGTTGGCCCCCTGTTGTGATGCCCGGATATTAGACCGAGCTAAGGTACGCAACCAGAGTCCCGACATCGAGTTCCACCGATTTTTGGCGGGACGACAAATGGCCGGCGCCGCAGTGGGAGCTGCTAACCAGCACCGGCCAAGGCGGGTTGGGGCCCGCCACCCTCAGACATAACTGAGTCTTTACGTGACGTCAGCTGCGGGTCTCAACGCGATCAATGACTAGGCGCTTTCGCATGTTCAAGATTGACCCGTAAGACGAAAAACGCCTATTCGTGATCACGCAACCGCGCTAGAAGCTTTCGCCAAAAACATGTCGTCTCTGCCAGACGAAGCGATGGACACCTCGTCCAGGTTATCTACGTCGTTCGTGAGAAGATCCTGATTTCTGCCAGCGTCCTTGGAGCGCATCAGCGCAGCGCCATTCATTGAGCAATTGGTCTCCGAGGGCTGACCGCTTACCATCGCAAGCGGCAAGACCCAGCGGCGGAACTAAGACAATTGAGGAGCGTTCACTTCCGGCAACTTTCAAGGGAGGAAATCATGCTGAGAGGCGGACTACTCTGGCTCCTCGGGATCCCGATCCCAATCATCATCATTTTGTGGCTCTTGGGGTATTTGCATTAGCCACCGCATTGCAAAGAAAGAAGCCCGCTTCGGCGGGCTTTCTATTTGCTGAAGTTCTGTTGGCCGGTCGCCAAGATCCGTGCAGCTTCCTCGATCGCTTCGCGGTCATGGCCCAACCTATCAATTAGGTCTTGGGCTTGGTCGCCTGTAATGCCGGTACGCATCGCCAGCGCATCTACCGTCATCACGTCGGAACTTGCGGTCTCAGCGCGCCGCGGCTTTCTCGTCTTGGCCGATAACACCGTGGCTCCGACGGCACTTGGTTCGGTAAATGCCTGCTCAGTTTCCAGTTGGTCCTCGCGCTCGATTTCTGCCTCAGCCTGGTGCCACTGACGTTCGTCAACGCCATGAACGCCGCCTTCGCGTTCCCAGATTTCGTATGCCCGTTGCTGAATTCTTTGGTGCCGATCGTCGCCCATGGCGATTCCTCCTAGTTACGATTCCGGTCAACGCGGGGCGAAGAAGTTTGATCCGCTTGGAATGGGAATTTGAGGGGTAGGCAGTTCGGAAGGTGTGACGGCGAATTAGGGCTAAGGAGCTAGCTGTTCTTCCGCAGGTTTTTCATACCAGGCACGGAATCTTCGGCGAAGCCTTCATATGATGCGAATCGGAGCGGCGACCATAAGGGCGCTGCCTGTTTCATTGGGATGGAGGAGCTTATCCTCGACATTGCCGATACACGGCGCCTTGGTCAGCTTCGCGGGCCAAATCGCGGCGACGCCGGACGGGCGGCAAAGGGATGACTACGAGCCTATAAAAGACGGACACCCATGGTGCCCGAAGTGTCACTTCATCGGCGCGCCATCGATCCTCGACGCCGTCGAGGACGATGACCCAGCCAACTCGCGCCTTTATTGTTGCTCCGCCGTCGAATGTCGCGAAGAGTATCGAGTCGGAGTGTGATGGCCGCGCTTTAAAGCGGGGATAATAGCGGGGAAAGAAGCGATTGTAACTCTTAAAATCGAACGAAAACAACGCACTAGGCGCACGAATTGGCTCGCCGGGATCGGCGAAGCCGCGAATTACGAATTCTCGATAACCCGTCGCCAAGATGCGCCTCAAGAACCCAAGATGCGAAAACGCGACCGAGACCGCGCAGAAGCACTTCGCCTTGCTGGCGGACAGCAACCGTCACTTCGAGACTGGGCGGTTGCCCTCGCCCGGAAAGGCGGTGAAGTGCGGACCTGTGACCTGACGGGCGCTGGAATACCGCGGTGTTACCTGTCCCGGATGTGCAAAGGGTCTGCTTGTGAAGATCGGCTACGGGCGGTATCGCGTAGCGGTGGTCTAGACCGCGAGGTCTTGACCCGCATCCATCGATCACGAATGCCACAAGCATCGGAATCGCGCGAGCGGCTTGGCCTAGCGCTCGATCACGTGACGGTCGAGTACGGAGACGATTGCTTAAGCTGGCCGGCAATGACTCGCCGCTTGCGGACCTGAGCGCCGACGAGGTGGGCGGGCTCAACGGCGGCCTGGCCAAGCTCGACGAGCCGGGTCGCCACGAGAGTTACGCCTCCGTCCTTTCACGCGCTAGACGCAGCGAAGTGACGGTCGAGGCCAGGGCTCCCCAGCCCATGGAAATGCAACACTGGTCGATGCATTCCTACAGCGCGATCTTTTCCGAAGTGCGTGTCAATTCCATCACCGGCGAGACGCGGGTCAGCTGCGTCCTGGGTTCCTTCGATTGCGGACGCATCTTCAATTCCAAGACGGCCGCCAGCCAGTTTCGTGGCGGCATCACAATGGGCCTGGGCTTGGCGCTGTTGGAGGAGACACAGTTCGACGAGCGCAACAATGGCCTGATCATGAATGCGAGCCTTTCTGAGCATCACATACCCACCCATTTGGACGTGCCAGCAATCGAGATCATTTGGACCGATATCCCTGATCCGCATACACCGATGGGTGCTTGCGGCGTTGGTGAGATCGGTATCGCCGGCATCGGCGCCGCTGTCGCGAACGCCGTTTTTAACGCAACGGGAAAGCGCATTCGTGACCTGCCGCTGACGCTTGACAAACTTATGTGACGTCTGGCGGCTGCGACCACTTACACGCGCATCCTGCTGGCACTTCAGCCGGCTGTCATTCGGCTTCATCAGACAAGCCGGAACCTGAAGCACCGCCGCGCATTTGGTTTCCATGCATGACGGGTAGAAATTGCGTCATGCAGTCAATCGCCAGCCAGGGAGAGTTCAAATGCAAACTTCAGGCGCAACTTCACAAGAGCATTTTGGCCGACTGGCCATAGAGCCGTTTTCCGGCACGGTGACGGTGCGATTTTCCGACGCCATAGTGGCTGCTACGGAACGGGCTAAGGTACTGCGGGAAGACGGACACAGGCCCGTCTTCTATGTCCCGTTCGAGGATATCTATTTCGACCTTTTCGAAAAGACCAGCACCACCAGCCGGCACCCGCTTAGAGGTACCGCAAGCTACTGGCGTGTCCACGCCGTCGGCAGTTCTTCGGACGATTTCATGTGGGCCTATGAAACGCCCGATACGGCTGCTCTGGCCATTGCACGTCACGGCGCTTTCGATCCGGAAAAGGCCCGTATTGATGTCGAACCTGCCGAGGACAACCGACACACGCCACATGTCGTCGACTAGGCAGAACAATCAAAGCGGCGACAGGCGCGATGAGCATTTTCTACCTGGCGGCAAAGATTGCGGAGCAAGTTCACGCGTCGCAGCGAGATAAAACCGGACGGCCCTACATCGAGCATTGCCGCCGTGTCGTCGCGGCTGTCGAGACGATCGATCAGAAGACAGTTGCCTACCTTCATGACGTTCTGGAGAAAGGCGAAGGCTGGACGCGCGCTAAACTTGAAGAAGCAGGCTTTGGGCCGACAATTGCCTCTGCGGTCGATGCCATGTCGCGCAGGCGCGATGAGGAGTATTTCGCTTTTGTCAGGCGGGCTGCGTCGAACCCGGTAGCGCTTCCCGTAAAACGCGCCGATCTGGAGGACAACATCTGGCAGTCGAGGCAGGTGGGACTGTCGGCGGCCAAATACGAAGAGGGCCTCCGCATACTTGACCAAGAGTTCTCCCAATAGCGGGCGCCCGGCGCTGGCGTAGCATTGAGCCAGCATGGCGGAGGTCTTGGAGTGTTGGCCACAACTCACTCGCTGATCTGGAGGGCATGAAGTGAAAGGGCCTGACGATCGTCATTCTGGCCCGGAAGAGCGAAAGAGGCCCCGGCGCCGTTGATGCATTTCCGTATGATCAAATGACAGTCGAGCGGTTCCGTGAGAATTTCCCGCGGGCGCGATGGAGCGACGAGCGCAAAAGCCGGTTTTTGCCTGGCAAGACGGCCGCGCGGCGCATCGATCGTTGGCTTGCGCGAGAAGCCGAACTGGTGGCCGCCCACGCAGATAGCAAGGGAAGGGATGCCCGTGAAATGTTCCTTCTGTCAGGTCGCTGAAGTCACTGGAATGGATCTGGAAAGCGGCGTTGTTGACCAGCACGTCGATCCTGCCAAATCTTTCGACCGTCAGCGCGACGGGGTTGCGACCAACGCATGCCGGGCAAAAAAGTTTGCGCAAAGACAAAGAAGCCTTCGATCGCCTGTTTCAGGTTTCGGCAGTCGGGGTCGCTATGTTTAACTCGGCGGCGAAGCAGGATGGCGTTTAGCGTGATGCACTGGCAATGGCTGCGGAACCATGCGGAACAACACGGGAAGGCTTTCGATTTTGGCCCACCAAAAAGTCAATGAAATCAAGTGTTTTCGTACATCCTCAGCGACTAACATCGTTGGGATTTGTCAATGGGTTACGACGCGGTTCGCCCAAATTGATCCAAGAGGCTGATCCAGCCCAGTCGCCGGCCGCATTTTCTAGTGCCGAATGGCAGTCTTGCGCCTATCTCGGCGGCGCCGTAAAAACCTCTCGTCTGTATCGTAGGCTAAGTCGCGGGCCGGGCGGACGTCGCGCTTAACCGCCTATTGGGCCGATCCTCGGGCACTGCGCGACGGGTAATCAGGTGCTTTAAAAAAGAGGAATGAGCCGCTTGGCAGCTAGGTAAATTAATCCTGAAGCCGCACGATTCCGGTCCCATCCCGCACCCTCTGCAAGGCTTATCAATTCATCGACGCGGGAGGCCAAGGCGGCATGGCAGTCAGTGTCATAACGAATTGCGTTTACGCGAGACGCTTGAGGAAGAGCGGGCGACGGACCAGAAACTAACCGAAATGGCTGAAAGCGGCGTGAACCGCCAAGCAGCCTGAGATCCCAGGCGCGGCGGCGGTTCGCCGATCCCTGCCGCCGCGCGCTTTTTCTAGGGAGGTCAATAGCACCGGCCGGCAACAGTACCGCACTGGATCAGCGCTGATGTGCCAAGGCAGCGGCATGTGCCGGGCGTTCGGCGACCCGGTACTGGTTGTCGCGATGTGCAGCGAGCAACTCGTAAGCTCCGGTGAGCCCATCGATCACAAGGTCGAGAAACGCGTTGCAGGCGGCAACCCAGTCCACGCCATCGGGCACCGCGAGCGAGAGCGTCTTGCCTGGGCAATAGGTGGCAAACAAAATGCTTGGTGAGCGGCGTCCGGTGCCCCCTACGCTTAACACAACCCATGCATCCGGCAATTCTGCCTGCTGGGGCGCCGCCCTCGCTGGTAGTCTCCGGCGGCTGCAACATTCTCCCAGGATCGAAAGCCGCCGGTCAAATCCTCTCAGTTGGATCGTTGGCGATTTTCCCATCCTGTGGCGCGGCGCACGCCACCAGCCCTTCTGTGCAAGGACGGGATGACCGAACGATTGCTTGTTCACCAGTGCCGAAATGGCATCGGCCATAATTGTCCGGCGCGGAAAATCCGCCCTCACGTCGAACACCCCGCATTCGTAGTATCCATCCTGGCGCATCATCATGGAATTCCAGTCCACGGCGCCGAACATTGACCAAGCGGTGATGGCCCGTACGTCAATGCCCCCAGCCGCACATTCAGTGGCAGCCTCCCATCCCTCCATGAACCAGCGCAGCTGTTCCTCGCGCGTGCAGGCGTTGTGCGCTTCTCCGATGGCCACCGGTAGATTGTAGCGGCGCCACACCTCGCGAAGGCGCGCGGCAAACCCCAGTTCGCAAGCTGGCGCGTCGGCGCGGAAAGCAGCGATGTCGACATAAGAAACGATGCCGTTGCCGCCGACCGGTTCTCGAGGGTGCCTTTCGACCCGATGGTCTAGGAATCGATCGCTGGTGAGGTAGTAGTCAACGCCGATCAGATCCGGCGTGCAGGGCGTGCCCTCCAACTCTGCCAGGTGGGCTGGATCGACACCGGCGTCGAGGAGGCGTTGATGGAACGGATGGCACTGACCAACATGCCCACAAAGCAGATCCAGCGATAACCATCGCCGACCATTCTCGTACTCAGCCTGATATGCCAACTCTGGGGTCGCGAATATCTTTCCGAAATCCTCGGTTTGCAGAAGGCGGGCATCGGGGATGACCTTGCGGATGGCCGACATTGCCTTGGCGATCGCGCGGCATTGGGCAACCAAAAGCCGGAAACAACTTGGCTCGTCCGCGCGGTGCGGGTGCCAGAATCCATATAGACCGCTGAGGCGAGCGGTCGTCATCGGTTCATTAATCGGCGTGAAAGTCCCTATCCACGGGTACCGACGTGCGAGCCTACCGGCAAACTCCGCGAGACGATCGGCAAAATCCGGGTCGAGAATGGACGTCCAGCACGGCCCGCTGCCATGGTGGACAAGGGCTGAAATTGGGTTGATGCCGAGTTCGCGCATGCGCTCAAACCGCTCGTCGTGCCAGCTCCACTCATCCTGCCCCTCCACCATCTCGACGTGTTCCCACGACACAGGATATCGAAGCGTTTTGATACCAAGGGAAGCGACGAGGTCTAAATCCTCGATGCGTTTTGAATGACCGGTTTCGGCGAGCTGATCGCGGATCACGCCACCGACACGAACCACACTGCACTCAATGCCGCCCCAAACTTCCACCCTGACTACCCCGCCGCGCTCCTGGCAAGGGATAGCTCAGGGCCGCCCGTCTTCTGAATGCGATTGAACGCGGCCAGTGCCTGACCAATCACCTGGTCCATATTGTAGTACCGGTAGGTTGCCAGCCGACCGACAAAAATTGCATTGGTTTGCTGAGTAGCGAGCCCCTCATATCGCTTGTAAAGCACTTCATTCTCCGCCCTGGGCACCGGATAGTAAGGATCGCCGTCATCCGTCGGATATTCGTAGGTCAGGCTGGTTTGAGGATGCTGCTGTCCCGTCATATGCTTGTATTCTGTGATCCTGGTGAAGGTCTCGGTCTGCGGGTAGTTGACGACGGCGACCGGCTGGAACCATGGCGTGTCGAGTGTGACGTGCTCAAAACGCAAAGATCGGTACGGCAATTTTCCGAGCCTAAAGTCGAAAAATTCGTCGATTGGACCGGTATAGATGAGGCGCCGATAGGGGATGACCTCTCGAACCTCGCGGTAGTCCGTTTGCAGCATCACCTTGATATTGGGATGGGCCAGCATCCGTTGAAACATGCGTGTGTAGCCGCTCGCCGGCATGCTCTGGAACGTGTCGGCGAAATACCTGTCGTCGCGATTGGTTCGTGTCGGCACGCGCGCCGTCACTGACTTGCTCAGCTGCGAGGGGTCGACCCCCCACTGTTTTCGCGTGTAGCCTTGGAAGAATTTCTCGTAGAGCTCCCGCCCCACCGTTCCCACGACCACGTCCTCGGCCGTGCGGATCTCTTCCACGCACTCTCTGCGTTCGGCCAAAAACCGCTCCATCTGGTCGGAGTTCAGGTCGAGGCCATAGAGGCGATTGATCGTGTCCAGGTTGATCGGGATTGGCAAAAGCTTACCGTCTACCTTGGCCAGCACACGGTGCTCATAGGGACGCCACGCCGTGAACTGGGACAGGTAGGCGACAATGGCTTCAGCATTGGTGTGGAAGATGTGCGGCCCATACCGATGCACAAGAATACCGGCTTCATCGTACCAATCGAAAGCGTTGCCGCCGATGTGAGTGCGACGGTCGACGATCAGCACTGTCTCTCCGCGCTGACTGGCTAGGCGCTCTGCTAAAACGCTTCCGGCAAAGCCTGCGCCGACGACGAGCCAATCAAACATGGTGGACCAAGCTCCTGAATCCCTGATTACGCAAAACCTTCGCGGGCTTGAGCAAATCGTGCATTGCGCTCCAGGTCGTGTCCCAAGACATTCCTGATAGGAAGGCGTCGACCTTGGCCACTTCACAGCCCTTGCGCAGAGCGGCATCGAGGGCGGCTGGCATCGAGTCTGCATCAGCAATGTCGACCAATCCGCGACGGCCGTAGGTTTGCACCACATCGACGATTGCAGTCGACACCACAGGTAGTCCGCCGGCTAGGAATTCAGGCGTCTTCGTCGGACTGATATAACGCGTCGCATCATTCAAGGCGAAAGGCATCCACCCCACGTCCCAACCGGCCATGTATCCGGGCAATTCGGCATACCGCTTGGCGCCCAACCAATGAATGTTTGAGCCGACGGGCAGCGTGGCCGGGTCGATCTTGACCACTGGACCGATCGTGACGAACTGGACCGTAGGCATAGCTGCAGCGGTTCGAGCCATCAGGTCGATGTCGAATCGCTCGTCGATGACTCCGAAGAAGCCTACGCGGGGATGGGCAATGCTCCGCTGATCTGGAGGGTCTGCCTGAGGCCGGCGCGCCTGATGGAAGTGTGCCGTGTCAATGCTGCTTGGAAACGCATGGACGGAGGAATGCCGGCGACGCTTCGACTCAAAAAGGCTCATGCCACCGGTGAACACGACATCGGCCTTGCCAAAGAGCTGCTCTTCCAGTCGCTCGAGTTCGGGAGGCGCGTTTTTGAAGGCAGAAAGTTCGTCCATGCAGTCATAGACGCAGACATCCTCCTGCAGCGCCTCGGTGAACTTGAGGGCCATAGGGGTATAGTACCAAGTCACCAAATGGTCGTGCTCGATGCCCGCGACGACATTCTCAAGCAGAATGGCGATAGCTCTGTCGACCTCAATTCCGGACTGACACTGCGGCAGTATCGGCGTCACAATTTCCAGGCCTGGCGCAACCGCCTTGCGGCGCAGAAGAGGTATCTGAACAGATTCGAAAAGGGGTTCCTCGAAGAACACAACGGCGTAGTCGGCCGCGGCGCGCGTCATCAAATGCTGCGGGCGTTGGAAAACAAAGTCCCACCGCAAGTGGGAAAAACAAATCAGAAGTGGTTTGTCAAAAGGCACGAGGAAGGGGTTGGATACAGTCTGATCCATTGCAACGTTCCCGCATTAGGGTTGGCTTGTGTTGGATCAAGTTCCGTTCGCAGCTCGGGTTCCACAGCGAGCCGGAATTTTGTTTTTCTTAGCCGGACATCAAAGGCACCACGATTTTTCACGATGGCTGGAACGGGTCACGCCTCCGTTAGTTGTCGGCGGGGAGGCGCCTATGATCGTTGATGCACACCTTCATACATCCGGCCGAGAGACGACGACGGATGTGCTACAGACGCTCGACGATGCGGGCGTCGATATCGCATTCCTGCTGGCGCCGTTCCTAACCCCGCCCTATTCGCTTAGTGACCGGGAGTCGCTGCGCGCTGGCAACAGATACCTTTCCGAGCTCGTCAAAGGCCACTCGGATCGGCTGATCGGGTTCGCGGTTGTCAATCCGCTCCATCCGCAATCAGCCGACGACCTTGAGGAGGCGGCCGCGCTTGCCGGCATTCGCGCGCTCAAGATGGTTCCGACCGGCTGGTATCCGTATGATGAGTGCGCTCATCGCGTGTACGCGGTCGCCGCGAGGCTTGACCTCCCCATATTGTTTCATAGCGGAATTTTCATTGACGGCCGATCTGGCCGGTTCTGCCGTCCCTCCTTTTACGAGGCGGTCCGCGATCATCCCGGCCTTCGGGTGACTTTAGCTCACCTTGGCTGGCCATGGTGTGACGAAGCCAACGCTGTGGGTGTTATCGACCGCATCAATGGAGTTGATCCAGCCGAGAGCCAGTTTCGCTTCGATCTGTCGTTTGGGCCACCTCCGATCTACCGCAACGAGGTTTTTCGCAAGGCAATCGACGTGATCGGGCCACGTTCTCTGCAATTTGGAAGCGACCGCTTCCTGCCGTGCAGTGGGGCTCACATCCACGCTGCGATGGACGAGGTCACGGCAATTCTCGATCAGCTCGACGTCGCGTCAGATGACCGAAATGCGATCTTGTCAGGGACGGCAATGGACTGGCTAAGGCTGCGCCCGTCGCAAGGAGGAAACTAATGGCCCGGACCCCGCGAGTGCTGCCAGGCGGCCAGACCGATGAGCGCACGCATGTCCTTGAAGTCTTGGGCAACGTCATTGTTGGCGGCATGGAAAATTACGTGCGCAATCTGGCTGCGAACCTGCCCTCGAACGAGTTCAAAGTCTCGCTCCTGTGCCCGTATGAAAGCCCTTACACCGCATTGCTGCGGTCTGAGGGCAATGACGTTTACATTGCGCCCCTGCGTGACGATCCACCTTGGAAGACAATCGAACTCATCTGCACGCTCGTTCGCGAAACCGGTATCGACCTGCTCCACGCTCACCTGATGAACGCGCATACCGTGGCCGCTATGGCGGGCCGACTGAGCGCGACGCCGACAGTTGCCACGCTGCATGGGATGAGCTTGCATCCGCAGGAAATCAGTGTGGCGCGCACAACCGGGAGCCACACCATTGTGGTGTGCCGCGAAGCCTGGTCGCAAGCACTTGCGGTGGGATTGTCGCCTGAGCGTGTGAGCCTCGTTCCTAACGGGGTCGATCTCGCAACGTATCATCCGATGTCGGCTGACCCCTTGGACTTCCGGCAAACGATCAACATCGGCCCTGACGATATGTTGGTCGGGTTCGTTGGCAGGCTGGCCTGGGAAAAAGGCCCCGACAAATTCCTCAAAGCAGCCGAATTCATACTGCAAAGGCGGCCCGAGGTGCACTTCGCAGTGGTTGGCACGGGGTCGATGGAAAAGGACCTGACCGCCACAATTCGTCGTGCGGGACTCGAGTCGCGCATCCATATGGTCGGGCTCGCGCGCGAACCCCATCGGATCTATCCGGCGCTAGATTTGCTGTTGCATACGTCGCGCGCTGACGCGATGCCGCTTACCATTCTGGAGGCTATGGCGTCTGGCGTGCCGGTCGTGGCTATCGGCGTCGGCGGCGTCCCGGAAATCGTCTCTGCGGGGGAAACCGGGATTCTTATAGGAACCACCGAATGGCCCGGCATCGTCTCGGAATATCCCGGCGACTGGGAAGGTGTTGCCCTGGCGGCAATCTCGCTGCTATCCAATCCCGCCAGGCTAAAGTCGATGGCTGGCGCGAGCGTGAGGCGGGCGCAATCCAGCTTCGATATCCGTCAGTCGGCCACTGTGACGAGCCATATTTTCCGTCAGTTGCTGGGACCTCGTACCGACAAGGCGCGCCTCCACTCCGTTCCCTGACCTCAGGATAGCACGAGCACAGCAGGATCAGAATTTGGTGGCCCTGATCCCGGTAATGACAGGGTAGAGCGGATCAACAACGTCAAGGCTTGCGCGGTCGATCTCCTCGAAAGAGAGGCCTTGCAGAAAGGCTGTGGCGGCAAGCACGTTGCCGAATTGCTGTACCTCCACTCCGGCCGCCCCGAACCTTTCCACGAACAGGCGTCGTGCGGCACTCTGTGTCATGGCCCAGAACCATTTTTCTGGCCCGTCCTGCGCGTCGATGGGAGTGATGCCTGGTACCGTCGCCAACACGACGCCACCTGGTGCCAAGGCTCGATGGATCGTAGCAATGGCACCACGCGCGTCGTAGATCATGTGCAGCGTCTGGGTCACGATGATGCAGTCAAGGCGCCCGGCTTCCACGGCATTCTCGTTCTGGAGATCGATGCAAATCGTGGCCTGAGGATTGGCACTTTCGGGTGAGTCGATAATGTCGGAAGTGACGACTCGTGCCAAACCAAAACGGAGCGTGTAGACATTGTCGCCGATCTCCGCGACGCGTCCTCGAATGTCCCCCGCATGACGCTGCAGGAAACTCTCGATGTAGTAACGGTCAAGTGGCGTGCCGCGATCGCCGCCAAATTTACGGCTTAGGGGCTCGACATCGCCGAGGTCTCCAAAAACCACCGTACCGGGCGCCGGGATAATGCGCATGTGTGATTAAACCGCGCGGGCGTAGCGCAGCAAGGATCGTACCGGGTCGCACCGTTCAGGCCCACCCGACCTGGGGGCAGATCGCTGGCACAACGGTGAGGCATTTCCGCGGAGTCCTTTTGGATCAGCCATCGGCTTTCTTCCTCGCTGCCGTCGCATTTTGACCGCTGGGAGCCGTTGTCTTTGCGTCCTTTGAGTGAGCTGCCAAAGCGGGACCAGCGCCGGTCGCCTTACGCATGTCGCCGCTGCGCTTTTCTGGCTGTTCTTTTTTGCCCAAGAGGCCGGAAAAATACTTCCCGAAAAACCCCATCATTTCCTCCACGTTCAAGCATTTCAGATATGCCTAATAGGAATTTTCCGGGAGATGATTTGTTCCCACCCGGAGCACTTCGAGGTTTGATGTCGTTCAACTCCGGCAGGGTCGCGCGATGCGGCGCTTTTTGGTAGACCTCGATTTGCCGCCGAGGCTGTGGAACGTCCTTAGCTGATCTACGTTGCCGATAATCTCCAATGAGGACACTTCGGTATGGTGATGTTCGCCGAGACCAAGGCCCAACAGATAGTTGAAGACGGACTGCTTTCGACTGAAGAAAAGATCGCGCAGTTGTGCGAATTGGACGCTCGTCTCGACGCGTCAAGGTCGGTCTGTAACGTCGCCCCTTGTTGGCGGCTTGTGGGCTTAGATGCACTGAGGAAAGCGTTCACCGCATGGGTGTCCCCGATGTCCAATAGAGCGAATTGCCTAAGCAAACCGGTATCTCGCGGTTCAATAGACGGCGAGCGATTGTCATTGGTCAACTACCGTTGCATAAAGCCGGCCGGCTAAAGTCTTGACGTTTGCCGAAATGCGCGTGAATTTTGTGATCGCCGATCCACCTTGGCGATCGAGGAACGAGCAATGCAGGGCCGAAGGTCACACGCGCGGACGGGGCAATACGGCGCAGATGAATTCGCATCGAAGCACGGCTTGTCCGAGAAGTCGGCTGCGATCATTCTCAATCTTTATGGACCATCCAGGCCGGCATGCGATGCCGCTGCAGCGGCTTTCAAAGACGCGGTCGCACAGCGGCAATGCGGTCGAGAACCCAACGACGATATGCGGCGTCGGTGGACCCGTTTAATCCTCAATGTGCCGCTGGTTGTGACGGCTGCACCCCTTGCTGGTCCCCGCCTGTGCTGGACTGCGGGGTTGGATTCTTGTCCACCTTGGGATTTTGGTCGATCGGCTGGCTGTTAACACTATCAGACTGAGATTGAACTGGATCAGTTGATGCCGGGTTTGGGCTGGTGCTCACAGGCGCCTGGCTGTCTTGCTGGTCTGTCGACGGTCCTTTGATGACTACGCCATAGATTTCGGCGACACCCCAGGCGGCAATGGCTAGCAGCAGCGTGGCTATGAGCACAACAAGGACGGGCCTGCCAAGAGGGCCTTGTCGGGCTTGGTTCTCGGGAACGTTGTTCGTCATAGGACACCTCGGGAAAGAAGTCTGGCCCTTGCCTGCGACCGGCGGGCCGACCGAGACGAGGAACATCTTGGCCAGCGGCAGGGACCGATAAAACGTAGTACGTCAGCTCAACCTTGACTGGTCTCAAAGGTTCCGGCCGTTGAGAGACAGTTCCATGACAAACAACAATGAAGCATCGATTTCTGCGACTGCCCCAGTCGCTTGGACCTGGGTCGGCAAGTCTCCGATCGGCTTGGAGTGCCGAAGCCTGTGTGACGCGCATGCGCCTCCGGAAGACTGTAGGCAGCCAATTGCAAAGATGTGGGGACAGAAGCGCTCATAAACGAGCAAATATGCCTATACTTTGGCAAGAGCCAAGTCTTGGCCTGCGCTGAGCCTCAACTCTCTCAGCCGGGCGGTCTTGGCATCTCTGGCCTGGCGTTCGGCGTCGATCAGCTTGCGCGCTTCACGATCGGCTCGTTCAAATTTTTCCTTGTCGATTCGACGTTTTGCCAAGGCAGCCTCCTGTTTTGCCGGCTTGTTGGAAACTTCGTCGTCTAGATCAATGCGGACTTTTCCCATCGGCTCACCGAGCCTATATCCGCGTAAAATCTGCGAGTGCTAACCGCCGCCGTTGGCCCTCCGCGTAGGCCAAGGCAAACGATTCGATCTCGAAAGAACGGGTGTGCTCGTGGTCTTCCTCGATCACACGGACGTGCCATTCTCCGTAACCTTCGACCAATTCAACGCAGCGAACGTTCATTTCGGATTTTTCCACTGCCTTGTCCTCACTTCTAGATGACAATGGAATCCTATCTTCGTGGGACTCGGCTGCATTAAGAAATGTTGGTACGGACTCGTACCCAAGCCGCCTGTGGCTTCGGAAAATGCTCTTAGCCGTTGCGCTGGTTAGAACGAGGCGGGATAATTAAGTCATCGCTTGCCGACTGTTCGGGCGCGAGCGGCTGAGAGATAGCGGTGCTCGTGCTCTTGCCCCAGACCGGAGGCCAAGAGCATGAGCCAGGCTCAGCAATCGACCGTTCGCAACCGTCTGTTAGCTTCGCTGTCGGCGGATGACTATGCGCTTTTACGACCGCACCTAGAGACGGTCACATTAGAGGTGCGCGACCATTTGTTTCGAGCAGATCAGAAGATCGCACATGTGACTTTTCCGGAATATGGAATCGCCTCCATCGTGGCGGATACCGGGGAGGGGAGGTTCGAGGTCGGCATGGTCGGGTCGGAAGGTTTCGCAGGAACATCTGTCGTGCTCGGTGTCGACCGGACACCGCACACCTGCCTCGTCCAGGCGACTGGCGAAGCCTTTAGGATTGAGTCAGGCGAACTCCAGTCGGCTATGGACCGCAGCCCGACATTGCGCGCGCACCTTCTGCGCTTCATACACACCTTCATCGTTCAAGTCAGTCAGACCGCGTATGCGAATGCCGGTTATTCGCTTGAGGAGCGGCTGGCGCGCTGGCTGCTGATGACCCACGATCGGCTGGAGCATGACGACATGCCGGTCACCCACGAATTCATGAGTATCATGCTCGGTACACGTCGACCCGGCGTCACGCTCGCAGTGCAAATGCTGGAGGGTACCGGCGCCATTCGAGCCGGCCGCGGTCACATCACGATGCGCGATCGAGAGAAGCTGGAACATCTCGCCGGGCAGTCCTACGGTTATGCCGAGAAGGAATATTCCAACGTATTCGCCCTCCTCATCAAGCGAGGCCGGTGAGTTGGATTTGCGTTACTTCATGAACATACGCTATCGCGGTCGTATCATGCCCGATTATGAAGGCGACGAGTTGCCCGTGGAGGAGGCTGTTCGCGGCCATGCGCTCGCCATCGCGCGAGATCTTGTATTCGGCACCCGCATGGACGCAATCCGCAGCTGGTTCGACTGCAGTTTTGAGATCACTGACCAGAGCGGCAGGGTCGTTCTCGTACTGCCGTTTGCCGCAGTGATTGGCGAGCCCGATTTCGGATCAGCATGACCGGCCTTATCGGGACTGTTCGGAGTCATACCGAGCCTTGAAGACTGCGATGAACCATGCCTACTTCGTCTCTTAGGGAGGCTAAAGATGACCCACACTTTCGATGCGCTCACGGTTGAGAAGGCAGCTGAAGCTTATGTTCTCTTCAGGAGCATGGGCCGGTTCATCTCGATGGCGCAGGCGATCCGCGCCATCAGAACGCTAATGCCGGACTGTATGGCAGCCGATCATGAGTTGGAGCGATTGCCGGCGAAAACATGCGATGCGCGCGGCGTGCCAGTCTCATTCGATGTAGCAGAGGCCACGGGCTCAAGAGCCCTGCGCGCGTAGAGCAGGAGGGCGCACTGTGCCGCAGCAAAAGCCAAATAGGTCGCAGATCCGCCAGGCGATTGTGAGCTGTCTAATTGGCAATGTGGATCATCCCTGTATTCATAGCTGACATCCTTCACAGCCTTAGGAAGACGTTCCCGCTTGACCAACATACGGATCGGGAGCTTGAGGATCTCATCGCGCTGATTGCTGTCGATGCTGGATTTGCGATCGAATTCGATGGCTCGGCTCGCGCGTTAAAAGCCCTCCATCTGGATGTTCCGGAAACTGAATCCCGCTGACCATCGAGCTGACCCGCCAACGTCAGCGCCGTCACCCAAACTCCCGCAGGTCTTTCGCTTCTCGTTCGAGGATTGCCGCTACCTCCTCAGGACCGAGATGGGTAAGCATTACCGCGATGCAGCATTCAAGATATGTGAGCGACGAGCGGCGGAGAAAGTCGGCAGTGGCGCTTTCTGCCAACTGGTCGATCCGCTCAACCTCACTGCGACGAACCTCTTTCATCGCCTTACCTCTCAGCATTTTTCGATCCAGCCAATTCCTGGAACAGCAGGACAACTTCCGACGTGCCAAGAAGTGGCATTGCCGTTCGAATTGTTCATTCAAAGGGGTACCCTTGCGGATCGCTCGTGCGTGCGGTCGGAAAAATTCAACATTGAACCTTTTCCAATCCCGCAAATTAGACGGCTATGGCGAGATATTTCTTCGACGTGCCGGATGCCGATATCGCTGATCCAAACGATCTTGTCGACGTGCATGACGCGCGTGAGGCAGGACTTCGGGCCCTCGCAGCGATCATGAGGGAATCACATCCGGACGGCACCAAGCGTGCCTTCGAATTCAACGTTTGTGATGAAGCAGGCAGACACCATCTGCACCTTACCATCACGCTTGAATGGAGGGATGCACCGGGCCATCCTTCCATGGCAAGCCATTAACCCGGCGACCGCAAGGACGTCACGTTTTCAGGCTGGTCGCGGCTTGAGGTGTGCACCTGCCGATACCGGTGGTCGTTGTTGCTTGGTCTGGCGCGGGCCTTTACTTTAGCATTGCTCGACGATCTTCTTTGCGGCCCTCCATGCGACCTGAAGCCCAGAAATGATCGGTTGACCCGTCGTGAGAGTGAGTGGGGAACTGATGCGGAATTTGCGGATGCCATATAGCATTGCGCACCGTTCAGCTTCGGCCGTTCTGCTCATCGATCTCGATCCAGGCCGGCGCGTGATCGCTTGGTTTCTCCCATCCGCGTGTCTCCACATCGACGCCGGCACTGCGCAGATGGGAAGAGAGGGAAGGACTCACCAGGAGATGGTCCATTCGAAGTCCTGAACTCCAGTCGTATCCGCCTCGATAGGAGAAGTTCCAGTAGGTGTAGATGGCGTTCTCTGGATGAGTGTGACGAACGGCATCGATCCATCCTTCAGCAAGCATCCGGCTGTAGGCGTCCCTGCTTTCGGGGAAGTACACCGCGTCGCCGGTCCATCGCCTCGGCACGACCGCATCGAGTGCGGTCGGAACCACATTGTAATCTCCGCAGAGCACGGTTGGCCCGCCGGCTTCAAGCAACGACTGACCGTAGCTGATAAGCCTTTCAAACCAGCCGAGCTTATAATCGAACTTGGGACCTGGCGCTGGATTGCCATTAGGCAGGTAGAGACAGCCGATCACAAGCCCATTTACGTCGGCCTCGATGTAGCGGCTATGCGTATCGTCGGGATCGCCAGGCAAACCGCGTCGGCGTTCTACGGGATCCGTCCCGCGGGCAAGGATTGCAACGCCGTTATAGGACTTCTGGCCATGCCAGATAGCGCCGTATCCAGCGTTCCTGATCGCATCCAACGGAAACTTTTCGTCAGATGTTTTGAGTTCCTGAAGGCAAACGATGTCGCACTTGGCTTCATCCAGCCATCTGAGAAGTACTGGCAGTCGACCGTTGACGCCGTTTACATTGAAAGTTGCAATACGGGTCATGCGGACCTCTTATTGCCCTGTTGCGTTCTGGATGCGCGTTAATGATCCGGATCAAGCACGTCGGCGACTGCATCCTTCTCATCGCGAGGTAGAACCGTCATCGTAAAGATGAAGGCTGACAGCAAAAGGCAGACGCCGTTGGTTATGATTATGGGCCATTCCAGCGTCATCATGCCAAAAACCAACCACAGGGCAAAACCCAAAACCGTGATTCCATACATCGGCGCGGAGATCCCGCCTGTGTCTCGCGTTTTGATGATCTTCCAAGCCTGTGGTGTAAAGCTGGTCATGGAGCAGACAGTTGCGAGGTAACCTATAAGCGTGACTGCGTTCATGCGTGCCGCCCTAATGAAGCTGGTCTTCGGACATGCGTGCCAGCTGTCGCGCAAGCAGGCGTCCGAGCCTCCCGCCTAAGGTGCAGACCCATTCCGGGAATGGGGTTTTCGGTTACTTTTCCGCCTGTTCAATAACGTGAAACGCGCTGGTTTTTCCGCCAGCAGCAAGTCTTACCCTAATCCACAGTTTTCCGGATGCTTTCCCGGGCATCATAGGCTTAGGGACGGTCTTAACCACCGCGTGCACATGGCTTTGCGCCGCAACTGAAAGGCTCCGCACGACCTTTTTGCCATTCATCAATTCGACCCGAAAGCTTTCCATCAGCTTGCCCCCCGCACCTAGAGTTTAGCGAACGTCCCAATAGAAAAAATTAACAAAAGGAACGCGGCGAGGCGAGGATCCCTCACAAGCCAATTTTTGGGATCGATCGGGCGGCCCAAATACGCGCCGCAACCGACAGGATTCAACACCTACCTCAGGCTCGGCCTCTCAGCGCCAGTGCTTCCCTTTCCAGTATCTCACGGCTGTTGCCGTGCTTTGCGATGAGTTCCCTCACTTGCTGGGGGGTGATGCCTGTCTTGCTGGCGAAATATTCGACCTCGTAGTCCTCGTCAGCCGATACACGATCGCGGTCGCGAAAGTCTCGTTTGCTCTTATCATCAGCCATTTTGTTCCTCCATACAAAGCGATCGACGGAAACGCCATTCGAGGCGATTTGTTTCAACCTATCTCATTGGCGGGCTGGCAAATTTTTTGACGCTGACTTGCATCCCGAATTCGCGAGGCAACTCATATCATGAAGTCCGCCGGGCTCTTGGGGCGCATCTTGTCGAGACGTGGAAGTGCGACGTATATATACAAAATATCGTCGAACCTGACGGACGTACCCAGAAGCTAAAGCCGGGCGAGGCCAAGGCGATTTTCCATCTTATCGGCGGTTTTGGACTGACGCGGCTGCCACACGTTAAATATCGTCAGTCTTCGGTTTTAGTGCTTCAGCTTCCCGCTTGAGTTTGGGCCAGTCGGCGCCGTGCTTTTGTAGGAGCCTGCGTGCCTGCCTCGGTGTTATCGATGCGACCTGTGTAAGATGGTCGATTTCAAGCTCTTGCCCTTTTACGACGCGACTTGAATCGGTCGACTTGTCTACGCTCATAGAATTGAATCCTGCTCCTAGCCACCGAACAGCAACGAGCGTTACGAAGCGCGGTTTCGATTGTTTGGGCGCCTGATCTCAAAATCTGGCGAGGGGCTTGGCTGCGGGATTGCGGCCGCTTAGGGCACGTAAATTCACGCTCCCGCTGATGAGCGATGAGCGGATCTGAAAGGAGCAAGGCGGCCTTGGCCGCCTTGCGAGTGTCACATCAAAGATCGCGTCCACGTCTATCCCGCTGTAGGTCTTCTCCGCTATAGAAGTCGGCGTTCGGGTCGAAACCGGTCCATCCGCCAGCCTCGTATTCATTGCGTCTGCCAGCGACGTCGACCGAATTGTATTGCTTGAGGATTTGTTCGGCATTCGCCGCAAGATTTTCGTCGACCTTGGCCGTGACCATCGTCCCGCCGCGACGAACGCCTTCGGCATAGACATGGGCGTCGTTTTCAGGGACGCCGGCGTTTGTCATGGCGCCGATGATGCCCCCTGCTGCACCACCGACCACGGCCCCGCCAACCGCGCCGACAGCAGTGGCAGCCAACCACCCAGCTGCAACCACAGGTCCCACCCCAGGAATGGCCATCAGGCCGAGGCCTGTTGCCAGGCCGCCGGCGCCGCCAATGACGGCGCCCAGGCCAGCGCCAGTGGCCGCGTCCTCGCCGGCGTCGGTTTCCTCATCCTTGTGCCAGCCGGTCGCATTGTTGGCCACAATGCTGATGTCATCGCGCGGGACGCCTGTGGCCACGAGTTCGCCTACGGCATCATTGGCATCGTCATAATTGTCGAACAGTCCGGTTACGGTTTTCATCTGGTTCTCCTCGCTTTCCATTCACTTGGTGCCGGCAACAACGTTGCCTTGGTAATCGAGCGCGATCGGCGTCGACTTGCCGTCCTTGCTCGCTGTTCCGCGCCAGATGCCGTTGTCATCCTTTGTCAGGGCAGAGACGTCGGCATAACCCGCCTTTTCGATCGCGCTCTTGGCCTGGGCTTCGGTAAAACTGTTGGCGCCGGGAACTGGAGCTGCCGGATTGGTGGCGCCGCTGGTGACAGCCGGTGTGCTGCCGTCAGAAGCAGGCGCGGTCGTTGCAACCTTCTGAATCATGTCCTGATGCATCTTGAGGGTGGGCAGCGTGTCAGCCGCAAAGGATTTCAGGGCGGCGTTGTCGCCGTCCTTGGCATAGGCCTCGAAGAGGCTGACCGCATCGGCATGGGCCGCCTTCTGCATGTCTGCATAAGATGCGTCTACTGGCGCCGCACCCGCCTGCAGCTTGTCGACATCGCTTTTGTGTGCAGCATCGAGGTCGGCGGGCACCTTCAGCTTCTGTTCGCCGGCGATGCTTTCAAGCTTCGCATTGGCGGCGCCATGATCGGAGATCATCTTCTGGGCGAAGTCCTTTAGGCCTTGGTCCTGCAGCTTGTCTTGGGCGACCTTGCTCGACTGGACTTCGAACATTCCGCCGATCGCGGCCTTGGTGACGAAATCCTGGGCGGTCTCGGCAGCGAGCGATGGCCAGGCAAATGCCACCGACGCGGCTAACGATAGCGACGCCAGACGAAGACTGTTTCTCATGGTGATGTTCCTCAGTTGAGATTGGTGAATCCAAACCTGCTCGCGGCGTGTTTGTTCCCAGGCAAATACGAACGCGCGGCCAAATTCACTGAAGGCGCTGTTCGTCGTTCACATGCGTTGAAGCAGGCGAAACAGTTTTGGGGCGGCGCGAATTGCGCGGAAGAGCCGGTGGTTCGCCGTCGAGCCTATGAGCGGCCCTCGGTGCTGAAATGCGTCCTCGCACAGGCTGACGTGGTGTCAGGTCAAATCCGTACGGACGAGTTCACTGGTTGTTTGCTTTGTGAATATTCAAACCGAGCAAAGGTTCGCGCTGGATCAGGAACATTTTGTCAAGCGGCAGGTTAGCGAGGCACATCAACGGAGAATGACAATGAAGGCGCTCACCTGGCATGGCAAAAGTGACATACGGTGCGAGCAGGTGGATGAGCCGATCATTGAGAACGACCGCGATATTATCATCAAGGTTACGGCTTGTGCGATCTGCGGGTCAGACCTTCATCTGATGGGAGGATTTGTCCCAGAAATGCACGCCCATGACGTGCTTGGGCACGAGACCATGGGCGAGGTCGTTGAAGTCGGGAAGGGTCACTCCAAGTTCAAGATGGGCGAGCGCGTCGTGGTGCCGTTCACGATCGCCTGCGGCGAGTGCCGGATGTGCAAGTGGCAGCTGTTTTCGCTCTGCGAGAGGTCGAATCCAGCCGGCGCCAAGCAGGCCAAGCAGATGGGGTATCCAACTGCTGGGCTGTTCGGCTATTCGCACATGTATGGCGGCTTCGCGGGCGGCCAGGCAGAATTCTTGCGCGTACCCTATGCCGACGTTGGCCCTATCAAGGTGCCAGATGGCCTGACAGACGAGCAGGTACTGTTTCTCTCCGATATTTTTCCCACCGGGTATCAGGCGGCGGAAAACTGCAACATTCAACCCGGTGATACAGTGCTCGTCTTCGGCTGCGGGCCAGTTGGCCAGTTCGCAATCAAGTCAGCCTTTCTCCTAGGCGCGGGCCGGGTCATCGCGCTGGACATCGTCCCCGAACGGCTGGCGCTTGCGCAAGCGTCGGGAGCGGAAACGCTGAGATATGACGACGAAGATCTGCAAAAGCAGATCCTGGCTATGACGGGCGGTAAAGGGCCGGATTCTGTCATCGAAGCGGTCGGCATGGAGAGCCACGGCCCCGGTGGCGTCATGGAGACCTTGGAAACGGACCTTACGGCGATGGAGAGGCCTTATGCGCTGCAACAGGCGCTGATGGCCTGCCGACCGGGCGGTACTGTCTCGTTGCCGGGGGTGTTCGTTGGAAGCATTACTGTGCCCATGGGAATGTTCGTCGGCAAAGGGCTGACAATGAAAACGGGCCAAACACATGTCCAGCGCTACTTGGAGCCGTTGATGAAGCTCATTGAGGACGGAAAAATCGACCCGTCCTTTCTGATTACCCACCGCATTGGGCTCGAAGAAGGACCGGAGGCTTACAAGACCTTCCGCGACAAGAAGGATGGCTGCATCAAGGTCGTCATCAAACCGTAGGCTCAATCACCCGCCCGGCAATCGCCTTCAATTCGATGGAAACTTACTTCGATTGCGCAACCTTGAGGGCTGCGGCGGGGGAATTCCATCTTGCATGGGTGCGAACCGCCCGAGATGAAGCTTCCTGCCATGTTACGACATGCAGGAACTTTGTGTGTTCCTTTGCGCAGTAGACCGAAGCGAATCTGATGCCACGCCAGCTGGTGTCGACCGTTGCGGCTTTGTCGCGTTCCGAGGCCGACGCAACTATTGGGCGGGAGATGACTTCTGCTGCGCGGCGACTGTTTTTCTAACCAGGCTCTCAGCGGAACAAAGGGTTTCTCCTCGCGTTGCGGCAAGGTCAACGAGGATATGGAGGCTTCACGGTGAATGATCGTGCATTACTTCGGGATCCGCGTCAGGAGTATCCGGCGCCGCCCTTTCCAGAACAGCCGCAGACCACTCCTGGCCTTGCCGGAAATATGGATCCGGTGCCGGATCACGGCGAGGAAAGCTATCGGGGCTCAGGTAAGCTAGCTGGGCGCAAGGCGCTCGTGACAGGGGGCGATTCCGGGATAGGGAGGGCCGTCGCGATAGCCTTTGCACGGGAAGGAGCGGATGTAGCCATTTCTTACCTCCCGGAAGAGGAGGCGGATGCCAAGGAGGTCATCCACCTTATCGAAGCCGCGGGCAGCAAGGCGCTGGCGCTGCCTGGCGACATCAAGGACGAGGCTTGGTGTCGGGGTTTGGTAGACAAAGCTGTCTCCGCCCTCGGTGGCCTCGATCTGCTTGTGATCAATGCCGGGAGGCAGCAATATCGCGAGAGCATTGATGAGTTGACGACAGACGACTTCGACAAGACCATGAAAACGAATCTGTACGCACTTCATTGGATCGCTCAAGCAGCCGCGCCGCATCTCCCTGCCGGCGCCTCCATCATCACCACGGCATCGATCCAGGCCTACGAGCCTTCGGCGATCCTGCTCGACTATGCCACCACCAAAGCCGGCATTGTCGCTTATACCAAGGCGCTCGCCAAGCAATTGATCAAGCGGGGCATTCGGGCCAATGTCGTGGCTCCCGGGCCTGTCTGGACCGTGCTGCAGCCAAGCGGTGGTCAGCCAGATGAAAAGGTCAAGCATTTCGGTGAGGACAGCGATTTCGGCCGTCCTGGACAGCCGGTCGAGCTAGCGCCCGTCTATGTGCTGCTGGCCTCGCGGGAAGCCAGTTTCATAAATGGCGAAGTTTACGGCGTCACTGGCGGCAAGGGTGTCGCGTGACCCTATATTCGCGTGACCCCATATAGAGACATCGAAGTTTAAGGACGCCATGGGGCGCATTACATACAAAGTTGCTGTCGCCATTCTCCTGACCGCAGCGGCTGCTGCGATCGCCGCGTTCTTGGTGACCTCGGCTCGCCCGCCGTTCTCGCCAGACGATCCGCGATTCAAAGTGAAAGGGGATGTGGGCCGCGGCAAGCTGGTCTTCGCGGCGGGGGACTGCGCCTCCTGCCACGCTACCCCCGGACAGTCAGATCGACTACAACTGGGCGGTGGCATGGCGCTTGGGTCGCCGTTCGGCACTTTCAGGCCGCCCAACATTTCCCCTGATCCCGTTGACGGTATAGGCAGATGGAGCGCCGCCGATCTGGCAAATGCGCTGATTGGTGGAGTGTCTCCCAGGCGCGAACACTATTACCCGTCCTTCCCCTACTCCAGCTTCACCGGCATGACCGTCGCCGACATCAACGATGTCTACGCCTATCTCATGACGCTGCCAAAAGTGTCTGGACGTGTGCCCCCGCACGATCCAGCAATCCTGTTCAGCATTCGCCGGTCCGTCGGATTTTGGAAGCTGATGTTTTTCCGCCAGGGCCGGTCGGCTGCGAACGCAGACGGCAAAACGCTGCCTGATCGCGGCGCATACCTCGTCGAAACCGTTTCTCATTGCGCGGAATGCCACTCTAGGCGAAATGCGTTTGGAGCAATCCGATCCGATACGCTGTTTGCCGGCGGCATCGACCCGCAAGGTACCGGGTTCGTGCCCAACATTACGCAGGAACGATTGGGGGCTTGGGCCGAGACCGATATTACCACAATGCTTAGAACTGGAGAGACGCCCAACCACGGCCGGGTGGGATCGTCGATGGCCGACGTGGTGACGAATACCGCCATGCTGCCTGAAGGCGACCGCGAGGCGATCGCGCACTACATCAAAGCGCTTCCGCCGGTCGCGACCCCACACCCATAGGTTCATTGGGCATAAAGATACGCCGCAAGATCCCGCGCTTCCTGTTCAGAAATCCCCGATTGCGGCATGGCGGTCTGCGGGGAGAAGCGCTGCGGCGAAACGATCCAGGCTACAAGATTCTCGGGACGGTTTTCCAGCACACCCGCGATATAGACACGCTTCGACAGCTCCGCCAGTGGCGCCCCAGCCTGGCCGTCCGCCCCAGGAATCCCGGAGATTGTGTGGCATCCGGCGCAGCCATAGCGACGAAAGATCGCCGGCGCTCGACCGGGATCGCCCCCGGTCATCATCCTGGCGATGGAGGCTTTGGTGTGCTTGTCACGCACGACACTGGTCGTGACAAACGCGGCGCAAGCCACCACAACAAGCCCCGTCGCCAAGGCGGCCCGGCCGGGGACCGATGCGAGTGGACTAGACATTCTGCGCCTTTCTCTCGCTCGAGCCTCTGATCCAAAGCGCCAGCATCGTCAATGCCGCGCCCGCATAGATGGTGCCGGCTGGGACCCACATGATCATGCCTGCTAGTTGTTGGTCCTCAAGCGGCGTCAAGCCCCAGGCCATCGCGGCTTGCGTCTGCGCGACGTACAAGACGCGGGGAGCCAGAGTCATCAATGCGCCCAGAATGCTCGTGTGGATCATAGTGAAAAACAGGTGCCAGGCCGCCGAGCCGTAATCACTTCGCCAAACAAGCGCCCACCAGAACAAGATCGCCGTGGCGAAGAAAGTGAGGTGCTGAAAGCGATGCACTGCGGGGTTTGTCACGGCGGCGTCGAAGACTATCGGCACGTGCCAGGCCCAGATTGCAACGCCATGCAAGATGGTTGCGCTGGTCGCGCTTGTGCCCCTGTCCCACAGCCCGCGCATCAGAGGCGCCCGCATCAGCATTCCCGCCGCCATACGGGCCCTGGCGGGCAATCCCCAAAGCAGGATTCCAATCGGCCGCGCCAACACGATCAAAGGGGCCGACACAGCCATGACGATCTCGTGCTCGATCATGTGAAAGGTAAAAAGGTGTTCGCCAAGCCAGTGCAGCGGGGATAGCAGCGCACCAGCCAGGGTCAGGATCCCGGCGCTGTAAAGGCAGATGGGGCGGTGCATGCCACCGGGCCGATTTGTGCGTCGAGCCAGCCTTGCCGCTCCCACGCAATACAGAACTGCCAGCGTCCCGAGTGGCACCACCATCCACGGATCGAAAGTCCAGGCAGGCTCCAAGCCATGCGCATCGTCGCCATGCGCCATGGCCGGCCAGGCCATCATACCGCAGATCAGGGCGCAGATCAGCGTTGGCATGCGTCCAGCAGTATCGTGGCTGCCTCCTGCAACACCAAGGCAAAGACAAATGCCAGCGCGATCAGAAATCCCGCGTCAACAATAAAGCGCCTGGTCTGGGCCATCCCGTGTGAAGCCGTACGCGCTGCAGTTAGGCCAGCGATCGAAACAACCAGAAGGACGCCGCAGAGCATGGCGCTCCACGAACTATTCTGTCGGCAGTCAAGGTAGGGCATGATTTGGCCAAGTTGGGTGCTGAGCGCCCAGGCCAGCGGGGCGACACCAAGTCCGGTCCATTGCAGCCATGTTTTGCTCAAAGCCGAGGTATCCAATAAAGGCAGGCGTACATGGGCAACCACGTCGCAACCACGAAGTTCCAGTACATCGCATTGTCGCTGACATCTCCGAACCGGCGCGGCGTGTCGCCATGCCGGGAAAACATCAGGCAGGCGAGTACCAGCGTCTCGATCACATCCGTCAGGATGTGGGTGGTGTGGAGGCCAAGCATAACCCATACAATCGAACCGTATGCGTTTTGATCCCACTTGATATGCATCGCCGGAAACTCGAAGACACGCAGGACCAGAGGCACTATTCCCAGTATGGCCATGACGATCAATCCGAGGCGAACCTTTCGCAGATCCTGCTCGCGCGCCCAGCGTGCGACGAGGATGTTGGGAACAAGGCTTGCCAGCAGAAGGGCTGTCAGCGCCGTGCCGGCGAACAGATCCGGCGGCGGGGCGCCCAATGGCCATCGCGGCGCCAGGCTCATCAGGTAGAGATAGATCACGATCGAGAGGGCAAAGCCTGTCCCTTCGATGAGCATGAAAGCGAGCGTTCCCCACCATGACGGGCTTGCGGTGCCAAGGCCGTGCGCTGGAAGCTCGGTCAGATCGAGCACGATATTTTCTTTCATGACTCGTCCTCCGGCGCGCCCTTGGGCCAGAACCAACCTATCAGTGAGACCGCGACCGGGATGGAACCCCAGACAACCGCCCATGGGCTGAATATGGACCAGACCAGCGTCAAGGTGGTGGCAAGCGCTGCCCAAAGCGGCCAGATCGAATTGCCGACCGTTGATTCCCGCGCTTCCGGAATGCCCTCAACGACGCTGGTGATCAAAAGCTCACGCCGGTCGACCCGCAAGCCGGCAGCGACGGGCAGGGCGGCCGCCTCGGCCCACAGGGGCTCTCCGTCGCTAACCACGGGTGACCTGGCAAAATTGTAGGGTTTCGGCGGCGACGCCGTCGCCCATTCAAGCGTCGAGGCTCCCCAGGGGTTAGCACTCGCGACGGCGCCTGACCTGGCACTGCGGATGGCATCGATGAAAAACACAAGGAAGCCAGCGGCCAGGACGATTGCGCTAAGGCTAATGAACATGTTGAGGCCGGTCCAAGGCATCTCGGGCTGATAGGTGTAGATGCGACGCGGCATGCCTTGAAGACCCAGGATATGCATCGGAAAAAACGTCAGGTTGAAGCCGACAAAGATCAGGCCGAAGACCCAGCGGCCAAGGGTCTCGCTCATCATTTTGCCCGTCAGCTTCGGGAACCAGTAATAAATCGCGCCGAGCAGCGGAAAAACCGCGCCGCCGACCAGGACATAATGGAAGTGGGCGACGACGAAATAGGTGTCATGGACCTGGGTATCGAACGGAACCGAGGCCACCATGACGCCGGTGAGGCCGCCAATCACGAAGATCACCATGAAGCCGATGACGAACAGGAACGGCGTTTTGAAGATCGGCTTTCCCGCCCAGATGGTGGCAAGCCAGCAGAAAATCTGCAATCCGGCCGGGACCGCAATCGCCATGCTGGAGGCGGTGAAAAAGCTCTCTCCCAGTCGTGGAAGACCAGCAACGAACATATGATGGACCCAAAGGCCGAAGGCGAGGACACCCGTCGCCACCAAGGCCATAACCATCGCCAGGTAGCCAAACACTGGCCGACGCGTAAACGTCGCTACAATGGTCGACACCATGCCCACTGCCGGCAGGAAGATTATGTAGACCTCGGGATGACCGAAGAACCAAAACAGATGCTGCCACAGCAACACATCGCCGCCTTCGGCGGGGTTGAAGAAGTGCGTGCCGACAAGGCGATCGAGGATAAGGCTCGTGCTTGCGATCATGATCGCCGGCATGGCCAGAATGATAAGAAACGACGTCACGAGCATCGACCAGACAAACAATGGAATCCTGTCGAGCGACATCCCTGGCGCGCGCTGCTTGAACACGGTCACAACGATCTCGACGGCGATGGCGAGGGCGGAAACCTCGGTGAAGGTGATCATCTGGGCCCAGATATCGGCGCGTTTTCCCACGCCATATTGCGGGCCCGACAAGGGCACGTAAGCGAACCATCCGACGTCTGGGCCGGTATCGACGATGAAGGCAATCCACAAGAGCAAGCCGCCCGCGACATAGATCCAGTAGGAAAATGCGTTGAGGCGCGGGAAGGCGATGTTGCGTGTCCCCACCATCAAAGGCACGAGGTAGACGGCCATTGCCTGCATGACGGGGACGGCGAACAGGAACATCATGTTCGAACCGTGCATGGTGAAAATCTGGTTGTAGCGATCGGGTCCGATGAACCTGGCTTCAGGCTGCGACAGTTGCAGCCGCATCAGCAGCGACAGCACCCCGCCAAGCGCCAGGAAAACAAAAGCTGTCGCGATATAGCGTCGGCCGATCACCTTGTGATCCACTGTCGCCAGGGCGCCCCACAGCCCCGGCTGCGCTGACCAGGTCGAGGCGAGGGCCCGGTTGAGTTCCTTGTCGCTGAATGCCGTGTCCCTGAGCCCATCATCCTTTGAGCGGGTCATTTCAGGCTCTCCATATAGGCGGCGATATCCTGGAGCTCCATACTGGTCAGCGGCACCATCGGCATGATGTTTCCGGGCTTCAGCGTCTGCGGATCGGCGATCCATGCGGCCAGTGAACCGCGCGTGGTCTCGACGAGGCCGGCCGCGATTGTTTGACGACTGCCGACATGGGTAAGGTCAGGTCCGGTGGTGCCGTTGGCGGCTGTGCCCCGAATGGTGTGGCAGGCGGCGCACGGCTTTGCCAGAAAAGCCGCGCGTCCGGCGGCGACGTCAGGACCCGTCGTCGGGATTGCATCAGCACTCTGTGACGCGATCCAGCGTGCGTAGTCGGCTGGCGCCTCGGCGATGACCATCACCGCCATATGGCTGTGCTGCAGTCCGCAGAATTCGGCGCACTGACCGCGATAGACACCGGGCTTCTCGGCCCGCAGCAGCAGGCTGTTGGAGCGCCCCGGGACAAGATCCTGCTTGCCGGCAAGACTGGGGATCCAAAAAGAGTGGATGACATCAGCGCTTTCAAGCCGAACATGAACATCCTGACCAACAGGGATGTGAATTTCATTGGCGGTCTGAAAGCCGGGTGTTTCGGAGGAACCGGCGTAGATTACCTGCCACCACCATTGCTGCCCTCTTACAGTGATCGTTATAGAGGCTTTTTCCGGAAGGCCGATGCCTCGGGTGGTGTAGAAGCTGGCAACCGTCATGCCGGCAATCATAATGGCGGTCGCGGCCACTGCCGCAGTTACGACCACAGTCAGCCGCCGTTGCCGGATTTCCGTTTCGTCCGGCTGGCGTCTGCGCCACAGTGCGCCACCAAGCACGAGCATCACAGCAAGCCAGATTACCGAGCACAGGGCCACGATGCCGATAATCAGGTGTTCGATATGGAGCGCGGGCGCGCCAGAGGGGTCGAGCGCGGACTGGTTTCCGCTGCAGCCGCACGCGATCGTAGCGGCCCACAACGCGATGACGCGCGCGGCTCTCAAGGCGAGGGCCCCTGGTCAGGGTGAACCGCCGCCGGCCCCTGGTCGAAGAGGATTTTTGCGGGACCACGATTTTCGGCGGGGCGGGTGTGTTTGTCATCGTTTCGACTGGGGGCCGCAACTTTGGGCTTGTAAGCGCCAATCGTTTGAACGTAGCCGGCGAGCTGCCATATCTGCTCGATCGTCATCCGGTCGCGAAAGGCCGGCATCCCATGCGGCCGGCCGTCCCTGACGGACGCAACGATGGAAACGATCTCGGGCCCGTAAAGCCACCAGCCGTCCAGGAACGACGGGCCAGCGCCGCCGCGACCATCACCATGGCATGCCGAGCAGCCGAACCAGGCGTAAAGACGCTTGCCCTGGCTTAGATTGTAGGCGTCCGTTTCGTAAGGCTTGCCCAACGCAAAATAACTCTCGGGCGGCGTTCCGCTGATGCCGTTTGGCATCAGCCGGAATCCATCAAGATCAGACGCGACAGGCGGATCCAGCCGAAGCTCTCGCGACTCGCCAAGCCATCCCAAGGCGGCGCTGGCAATGCCGAGCGCTATCGCCGCAGCCGCAAAGGCGCCATTCGAGTAGCTCATCTCCCTCTTCATCATTCGCCTACAAGGGACTCAACCATTCTGGGACAGGGTTGATCGGCTCAAACGCACCGGCAAAAGTTTGTACGAAGGGGTCTTGGACTTTGGATCGTGATGCGCCAAGGGAAACAGCGGATTTGTCTCAGGATAGTAAGCCGCACAACAGCCTTTGGGAATGTTGTACCGGACGATCCTGAGGCCACCGACGCTGCGAACGCTGTTGTCGTCGATTGCTGTCGTCATGTCGACGATGTCACCATCGACGAAGCCCAGGCCAGCGATATCTTGTGCATTCATGAATACAATCCGGCGCGTGCCCTCAACGCCACGGAAGCGGTCGCTGTAGCCGTAGATGGTAGTGTTGAACTGGTCGTTGGAGCGCACCGTGGCGAGATGCAAAACATCTGCTCTGTCGGCGGTTGAAAAGTCGGGGAAAAGCTTGTCCGGCGTGATAAAGTTCGCCTTACCCGTTTTCGTCACCCATTTGCGCTCACGCGCCGGCAGCGGTCTCGCGAATCCGCCCGGCTTGAAAAGCCGGTCGTTGAAATCCTTGAAAGTCTCGGGGTAAGTCCGCTCAATGGCATTGCGGATCTCGGCGTAGTCGCCAACCCAGTCGTCCCATGGGACCTTGGTTTGCCCAAGCGTAGCCTTGGCGATGCCGGCAATAATGGCCGGTTCGGACAGAAGTTCAGAGCTTGCCGGTTTGGTCTTGCCCCGCGAACCGTGGAAATGAGCGATCGAGCTTTCCATGGACACTGCCTGCGGCCCATTCGCCTGCTGGTCGAGTTCGATGCGGCCAAGGCACGGCAGCAGATATGCGACCTCTCCGTGCAGAACATGGCTGCGGTTGAGTTTGGTGGCTATCTGAACGCTCAAACGAAGTTCGCGCCATCCCTCTTCCATGGCCGCGGTGTCTGGCACCGCTCTGAGGAAATTGCCGCCAAGACTGATAAACGCGCGGGACTGACCCGTCATAATCGCCTCGCACGTTTCCACCGTCGAGCGGCCGGTCCATTGCGGCGGCTCAAAGCCATAGAGCTCGGAAAGTTTGTCGAGGGGCGCCAGGCCGGGCTTCTCCGTAATCCCGACGGTGCGCTGGCCCTGCACGTTGGAGTGACCGCGAACGGCGCAAATATTCGCCCCGGGCTTGCCGATGTTGCCGCGCAGCAGGGCGAGGTTGCAGACCATGTGAACGTTCTCGACGCCCATGAGCTGTTGTGTCAGGCCCATGCCGTAGACCATCATGACTGCGTTTGAGTTGGCATAGGTGGCAGCGGCCTTCTTCGTTTCGGCGCGTGTCAGGCCCGATACACGCTCAAGCTCGTCCCATTGGTGGGCGCGCGCAGCTGCTGCGAATTCCTCGAAGCCGGTCGTGTGTTCCTTGATGAAATCGTGATCGAGAACGTGCTTCTTGGCAGCGGATGCCATCGATGCCGCAAAGGCAATCATGGCTGCGTTGTCCGGATCGTGTGGCGTCGCATCGCGTCCGGCGACAGGGTTTTGACCGGAGGCCTTCAGAGCGTCGTCTGCTTCGATGAGAGCCTTGCAGACGCCGAATAACGCTGCGATATCGCCGCCGTTGTTGACCTGATAATATTGCGACGAAATCGGTGTCTCTTTCCCGGTCAGCATCTGGACGGGTGATTGCGGATTGACGAAGCGCTCCAGCCCGCGCTCCCGCAGCAGGTTGAAAGTAACAATCTTCACGCCTCGGTTGACCGCGTCTTGCAGATCATGAAGCAGGCGTGGCGAGGATGTCCCGACATTCTGGCCAATGTAGAATATACAGTCCGTGTTCTCGAAATCGGACAAAATGGCGGTGCCGACCGATGCGCCGATGCTCTCGGGAAGCGCAACGGAGGAGCTTTCATGGCACATGTTCGAGCTGTCGGGCATGTTGTTGGAGCCGTACATCCGCGCGAACAGCTGGTACATGTAGCTCGCCTCGAGTGACGCCCGGCCGGATGTGTAAAGATCGGTCTGATGCGGGTCCAGAGCGCGCAACTCCCTGCCGATCTCTTCGAATGCAGCGGGCCATTCGACCGGCACATATTTGTCGCTGGCAGCGTCCCAGCGCATCGGGTGCGTCAGCCGACCCTCCTCTTCGAGGTCGTGATCCGACCATCGCTCGAGTTCTCTCAGCGTGTGCTTGTCGAAGAACGCCGGGCCTGCACGTCGCGACGTGGTTTCCCAAGCTGTCGCCTTGGCGCCGTTCTCACAGAATTCGAGCGGATGCGGCTGCGCCGGCTTTGCCCAGGCGCAGCTCACGCACATATAGCCTTCGGGCTTGTTCTGCGTCGACAGCAATCGGCTCCCTTTCAAGGGAACATGTTCCTTAAGGAGAACACCAGCCACGGATTTCGCTGAGCCCCACCCACCGGCGGGCCCTTTATACGGCTTGATAGTGGCTGTTCTCGTGTTCGACGCCATTTCCTACCTCGTTTGCCACAGCGAGATTTCCGTCGCTCTCGCTCTCATTTGCCGTGGACGCCCAAGCAACGCCACTTGGCCCGCAACCTTTTTCCCTTCGCCGGCCACGGGATGACTTCCTGGCTGCGACATGCTCGACAATGCGAAGGGTTGGCCAATCAGCGTTTCCCGGCAATATGAAACTTGGGATCTGCCTGACGGTTCCACGCATGGACTGACTTCGTTTTCCTCAACTTTTGGCACCGATTTCTGACGTCAGAGAAGCGTGGCGTCGGCCGCTTCGGGATTGCATGGCGGCTCTGGAACCTCGTCTCGTGTGGAAAGTTGTCCACCGTCCTCGAAGGAGATTCCCCATGGCGCGTCCAGCTAGCAGACCCGTTGTCCCGCCCACCATCGGACGTATGTGATGGAGAAAAATCGATGAACGTCGCCAACCTACAGCTGGAGGGGCTGCTGATGGCGGTTGCAGCGGTCAACAACGCCTTGGTACGGAAGGGACTCCTCTCGATCGACGATATCGATAGGGCCTTGAAAACCGCGGAAGCCTCGTTCACCGGCGACGAGCGCCTGTTCGAGGACATGTCACCGGCAAACCGTGATGCCGTCTGCTTCCCTTTGCGCCTTCTGCAACTCGCGAACACGAGCCAGTTCGAAGCCGGTGTGCCGCCGTTTTCAGAGTTGGCCAAGCAGGTCGGGATCACCAAACAGCCTTACAACGACCAGATGTGAAGGGAGCATAGGTATGGAGGTTCTGGAAATCGTCGTTGCCAACAACGTGGTGGAATTCCGCGGCGAGGGTGGTGACAATATACTCGTCACCGTCGCGCAACCGGCGGTTTTATCCCCTGAAGAGCTGATCGAAAAATCGAAGATCATGCTTTTGCATGCCGCCAAATTTGGTGTCGAGGAAGAGAATTCTGGCGAACAGCGGATAGCCGATGCGGGGGATGAGTATCGGCTTGAGTATCATGACAATGGGGAGATCCGTGACGTGAGTGGCCTGGTCTTTCCCGATCTGGACGCGGTGCGCGACGAATGCAGGCGCTCGGCGGAGGATTTGTGGAAAGACGCCCTATCTCGGGGTGAAGCACCGGTGGGCTGGGCCGTCAGGGCGCGTGACCGTCGCGGTGACATCGTCGCCACGGTCGATTTTTCCGACTTGCAACGCGCCGCCGCCGAGCTGGGTCAACGACCTCAGTCCGAAATTTGAGCCCGTCATTCTCAGCATTTCAAAGGAGAGCACTATGCCGCGTAAGCCAGCAGCCGAAGCCAACGCATCGTCCGCCACCGTCCACGACTTGACCTTGGTCAGAGGCCAGGGCGGGGAATTGCATCAGGTTGCGGAGGGCGACACTGACGTCCTGACAACAGCCCAGGGCGGGCCGGTCTCAGATGACCAGAACACGCTCAAGATCGGCGCACGTGGTCCCACGCTGATCGAGGATTTTCATTTCCGCGAGAAGATTTTCCATTTCGACCATGAGCGCATTCCTGAGAGGGTAGTGCATGCGCGTGGCTATGGCGCCCACGGCTTTTTCGAAACCTACGAGTCGCTCGCAAAATATACGCGCGCCGACATCTTCCAGCGAGCTGGAGAAAAAACGCCGGCATTCGTGCGGTTCTCGACGGTGGCCGGCAGCAAGGGGTCATTCGACCTTGCCCGCGACGTCCGGGGATTTGCCGTGAAGCTTTATACCAAAGAGGGCAACTGGGATATCGTGGGAAACAATATCCCGGTGTTCTTCATTCAGGACGCGATCAAGTTTCCCGATGTCATCCATTCGGTCAAGCCGGAGCCTGACCGTGACTTTCCGCAAGCGCAGTCGGCGCACGACACGTTCTGGGACTTTATCAGCCTGACGCCGGAATCGATGCACATGATCATGTGGGTGATGTCGGATCGCGCCATCCCGCGCTCTTTCCGCTTCATGCAAGGGTTCGGCGTGCACACCTTCCGGCTCGTCAATGCCGCCGATGAATCGACTTTCGTGAAATTCATCTGGAAGCCCAAGCTTGGCATGCAATCAGTCGTGTGGAACGAAGCGGTCAAGATCAACGGCGCCGATCCCGACTTTCATCGGAGGGACCTCTGGAACGCCATCCAGTCGGGCGATTTCCCCGAATGGGAGTTATGCCTGCAATTGTTCGACCAGGAGTTCGCCGACAATTTCGACTTCGACATCCTTGATCCGACCAAGATCATCCCGGAGGAGATCCTGCCGCCGATACCTGTCGGGCGTCTTGTCTTGGACCGCATGCCGGATAATTTCTTCGCCGAGACTGAACAGGTCGCGTTCATGACCCAGAATGTTCCGCCTGGCATCGACTTCAGCAACGATCCGCTGCTGCAGGGCCGCAACTTCTCCTACCTCGACACGCAGCTGAAACGCCTGGGCGGCCCCAATTTCACGCATCTGCCGATCAACGCGCCGAAATGCCCATTCCATCATTTCCAGCAGGACGGCCATATGGCGATGCGCAATCCTGTTGGACGGGCCAACTACCAGCCAAATTCATTCGGCGTCGGCCCGCGCGAATCCCCTGACCGTGGGTTCCGTTCCTTCGCTGACGGGGAGGAGGGCCAGAAGGTCCGGCTGCGGCCCGAAAGTTTCGCCGACCACTACAGCCAGGCCGCCCAGTTCTTCAACAGCCAGACCCCACCCGAGCAACGCCACATCGCTCAGGCCTTGACCTTTGAACTGAGCAAGGTTGAAACCCCAGCCATCCGCGAGCGGATGATCGCGCACTTGCTGAACATCGATGAGGGACTGGCTGTCACGGTCGCCGACAAGCTCGGCATCACCGAGATGCCGAAGCCAGCCGACGCCGCTGTATCGCCGCGCACGGATCTCGAGCCCTCGCCAGCGCTGAGCATCATTGCCAATGGTCCGGAGAGCTTTGCTGGCCGCAAGGTTGGCGTCCTGATCGGCACCGGCACGGATGCCGGTCTCTTCAAAGCCTTGCAGGCTGCCATTGAGAATGAGGGGGCCGCCATGGAAGTTATCGCGGCAAAGGTCGGCGGCGCGGTGGCCAGCGATGGCACCAAGATTGTGGCCAAGCATATGATCGATGGCGGCCCATCGGTATTGTTTGACGCGGTCGCCATCCTGCTCACCGAAGAGAGTGCCAATCTGCTGGCCGGCGAAGCAGCGGCTCGCGATTTCGTTGCGGATGCCTTTTCCCATTGCAAGTTCATCGGCTTCACGCCCGGCGCCGTGCCGCTTCTGGCCAAAGCGGGCGTCGAGCCCGGGGCTGACGAGGGAATGCTGCCGCTGGCTGACAAGGCGAGTGCCACGGATTTCATTGAAAGTTGCCGGGGTCTGCGGCTGTGGGCACGGGAAGCCGCCGTCAAGCTGTGAGGCCGCGTCTTGAGGCTTGCAAAAGAAGGGCCCGCAAAGTGGGCCCTTCATTTTGCTGAATTTCTGACAGAGCACAGCTCCGAATGGTGTGCACATCGTGTCGGCGCTGACCGACGCAGCTTTTGCCGCTACGACTGCTCGCTCATGTGCGGTGAACGGTTTCTACGTTTCGCTCGTGACGTTAGGCACTTCGACGACGATTCGCACGCCGCGATCTAACCATTCGCGCCCGGTAGATCCTTGAAGCTGCCGCCGTATCGTAGCTTCGGCGATCACAGTGCCAAAGCCTGCCTTTCGGATGCCCGCAGGCGGCGGGCCTCCCGTTTCTTCCCAAACGAACGCAAGCCCTTTGGTTTGCGGGATTTCGTTCCAACTGATTGCGACCTGGCCGGTGTCGTGCGAGAGCGAGCCATGCGACGCCGCGTTTACGGCGAGCTCATGAATGAACAACAAGGATCGGGGCCGCAAATTAACAGCAATCGAAATCCCGGCGGGTGCCACAAGGGCACCGCCCGTCGCGGTTGATCTGGGTGGAGGATCAAAATGTCACACGAGGTAGAGGAGCGCCGCCTCAAAATGCTTATCGAGCAGTACGTCGAGGTGCGGAAGAAGCGGCACGATGTTGTGTCGGTGAGGCAGGCAGCAGCGGCTGTCCTGACTGTCATGAAAGCCTGTCCGGTTTCCAGAAGCGAGCTCGACGACATGATCGCCGCAAGCGCCGTGGCTCATGGCCTGGGTGTTGCGTTCGATGCGCAGCAATCCCCGCCGCAATTTTCGATCTCGCGCTGACATGGCCGCTGACCCTACGCTGCGCGAGGAACCCATTGGCAGCAACGCAGTGCACATCTGCGTCGACATGCAGACGATGTTTCGCGAACCGTCGCAATGGTCGTTGCCATGGATGGACCGTGTGCTTCCTAGGATCGTAGATCTTTGCAGCACACAGCCGTCAAGATTGGTCTTCACGCGGTTTATACCGGCTAGGCGGCCCGGCGCCGGGCAGGGGACTTGGAAACGCTACTATAAACGATGGGCGGACATGACGCTTGAGCGCCTTGGCCCGGGAATGGTGGACTTGGTCCCGGAACTTCGAGCGTTTACGCCGCCGGCGCCAGTTGTAGACAAGCCGGTGTATTCGCCTTGGCTTGGCTCGAACCTTCGCACTCTACTGGCGCAGCGGCGCTGCGACACCGTAATCGTCACCGGCGGCGAAACAGATATGTGCGTGCTTTCGACGGTGTTGGGCGCGGCAGACTATGGCTTGCGTACCATCGTGGTCCAGGATGCGGTCTGCAGCGCCTCGGATGAGGCCCATGATGCCATGATCGGGCTGTTCAGCAATCGCTACGGCCAGCATATCGAGACCGCGACCACTGAGCAGCTTGTAAACTGTTGGATTGGTGGGTGACCGACCCTAACAGTAAGGGCCACGACGATGTCGCCGTGGCCCTTTTTTAAGTGCGTGAGATCAAGCCGCTTTTTGCTGCTCGGCCGCCCTGTCGTTCACGCCGGACTCACCGAGTGAGGTCAGGGCATCGTCGGTGGCCTTCTCCTCTTCGAGTGTGGCGTTGAGGAGTTCGACGATGTCATCCTTGCCTAGCGATGTCGCCCAGGCGATCAGCGTGCCATAGCGCGCGATCTCATAGTGTTCGACCGCCTGCGCGGCGGCGACAAGGCCCGCGTCGATCGAGGTCGAACCCTTGTATTCCTCCAGGATTTCGGATCCTTCCTCGATGATGCCGTCGATGGCAGGGCAGGTCTTGCCGCGCGCAGCAATGCCAAGGATATCAAACACCTGCTCAAGTCGCTCGACCTGGCCCTCCGTCTCGACAAGATGTTTCTCGAAAGCGGCGGACACCTGGGCGTCCTCTGCGCCCTTGGCCATCTTCGGCAGGGCTTTGAGAATTTTCTTTTCAGCGTAGTATATGTCCTTGAGGCCGTCGAGGAACAGATCCTCGAGGCCCTTGGGGCTGGCACTTGCTTTCTTGGTGGCTGCCATCTGACAATCTCCTTTTGGTTGAAATCACCCCTTCGGGTGCTAATCCAACTAGGATGATCGCGGCGGGTTCCTCCGGAAATCAGGTGTGATCAATTTTCTTTTTAGCCTCGAAAAGCTCTTCAAAAGCGATGCGAAACGTGACCGACTTTTGTGCTCGGCGCACCTGCTCGGTGCTATCGTTTGAATCCTGTTTGCTGCTGGGCGTTTCAACGGATGACCGCCGTGATGCACGACGAAGGGCTCCATACGGGGGCTTCACCGACGCTGCAGGGAACGAACCGCTTCGGCGCGGGTTACTCATCGTCCTTCATCCGAAGACTCGGGGAGGTCCGTTTGGCAAGCCGAGCGACCCGAGAAATCAAGTAAACATTTCACCAACGAAGGGAGAACAAGGTGACTGAATTTGTGGTGACTACGATTGACGGGAGGCAGTTTCGTGCCAGCAGCGAGAACGCTCGATTGTCGAGCCTCGTAGACCAGTGCAGCACGAAGGGTTATTGCGAACTGGCTGTCAGGCCAAGCGAGCCTGAGCATTCCGGCCGGGAGACAAACACCGTCTTTTTCAAGCACGGGATCATATCGATCAGTGAAGGAAGCCAGGTACAGTCGGATTTGCCAGCGGACAAGCCAGTATCTGCGTAGGCGCTCGCCGTGGCAGCCCGTCCCCCTCAATGGGACGAGGCACCGTCCGTGAACCTCCCCAGCCAGTGTTAAGCTTCGATCACGCCGGATGGGCCGGTTCCAAAGCGTCTAGCACCAGTTCATGAACAGCGGCCAACCGCTCCGGCCCAGGCTGCGTGGCGATCTTAAAGATGAGCCGCCCTTGACGTCGAACGCAGTCGGGGCGCTGGACGAAGCGGTCATATGACTTGGAACCGGGCGTCGTAAATTCGATCGCTATGGCAACGGGGCCAGCGCCGATCTTGGAGATGCCGGCCTTCACCGCCGCAAGCTTAAGGCGTGCGAAATCGATTAGCATGGTCGTCTCAGGTGGCGGCTTTCCAAACCGATCTTCAAGCTCCTCGGCAAAAGCATCGATTTCAGCGAGGGTCTCAAAGCGTTGCAAACGCGAATAGAGGTTGAGGCGCACCACAGCCTCGGGGACATAGTCGAACGGAAGCGTGCCCGAGAATTGCAGTTCGATCTCGGTTTCAAAGGTCGAGGTGGCATTTTTGCCCCGCACCTTATCGACCGCCCGCGCCAACAGCCGCTGATAGAGACTCAACCCGATCAACTTCATGTGGCCGGCTTGTTCCTCTCCAACCAGATCGCCCGCGCCGCGCAGGTCGAGATCGCGGGCACTGATGGCAAGCCCTGACCCGAGCCGGTCGAAAGCGAGCAGTGTCGAGAGCCGCGAGCGCGTTTGCGGCGCTACGTCCTTCCCAGCCTCGGTTAACAAGTATGCCAAACCTTGCACCCGCCCCCTGCCGACACGGCCGCGCAACTGGTGCAGTTGAGCCATCCCGAACCGGTCCGCTCGAAACACGACGATGGTGTTGGCGCGTGGCACATCCAGGCCATTCTCGATGATGTTTGTCGACAGAAGGATGTCGCCATCCCCATTGGCAAAGGTCACGATAGCCTCGTCCATCTCGGAGGCGTTCATGTCGCCATGGGCCACCAGCACGGATAAATCGGGAACCAATTTGCGCAGTTCAGCAAGCGTGGGTTCGATGTCCTCAATGCGTGGGACCACGCAAAAACTTTGGCCAGCCCGTCGATGCTCGCGGATGAGTGCTGTCTTGACCGACGCTCTATCGAATGGTGCAAGTTCTGTGCGCACCGGACGCCGTCTTGCCGGTGGCGTGGATAGCAGGCTGGCTTCCTGGACGCCAACCATGGCTGCCGCAAGCGTACGCGGTATGGGAGTGGCACTCATAGACAGAACGTGCAGCTTCTGGCCGAGGCCGCGAAGCGTTTGCTTGAATTTGACGCCGAAGCGGTGCTCCTCGTCGATAACGAGCAGACCGAGGTCGGCAAAGATGACGTCCTTGGCCGCGATTGCCTGCGTCCCAACGACGATTCGAAGCGATCCATCCGTGAGCCCGGACTTGACCTTTCTTGACTCAGCCTCGCCGACGACGCGCGAAAGAAGGGCCACACTCACCTCGGTGCCCTCAAACCTGCGGGAAAATGTTTCGTAGTGCTGGCGCGCCAGCACTGTAGTCGGTGCGACGACGGCGACTTGACAACCATTCAACGCGACAACGGCGGCAGCGCGCAACGCCACTTCCGTCTTGCCGAAACCGACATCGCCGCAGATCAGCCTGTTCATCGCCTTGCCAGATGACAGGTCGTCGATGACGGCGGCAATCGCCTCGGCCTGATCGGCGGTTTCCGGATAGGGGAACCTTCCGGCGAAACGAGCGTAAGGAATACGCGGTGGTTTCAACGCTCGGGCACCAGTACTCTCACGCTCGGCAGCCAGTTTGACAAGCTGTTCTGCCGCCTCAGCAATCTCCATGTCGAGCTGTGCCCGGCGCTTGGCCCAGCCATCCCCTTTCAACCTGTCGAGTGTCACTGCCTCTTCATCGGCCCCGTAACGCCAGATGCGGCCGAATTCCTCTACGGGCGCCAGAAGCGTGGCTCCTCCATTATATTCAAGCCGAACGGTATCGGTGACCATCCCCTGAACCTCGACGGTCTCAAGGTCTCGCAGAACGGCGATGCCGTGATCTTCATGCAAAACGACGTCGCCGGTTCGCAACTCTGGCTGCTGAGCGAGGGAGAGGGCTCCATGATCTCCCGGGTTTAATCGTGTACCGAACACGTCGGCGGCCGATACGACCGCAATTGCGGCCTTTTCATCGACAAAGCCATCATCGATATCGACATTGAGGCTGACCAAGGTTGCAGGCTCGGCGCCCAGCGCCGATGCCCAGCTTTCGGCGTAGCCGACATGGAGCGTCAGATGCCGCTGCAGCGTCTTGACCATTCGATCGAGGTCCACCGTAGGGCCGGCGAGGGCGACACGCCGGTCGCCTTGGATCTGTTCGGCAATAAAGTTTGCCATGGCTTTTGACGGGTTGATCTCGACGATAAAATCGGGCGTTGGCGACAAGCCCAGCAAATCGAGCTTCATCCGACGTTTCGCCAGGTGCTTATCAAGGGTCGGGCGATCAAGGTAGAAGCGCTCCGAAGTCGGCTTGCGGCCTTGCTGCCTGTCGCGCATCATGCGGGCGTCATCGATCAACGCGATCGCGGCGTCGAAGCGTTCGTCCACAGCCGGCTCCATTGCGACACGGGCGTGCGACAAGAGTTCGAAGATGTTGTTGAGCTTGTAGCCGGCCCCGACCATCTGCATTTCCATGCATTGTGCTTCCGTAGGTCCAGCCGGCGCTGAGCTGCATTCCAGCAACTCCGTCGAAGGCGCCAGCGTGATGTTCTCGAAACTCTCATCTGTGCGTTGCGAAACCGGGTTGTATGACCGAATGCTGTCGACGGCCCCACGCTCGATTAGAATCCGATAGGGATGTGGCGCTCCTGATGGAAACACCTCGATGCCCTGACCAAGCAAGGCAAATTCCCCAGGCTCGTCGACCCGATCGTCCATCAGGTAGCCATAAGTCTGCAGGCGATCGCGGAATGCCTCAACATCAACGCGGTCGCCGGTGGCCAGGGATGTGAAGGCCCTCGCAATGGCATCGGCAGGAAGAAAGCGCTGCAGCGCCGCCTCTGGGGACATGACCACTACGCGAGGACGAGTGTTGGCCGGCTTGGCCAAAGCGAGAAGCGCGGTTGCACGTCGTCCCATGCTTTCACGCGATGGCTTGATACGGTCGTACGGTAGGCAGTCCCACGGCGGCAATAAAATCACCTGCGTTTCCGGCATAAACTGCGCGAAAGAAATTGAGACTTCTTCTGCCTGGTTTTCGCTCCGTGCGATGAAAATCATGTCATCCGCGCCGCCATCCCGTACGGCCTGGACCAGCCGCGCGGCAATCGCCGAAGCTGGTATTCGACGCGAACTTGTTGCGTGTTCTTCGCTTGGGACACCCGATTCTGAAAGCGTGCTCGACCCCACCACGTGGATCGGCGGTTTTAAGTCTTTTTGTCGTTTCATGAAGTTTCGGTCCGAGGTTGCCCGCTTCTAACGGGCTTGCGCACAGTGTGTTCCAAAGGCCGCGGGCGCGCTTCAAGAAGGCGTGTAGCCCCAGCGCGGCGGCCAACGGACAGCGGCGATGGGCTGTTCTTTGACGGTTCGCTGGTGCGCCTCGGCGGCAGGACGTGCAGGATGCAGTCGGGTCTCCGGATACGGTCGTTAGCAAAGCCCGCAATGAAATCGCGGCGAACGTGACGATCACAAGCAGGGAGGGTAGTTCCTGAGCCGAACGCTTGCGGAACCTTTTCGACCGCAATGCTTTACGCATCCGATGTCACGCAGCGTCCTAACGTTCGCCAATACCATCATGTCGCGTCTGCTGGCGGCTTTGTTGCTCGCCGGCGTAGCTGCCTGTTCTTCATCCGATGCTCAAGACAAGCAGGCGCAGAACGCCAAGTCCACCGCTAATTCAGCGATCATGGTCATCGACAGTTGGACCGCCGGCGCCGCACCTTCCCACTATGCGGGAGCCACGTTGCGGTCTTTGGCCGAAGCGTTAGCTGACTACGATCGGCAACTACAAACGGCGGACGGTTCGGACTCCTCCAGGCGACTGGCGCGACAACTCGCAGCCGCTGCCGAGCGGGCCGAAAATGCCGTCACGAGCGGCGACAGAGCACAAGCGGGGCAAGCCGGTCAGGAGCTTCGAACTGTCATTTCCAAGTTCGTTGTGGCAGATCCCGCCGATCAAGCGACAAATCCATGAAAAAATTGCTTGAAATCTCGCTCGGCGTGGTGACCAGCGTTGGCGGTTTCCTTGAGGTCGGATCGTTGGCGACAGCAGCCCAGGCCGGTGCATTGTTCCACTTTCAGCTGGTCTGGGCGATTCTCCTTGGGACTATCTGCATTATTTTCCTGGTGGAGATGGCCGGCCGTTTCGCAGCCGTCAGCAAGCACACGATAGCCGACGGCATTCGCGAGCGCTTCGGCTTCAATGCGTTCCTTTGGCCTCTGGTCAGTACATTGCTGGTCAATTTCCTGGTGCTGTCTGCTGAAATCGGCGGTGTCTCCGTTGCTGCCGAACTCGCCACCGGGATCGGCTTCCAATGGTGGGCGCTGCCGGTAGCTTTCATTGCGTGGCTCTTGCTGTGGAAAGGCACTTTCGGCCTGATTGAGAAAGGCGTTTCGCTGTTGGGGCTGGTAACGCTCTGCTTCGTCGTAGCGGCGGTCATTCTCAAGCCTGATTGGACGCGGGTCGCCGTCAGTTCGGTGCCCTCCTTGCCGCATCACGACTCGGCTACTTACTGGTTCATGGCTGTCAGCATTCTGGGTGCTTCCATCTCGCCATATCTCTTCATGTTCTATTCCGCGGGAGCGATCGAGGACAAGTGGGACAAGAGTTATCTCGGTATCAATCGCGCCATTGCCGGGCTCGGCATGAGTTTCGGCGGCACCATCTCCATAGCCGTGCTTATCGTCGCTGCGTTGGTGCTTGGAACGAACGGCATCACGCAGGTGGACGATTACCACCAATTGCCATTGATGCTGACTCCGGTGTTCGGTTTCTGGGGCTTTGTGCTGTTCGTTGCGTCGCTCGGCATCGCCTGCTTCGGCGCCACGGTCGAGATCGCCCTTCAGCAGGCATACCTCGTCGCGCAAGGGTTCGGTTGGAATTGGGGCGAGGACAGCAAGCCTCGCGACGACCCAGGCTTCACCATGGTCTATACCGTCACGATCTTCGCGGCCGCCATTCCGATTGCGCTCGGCCTTGATCCGCTGAAGCTTACCATCTTTTCAATGGCCCTTACGGCCGCAGGCCTACCGCTGGCGGTGGTGCCATTTCTCTTCCTGCTCAACGACCGGTCTTATATGGGCGAACATCGCAACGGCGTGATCTCCAACGCGGCAGTGCTCTTTGTTATCGCGCTTGGCTTCATCCTCGCGGTTGTCACCATTCCTCTGCAAATATTTGGAGGCAGTTGATGCACATGATACGCGACGTTCTGGACAAGCAGGTTGTCGACCGCAATCAGGTCAAGATCGGCAAGGTGGACGGGATAGTAGCCCAGTTGAGACAAGGTAAGCCCCCAAGGGTCATCGCCGTCGAGATCGGCTCCATTGCGCTGGCGCGCCGCCTGGGAGCGCTCCCTGGACGCTGGATGGTTATTCTGGCCGCCAAGCTGGGCGGCGAACGCCATGCCAAGCCTTATCGGGTGGCATGGAGCAAGGTTCGCGACATCGGCCTCGACATCGAGTTCGATATCGATGTGCGCAAGACTGCTATTTTTGACTGGCAGGACTGGTTGCGGGAACACATCGTCGGAAGAATTCCGGGAGCTTGACGATGGCAACCGCAAATCTCGACCGACTGGTTGGCCGGCGCGTCTTCTCGAAAGAGGGTCATTGCATAGGCCATTTGGAGGAGATCATCGCCGAGGCAGATGGCGATGAACTTGTCGTCACTGAGTACCATGTCGGCATTTTCGCGGTCTTCGAGCGTCTGTCCGCCTCGTCAATGGGCACGGCCCTGCTCGACCTCGTCCGGCTGCGCCATCGCGAAGGGATCTGTCGAATTTCGTGGGACAAGCTTGACATTTCCGACCCCGCGCGGCCGGTCCTTCGCTGCTCCGAGCAGGAGCTCGCAGCGATGCAATCCAGCGTGCGGGTCGAACGCTGAGGTCCGGTCACCGGTCAGTCGAGCTTCAGACGATCAGGTAACTGGCACGCAACGGCGATCGATCAACTGGTATCATTTTTGAAGAAAGGCCTTGAACGCTGCTGCGAGAACGGCTGGATTTTCTTCGGCGACATGGTGCCCACTCTTTATCCCAAAGCCTCCCACGTCGTCGGCCCAGTGCTTCCATATTGCGACCGGATCGCCATAGATCTGCTCCAAGTCATCGTCTTGCGACCAGAGGCAAAGCATCGGGCAGCGCACTTTCCGGCCTGCATCTCGATCATCAAGGTCGTGGCGATGGTCGATCCTGACACCTGCGCGGTAGTCTTCGACCATGCCATGGACGACCGTAGGATCGTGGATGAAGGAAACCAACTCCTCATAGGCATCGCGTCCCATCGCATCGATCCGCCATCCCAAACTAGGCAAGCGATCATCACGTGCGCCGCCGTCAATAGCCAGGCACTAGCCTTGTGTCACGCACCGGAAATGTCATCGCAAAGCGTAGACCGTCGCGATGGTAGTTTAATTCGACCTTGGCATCGCACTGCACGGCGACAACTTTCTCCAGAAGTGTCGTACCAAAACCCCGCCGTTTGGGCTGCTCTACCGCAGGCCCACCCCGTTCCAGCCAAGCGAGATTGACGATCTGGGTCTCGCCTGAGTTGCTGACTGACCACCGCACGTCAAGGCGGCCCTGAGGGTAGGACAATGCCCCATACTTCGAAGAGTTTGACGCTAGCTCATGAAATGCCATTCCGACCGGTATCGCTAAATCAGCGACAAGCGCAACGTCCGGCCCTTCGAGTAATACACGCGACTTGTCGCTGGTGTCGTAGTGTCGCAGCTCCGACTCGAGGGGCTTCTGCAAGGACGCCATCTGCCAGTAGTCGTCTGTCAGCATCGAATGCGTGTCAGCCAGAGAGACAATTCTTGCGGAGAAATCGCGCATGAAGTCTTCCACGCTGCCATTCGACTTGGCGGTCGCACTCATCATCGCACGAACGTTAGCCAGAGTATTTTTAACACGATGATGGAGTTCACGGATTAGCAGCTTCTGCCGGTCGGCAACTTCCTGCTTCTGTTCGAGATAGGACTTCACCTCCAGCTGGCGGGCACGGGCGCGCAGTGCCGAGCGCACGGAATTGGCGAGGCTAGAGGCCAGGAACGGCCTCTCCAGTACAATCAAATACCCGTCCAGAAACGAAAGGCGCTTGTCGATTTCTGTGCCGCGCATGGTCAAAAGCACTATCGGAAAATCCGACCACGCCGGCTGGTGTTCCAGCCAGGACGCGAAACTGTTTCGGTCAGCGCTAATCAACGCTTCCTCGGAAACGACCAGACAATGTGCGTGTTCCAAATATGGAAGGGTTTCGTCGAGGGTGGAGCATATGTGCGACGGGATGTTATTCGTGGCGAGAATCGAGGCCGCAATCTTTGCGTCACGCCCCACCGGGGCGAGTACGATCACACCTAGATCTGACGACATTATGATGCCTTGTCTTTGAGGAGGTCGCCCTGCTTGCCGTCATAAATAGGTACACCTGTCAAAATGCCTCGAAACTCCGCCAAGGGCTCCCCGACTGCCAGGCCCGCTGCGCTGATCTTGAATTCGCGAATGGTGTCTTCATGCGGCCCGACGCGCTTCTTGACAACCGAAACAGCTCGTCTCAGCCGCCCGCCGTTTTCAAAAAAGCGCAGAAGCATAACGGAATCGCAAAGGTAGGTCATATCGACAGGTGAGGACATCTGCCCAATCAGCCCGTGATTGGCCAAGAGCAGGATTGTCACCACACCTTTCTGGTTTAGGTATGTAAGAATCTCGTGCATCTGGAGCACAAGATGCTGTTCCTCCGACATGGCATTGAGATAGCCGGTCAAGCTGTCGATCACGACAATCCTGGCTCCTGCGCTCTCAACAGCTAATTGGATGCGGGACGACAGTTCGCCCGGCGATAGCTCGGCAGGATCTACCTGTTCCAGCAACAGGCTCCCATCGTCGGCAAAAGGCTGCAGCTCCATGCCGAGGCCTGTTGCGCGCGCCAGAAAGATGCGCTTGGTTTCATCAAACAGCAGGACCAAAACGTGTTCTCCCCGTTTCAGCCCCGCGTAGCAATAGGTGCACGCAATCGTCGACTTCCCAACTCCGGACGGGCCCATCAACAGGGTGCTGGTGCCGCGTTCCAGGCCTCCGCCGACAAGCGTATCGACAGAGCTGTTGCTGAGTGCTGGTGTCCCGTGCGCTGCCATTTCATGTTCGGGCAACGAGTCGGGGAAAGACGGTAACGCCGCCAGGGCGGATGACGAAATCGTGGAAGCCCCCGCGGATTTGGACGCCACGCATTTTAATCACGCGAAGCCGCCGCCGCTCCCCTCCATAGATTGGAGAGAGCTGCTCCATCCGGATGACGCCATGGCTGATCGAATGCAAGTTGAGATCGTCATGTTCGGCTGTGAGGTCGTCGAGCAAAAGCACCGTCGCATTGCTGAGCAAAAAGAAGCTTTTCAATGCCAGAACCTGGCGCCGATAGCGCAAAGATCCTTGTGACAGCAATCGAATTTCCGACAGTGAATCGAACACCACCCGGTCTGGTTTCATGCGTTCGATCTCAGAGAGCGCGGATTGAACCGTCTCCCCAAGTTCCAGATCGGAAGAGTGAACCAGGGTCTGAAGTTGCGACGGGTCGAGGCTAAGTTCGGGTGGCACGAGCTCAAGGATATCAATGCCCTGGAGTGAAAACCCGTGCCGGTGAGCGACTGACCGCAGCTCCCGCTTGCTCTCGGAAAGCGTTATGTAGAGACACTTCTCGCCGTTTTCGGCGCCCTCGATAAGAAACTGTAGACCAAGAGTGGTCTTGCCTGAACCAGGCCGCCCCTCCACGAGATGCGAGCGGAATTTCGCGTAGCCGCCTCGAAGGACGTAATCGAGACCCTCAACGCCTGATCGGATTGGTGAAGCGTCGCCCTTGTCCACGTGGCCTCGCTGATGCATTTCGTGAAAAGCCTAACGGATGGCATTTTCAATGGTTCCCTAGGCAAAGGGCACCGTATCGGTCCTGGTCAGCGAAGCAGGTCTGCGCCGAATGTCGGTCGGAGACGTTCGTTATCCTAGCAGGTTTGATTTGCATAACGTTTTGGGATTAGGCGGTGACCAACGGACACTTGCGGTTGGACAAGAGCGAATGTCACGCCTCGACTGCCTGCCTGAGTTTATCAGGCTGCGACGTAGCCATGTTCGCATCGTGTTGAGCAGTGTGTTTTACCGCTGGGCCAGCACCTCATAAAATTCGCCGTCGAAATATGCAATCGAACGGCTTCGGCTTTTTCGTTGCTGAGATGGTCGATGCATTGATGAAGTAGCCGGATGCTATCGCGTGCAAGGAGCTGTGCCTGACCACTGAACGGGATCGATAAAATCTCGCGCATGATCGATCTCCAGAGATGGAGGACGACGTGACCGTATGCGATCTATCGCCTGGTTGCGCGCAATCGCAACCAGCCATGAAATAGGGCTCAGCTCCATACTGCGAAGCGGTCGGCCTTTGCCCAGACCTTCAAAAACACCTCTTGCAGCGCTTCCTCCGCGTCCGCTCGGTCGCCAAGAATGTGGAGACATACTCCGAACAGTTTCGCGCTGGTTGGGCGGCGTGGCAGTGGTCGCCTGTTCTCCTTACGCCTACCAGACGACTACGCGCGAAAGGCCGGATCGGATCACTGCAAACATCGTTGTTGGCATTGCCACCTATGGGAGCGGCTATAAGCAGCGATCGATGCAGCGGCAAGTCTTCACAAATGAATCTGCTGGGCGATACATCATAGTTTAATGACCTCGTTTAGGTACCCTGCGACAACGACCAGGTCGGCGACCATCCTTGGGGCTTCGCTGCTAGAGAGCGACCATCGCACTCTCCCCGTTTTGGAGGCGTCTGATGCAAAACCGACCTGTGCGCCCCTACGGCGAAGCATTTTATCCCCACGACCTCGATGCACTCAAAGCTGTCTTTGACTGGCTGTGCGCTGAGTTTCATGTGCTTCCGGAAACCTCAGACGCGCACGAAATTGCCGGCGAGCTCATAAGGCTTTTCCAGACCGGCATGGCTGATGAGGATATGTTGAAGATCGCGATGCGGGCGCGCCGGCTGAGAGACTGGAAGGTCGCCAGTTAGGGTTTCTTGGCGTCAACCTCAGCCGCAATAGTGCGGCGTTACAGAAGCAAAGGCACAACATGCGCGTGCATCTGGTATCGGGTGGCCGTATGCCCGCTCTTCACGTCGCCACCCTAGCAGCCGCCGGTCCGCTTGCGGCACCTTTTCAGACTCGATTCATTGCTTCCCCTCGATCTAGATAGTCTCAGGCCTAGTGGCCGATCGAACAAACTCGTCAGTCCGCAATGTTCCCTGAAGGCATTGCAGAGAAGTCCATCCACATCGCGCGCCGCGCACGGAATGGCGACTGGCGCTGCTCCGCGGTCACCGCGGGCAAGGGACGGTGCGACCGTCTCCATGTCGCTGACATGGGGCAAGGCGGATCTCGATCCGAAGTCCTGAAAAAATGGACCTTCGCTCGACTATGACGATGGCGAAAGGTCAATCGCCACGGCCACCAACGGCTGGGGCAAGACTGATCACACTGTCCTTCGGCGTTCCGCTGGACACTGAACCCATGGAGGTAAGGCGGCGGACGCGCTGCCTGATGACCGCCGCACATGCCAAATGGGAGAACGGATGGTGTTGGCGGTAAGCTTCTCAACGACTAATACCGACTTGGCGAGCGCGCCATTTGCTCTGGCAGCGGCAGCGACCGCTGAGGTTGAGCCACCTGCTGCTGCGCGGATTTTGACGGGGGGATAGCCTCACCGTTTTTGTCCGGTCGGTTTTCGCTGGCAGGTTGTTCCAACATTGGATTGGGTGGCATTGGTATAATCTGGGTCATTGTGACGTCCTGCGACAATCCCCTGTGCGATTTGGCTATGTCGTCGTCTAAAGACGGACCGCGCTTCCGTCTCTTCTAGCCCCCTCGAAGGGCAGAACGCATCTCGGGTCGCTCGGTTCCGGCCTGGTACGCCATTGTGCCATTGCCTAGGGATCGTCTGCTCGCTCCCGGCAGAGTGAGCTGATCATCCCCCTCCAGGCTTACTCTTTGTCTGTGAGGCACGTTCGAACAACCCAAGAAGGGGACCGTTTTTTCCGTAAACGGGGTCCTTGCCTGGGCGGCCAACTTTCGGGATCGTAGCGAGTGCGTCCTCATGCTGCTCGGCAGTCGTGCATTCGTCGTACGTTCCAAAAGGCGGATACGCGCCAACGACTAAGAGATCACTGGATGCTGACAGGCATTCGTGACCGGTGCCGGCCGGAAGTATCGCCACATCGCCCGCCTTCAGGGATAGCGTCCGGCCCTTCTTGCCGCCAAATTGTACTTTGGCGCGGCCACGTGCGATGCCGAGCACCTCGTGTATCCGCGAATGGTAATGGATGTAGTTGTAGATGCCATTGCGCCAGCTATCGCCCCAGCCATTGGCTCTGAAGAGCGCTTCCATGACGGCGGCGGGATCGAATTTATCGGGCAGCCGCACGGCGCCCCGATAAAAGACGAGGGGCCAAACCGGATGATTGGGCACGAGGCCATCATCCTTGAAACGGAACGTATGCGCTTTACGCCTCACTACGAGACCGTCGAGCTCATTTTTCCCCGGTCGCGCAACACCGGCAATCCGCTCGACGGCTTTCTTCGCACTCTCCAGAATGCTCATGCCGAAGCTTCCTCTTTCCGATAGGCGGCTCGAGACTAGTAGTTGAGCTTCGGATACCAATCGGTCCCGCGTCCGCCAGGGGTAAGGTCAAGGATCGACCAGAGGGACGCGATGTCTGGGGCGTCTCGGGGATCTTGTCCGGGGTCGGCCATCTCCCTCGTCATCTCGCTTGCCCAAAACAGCCGTACCTGCTCACCCTCCCGCTTGAACACGACCAAGGCTGGGTTCTCGGTGCCGTCGGCGTTGATCAGTCTGAGATCGTTGGCGTAGTCGTCACCAGCTGTCTGGACAAAATCCAAATCGCGCCAACCGCGTTCCTCGGCGAATGCAATCTGTCGCTCGACGGGGCTGCGTCCAAGAATTTTCAGGCTGACGCGCTGCTTGATGTCAGCGGCATTTCCGTTAACCGCACCCAGCCAGTTCGTGCACATTGGACACGGGCGCGCGCGCTGCGGTCCGAACATCCAGAAATAGGTTACCAGTGTGTCCTTGTCGCCGAAAAGCTCAGGCAGTCCAAGGTCGGCGCCGTTCGAATCCTTGAAGCGATAATTCTTCTCGATGACCGGTCCATCAGGCAGGCTTCTGCGCCGTTCGGCAACGCGGGTCATATGCCGACGAAATTCGATCTCGTCTTTTAACAGCTCCTGTCGCGCCTTGGCATATTCTTCGCTCGCGCCAGGAAAAGGTGTCCGGGCTTTTTCGGCCAGTACGTCGGCGGGCGTGAGTGTGCCGATATCCATGATAAGTCCTCCGAGAAGTTCGCAGCGAATTAAGGCCATTCGCAATTTTGGGCGGAGCGCTCGAAAGTCAACGATCCTCCTGTCTCAGGATCGGTTGTGCCCACGCTACGGCTCGCCCAGCTGAATGGTGGATCGCTTCCGGCAAGCAGTTCCGACTAGCGTGGCGTTCTGGAGCCGGCTGTGTGCGGCTCGCCTTTTCGGGGATCAGTCTTCACCCATTGGCTGAGAGGCCGCGGACAAATTCCAGGTAAGGAAGCACCTCAAACAAAAGGACCAGGATCATGATTGTGGCAATCTAGGCCACGGGCAGAGGCTCGGCTCTCCAGGCCAACTCGAACCGCGCTGGTTCGTCTCCGAAACCGAACAGCGCGTGGAACTGCCTCCAGTGAAGGGAAACCACGTTGACAATCCCCATCAGTGGGATCATCTCCAGAAAACTGTGCACGTGCTGCTCGACGGGCGACACGGTTCGAGCCGTGGTGGCGTAGCTGACGTCCACATTGCCGTTGCCTCATGCAGGACGAATGCCACCAGCATCGTCGCAATGATCAGCGCGTTGATGTCCAGAAACATCGCCGCCAACAACGGGATGCCCACCTCCGCAAACATCAGCAAATGAATGAAGGATTCCTTGGCTCCGGTGGTTGCCTCAATGTGCGACGCACGATGGCAGAGCCAATCGGCGAATCCTTAGATCAGCCATAGCGGTAGCATGAAATACATCAGGATCAGCACGGTCGGATCATGCAACATCTTTGAATCTCCACGACGGTGGAACCACTGTTGAACCACCTCCGTTGTGAACGAACTCAAAGAGGAGTGAAGACCATGCCACGAGGCGACAAATCCAAATATACGGATAAACAGGAGCGAAAGGCCGACCACATTGCCGAGGGATACGAGAAACGTGGCGTATCGGAAAAGGAAGCCGAGCGGCGCGCCTGGGCGACTGTCAACAAGGATGACGGGGGCGGCAAAAAGGAGGGTGGATCGGGTCGCGGCAAGCACACAGGCCACCCCGCAGCGCACAAGGGCGGCGAACTCGGCGGCAAGGCATCGGCGTCGCGCTCGGCGTCCGCCAAATCCGCCTCTGCAAAAAAAGCGTCCTCTACAAGGAAGCACAGCGAACGCCACACCGCGCGATAGCCAGTCCATGGCAGAGCTGTCGGGCAACGACAATGACCAGCTGCCGTCCTTCCGCGAGTTCGTTTGAATGGCACATTCATGGGAAATTGTTGGGTGCAGTCCGTTTTTGGCTGATCGGACCTCGCAGGGTCCACCATTCCGGGTGGTGGTTGAGACACCTCGGTGCAGCGGCGAAATTCGCCTATGAGCCGGCAACCCAGGTGTTCACTTATGTCCGCCCTTTGCCGGTTGGAATGATTTATCCATACCACTGGGGTTTCATACCGTCCACCTTGGTTAAAGACGGCGATCCTCTTGACGGGCTCGTCATCCATCAGGCGGCAACCGCCGCTGCTGGTAGGACTGTGGTTGTGGCGGCGTCTGGGCAGATTCTCCTTGGAACAAAGCTTTTCGGTTGAGGTTTACCCAACGAAGGGACGGACACCTTTCGAGGAGACTTCCTTATGAAACATATTCTGATCACCAGCATGCTGGCGCTCGGCGTCGGCTGTGGGGCAGCAGCAGCGCAGACACAACCAGCCGAGACCAAACCCGGCGCCGACGCCAATTGCGCGGCCGGCACGGCCGACTGTCAAAAAGGCTCGAAGATGAAGATGGGCGAGCAGGCTCAGGGCAAGACCAAGGCTGGCGCGACCACCGATCAGCAGGCTCAGGGCAAACCAAAGGTCCAGACCGACGAGCAGGCCCAGGGCAAGACCACGATCCAGACAGACCAGCAGGCTCAGGGGAAAGCCAAGGTCCAGACGGATGAGCAGGCCCAGGGTAAGGCAGCTGCGACCACCGATCAGCAGGCCCAGGGCAAGACCAAGATCCAGACAGACCAGCAGGCTCAGGGGAAAGCCAAGGTCCAGACCGACGAGCAGGCTCAGGGCAAGACCTCGACACAGACCGATCAGGGGTCGACTGCTTCCATCACCAATGTAACGGTCGAACAGAAAACCCAGATCACGCAGGTCATCAAGGAGACTAGGATCGAGCCGGTGTCCAATGTCGATTTCGACATTTCGGTCGGCATCGAGATTCCCCGGCACAAGATTCGGCTGCATCGCCTGCCGGCGCGCATCGTCAAGATTGTACCAGCCTACGAAACCTATGAGTATTTCGTGTTGGCCGATGGTCGGATCGTCATCGTCGATCCGGACACGTTGAAGATCGTGCTTATCCTGACGTGACCAGTGCCCGTCGCACTGGAAAGGCTCGCCCCATCGACGTGGCGAGCCTTTCCATCAGATCTGCCGATGAATCAGCTGTCGGTGAACGGAACCAGAAAGGCCGTTCCGCGTCATAAGGGAGGTCCTGTGCGACTCCGGAGTTGACTCGATGTTTAGGCTCCTCCTTTTCGCCGTGGCGCTCGTCCTCGCTTGCCGCGGGGCAGAGGCGGCCAAGCTGGATCAAACCGCCGTCAATCAGGCCCAATTCGGCGTCAGCCCAACCAAAGGCGTCAATCCAGCCGTACTGAAAGCCCAGATTCTTCTGGATCGCGCCCGATTCTCGCCGGGCACGATCGACGGCCGCCTTTCAGAGAACCTCGCAAAGGCGGTTGTGGCTTTTCAGACCGCGAACGGATTCCCATCAGATGGCAAGCTCTCCCGGAAAACCTGGGATAAACTGATGACAACCTCTGCCAATCCCGTTCTGGTTGCCTACGAACTGACACCCAAGGATGTGCGCGGACCTTTCACCAAGCGCATTCCGGCTCGCCTGGAGAGAATGGCCCGTCTGTCGAGGCTTGGCTATCACAGCGCGGCAGAGAAGATTGCCGAGCGCTTCCATATCAGCGAACAATTGCTCAGAAAGCTCAATCCTGGCGTCGGCTTCAAGAAGGCCGGCACGACGTTGATGGTCCCAGATGTTGACCGAGGCGATTCTCCCGCCGGCGTCGCCGCCAGCGTCGAGGTCGACAAGGGCACTCGCCTGGTGCGTGTGCTTGACGCCTCTGGCAAGTGGCTCGCAGTCTACCCCGCTTCAATCGGGAGCAACGAGAAGCCGGCGCCAAGCGGTGAGGCAGAGATCAAACGTGTCGTACGCAATCCCACATACCACTACGATCCGGACTTCGCCTTCAAGGGAGTAAAGACGAAGCGGCCTTTCACCATCGCTGCTGGGCCGAACAACCCCGTCGGATCGGTCTGGATCGACCTCTCAATCGAAAGCTATGGCATTCACGGCACGCCCGAACCCGGCAAGATCGGAACGACCTTCTCGCATGGCTGCATCAGGCTGACCAACTGGGATGCTGAAGACCTCGCCTCGATGGTTCAGAAAGGCACGAAAGTTAGCTTCAAGGACTAGATGGCGACGCAGACGTCAAGCCCGCCGAGTAGACCATGCGCAGTTGGCGATCGGCTGCCAGAGGCCAAGGATGCAAAGCTACTGTTGGCTTACAGTCGCCTGAAATCGGCGATCCGCAACCGCTCAGCCAGATCGCATTCCACCCGGCGGCACCTGCGCATCCTGTGGCGCCGCTGTGCATGATCATGATTTTCGGTCGCTGGTAGCGGGTGTCCGAGGAGCAAAAAACCCGGTCGCGCATTTAAGCTGCGGCTAATAACAGCCTAGGAGGACCAAATGAAAAAGAGGCTTCTCATTTTGAGCCTGCTCGTTCCGCTCGCAGCATGTTCGCGCACTGAACAGGGTGCTGCTGTCGGCGGGTTGGGCGGCGCAGCGGTAGGCGCTGCTGTGGCCGGCGACCCGGTGAAGGGAGCGGTTGTTGGCGGCGCAGTTGGCGCGATAGCCGGGGCGGTCATCGGGCACGCAAGCGAAGCCGGCCAGTGCAGATATCGAGATAGGTACGGTAAAGTCTACGTGGCTCGGTGCCCGGACGGCTACTGATTTAAAGGCGCGTGAACCCTATGATCACGCGCCTTTTCAAAGACCGAGGATCAAATGGCATTAAGCAAGGCGTTCGCGACGCCGAGGGGACCTTTGCTATCGACTATACGGCAAACCGCGAATTCAACACCGCCGCCACGAAATAGCGGCCAGACCGCCGTCATGCAGTGGTGGACGATCGCAACGCCACGTTTCGCTGTCGCGGCGGCTTCATTGCTGGCAACGACGACATGGCCGATCGCCAGTAGGCAGCACCACCACTGTACGAAATGCAACTGGCTGCGCATCAGTGCAAACGGACAGACGGTCTTCAGTAGGTACGTTTCCATACAAACTTTTTTTATTGAAATCCCGATTTCGGCGGACTTATAAAACCCGACGTTGCCATTGCTTTCGTAGGGAGGCTGCGATGGATACCGTGGAGCTGAATGGCGAGGTCTCGCCTTGCATTGAAGTGGTCGAAGCCTGCGGCGAATGGTTCGTTCGCGTGGTAGAGGTAGACCAAGAAATCACCCGCAGGCAGCGTACGAATTCGTACCCAATCCCCTGATCGACCCAGCGAAGTCACATTCGCCGCTGCCTTGGATTGGGCTTGGCGGGACAAAGGCCGATCGCTTTGCTGACTGTTCGGGCGCAAGCGGCTGAGAGATGCGTGCGCTCTTGCCCCAAAAACGGAGGCTCTGGAGCATGGCTCAGCTTCAGCAATCGATCATTCGCAACCGTCTGCTTGCGTCTCTGTCGCTTGACGACTTTTCGCTGGTGCAGCCGCATCTGGAGGCGATGTCGTTAGAGGTGCGCCACCACCTGTTCAAAGCCGATCGTTCACCATGCCGGCACTAGAGCGTTTCACCGTTTCACGGAAACGGCAACCGCTCAGTCGGAGGCGCGCCGAGCCGGCTATAGGCGGGCCAGAAGTTCAGGGGCGCCGAAGCGCCCCCTACGAGACAGGGTTCTACCAACCCTGCATCGAATACCAGTCGTCGACGTCTCTCCGGACCCGATCCTTCTCGATGCCGTAGCGCTCCTGGATCTTGCCTTCGAGCTGATCTCGTTTGCCGGCGATGCGATCCAGATCGTCGTCGGTGAGCTTGCCCCACTGCTCCTTAACCTTACCCTTCACCTGCTTCCAGTTTCCTTCAACGCGGTTCCAATCCATGGCCTTAGCCTCCTTGGTTGCACAGCAGTTGAAACGCCATTTCCAGTGCGAGGTTCCAGAACAACAATGTTGCACCATCGACATGATGCGCCCCGGCACAATGCGGCGCGCTGTGGAACAAAAATGGAAATACGGCGTTTGAGGGTTTGCGGCGGGATGTAACATCTGGCCGCAGGGGGAAGTTTATTCTGCATATTCCATCAGGGGTGGGGAGGGGTGTTTTGACCGCGCAGGCATCCAGGAAGCAGTTGGACCGTCGAAGCATTCTAAATTCTCTAAAAGCCTTTCGGCGCGGTGATTTCTCCATCCGTATCGACAATGTCTACGAAGGTGTGGATTCCGAGATCGCTGAGACCTTCAATGAAATTGTCGATCTCAACGACCAGGTGACGCGCGAATTCGAGCGTTTGAGCCGGGTGGTCGGCAAGGAAGGTCGCATCGGTGAGCGCGGCCGGGTTCGCAACGCCACCGGCAGTTGGGACTCCAGCGTTCGATCCGTCAACGATCTCATTGAAGACATGGTTCAGCCGACAGCCGAGGTTGCCCGCGTCATCGGCGCCGTTGCTAAGGGCGACCTGTCGCAAACTATGATGGTCGAAATCGATGGCCGACCTCTGCGCGGCGAATTCCTGCGTATCGGCAAGATCGTCAACACCATGGTTGGCCAATTGGCCTCCTTCGCCTCTGAAGTGACGCGCGTGGCGCGCGAGGTCGGCACCGAAGGCAAGCTCGGCGGCCAGGCCCGGGTCAAGGGCGTGGCCGGCACGTGGAAGGATCTTACCGACAACGTCAACGCCATGGCAACGAACCTAACCGGCCAGGTGCGCAACATCGCAGAGGTGACGACAGCAGTCGCATCGGGCGACCTGTCGAAAAAGATTACCGTCGATGTGAAGGGCGAAATTCTCGAACTGAAGAACACCATCAACACGATGGTTGACCAGCTCAATTCCTTCGCTTCGGAAGTGACGCGCGTGGCACGCGAGGTCGGCACTGAGGGCAAGCTTGGCGGCCAGGCGCGTGTCGAAGGTGTCGGCGGCACCTGGAAGGATTTGACCGATAACGTGAATTCGATGGCCGAGAACCTGACCGGCCAGGTGCGCAACATCGCCGAGGTGACGACGGCGGTGGCTCTGGGCGATTTGTCGAAGAAGATCACGGTCGACGTGAAAGGCGAAATTCTGGAGCTGAAATCAACCATCAATACGATGGTCGACCAGCTCAACTCCTTCGCCGGCGAGGTGACCCGTGTGGCACGTGAGGTCGGTACGGAAGGCAAGTTAGGCGGCCAGGCGCAGGTGCGCGGCGTCGCCGGCACCTGGAAGGATCTGACCGACAACGTCAACTCAATGGCGGAGAATCTCACTGGCCAGGTCCGCAACATTGCCGAGGTGACGACGGCCGTCGCCTCGGGCGACCTGTCGAAGAAGATCACGGTCGCCGTTCAAGGCGAAATCCTGGAACTCAAGGACACCATCAACACGATGGTCGATCAGCTGAATTCCTTTGCGTCGGAAGTGACGCGCGTGGCGCGCGAGGTCGGCACGGAAGGCAAGCTCGGCGGCCAGGCCGAGGTGAAGGGTGTCGGCGGCACGTGGAAGGATTTGACCGACAACGTCAATCTAATGGCGGCCAATCTGACTGGACAAGTGCGCAACATCGCCGAGGTGACGACCGCCGTGGCTCGTGGCGACCTGTCGAAGAAGATCACGGTCGACGTAAAAGGCGAAATCCTGGAGCTTAAAGACACCGTCAACACGATGGTCGATCAATTGAACTCGTTCGCCTCCGAAGTCACGCGCGTGGCACGCGAAGTGGGTTCGGAAGGCAAGCTCGGTGGACAGGCTCACGTCGAAGGCGTCGGCGGCACCTGGAAGGACCTGACCGACAACGTCAACGCCATGGCTGGCAATCTGACAGTGCAGTTGCGCGACGTCTCCAAGGTGGCGACTGCCATCGCGACCGGCGACCTGACGCAGAAAATCACCGTCGATGCTCTTGGCGAAATTCTTCAAATCAAGGACGTCATCAACACGATGGTCGACCAGTTGAATTCCTTCGCCTCGGAAGTGACGCGTGTGGCGCGTGAGGTCGGCTCCGACGGAAAACTGGGCGGCCAGGCGCAAGTGCGCGGCGTCGCCGGCACGTGGAAGGATTTGACCGACAACGTCAATGCCATGGCCGCCAACCTGACCGGCCAGGTGCGCAACATTGCCGAGGTGACCACGGCCGTGGCGCTCGGCGATCTCTCGAAGAAAATCACCGTCGATGTCCGTGGAGAGATTTTGGAGCTCAAGGACACGATCAATACAATGGTCGACCAGCTCAATTCCTTCGCTTCGGAGGTGACGCGCGTGGCGCGCGAGGTCGGCACCGAAGGCAAGCTCGGCGGGCAGGCGCAGGTCCGCGGCGTTGCCGGCACCTGGAAAGACCTGACCGACAACGTCAACTCTATGGCGGAGAATCTAACCGGCCAGGTGCGCAACATCGCCGAAGTGACGACCGCCGTTGCACGCGGCGACCTGTCGAAGAAGATCACGGTCGATGTGAAGGGCGAGATCCTCGAGCTGAAGTCGACCATCAACACCATGGTGGACCAGCTCAACTCCTTCGCCGGCGAAGTGACGCGAGTGGCGCGCGAGGTTGGCACAGAGGGCAAACTTGGCGGACAGGCGCGTGTCGAAGGCGTCGCCGGCACCTGGAAGGACCTGACCGACAACGTCAACCTGATGGCGACGAACCTGACCAATCAGGTGCGTGGCATCGCCGACGTCGTTACAGCGGTCGCGCAAGGCAATCTCAAGCGCAAACTGACAGTGGACGCGAAGGGCGAAATCGCTTCACTGGCCGACACCATCAACGGCATGATCGAGACGCTTGCCACCTTTGCCGATCAGGTGACCAATGTCGCCCGAGAGGTGGGTATCGAGGGCAAGCTTGGCGGACAGGCCCGTGTGCCCGGTGCGGCAGGCTTGTGGCGCGACCTGACCGACAACGTCAATCAGCTCGCCGCCAATCTGACCACCCAGGTGCGCGCCATCGCCGAGGTCTCGACCGCGGTCACCAAGGGCGATCTGACCCGCTCGATCAGCGTCGAAGCCTCCGGTGAGGTCGCCGCGCTCAAAGACAACATCAACGAGATGATCCGCAATCTGAAGGATCAGACGTTGAAGAATGCCGAGCAGGACTGGTTGAAGACCAATCTCGCCCGGTTTTCGCGCATGCTGCAGGGCGAGCGCGACCTTGCCACAGTGTCGCGGCTCATCATGTCCGAGCTCGCTCCGCTGGTGAACGCTCAATACGGAGTGTTCTACGTCACCAATCGCGACGAGGAGGAATCCTATCTCGAGCTGGCGGCGTCTTACGGTGCCGAAAGCAAGGCGGCCATCAAGCAGCGTCTTGATCTGCGCGAGGGCCTGGTCGGGCAAAGTGCCGCTGACAAACGTGCCATCATGCTGGACAATGTGCCGCCGGAATTCCTGCGCGTCACGTCTGGTCTCGGCAGCGCGTCGCCGGCCAATGTCATCATCCTTCCCGCACTGTTCGAGGATGAAGTCAAGGCCGTCATCGAACTAGCCTCGTTCGGCGAGTTCCGTGACACGCACCAGTCGTTTCTCAACCAGCTGATGGAGTCCGTCGGCATCGTTCTCAACACCATTGCCGCGACGATGCGCACCGAGGGTCTGCTCAAGCAGTCACAGCTGCTGACTTCGGAGTTGCAGGCGCGTCAGACCGAACTGACCAAGAAGCAGGAAGAGCTGCATACGACGAATGAGGAGCTGCAGGAAAAGGCGCAGCTGCTCGAAAACGAAAAGAAGCAGGTGGAAAACAAGAATCTCGAAATCGAGATGGCACGCCGCGCACTGGAGGAGAAAGCCGAGCAGTTGGCGCTGACATCGAAATACAAGTCGGAGTTCCTGGCCAATATGAGCCATGAGCTCCGCACGCCGCTCAACTCGCTGCTCATACTCTCCAACCTGCTTGCCACCAACCAGCAGGGCAATCTCAACGAAAAGCAGGTCGAGTTCGCGCGCACCATCAACTCTGCCGGCACCGACCTTCTCAGCCTCATCAACGATATCCTCGACCTGTCGAAGATCGAATCCGGCACTGTGTCCATCGACATCAACGAAATGCCGGTGACCCATCTGCGTCAGCATATGGAGCGCACCTTCCGTCAGCTGGCGGCCGACAAGGGACTCGGCTTTACTATCAAGGTCGATCCAGCCCTACCCGAGACGGTTCGCACGGATGAAAAGCGCTTGCAGCAGATTGTCCTCAACCTGCTTTCGAACGCATTCAAATTTACGTCGGAAGGCGAGGTCAGCCTGACCTTCCGGGTCGAGAAGACCGGGCGCCGCAGGGGTTCCGCACATCCGGTGAAGGCCTTGGCAATCGCCGTGACCGACACTGGCATCGGCATTCCCGAAGATAAGCAGAAACTGATTTTCGAAGCGTTTCAGCAGGCCGACGGCACGACCAGCCGCAAATACGGCGGCACCGGACTCGGGCTCTCTATCAGCCGGGAGATCGCTCGGTTGCTTGGCGGCGAATTGCGGGTCGAAAGCACGCCCGGCAAAGGATCGACATTTACTCTGGTCATCCCGTTCGCCGGTCCTCGCGTGGCAGCAGCGCAATCGATCTTGCCTGCGCCGACAGACGCTGTCGCTGTCCCAACGACTCTCGGCAATGTGCCTTCGGCGGAGCTGATCGACGACCGCGATTCCATCTCACCGACCGATCGGGTCGTGCTGATCGTAGAGGACGACCCGACCTTTGGAGGGTTGCTGCTTGGTCTCGCCCGCTCTGCAGGACTGAAAGGGGTCCTGTCGAACGCGGGTTCGGGCACCCTGGCATTGGCTCGTAAACTGGTCCCTGACGCAATCACACTTGACCTTGGACTTTCGGATATCGACGGCTGGGTGCTTTTCGATCTGTTGCGCCATGACCAGAAGACGAGGGGAATTCCCGTCCACGTTATCTCCGGTGCAGAGGACATTGAAGGTCTTGCCCGCAAAGGCGCCTCCAGTATTTCCACCAAGCCCGTGACCTCCGATGAACTGGTGAAGGTGTTTCAGGACATCCATTCCAAGAAGCTGCGCACCCAGCGCCGCGTGCTGGTCGCGGACCCTGATCCGGACCGCCGGCTTTCGCTCGTCGAAGCGATCCGTGACGGTGTGACCTCGGTGACTGCGGTCGGTCGTTTCGCGGCAAATGCGGACGACGTCGGCATGGCTTCATATGATGCGGTCGTGCTCGGCTTCGGACGCTCCGCCAAGGACAACGCGCAAGCACTGGACGAAGTCACTGGCCAGTTCGGCGATGCCATCCCGCAGTTGCTGTTCTTTGCCCCACATCCGGATGCGCTCGAACAGGTTCTGGCGCTGAATCCGGCGCTTGCGAACGTGCCACGGGCCGAGAATTTTGCGCAGCTGGCGCTTCATATGTCGGCAACGCTGCCTGGAGAAGGCCGCGAAGAAAGGGGACCTGCGACCGAAGAAAACGCCAAGTCTGATCTGGCGGGGGCAAAGGTGCTCATCGTCGACGACGATATCCGCAACATCTATTCGCTCACCAGCGTCCTGGAGACCTACCACATCCAGGTTCTGCATGCCGAGCGCGGCCGCGATGGTATCACGCTTTTGGAACAGACCCCCGACGTCGATGCAGCGTTGATCGACATCATGATGCCGGAGATGGACGGCTATGAGACGATGCGGCGCATTCGCGGCACACCGGCGATCGCTCACATCCCGCTGATTTCGGTGACCGCTAAAGCGATGAAGGGCGACCGGCAAAAATGTCTGGACGCGGGTGCTTCGGACTACATCGCCAAACCGGTCGATCTTGATCTCCTGCTGGCGTTACTTCGCGTCTGGATTGGTCGTTCCCGCTCACGCGTCGATACATCGGAAAAAATGCTCATGGCAGTGAACTGACGGCCGGTCATGAAAAAGCTGGTGAGAAGCAAAGTACCGAAACCTGAGCTCTTGAAATCAAACGAGGGGCCGGCACGAGCCCGTATTCTCGCCGTGGACGATGATGAGCGCAATTTACTCGCGATCAGCGAAGTGCTTGCCACAACCGGCGACGTTATCTGCGCCCAATCCGGCGAAGAGGCTCTGCGCTTTCTGCTGAAAGAAGACTTCGCCGTCATCCTGCTGGATGTACTCATGCCTGGTATAGATGGCTATGAGACGGCTGCGCTCATACGCCAGCGCGAGCAATCCAAGCGCACGCCGATCATCTTCCTGACCGCCATCAACAAGGAGGAGGCTCACATGCTGCGCGGCTACGATGCCGGCGCGGTCGACTATGTGTTTAAGCCATTTGATCCAATCATGCTGCGTTCGAAAGTCGCGGTTTTCGTCGAACTCCACGAAATGACCCTAGAGATCCAGCGAAATGCAGCGACCGAGCAGGGGCTGCTGGCGCAGGCACTCCAGGCGCAGAAGGACAAGCTTCAGGTCGAACGGGCCCTGCGCAACTCAGAGGAACGGCAGGATGCCATTTTGAGTTCGCTGCCGGTCTGTTTCCATGCGAGGGCAGCAGAGCCGCCCTTCGCAGCGCGCTTTGTCACCAAAGGTGTCGAGCGCCTTACCGGTTACTCGCCCGACGATCTGACCTCAGATCCGACCTTCGGCCTTAGCCGGGTCCATCCTGACGACCGTCCAAGGCTGGAGCAAGCACTGCTGGAAGCGAAAACGACTGGCTCCTATACGTGCGAATTCCGCTGGTTGTGCGCCAATGGCGAGTATCGCATCTTCCTTGACCAAGGTGTGATGTCGAACGGCGCTGACGGCGACGAACCAGAGATATTAGGGACATTGCTTGACGTTACCGAACGGCGCGGCCTCGAGGACCAGTTGCTGCAATCACAGCGTCTGGACGCAATCGGCAAGCTGACGGGTGGCCTTGCCCATGATTTCAACAATCTGCTTGCCGCTATTCTCAGTGGATTGGGATTGCTCGAACGCCGAGGAATACTGGATGATCAGGGACGCCAGGTTGTCGACCTGCTGCGGCGCTCGGCCAAACAAGGCGCCGATCTCGTCACTCGAATGCTCGCCTTCTCGCGGCGTCAAACTCTGAAGCCTGAAGCGGTCCGCCTCGCCGCCCTTGGCGACACTATGAACGGACTGGTGGCTCCCGTTTTGGGAGGGCTGATCCGGTTCGATTGGCAAATCGACGACGCGGTATGGCCTGTACACGTCGACGCCGGACAGCTCGAGCTTGCCTTGATGAATCTTGTTTTCAATGCGCGCGACGCCATGCCTGCCGGTGGCACGATAACAGTACATGCCCACAACCGTTCAGTAGGAACCCGGTCGGAAGACGTTCCGGCAGGTGACTATGTCGTTTTGACTGTCAAGGACACGGGGTCGGGTATCGCACCTGACATTCTCGCAAAGGTGATCGAGCCCTTCTTCACGACGAAGCCCGTCGGGAAGGGAACGGGTCTTGGTCTCAGCACCGTGTACGGATTTATGAAGCAATCTGGCGGGACGCTACGCATCGACAGCGTCGTCGATCGTGGAACAGCCATGCAACTGTGGCTGCCGCGCTCTGCAACGGAGCCAACCAGCCCCTCGGCGGAGAGCGACCTTGGACAGACGCTGCCAGCGACGGGGCAACCCTCGATCCTTTTGATCGATGACAGTAACGTGTTGCGGCAGCTGACAGCCGAGTCGCTTCGCCAGCGTGGTTTTGAGGTGAGCTGCGCGGGGGGAGGAGCGGAGGCGCTGGCCATGATCGAACGCACCCCCTCCGATTTCGACGTCATAGTGACCGACTTTGCCATGCCGCTCGTATCTGGAGTGGACGTCATACGCTTCGCTCGCAATCTGCGCTCGGATTGGCCGGCGGTGATCATCACTGGCTATGCAGATGCGGAGGACATCGCCGATCGACCAACGGACGTGCCCTTGCTCGCCAAGCCCTTCCGCGACAAGGATCTGGTCGAAAGCATCTTCCTCGCTATTGCCAATGCTGAGCCCCAAAAGGTCAAGATAGGCCAGCACGATGGTGTGCAGACCGCGCGGATTTCTTAAGCGCGGGCTTTGAGATCAGCTTAGCAGAGGGCTGGCTAAATCTCGACGTCATTCATCAACCTCACCGTCCAAAAGCGCATTTGAAACCGCCGCCCGCCGCCATGACTGGCGGCGGGCGACAGCCTATTCGATCAGTCGTAAACCTTGATAATTTTCCGGTGCCCGGATTGACCAGGACGGTGCGGTTGTCAACCACAACATACCGATACTTGACGTTTGGGACCTCGTGAAGTTCCACCGCGTCAGGCAAAGCCGTCCCGATCTTGAGTTCGACGCCGGGGATCTTCATCGAGGCGAGTGGTCGTTAGCGTGGCTCTGGATGGTTCCGCGAGTTGCCCGAGCGAAAGGCTTTGCCCGCTGGGCTAACTGGCGGGCCTTATTGGTCCTGGCGAGAAGCCCGCCGTTTTCTCCAGAAACGGCGGGCTTTTTCACCTCCGTTGGAACCAGCTTGAGGCAGCTAGGTTTGATAGTTGCGGTGTCTCTGCCGCTGGGTGCATTCCTGACGCCCTGCCCGCTGGTCCAAACCGGCGGGCTTTTTTGTTTGCTCAAGGAACCGCGCAAATGCCGCCTAGTTGGTTTTGTGCAGCGGTATGGGTCCCGCTGCCGACTGGTCCCGCAAGACAGTCGGGCCCGCGCTTCCCTTTCGATAAGCGGCGCGGGCCACTCTACGGGCTGAAGGAGGCCAGCGGAACATTAGCGCCATCTAACGGTTAGTTCTGCTGGTTCCGATGAAGGCTAAAGCGATGGCGGCACTGGCATTCGATCTCGTCTATTTTTCCGGGCTGACCGCAGACGGCCTGATAGGCAGCGTCGTTTCGCTGCTCGCGTGTTTGCTCCTTTTCAAAGCTTTGGCTACCGACCCGCCCTAACCGCGAACCGACCTATACCGGGAGTGGGTGCAGAAACGCTGCCTGCAGGCCAGCGAGCCTCCTGCAAACACAGGGCTCAACGCTACCCCGTCTGTAGGAAATGGCCGGTGCGACCCGGGGCTCTCGTTTTGGGGGGTACAGGCGCACCGGCCACACCGCGGGTGGTTGGATCTCCTCCCCGCATTCCGAAAGTATTTACATATTAGCAATTGCGCAACTAACCCTATCGGCCTACCCAACCGTAGGGGAGGGATGACGTAAAATAGGAGAGCGCGAGCCTATGGACGAGCATTTGCAGGGCAGGATTATTGCGGTCAAACCTCGTGGCGTTGTCGTTGAGCCAAAAAGACCCTGTCAGCCACCTTCTATCGCTGAAGACCGCTTTGCTTGCCGACTTCCCTACTTCCGGGCGTATTGGACGAAGCCAAGGCAGCTCTAATCCACACCTTCCAACAGGCCGAACTGCGATTGAGGCATGCCACCGCAATGAGAGGAAGCCCGCCTCTTGATGGCGCAATGGACGGGCTTCCCAACTCTGAGCTCGGTGAGGGGACAACCAAGCCAATCATAAACTTCGATCAAAGAGGCGAGTTCCAAGGCGGACGAAAAAAGCACATCTGCCACTGCAATCCGCCGTCGATTTCCGGTTTGGAACTATTTTAGCTTAAGCTTATTGAATCGCCGGTGGTGGGTATGTGCGCATGCATTTGAAGTTCATCCAGCCTTATGGAGCCGGAGCTGTTCGATGCTCCGCCGGATGGCGACGACTGGAGCCATGAGATCAAGTTCGACGGCTACCGTGCGCAGGTGATCAAGGACGAAGACGGGATTCGCTTCTACACAAAAAACGGCTTCGACTGGACAGCACGATTATCGATATCTCGCCGAGGAGGCCGCGGCGATCGACGCCGACAGCTTCATTCTCGAAGGCGAGGCGATCATGATAGACAAGGCCGGCCTGTCTGACTTCCACGCAATGCAAGCCATTATCGGCCTGCGCCGGCCGTCACCGAACATCTATCTTGTCACGTTCGACCTTCTGTTTCTCAACGGCCATGATCTGCGCCGAATGCCGTTAGAGAATCGTCGCGAGATTCTTCACAAAATGGTTCCGACCGGCGGACGCATTCAATTCAGCGAAGCCATGCCCGGCACTGGTGACGCTGTTTACCACCTGGTCGACAAAGCCGGACGGTCTCGAAGCTCAAGGGCAGTCCATACCAAAGCGGCAAAACGAGCGCTTGGCGCAAGATCAAGTGCTTTGAGGAAAAGGAGATGGAAGCATTGGCGCCCAGCGTGAGCGCGGTAAGGCCGCTCAAGTTCTGATGGCCGAGAAAGGCCACTACAAGGGCGGGGCGTTCGTCATCTTCAAGGCCGAAAAAGGACAAGCGCTGTTGGATCGCGTGCAAGGCAAAATCGGCGGCCCTGTACCAAAAGGTCACAAGAGGGACAACGCCGAATGGCTGAAGCCCGGCCTTGTTGGTAGGGTGAAAACGCTGAAGGGCGAAGAGAAACTGAGACACGCAAAGCTTCTAGACTTCTGGGAGAAAACCGCAAATGGCCGGAGCTAAGAAGGATCAGGAGCGAGTCACATATGCGTGGATGTACGGAGCCCAGGCCCGCAAAGACGGCAAGGAGCGTTCCGTGCCAGAGTATTGGACGGAGTCCTCCGAAGCTTGGCTGCAAGGCTCCGATGGCGTGCGGGTGGGCGAACCGCTGCCGACAGTCAGCGACAACATCGAGGCGGAGCTGGACGACTCCGCGGTGAACAAGCCGGAGAACGGACCATGACCCTTGATCGAGTTTCCACCTTCATCGAGTTGGAAGCTGATGACGCAAAGCAGGCAGCCATGCGAGCCAGCCCACAGCCTGATGCACGACACCGCCCCTACCGAGTTACTGGTCGAGGATGAAAAGTCCGTCTCCGAGCAGATTACCCTGACGGAGGAAGACGCTGCTGAAGCCCGCGCCATGCGCTCGAAAGCAAGGTGTTCCCCACCATCGACTCCTGACCGGAACTTAATGCCGTCTGCAGAGCTTAAGGCGATATGAGCACACGCGGCATCAACTTCCTCGATCGCTGGATCGCCAACAACATCTCGGAGACGGCAAAGGCCGACGCCGTTTCCGTGAGCGAACTCACCCACAAGCTTTTCGCCGATGCCAAGGCCCTCGGGATCAAGCGCGAAGAGATAGATGAGGAAGTTTCCAGCCTCTATCGAAAGTTGGTGGACGCGATTGTCCACTTTGACCCGGGGCAGCCTGAATGAGCCAGCGAGCTGTTCAATTCCTGCATCTGTGGCTGGAAAGAAACGATGTTCTCGACGCCCGTTCCGTTGACGAGGTGTCGCTCCTTGATCTCGCCACGCGCCTGTTCGTTGACTCGGAGGCTGCCGGGATCAGTGAAAGCGAAATAGTCGAAAGCTGGGATGATATTCGTCAGGGTCTCATCGATCTCATGGTCCGGCGGAACCTGGCGCGTCCAACGTTGCACTAGAGCCATGACCAGCGTCTGGGTTGCATTCTGTCTCGTCGGGATCGTGGTGGCAGTGGTGATACTATGGTCGATGAGGTGACGCTAAATGGCTGTGTCGAGAAAGGCAACACAGAGCCGCCAGGAGACGCACAGTGCCCATACCGTGCTGACTGGAGCCAAGACTCGCTTGATGACCTTATCGAAATTATGAGGGTCGACACCGTTGACTTGTAGCAAGGGCCATCCGTCCTCGCGCAAGCGCTCTCCGATCTCCCTTGAGATATCGGCCTGCTTCAAGCCCCTGTCCACGCCAAGTTCGAACAGGAGGACCTCAAGAAGTGGTTGCCGAGCATGCCGCTCCCTAAGACGGCGGCGCAACGTTTCCTGTGGGGCGTCGATCTGGATAAGGAGGTCCGGCCGTGGCAGGAACGCCAGGCAGTCACGCACCACGTCAATGCTTCGAGTTCGCGCCAGCAAAACCAGCGCACACAAAGCCTGGATCAGGCCCTCTTCGAAAATGAAGTAATCTTTTGACTCCTGCGCTTTCCGCCACGCTTCGCACAGTAGGGCGATGTCTACCTTCATGCGCCATGACCATGTGCGGCTTCGTAGAGGGAGTGATGCCAGAAGCCGGGCCGCGACACCGTCGTTTGGCAAGGTCGATAGCAAGACAGGAGCGGAGGTGGCAATCTTTCTGCCAATACGCCCAATGGCATGGCGCGTCTCCGGGCCGTCATCCTGGGCGGACCAACATTCAATCCGGCGATACCCGTTCACTGTCTTCACGTTGATGCCGTGTTCCGCCATCCCCCGGCAGAGGCTGCGAAGAAGTGTGGTCTTGCCGGCACCAGGTGGCCCAAATAACTCGATGATCATGAATGCCCAAGAGTCCCAGAAGCTCCGGAAAACTAACGCCTATGCGGGCCGTCGCAACTAAGACTGAAGTCCATATAAAGCGCGCAAAGGTCTGACGCTGGAGACATTGGACGTTGTCCTTTCAACTAGAAAATTCTCGCTCATCGAGCTCGACGGCCACAGGGTGTCTATTTCGATTGCCTATTGTGGGCAGTTCAGGACGAGATAATCCAGCGATGCAACCTTCAAGAAGATTCAGTCGACATTTGTGCAGACGCAACCTTTGGCCAAGCTCGGCCATCTTGAACATCCCAATAGCACAAGCCGACTTTTCGGCCACTTCCCGCTGCAGCAAATCGATCTGACCTCGCAATTCATCTGCTTCGGCGAGCAGCTGATCTCTCACCCTAGCCCGCCCGTGCATATTCTTTCCCCGCCATATTCACGCATCGCTGCGATTGCTCCGCCAATTTGCTGTCGATGACCTGAGTGAGATTCCGCCGCTTCGCGCCTTAGGTCAGCCTCGCCGAGGCAGAACTGATTTGCGTTCGTCGATACCGTTTGAAAAGTGCAAGTTTGTCTGGATAGCCCATGTGCACTTCGGCGCCGCATCCCGCACACTTGAACCTGGATATTACCTTGAACCACGAGCCCTTCTTGACGACAGGATGTGAGCAATAAGGACAGTCAAGTTTGATAATAAGATCGTTTTCATCATCTGAAATTGGCATTGCGGCCTCCCTTGCCTCGCTCCAACTCCGGCGGAAAAAGTTTGTCCGCTTGCTTAGTGTGAGTTTGGTCTCCGCGCGGACTAGCCCGCCGCCGCAACTGGCGGCGGGCCACAGCCGTTAGGTCAGTCGTAGACCTTGATGATTTTCCGGGTGCCCGGATCAACCAGGACCGTGCGGTTGTCGACCACAACGTACCGATACTTGACGTTCGGGACCTCATGAAGTTCCACCGTGTCAGGCAGAGCCGTCCCGATATTGAGTTCGACGCCGGGGATCTTCACCGAGGCGAGCGGCTGCTTTTTTACGTATTCACGGACAACCGTGTCCTGTTCAGGTGTGATGATGACATCCTGCGCTGCGACAGCGCCAACGCCGGCCAACAGTACCGCCGCCGCGGCGGCGCTTGTGAGGTGCTTTCTCATGATTTTCTCCTCGTTGAACCTGGCGGCGGCACCACGCCTGCTCGCCGGGAAATCGAACTTGCCTGGCAGAAGATTGTTCCCGGCGTGGGGCTTCAGTCCAAAGCGCCTACGACTAAGGGCTTATCTCGCTGGCGCCATCGCTCGCGTCATCAGAATCCGGCTTGTCGTTCAAGGAATTTGTTCCTTTTCAACTCGGCACAACATGCTTGTGAAGGCGGAGTGCACCTGTGGCAACGTCTTTTACTGCCGCTCGGCCGACCTGACGATGGTCTACGGCGGCGGTGTTGACCGTTGCGCCTGAAGGTCGACTGCACTCGGTGCAAGCCAAATATCAAGATCACGCTTCTGGAAGTTCACCCTAAGCATCTGCCAAAGCGCCTGGTCATTCACAAGCCGAACAAAATTGATGGGAAGATCGTCTGGCACACTGAGAGGTTTCGAGCGTGAGAGGACCGACACGACAACGGTTGGAGGTCGAAGAGACCGAAGGCGGCTTCCGGTTGATGGACCTGGCGGACGTCGAGCTCGCTTACGTTACTTTTTTCATTTAGAGAAAGGCCTTGAAAGCTGCTGCGAGAGCGGCCGGATTTTCTTCGGCGACATGGTGCCCACTCTTAATCCCAAAGCCGCTCACGTCGTCGGCCCACTGCTTCCAGATTGCGACTGGATCGCCATAAATCTGCTCAAGGTCGTCGTCAATTGACCAAAGGCAGAGCATCGGACAGCCCACCTTCCGGCCGGCATCTCGATCCTCGCGGTCATGGCAATAGTCGATCCGGATACCTGCGCGGTAGTCTTCGACCATCCCATGGACGACAGCGGGATCGTGGATCAACGATACCAACTCGTCATAGGCTTCGCACCCCATCTCATCTGGCCGCATCGCGCTATACCATGCCGTTGGGTCTGCTAGGATGGCCCGTTCCGGCTTCTCGGGTTGAGCGAAGAAGAACCAGTGGAACCAATCGCGAGCAAATTTCCAGTCGGCACGTTCCAGATGCTCGAGAACCGGCAATCCATCCACGGTGATCAGCTTCCGCACCAGGTCGGGATGGTCCATCGCCATTCTGAAAGCCACCAGACTGCCACGATCATGCCCCGCGACGAAGAACGTGTGGTGGCCTAACCTTTCCATCAGCTCCACCAGCGCCGAGGCCTTTGCCCGTTTGGACGAAAACCTGCTCTCCGGGTCATCCGCCGGTATGTAAGAGCGCCCGAAGCCTGGGAGGTCGGGGCACACGATCCTGAAATCTGCCGATAGCAAGTCTACGACTTGGCCCCAAGTCATATGCGAGCGGGGATGGCCATGGATCAGGAGGAGTGGTGGCCCAGATCCGCCATGCCGAAGCCGTATCGGCCCACCCTCGGTATCCATCATTTCAAGCACGAAGTTTTCGAACATCTATATTCTCAAAAATGGGCGGCTGTCAGCTGAAGAACTCTCTAAACATGAACTGGTCCAGGTGGGTCATTCGTGCTCCAGGCACGTGAGCTTCCGAAGAAATTTCGCACAGGCATCTTTTCAACGTTGCGAATTGGCTGCAAGACGGATTTAACGGAGCAGTCCTTCGTCGTCGAACGCATCCCAGCCCTTCAACTCGGGCGAGGGGGCGTCGTCTTGCCTGTTGCTTCTGGAACCGCGAACCTTCTTGCCGTTGCCCTTTCCCGCCCGCGTCAGGGCGGCCTTGCCGGCGCCGCGTCGCCTGTTCTCTGCAACTTGCTGCGCGTCCTCTTCGCGCCAAAGGCTTTGCAGATCACGATCAAGGACGTCCTCGATGTGCTTGGGATCGAAGACGTGGAAGGTGACGGACTTCGACCGCCCGCGCATCTTCACAGTGCGAGTGCCAAAGCTTCTCAGTCGTCCGTCTTTGAGCCACCTATGCCGCTCGCGCGCAGAGATCGTAAGGATGTCCTCGGCTTCTCGGGGAAGCACCACCAAAGCTTCGATCCCCTCCAGTGTCTTCGAGACTATTGCTGAGGCAGCCGTGAACTCATCTGCCTCGGATTCCGGCATCTGCAACATGATACGCCCGATCTCGGCGTTAACAAATTTCCTCACTCCCCACGACAGGCACGCCCGCAGTTCGCGCTCGATCCCCTTTGTGCGCACGGACGAGCCGAGCGTCGCTGCGGGCGATAACGGCCACTCCGCTATCAGATTGGGTGATGATGTTGGGCTTCCTTCCGTCGTCCTCGGATGCCCTTGGCGATGCCGTAGTTTCTGAAGCAACTTGGCACCTGCTTGCTCAACTGCCTTAAGCGCCCGTGCCTGGCGTTTCCGGACGCTTTTGCGTGTTTGCCCTTTCGTCTCTCTCTTGCCTGTTGAATGGCGGGTCGTTAGATCGTGCTTTCTTGGATTGTCGCCAAGCCAAGGTAATAGTCCGATTTCGAGCACGACAAGGGGGTCTGCAGGAGCCGCAGCAGACTAATAATCGTGGTCCATGCAAATAGGGTTGGACGCAAGCTCGGCCGCTGTTCGGCAAAGGCGCATTCCCGGTTCGGCCTAGTGTCTTGGACATATCATTTGTTGCTGATGGAACGGAATCGCCGGGCTACCATTTTCCCGCCATGGTACGTTTTCCACTGAGCCTCGTTCCGGTCCTATTTTGCAGCACGCTTCTTCAGGCGCAGGAGTGGCAGCAATTCGGTGTCAGGCAATTCGGCTTCACATTTGATGTTCCGCCGGTTTTTATTCTGACACAGCGTTCAGACCAAGGCGCAGCTTTCCAAGGCGAAAACGATGCCTTCCTTGCTGTCTGGGGTGCCAGACTCGGAAACGCCACTTTTCCCGCCGAGATCGAGCACCGCATGATCGAGGACGAAAAGGTCGGTTGGAAGCTGACCTATCGGCGCGTCACCCCGAGGTGGGCCAGTTACTCGGGCATTAAAAGTGGCCAGATTCGATATGTCCGCGCTATCGCGATCTGCAACGACCGTGCCGCACTCTTCACAATAAATTACAGCAGATCGGAAAAAGTCCCGTATGACCCGGTGGTTGTGCGGATGGTGCGATCCCTGAAAGCGGAAGGTTGCTAAGTTTTAGGGAGCGTGTTCAGAAACGCTCCCTGCAGGCCACAGCGAAGCGCAAAGGAGTGGGCCTCATACGGTGCTAACAGCGGCCAATCTCCGCGGGCGGAATCTCCGCGATGAAATCCGCGTGCCCGGAAGGTTCCGGGGCGGTAGCGCTTTTTCGGAACAGGCTTAGGTCCGCTGCCCGATCCCGCGAATATTTGGAATTCGGTAGGACGGCGACTGTCGCGGCCTTGGCTCGGATCAGTTTCCGTCACCCTAATCCAGTCGGCTTTCTCCCCTTCGCAAGGTGACCGTTCGGCGAGAAGCTCTTGCGGCTGCTTCGGACGGTGTGTTGGCTTCGATCGTAGCTGGATGCACACATGCAAGCAGTCGCCCAGTTAAAGTTGCGACCTTAGCCAGCTCGAGAACCAGTCTGTCATCTTTTCGTGCAAGGGTCGCGATCGCCATTCTTCCAGGCTAATCTGCCTGGATCGCTGAAGATCTTGATTGAACAAATCAATTTGCGTCTTGGCGAAATCTTCGCTGTAAACATTCAGCGTGGCTTCGTCGTTCAGACGTAGGGAACGCTCGTCCAGATTCGCCGAACCAAAGCTCGCCCAGACATCGTCAACGATCAAGAGTTTGGGATGGTACATTGTTGGCTCAAACTCGAAGATCCGAACGCCTGCTTTGAGCAATGCGCCCCAGAAGTGGCGGGAACTCTTTCGGGTTAGCGGCACGTCGGTCAGCGAATTGGGCACGATGACATCAACCGATACGCCGCGTTTCCTAGCGTCCAGTATCTGCTGGAGGGCGATGTCGTCCGGCACGAAATACGCCATCCCGATACGCAAGTGGTCCTTGGCAGCAGCTATCGCTGCCAACATCATCAGTTCCATGTCCTCCGAGCCGTTGGGCTGCGAAGACAGGATCAACTGGACGTCGAGCGCCCCTGCCGATTCGGGTGGAGGATAGAAGGTCTGACCCTGCAATGTCTCGCCGGTTGTCTCCAACCAATTTTTGGCGAACGCCGCCTGGAAGCCCGACACCGCCGGTCCTTCAATTCGGTAGTGCGTGTCGCGCCACTCATCCGGGTTGCGCGCGTTTCCTCTCCAGTTGTCGGCGATGCCGACGCCCCCGGTGAATGCGATCCGTCCGTCAACGATCAGCAACTTGCGGTGGGTTCGATTGTTTACCCGGTCAAGTGTATACCAGTGGACGGGTCGATAACGCTCGAACGTTACGCCGGCACTTGTCATGATTTGGATCAGGTCTTCATCGAACGGAAGACTGCCGACCCAGTCGACCAGGACGCGGACCTCAACGCCTTCTTTGGCTTTGACCGCAAGCGACGTCGCAAACTCATAGCCGATAGCACCAGACCAGTAGATGTAGGTTTCCATATCGACGGTTGAATGAGCCGCTCGGATCGCTTGCAACATCGAAGGAAAAATCTCGTCTCCGTTGACCAGGGTTTGGACGGCGTTCGAGCTGAACATCTGCCCTTGCGAGAAACTGCTCATGGTCCTAGCGAATTGGGGGTCCGAGGCGTCGAAGCGATGTGGCACGATTGATCGCAAAACGCGCGGCTCTGGGGTCAGATTTATGATCAGCAGCGTGAGCAAGCTGGCGATGACAGCAACGGCCACATAGACGAGCCACTTACGCAACCTCGTTGACGAGTCGGAATTGGGTTGCTCAACCTGGCCCTCAACGGGCATGTTCGGCATTCCGCTTGCGGGTTGTGGCAGCTTTCTTTGCCAAATCCGAACGGCCCGCAGCCGAACGTGCGGCCGATGCCTTACCTCCCTTCTCGCCACCCTTGTGCGCTGCCGGGTGGCCGGTGTGCTTGCCGCGCCCGGAGCCACCCTCCTTCTTGCCACCGCCGTCATCCTTGTTGACGGTAGCCCATGCGCGCCGCTCGGCCTCTTTTTCCGATATGCCGCGCTTTTCATACCTCTCTGCGATGTGGTCGGCCTTGCGCTCCTGTTTGTCCGTATATTTGGATTTTTCACCTCGGGGCATGGTCTCCACTCCATTTTGAGTAAGTTCACAACGGAGGTGGTTCAAAAGAGGTTCCCACCATCGTGGAGAATCAAGAATGTGTCTGATCCAACCGTGATAATCCTGATGTATTTCATATTCCCCCTATGCTGATCGCAGATTCGCCGTTTGGCTTTGCCATCTTGTGTCGCTCAGTGAATGGCCGCCTTTGTTTCAACGAATCCGGACCTGCATCCGACCGGCAAGTGGGAGTAGCAACCTGGAGACACCGCGGCTGGGTCGCTCGGCCCATCATACAGTGTGTATGCCGCAGGATGCCGCTTCCGTCGTTTCTCCTCTAGCCGAACCAAAACTCGCTGACGGCGTTGAGTCGGGCGTTGCGTGATCAGTCGGGGCACTTTCATGACCAAGGGCGAGCTTTCCACCTATCGGGCCAAACGGGATTTCTCGAAGACAAAAGAGCCTAGCGGCGAGACGTCGATCGCGAGTTCGAACCGGCTTCGGTTTGTGATCCAGAAACACGATGCCACCCGTCTGCATTACGACCTGCGTCTGGAGCTCGGCGGTGTGTTCAAGTCGTGGGCCGTCACCAAGGGTCCATCACTGGATCCTCAGGACAAGCGCCTGGCGGTCGAGGTCGAAGATCATCCGTTGGACTATGGCGACTTCGAAGGCACGATCCCCAAGGGCCAGTATGGCGGCGGCACCGTACAGTTGTGGGATCGGGGCTATTGGGAGCCGGAAGGGGCACTGTCGCCCGAGCAGGCTCTAGAAAAAGGCGATCTGAAGTTCACGCTCGACGGCAAGCGCCTGCACGGCAGTTTCGTCCTGGTGCGGATGAAGCATGACCGCAATGGCGGGAAACGAACAAACTGGCTTTTGATCAAGCATCGCGACAAATACGCGACAGATGGCAATGGCGACGCGGTGCTGGCGCAGGACCGGTCCGTCGCCTCCGGACGAAGTATGGACAAGATTGCCGCGGGCAAAGGCCCCGGACCGAAGCCCTTCATGCTGCAAGGCACCACGGTGGCCGATGCAGATGCCGTGTGGGACAGCAATCGCGGTCATGCTGCAGAAGAGCGCGCCGCCAAAGCCGCCAAGCCGTCTCAGCGCCGCAAGCGCACGGCTCCTGCTTCGGCGTTGAAGGCGCCCGACTTCATCCCGCCCCAGCTCTGCACGACGCTTTCCCGGCCGCCGGCCAGCTCGAACTGGGTCCATGAAATCAAGTTCGATGGCTATCGCGTCCAGATGCGCGTCGAAGATGGCGCCGCCACGCTGAGGACGCGGAAGGGTTTGGACTGGACGGAGAAATTCGGCGCTATCGCGAAAGAGGCCGCCAGCCTTCCCAATGCCATCATCGACGGTGAGATCGTGGCGCTCGGCGAAAACGGGGCCCCCGATTTTGCCGCTATGCAAGCCGCGCTGTCGGAGCGCCGGACAAAGGATCTGATTTTCTTCGCCTTTGATTTGCTGTTCGCAAATGGTGTCGATCTGCGAAAGCTGCCTCTCACTCAGCGCAAGGAACGGCTGAGCGAGATGCTCGGCGACGTCGATCGCGGGACTGAAAATCTCATCCGCTATGTCGAGCACTTCACCAATGGCGGCGACGCGGTGCTGCAGTCCGCCTGCCGGCTTGAGCTTGAAGGCATTATCTCGAAAAAGGCTGATGCAACTTATGTCTCAGGAAGGACCGATACCTGGGCAAAATCGAAATGCCGCGCTGGCCATGAGGTCGTCATCGGAGGCTGGTCGACCACCAATGGCAAGTTCCGGTCCTTGCTGGTTGGCGTCAATCGCGGCGAGCATTTCGCCTATATCGGCCGTGTCGGGACCGGATACAGCGAGGCAAAGGTCAAGCAGCTGTTGCCGAAGCTGAAGGAGATGAAGGCCGCGAAGTCGCCGTTCACAGGCGATGGCGCACCGAAAAAGGATGCGACCGTGTTCTGGACGAAGCCGGTACTGGTTGCGGAAATCGAGTTCGCCGGCTGGACCGGCGGCGGCAATATCAGGCAGGCGGCCTTCAAGGGCCTGCGCGAAGACAAGCCAGCGAAAGAGGTCGAGGCCGAGCGTCCGGCCGATCCCCAGGAGACTGAGATTGCCGACCCCGCCAAGGTGACTGGCAAAACGGGAAAAAGCCCAGTCGTCATGGGCGTAATCATTTCCAAGCCGGACAAGCCGCTCTGGCCGACTGCGGGCGACGGCAAGGCTGTCACCAAGCTCGATCTTGCAGAATACTTCGAGGCGGTTGGCCCCTGGATGATCAAACATCTGAAAGGGCGCCCCTGTTCGCTGGTACGAGCCCCGGACGGCTACGCGGGCGAGCAGTTCTTCCAGCGGCATGCGATGCCGGGCACATCCAATCTGCTGGAACTGGTGAAAGTCTTTGGCGACCACAAGCCATATCTGCAGATCGACCGCGTTGAGGGCCTGGCAGCAATCGCCCAGATAGGCGGCCTTGAGCTGCATCCCTGGAACTGCCAGCCCGGTCATCCTGACGTGCCCGGCCGGCTCGTCTTCGATCTGGATCCTGGTCCGGAAGTCTCCTTCGCCGAGGTGGTGGCTGCGGCCAAGGAAATGCGCGATCGCCTCGAAGATTTGGGCCTGGTGAGTTTTTGCAAGACGACGGGTGGCAAAGGCCTGCATGTCGTCACGCCTTTGGCCGGCCAGCGTAGCAAGACGACATGGCCCGAGGCCAAGGCCTTCGCCAAGGCTGTGTGCATGCAGATGGCGGCGGAGGGCCCCGATCTCTACCTCGTCAACATGGCCAAGAAGCTGCGGACGTCACGCATCTTTCTCGACTACCTCCGAAACGACCGCATGGCGACTGCCGTTGCTCCGCTGTCACCGCGGGCAAGGGAAGGCGCAACCGTCTCCATGCCGCTGACATGGGGGCAAGTGAAGGCGGATCTCGACCCGAAAAAATACACGGTCCGTACCGTGCCGGGCCTTCTGAAAAAGACCGCCGCCTGGGCCGACTATGACGAAGGCGAACGGTCGATCGCCACCGCCATCAAGCGGCTGGGATCAGCAAAGCTCGCCGCATGACATCGAAGATTGTTAAACCGTCGTTTGGCCTTCCGTTGGACACTGAGCCCATGGAGGCAAAGTCGGCGGACGCCCTCCCTGACGACGGCGGCGGCCAGTGGCAATACGAACCCAAGTGGGACGGGTTTCGCTGCCTGGCGTTCAAAGCCGGCGGCGAGGTGGAACTAAGGGCGAAATCCGGCAAGCCACTTGGTCGATATTTTCCTGAGGTCGTCGCGATGTTGCGCGACTTGAAGGCGGATGCGTTTGTGGTCGATGGTGAGATCGTCATCGACATCGATGGTGCGCTTTCTTTTGACGCACTGCAGATGCGACTGCATCCGGCGGAAAGCAGGATTCGAAAACTGTCGGCCGAGACCCCGGCCAAACTGATCCTCTTTGATCTGCTGGCCAGTGCCGATGCCAGCTTGATGGATCAACCGCTGTCCGCACGACGGGCCGCGCTGGAAGCCTTAGTGAGGGCAGAAGGGGACAGCGGACTTGAGCTGTCGCGCCGTACCACGAATTTGGCGACCGCAACGAAGTGGCTGAGCGAATCCGGTCAGGGTTCAACGGATGGCGTTGTCGCCAAGCTACTCAATGACGAATATCGGCCCGGCGAGCGCGCCATGGTCAAGGTCAAGCGCCTGCGCACGGCCGATTGCGTGGTCGGCGGGTTCCGCTATCTGGCGAACTCGCGCGAGGTCGGCTCCTTGCTGCTTGGACTCTACAACGGCCAGGGCAAACTTGACCACGTGGGATTTACATCGACGATCGCGCAGGAAGATCGCTCAAAGCTGACCCTACAACTCGAAGCGCTGCGATCACCTCCAGGCTTTACTGGGAAAGCCCCCGGCGGCCCGAGCCGGTGGAGCACGGAAAGGAGCGGACAGTGGGAGCCCGTTCGTCCAGAACTTGTAGTGGAAGTCCGCTTCGATCACGTCACCGGCGATCGATTTCGGCATGGTACAAAACTTATGCGGTGGCGCCCTGACAAGAGCCCGCAGCAGTGCACGTTCGAGCAGATCTTGAAAACATGACGGCTCTCCGGGGCGCCCCTCGAGAACCGGTCCCAGCTCAGGCCACCGCCGCAACTGCCTAGGGACGACGCTAAGTCTCGGGCTAACCCCGGCGGCCTGCGGCCAGTTGAGCAGTCCCCTCGCATCTCCCAGCACGGTTGACCGGCATGGGTCGAAGCGGACATTTAAATATCGTTCTGGTATACATCCCTGGCAGTGGGAATCGGATTGTGTGGCAGTTGCCTACCTAGCAAGCCCCGCATCGTCATGGCGTTCTTTGGCGCGAAACCCTCATAGTCATTATTGAAATAGACCCAAGCTCTGTTTGCGCCACTGGTTCGGATTTTGTCGGCCCATTTGGTCAGCTCGTCTCCGGAGTAATCATGCCGGTACCAGTGCTCTGGACCGTGGAGACGTAAGTAGACATCATCTGATGTCCGGACCATGACGTCCGGAAGGCGAGGGCCGCTGCATGAGCAAAAAATTGTGCCCGTCTCACGAAAGGCCGAATAGACAGTTTCGTTCCACCAACTGGCGTGACGAAACTCGACCACATTGCGACGGGCCGGGTCGAGTTGGCCTAGAATGCTGGTCAGTCTCGCTTTTGTGAAATGGTAGCTAGGCGGGAGCTGGAACAGAAAACAGCCCATTCGCTCCCCAAGGATATCGGCAATCATCCCAAAATCCGCCACGAGGGTTTTGGTGCCCTTGAACCTCTTGATGTGAGTGATCAGCTCGCAGACCTTCACTGTATAGACGAACCTGCGGTCACCCGGTTGCCGAACCCAGCTTTTGACATTTGTGACGGTTGGCCACGAATAAAACGATGCATTGATTTCGACAGTGTCGAACTGGTTCGCGTAGTGATTGAACCATTGGCCTGTGGGCAAATCAGTCGGGTAAAACCGACCACGCCATTTCCAGTAAAACCACCCCGAGCAGCCGACATAGGCATACGCCCTTAAACATGACGCGGAGTCCCCGTGTGCTGCGATTGCCCCGGCTAAGCGGGCGGTATGCATTTTGACGGCCCGTCCGACGTTTTCAATTCGCTGCTTCTCCCTGCGCAGCTTACGGCGTTGACGGCGCTCGTCGGGTCCAAGTTTCCGGTGGATGGCTTCCGTCGCCATGAGATAATCCTTCCCGGCTTAACGCGTGCACAGCCGGATGGCTCCGTTAATCAACTGACCTGAGATTGTGCGTTCGGTGCGGGGCCAAGAAATCCCGCGGGATCGGTCTGGATCGACCTCTATCGAAAAGCGATGGCATTCACGGTACTCCCAAACCCGGCAAGATCGGCACTCACGGCTGATCAAGATATGTTTGAAAGTCGCGATGCGCGCCTCTTGGCAGAACCACTGGAGGTCGCCGGTTAGGCTTTCCTTCGCGGTAACGTGACTGACATCCCAGGATACAAATGGCACCTCCGCACAAGGTCACTTGGCCCTAACTAAGCATCAGGTGTCAGAACCGGGAGAAAGTCCCGGCGCCCTCGCGAAGGCGGCGGGACAAAGACCGGCGATGAAGGGAAGTCAAATCGACGGTCGCTACATATGCCCACTAAAGCAGTTTGCAGGCGGGAAGCCCTAGACGTATCCGCTGGCCCTCCGCGAAGGCGAGCGCGTGGCTTTTAAGCTCAAATGAGCGGGTTAGTTCCTGGTCTTCCTCGACCACGCGGACGTGCCATTCGCCGCAAGCTTCGACCACTTCGATGCAAGCCAAGGCCTTGCGGATTGGAACTACGTTATCCATCACAGCCACCCTAAGAAAAGCAAAGGTAACGTCGAATTTTTTAAGACCCATCCGGCGCGATTTTCAATATCAAAAGTTGGGCGCCCGTGACTATTAGCTGCCGCTCCTGCCATCCGAGTTCCTATCGCAACCCCTGCATAATGGCTTCGAATATCGGGCCAATTTCTTCATCGATCTCCTGGCCCGGAATGCCTTGGATTTCCGCCTCCCGTTTCGCATCGACTGCCATATCGATTACCAGCAAGACCGGGTCGACAATCGGGGCGTCAGGCAAACGGTCTGACATCCAATGATAGAGAAAATCACTCCCACGCTTGCTCATTCTTCCCGAAAGTCCTGCAGCGAGGCATGCCGTAAGTCCTCTTCGCCTCGCAGGTGCTTCACACGTCCGACAAGCCCCGGCTTGACCCATTGCGTCGCCGGCCGCTTCATGCCCTTTGGCGCCGGCCCAGCGTGCTCCTGGACGCGCTTCCATAGACGGTCTCGAATTGCGCCCCGCGCGTTGATGAAGGCCGAGCCGACATACTGCCCGGTCTTTCGATCGGCCATAAGTGCGAAGGCTGGTTTGCCAGGCTCGCGCTCGACCCCGAGCAGGTCGTATTCCTCCACCATATAGCTTTTGATCTTCAGCCAGGCAGTCGACCGGCCGCTGCGGTATTTGCTGTCGCGGCGCTTCGAAACCATGCCTTCGATGCCGGCTTCGTCAATCAAATGGAAGATTGACTTGGCGTCTCCGGGCAGCGCCTGGCTGAACTGAATGCGGTCGTCAGACAAAATCAAACCTTCCAGGATCTCGCGCCGATCTTCGAGGTCCATATCCCGGAGATCATGCCCGTTGAGGTGGAGCAGATCGAAGGCGACGAAATACAGGTCGTGCTGCCGGCGGGTAATTGCCTGACGCAACGCCTGATAGTCAGAAAGGCCGGCTTTGTTGAGGACGACAATCTCGCCGTCGATAATGGCGTTCTCGACACCGAGCCGCTTCGCCGCGCCGGCCAGGCCCCGATATTTCGCCGTCCAGTCATGGCCGTTGCGCGTGAAGATGCGCGTGCCCTCTTCATCGATCACCATCTGCGATCGGTAGCCGTCGAACTTTACTTCGTGAATCCAGCCATCGCCCTCCGGCGGCTTCTCCACCAGGGTCGGCATCAACGGAGGTATGAACGACAGCTTGTCCCCGCCGGTTGGTTTCGACATCGGAACCCCACGCAACATCGAATTTGATTCAATATCGCACGGTTGTTTCGGTTCCGTTAGCTCCAGCTAAAAAAGCAAGGGCGGAACCTTAGGCCGAGGAACCGGTTTTTCTGACAGGAGGAAATCGCCATGACAGCGCACCAAATCGAACACTATCCCGACCGTCGCAGACCAGTGCTGAATGACGATGCCTGCGAGGTCGCCAACTTCGCCCGAAAGTTTCATCTCACAATGCCGGAAGCGAGAATGCTTATGAAACAGCATGGCAACAATCACGCCGGACTGGAGAGGGAGGCGCGAAGGCTTGCTTATCAGCCGCGCTAACAAGGCTGGCTAATCTCGGCCCGCCGATCATCGGCAGGCTGCAGTAGAAAGCTGACACGCCACTTAGCCTCGATTCCTAAAGTGATCCTTAGGCTGGAGACGCCGTTTGCGAGACCTGACCGCAGAGCAGTCGCAAGAAGCACGGGAGCTACTACGCTGGTTCCCGTGTGCGGCTTGGCGCTAGGTCCAATCTTAGCGAAGCCACGATCCGCGATTTTGAGACCGGCCGCAGGATTCCGCATCCATACGAAAAGCACTGGAGGGAGCCGGTGTTGTCTCAACACCTGGAGGGCCGTCGTTGACCAATCTCTCTCAAGGCGAACTTCGTGTCATCGGCTCCAATGAAATGTAGTACGCTGCGCTGTGGAGGGGTGTAGCGGACGGACGGTTTGGCCAGCGCGGAGTTTATCATTTTAGCACAATCCCTAATTGGTAGACTCGCGCGATGCAGCGGCAGTTAATCTCGCCCGTCAGGGCCAAGGGAGGGAGAAAGGCCGTCATTGCCGGAAGGCCCTCCTTGGCGACATATGTCCGGCACCTGCGCTGACGAACGCGATGACCGGGTAGCCGCCACTTCCAGCCTTGTGAATTCCCGTCAAACCACCCCATCGACACCCCATGCAGGCGGCCCGCTTTAGTTGCATGATAACAGTCTGTTGGCACTCTCACTCGGTGAGTGCCAATTTTTTGACCGGGCCCTTGAAACCCGAAAACCGCAAAACTAGCTCGATATGCGCGCGAAACCGAAGATCGCCGCGCCCAGCACTGGTCCAATATTGCTGGTCCGGTGTGGAGGAGTTTCAAACTTTGTTTGTCCTGAGAGGAGAACGACATGCCATTTCGTCCGTTGCACGACCGCATCCTGGTCCGCCGCATCGAAGCCGATGAAAAGACGGCAGGAGGCATCATCATCCCCGACAAAGCCAAGGAAAAGCCGCAGGAAGGCGAAGTGCTCGCCGTTGGACAGGGCGCACGAGACGACAGCGGCAAGCTGACCGATCTCGACGTGAGGGTCGGCGACTGGATCCTGTTCGGCAAATGGTCCGGCACCGAGATCAGGCTAGACGGCCAGGATCTGCTCATCATGAAGGAGAGCGACGTGATGGGCGTGATCGAACAGTCCGCACAAGTGAAGAAGGCCGCGTGACGGCTTCTTTGAAATCCAACCAGTCAACGAATGCTGCCTAGATGAAGGAGTGATCCAATGGCTGCCAAAGAAGTGAAATTCCATATGGAAGCTCGCGAGAAGATGCTGCGCGGCGTCGACATCCTCGCCAATGCGGTGAAGGTGACGCTCGGTCCGAAGGGCCGCAATGTCGTCATCGACAAGTCGTTCGGCGCGCCGCGCATCACCAAGGACGGTGTCACCGTCGCCAAGGAGATCGAACTGGAAGATAAGTTCGAAAACATGGGCGCGCAGATGGTGCGCGAGGTCGCCTCGAAGACCAATGATCTCGCCGGCGACGGCACCACGACTGCGACCGTTCTCGCCCAGGCCATCGTCAAGGAAGGTGCCAAGGCCGTTGCCTCCGGCATGAACCCGATGGACCTGAAGCGCGGCATCGACAAGGCGGTGGAGGCTGTGGTTGCCGAACTCAAGGCCAACGCCCGCAAGGTGACCAGGAACGACGAGATAGCGCAAGTCGGCACCATTTCGGCCAATGGCGACTCCGAAATCGGTCGTTTCCTCGCCGAGGCGATGGAGAAAGTTGGCAACGAGGGCGTCATCACGGTTGAGGAGGCCAAGACCGCCGAGACAGAACTCGAAGTGGTAGAAGGCATGCAGTTCGACCGCGGCTATCTCTCGCCTTACTTCATCACGAACCAGGACAAGATGCGCGTGGAGCTCGAAGAGCCCTATGTGTTGATCCACGAGAAGAAGCTTTCTAACCTGCAGGCGCTGCTTCCCGTGCTCGAAGCCGTGGTGCAGTCCGGAAAGCCGCTGCTGATTATCGCCGAGGACGTGGAGGGCGAGGCGCTCGCCACCCTCGTCGTGAACAAGTTGCGCGGCGGCCTGCGGGTCGCGGCCGTCAAGGCGCCGGGCTTCGGTGATCGCCGCAAGGCGATGCTGGAAGACATCGCGATCCTCACCGGCGGCACCGCGATCTCGGAAGATCTCGGAATCAAGCTGGAGAATGTGACGTTGCAAATGCTTGGCCGCGCCAAAAAGGTGGTGATCGAGAAGGAGAACACCACCATCGTCGACGGGGTTGGCCGCAAGGAAGAGATCCAGGGCCGCGTCGCCCAGATCAAGGCGCAGATCGAGGAGACCACCTCCGACTACGACCGCGAGAAGCTCCAGGAACGCTTGGCGAAGCTCGGCGGTGGCGTCGCGGTGATCCGGGTCGGCGGGTCTACCGAGGTCGAGGTCAAGGAGCGCAAGGACCGAGTCGACGATGCCCTGCATGCCACTCGGGCGGCCGTGGAGGAAGGCGTGCTGCCCGGTGGCGGCGTCGCGCTGCTGAGGGCCGCCAAGGCCCTCGACGCCGTGCAAACCGACAATGCGGACCAGAAGACCGGCATCGAGATCGTGCGTCGCGCGATCGAAACACCGGTTCGCCAGATCGCCGAGAATGCCGGCGCCGAGGGCTCCATCATTGTCGGCAAGCTGCGTGAGAAGAGTGAGTTCGGCTGGGGTTGGAACGCGCAAACCAACGAATTCGGCGATCTCTACAGTCAAGGCGTGATCGACCCGGCCAAGGTGGTGCGCACCGCTCTTCAAGATGCCGCATCCGTTGCAGGCTTGCTGGTGACCACCGAGGCGATGGTGGCGGAGAAGCCGAAGAAGGAAGCCGCCCTGGCCATGCCTGCCAGCGCCGGTATGGACTTCTGACGTCTCGACTAATCCGCGCCGCTCCCCGGGGAGCGGGGCATCAATTAAAGAAAACGGAGACAAACATGGATGCAAACCTTGGCTTCCCGCCCTTGGCAGCGCCGACACATGAGGCAAGGGAGTTTATGGCCTACGAAAGCGAATGCCGTAGCGTGCTGATGCCGCTCATGGCCGAGCTGCTCGACAGGGCCGTAGCCGCTGGCTGGAACCGGCGCACGGTGGCGTCAACACTGATGTTCCTCTCAGCGCAGCAGGTATCGACAGCATCCGAGCCATCCTCTGGTGGCTGACCGGGACACTGTTAGACGATCCATTGCCATGTGATGACACAAAGGTGGAGACATGACCGCGGACGGTTGGCGAAAGGCCGCGCTTTCTGCTGATCGGTCCGCTCCAATTCGCAGGCGAGAGCGACCTAATTGCCTTCGTCCTCCGCCAGGATATCCTCGTTCCGGGCACAGTTACGTCGGCCCCCGCGGGTTTGGCTGGCGGCGCCTCCAGGACAAGCAACATCGTCTGAACGAAGATCATCCGTCGCGACCTCGTGGGGAGACGAAGCTGCAAACAACAGGAAACGTGAGATGACCTTAAACACGAACACGAAAGAAACCAGAGCGTTCGAGGCGGATGTTTCGAGGCTGCTGCACATGATGGTGCACTCCGTCTATTCCGATAAGGACGTCTTCCTGCGCGAACTGATTTCCAACGCCGCGGACGCCTGCGAAAAGCTGCGATTCGAAGCGGTCAGCCGGCCAGAATTGCTCGCCGACGACCCGAAGCTGCGGATCACCGTTTCCGCCGATGCCGATAACAAGCAGATCACCGTCGAAGACAACGGGATCGGCATGAGCCGTGACGATATGGCCGAAGCATTGGGCACGATCGCGCGCTCGGGCACGCGCGCCTTCGTCGAACGCGTCGGCGCAGCCGGAACGGCCGACGATACGCAGTTCATCGGCCAGTTCGGCGTCGGCTTTTATTCCGCCTTCATGGTGGCCGAACGCGTCGATGTCATCAGTCGCCTGGCGGGAAGCGACGAGGCCTGGCGCTGGTCGTCCGACGGCAAAGGCTCTTATGAGATCGCGCCGGCCCCGCTTGAAGCAGCCCCCATGCGCGGCACTCGCGTCGTGCTAAACCTCATGGACGACGCCATCTCCTATACCGGATCCTACCGGCTTGAGCAGTTGGCCAAGTCGCAGTCGGGCCATGTCCCGGTGCCGATAACGCTCATCGAGAAACCCGGCGCCGACGCGCGCGACATTGTCGACGGCACGGCACTCTGGGTCAGGCCGAAGAGCGAAATCAAGCCGGAGGAATATACCGACTTCTACCGCAGTGTTGCGGGCCAGTATGACGAGCCGGCCGCCACAATTCATTTCCGCGCCGAAGGAAGGCAGGAATACAGCGTCCTAGCCTTCGTGCCCGCTTCGCGTCCCTTCGATCTTTTCGACCAGGACCGTAAGGGCCGTTTGAAGCTCTATGTGCGCCGCGTCTTCATCACCGATGACGCCGATCTTCTGCCACGCTACCTGCGTTTCGTCCGCGGTTTGGTCGATTCCGCCGACCTGCCGCTCAACGTCTCGCGCGAGATGATCCAGGAAAGCCCGCTGCTAGCCTCGGTCCGCAAGGGCCTGACAAATCGTGTGCTCAGCGAACTCGGCAAGCTGTCGGAAAACGATGCTGAGGCCTACTCCAGGATCTGGGAGAATTTCGGCGTTGTCCTCAAGGAAGGGCTCTATGAGGACTATGAGCGGCGCGAGCAATTGCTGAAACTCGCCCGCTTCCGCTCGACCGCTTCGAGCGAAGGCTGGCGCGGCCTCACCGACTATGTCGCCGCGATGAAGGAAGGCCAGAAGGCGATCTTCTTCATGGCCGGCGACGACCGCGCCCGGCTCGAAGCCTCGCCTCAGCTCGAAGGTTTCAAAGCGCGTGGCATCGAGGTGCTGCTGCTCACAGATCCTGTCGACAGCTTCTGGGTGACGATAGCGCCGGACTTCGAGGGCAAGCCCCTCAAATCGGTGACGCAGGGCGTGGCGGAACTATCGGACATTCCGCTGCTCGACGACACGAAAAAGGGGGACACGGCGGCAACGCCTGAGGTAGATGCTTTCCTGGCTTTCGTGAAGTCGGCTCTCGGCGACGCCGTTTCGGACGTCAAGGCCTCCGACCGCCTGACCGAAAGCGCGGTCTGCCTTGTCGCACCCGAGCACGGTCCGGACCGCCAGTTCGAGCGGCTGATGGACGCCGCCGGCCGCCTCGACAAGGCAGCCAAGCCTATCCTGGAAATTAATCCAAGGCATGAGCGCGTGCTGGCGCTCGCCAGCCTCGGCGAAGACGAGCAGGCCTTTAAGGACGATGCAGCCCATCTTCTCTACGACGAGGCCCGCGTGCTCGACGGCGACAAACCTGCGGACGCTCGTGCGTTTTCGCAGCGTATGGCGCGGCTGATCGCGCGCGGCCTGACACGACATGGCCTTGCGGGGTCATAGGGTCGCCAACAAGTGCTCCGGCTGGATTTCTTCCGTGACAACTTCGAAGCCAGCAAGTCTCGATGACCCGAAACTGGTTGAGAGGGCAACATCAGTCGCGTCGCAACCCGTCGCCATCAGGATCCTACCTATTCGAGGGCGGTTATGCCGAGCATCAAACGTGAACCAATGACCGCTAAGATATGCTTCGAACCACGCGCTGAAATCCATGGGATCCGGCACCGGGGGAACGCCAATGTCACCGAGATAGCCGGTGCAATAGCGCGCCGGGATATTCATGCAGCGGCATAGCGAGATTGCCAGATGCGCGAAATCGCGACAGACGCCAGTTCGATCTTCGAAGGCGCCATAGGCGGTCCGCAGCGGATTGGCGGCTTGGTAGTCGAAAGCTATGTGATCGTGCACGAAATTGCAGATTGCCTGCACCCGCGCCCAGCCGGATGGCGTGTTGCCAAAATTCGCCCAAGCGAAGTCGCCCAGCCTGTCGGTGTCGCAATAGCGGCTACCCAAGAGAAACCTGAGAACATCATCGGGCAGCTCCTTGATGTCGTGCTGGATGGCTTCTGGCATGACGACATCGGACTTTCCTGTATCGTAAATGTCGAAACTTGTGGAAACCGTCGTCAGCCCTGCTGGCGCTTCTATCCTCGTGCATGCGTTGCCGAAAGCATCAATGTAGCCGCGGGCCTCGATAGGGCGATCGAAACCTATGATCTGCTCTGTGAGCAGATCGACGCGGCGTGACGGGTGGATTTCAAGGACCAGCAGCATCGGTGTCGGCTGCGGGCATTCGTAGGTGAGGCTGAAACCTGCGCGGATCCGCATCGATGCTCCATGTTCTAATTCAGGAACTGGGCAAACTCCGTGTTTGCCAAACAGTTCCTGAGAACATCAGACAACGCTAATTTTTGTTGGCGTGGTTTCGTTCGCAACATTCACTACGCTCATGCCCAGAATACGTGACGCGCTACCAGAATAGCTTCCAGACAGTGGGATGGATTGTCGGGGATGACGAGCCACAGCCACCCTGATCAAATCCCGGTTGCCGACAATGCCGTTGGTTGGATCAAACTCGATCCAACCGGCCCCGGGCAAGTAGACTTGGAACCAGGCATGCGTTGAGCCTCCGTATTTCTTGGGAGGATACATGGCAAGTTCGTCGAGCGAGAGCAGGCCGGTGACAACAGCTGACGAGGCAACCGGCACCCAGGACCTATAGCTGGAGAATTATCGTAGGGTCGTGGCCACGAACGGAGGAGTTCGCTTCCATGAAACGGCATATGCTTGTGGCCGATTGCCCTGAAACCGTTGGCTCGGTATGGGGCAGGATGCGGGGTTTCGCCGCGCGGAGGAGATTTTCATGATGCTCATCAGAATGGGCAGAGTATACCGCTACTGGAACTAGCCAGCGCGTCGCTTTAGCGCTTTCTAACGGTTAATTCGGCTGCGTCTCGAATCATGATTGGCTGTTTAGCGATGGCTGTACTGGCGTTCGATCTCGTCTATTTTTCCGGGCTGACCGCAGACGGCCTGATAGGCAGCGTCATTTCGATGCTAGCGTGTTTGCTGCTTTTCAAAGCTTTGGCTACGGATCCGCCCTAACCTGCGATTGCCATTCCAAGGCCAACGCCCAGCCCGATAGCGAGGCCCAGAACGAGCTTGCCGGCAAAGTCTAGCGCGAAGGCACGGACAGGGCGCCACACGTCCTGGCGGGGCGCCCCGGGGGCAGTGGAAGGTCATCGAAGACCGCTTCCATGCCTCAATTCTAGATCGAACCTCGAATCTGTGAATCCCCGATCTCGTGAGAAGCAAAGAGGCGAATTGCCATAAGCTCGATGACCAGCACGACGGCGCACACCGCGCCCGCAAGCGCATAGGCTCGCCAATACTGGCGTACAGCACCACGAGTGTCACCTCCGGGCAAATGAAAACCAATACGGAAGGCTGTTAGCGGGAGAGCTGTCGGGCATTCGAAATACCCGCTGGCTAACGGTTGGCGGGGTTCTATCGCGTCGGAAAGGGGATGACTTGTCCGTGGGCTGTGCGAGCATCCATCTCGCGCGTCAGGTGTACCAAGATCACCATTTCGGCACTCCCTGCTGCGATATCGGTGGGCAGAGCATCCATCAAACTTTGCAATTTTTCCTTATCCAAGGTGGAGAGGAGCTGCTTAAGTGCCTTTACGGTCGCCCTGAGCTCCGCAATCAATGCATCTGCCATTCGTCTGATTAATCCAATCTGAACCCTTCGCCGCTTAACGAGGTGCAACAAAAGTTAGTTGCGACTTCCAAGCGAGGCTAACTGCCGCAACCGGCGCAGGGGTTTTTATGGGCTGCGCATAGCCTTGCTGCTCGGCCCAGGAGCTCGGTGCCAGGGCTACAATCGTTTCCCGACGCCATGGTACTCGTATACGACGGGTCGGCGTTGGTCGCGGCCGGGCTTTGGATCGACTTCAATAACTTTTATCCAAACATCTTCGCCCCTCCGAAGGGTGACGGTACGGCGAGTTGCTATGGCTGCAGCCTCGAATGGAGTTGCTGCTTCAACGACGTATGTCGCCACCACCGAGCCGAATTCGATTTCCTCCACGCGATAGGATTTCACTACTCCCCCCGGACAGAAAAGATCGCACGTAGGTACGCGGAGTCGATGCAATTAGTTGCAGTGACAATGACCTGCGCAAATTGTTTGGCTCGCGGGCCGACCTCGTGCCTCGCAATAGGCCGGTGCTAGCCGCCGGCGGCTGGCGTTACATCCAGATAGTGTGGGTCTCGCAGGTTTAGGTACCCGGGGTCGAAGTCTGCCATCTCGCATAAGGCGTCCCAGTTCAGAATGACAAGCCRTCCTTCTTTGTGCTCCARAAGGCCGTCAGCACGCAGTTTCTTCAACATGCGATTTACGTGMACTACGCTCGCGCCGATTGTCTCGCCGATCTGAACTTGCGTTAGTGGTAACGGATAGGAATTGTCTTTTACCAGTCCCATGACCTTCATGCGCACGTAAAGCTCACAGGCGAGGTGGGCTAACCTGCCCACCACATCCTGCCCTCCCAATACCTTGACCCAGGCGCGCGCGACCGCCGCGTCTACCAAACTTTCCCGCCAAAATAGATTCGCCAGGCGAGGTGATTTCCGCACAACCTCGAGAATGTCGCGGTGTGAAATCAAAGCAATCTTGCTTCTGCCGATCGACGCAAGTGTGTGATCCATGATCCTTAGATGCAAGCCTTGGAGATCGGGTATATCGCCGGGGACATGGATTGAGAGCGTTTGCAGGGTGCCGTTGTTCAAAACGCTGTAGCGTCGCAGGAGCCCCTCAACCACCAAGCAACAGCGGCTGGGTTCGTCCCCTTCCTGCGCAATCTGCTCACCGGGCTGCAACTGCTTACCCACAAGCACCATCGCTTCGACGCTCTCGCGATCATCTGATGAAAGACGACCTAGGCTTTCGAGCTTTCGGATCAGCGGTGTCGTCAAATCGGACATCGCTAACCATTAGCATTTTGTCATGATCCGACAACCTTTTCCGCTCCCCGGAACATAGGCAACGTCTACGACGTTACCCAAGACGCTTGTCCAGACGCCGGTGTGGCAGATTGAGGTCGGAGAGCAACGCTGTGCCGTCCCGAACATCCCTTCTACAGATCATGCTCAATGCCGAGGAACTCGCCATCCTGGACGCTTGGCGGTTCGAGAAAAGAATGTCGAGCCGGTCTGACGCAGTGCGGGAGTTGATTAGGCGAGGTTTAGCGGCGAAGGGAGATGAGGCCGATCGAGGCGCACGTTCGGTCGATTTCGGGGTTCTCGAACGGTCCGGCCACTGAGGCAACTGCCGTAGTCCGCGAAGTGTTGGCGGACGATGTTTGCCGGCGCTATATCGATTGAATGGCAAAGGGCTGGACGTTCCAACCGCTGATCGCAACGAGACTTAGGGTTTATCTCTTTCCCACTGCCTCTTTCGGACCGCGACCGCCGTCAGAAACGCCTTGGCAGCGGCATCGCAGGCCAAGCGTGAAGGTCCATTTGCAGTTAGGATGATCTTCGCCGCCTGCAGCGTGAGGCCATGCTTCTCGGCGAAAAATACGAGTTCATACTCGTGCTCGGTACTATCCATTGTGTCCCTTCTGTTGCCCGATGATCCGATCGATCAGGCTCTCCTCTGGCTCACACTCGTCGGTCAGCTCGCGGATCAAATCCTTGACGTCCTGAAACCAGTGACGCTCTGCGACAAGGCCCTCAGCTACCGAAGCTTTGAAGGCGTCGCAAAGGATGGCGAAGTCGTGAGAGGAAATGAATGTGCGTGGGGGGTTGTTGTCTTGCATCGTTTAGCTCCCGCAGGGCGGGAGTACGATGTACGCTCTCAAGCGCCGGCGCCCGTTCAGTGGCCAGCGACAAAAGCAGGCTAGGCCGTTTACAGCAGCTTAGCGAGTCAATTCGCGCCAAGCTGCAAGGCAAGCCTAGTCGCCTTTTTGCCGCAGGCATTTCCCAATCATTTGTGCCTGAAAGCTACGCGCTCGCCTCCGTTTCCCCGAATATCCGCAACGTCACGCTTGCCGTTTTGTTGCAATCGGCCGCCGATTTCCGACATGGAACTATTTTAGCTTAAGCTTATTGAATCGGGGCAGGTGGAGTATGAGTGCGTGGGTAACGATGCTGACCGGCTGAGATTTATCAAACCGCAGGAACCACGCCTGGTGCTGGAGCCGCCCGTCAGCGAAGATTGGCTGCACGAAATCAAGTTTGACGGCTTCCGCGTTCAGCTCACACTCGACTGGGCCGGCGCCCGCACCTTCACCAGGAACGGCCACGACTGGTCGAAGCGGTTCTGGCCGATCGTCAACGCCGCGGAAAAGCTGCCGGCGAAGTCATTCATCATTGATGGCGAAATGATCGCGCCGGAGGCGGACGGCCGGCCGAACTTCCATCAGATGCATTCCCGCATGACATGGAACGCTGAACTGCTCGCCTTCGTCGCCTTCGACATCCTGCACCTGGACGGGAAGGATCTGCGCCCGCTGCAGACGATCGAGCGCAAGGCCATCCTGTGGGACCTTGTGAAACCCGCCACCGGCATCATCCGTACAGTCAGCACGTCGAGGGCGGGGGCGAGGACTTCTTCGCCGCGGCCGACAAGATGAATCTGGAGGGCATGGTTTCGAAACGTCGCAACAGTCCCTATCGCAGTGGTGAATCCGATGCCTGGGTCAAAACCAAATGCTGGGATGTCGACCACCTGGATCTCATCGGCGTCAAGCAAGCGGCCGGCAAGCCTTCCGAGGGGCTGTTCGCAAAGGATGGCAAATATGTCGGCAAGGCCGTAATCGCAACAACCCGCGCCATCAAAGACCGGCTGTGGCAGCGCATAGAGCGCGATCGTGCCGAACAGCCGGCCGGCGTGCCCTCGGCCGTCGCTGATGACGGTGTTGAATGGGTCAAGCCTGGCATCACTGCCCGCGTCCGGCATCTGCGCGGTGAGCCGAAGCTTCGCCATGCGTCGGTGCAGAGTTTTCAAGAGCGAGATTGAATGAAAGCCGGGAATCCGCTGCGATGAGACGATCTCTCGTTCTGGTCCTTGAAGACGAGATGCTGATCAGTCTGGACATAGAGTCAGCGCTGGTCGATGCCGGATTCACAGTTGCCATTGCCCGATCATGCGCTGAGGCAACCGACTTCTTGGCCGAATATCGGCCGGACGCGGCGGTGATTGACGTGCAGTTAAGCGACGGCGAGTGCATCGAAGTCGCCAAGAGCTTGGACAATAAAGGGATTCCATTCGTCGTTCATAGCGGCTTGCTGCACGACGAGTGTGACCCGGTTTTCCTACTAGGGCTGTGTCTTACCAAGCCGGCCGACACCACGGAAATAGTAGATCTGGTGAAATCGCTGCTCCCCCGCCTCTGAAGTTTCGACCCGGCATTGGAACATTTGATCTTCTGGTAAGCTGTATCCAAGAACCAGGTGATCATAAATGAATCACGAGGATCAAACGCGCCACGGCGCTGGAAAGCAAGCTGTTCCCTACCGTCGAATCCTGATCGGAACCCAAACGCCTTCAGCCGAGTTTCGGCATAATGGCTCTGTACTATTTCGATGTCGACGACAACGGCGAGGCCTTTGCTGATGATCAGGGCACCGATTGTGAAACCTTCGATCGGGTCAAAGAAGAGGCCATCCGCGCCCTCGTTGAAATGATCAAGGACAGCCTGCCGGATGGCGATCGTCATAGGTTGATGATCAAGGTCCGTGATGAGGGCGGTGGCGTTGTCTTGCAGGTCTCGCTTAACTTTGAGGTGGAAGCAGAGCACCGTTCCCAAGGCAGCAGCTCTCCGGATTCACACGTCTAGTATCGACCCGCAGCGCGCAGTGGAACCGGCGCCGGCCCTAAAGTCGATGGCTCGGCCTCGCGGGCTTTTTTGTATCTTGCTCTGGAACATCGGTTCAAACGCGTCGTTGCTTTTTCCAGTCTCACTGGATAACGGATGCGTCCCAATGTTGCTCTTTAGGTCATTGCATGAAATTGCCGCAGCGCGCGGCGATGGCTTGCACCCCGCTTTATTGAAGATGATGACCCAGCCCAGGCCGTGGGCTGATATCGAACGCGCGCTACAATCCGCGCCGGCAGACCGGCATATCGGCTTCCCCGACAACGATCCTTCGCCAAGGCGTCTAATGCCGTTTCGAGCCGAGGGCCGTTGATTGAGCACACGCGGCACAGATTTTTTGTACAAATGGATTGGCGCCAACGTCCCCGCAACGGTTGGCTCTGACATCATCTCCGTTGCCGAGTTGACCCAAAAGCTATTCGCAGACGCCAAGGCGATCGGCATCAGCAGCGTCGAGATCGAGGAAGACACCGGCAGCGTCTATGAAACTATCCTCGACGCAATCGTGCATCGCAACGCCGGCTTGGTTGATTAAACCCGTGCCCTGCAATCCATGACCAGTGTCTGGGTCGCTTTCTGTTTCGTCGGGATCGTGGTGGCACTGGTGGTGGTGTGGTCGATGAGGTTGTAGCGGCTCGCATCCGATGAGACTCTCGGCCTCTTATCCCAATGCCAGTGACACATCATCTGGGCCGGAACGAAATAGCGAATGTTCCGCCCGCGCGGCCCCTTGATTGGGGAACGTTTGAGCGTCCAAACAGTTCTAGGTGCGCCGGGTAAATTCGACCCCCCGGCATCGTCTGGCCCGCCGCTGCCGTGAATGGAGCGGCGGGTTTTTCTTGGTAACGGATTAGGTTTCACCGCCAAAAAGCCAGTAGCTGTCTGTGATAGCTGCATCGTGCATGCGATGAACGTTACGCCTGCCCAAGTTGCGCAGATCACAGGCGCGCTGGGCACCACGTCCGACTTTCAGAGGGACAAGGGAGTCTGCGGTAGCTGCAACCAATCCAAGACCGGCTCTCAAGCCTTCTTCCGCTTCGCTGCCTTCGTAGCAGGGCCACTCTTTCCCAGTCCTGCGGCCTTCGCCAGCGCAGAGCGGGTAGCGGAGTACTTTGGCGCTGTCATGGGGTAATCGCGAGGAATCTCGCGTGCCTACTGACCTCTTCGACCTTTGATCATTCCATGTCGGGGACTTCACCGGCGGTGAAGAGCACGCTTGGCGGCCCATAGTCGCCAAGAGCAGGATTGGCTTCGCGGCTCCAGGCAACAACGCCGATGTGTTGGGAAGCGAGGCCTTTGGCGAGGCGGATAGCACGCTCCTCTGTCTGCTGGTCGGCCGGCCCGAACGCCGTGAACAACTCGCCATCCTCGCCGCGGTCGTATGCCATAACCACGATCAGCTTCGGCAACTTGGGTTCTGGCAACACGTGGACTGACATTTCTTGCCTCTTACAAAAACCGCTCGCCGTCGCCGCGATGCAGGAAACAGAACCAGTGCGATGGCTGGCGCGGTCGGGCAAAGCCGAAGCCAGCGTCCTTGCCGCAGCCGGGATGCTCGCATGCATGATTTTCGACGCGTCGACCCTGATGTGGGACGGCCGTCATGCCGTCGGAAAGCCGTGTTGGTTCATCACTCATACCTAAAAGATTCCACAAACCGCCTTGACGTTCAAGGAATTTGTTCCTTTTCTGTTCTCATGGCGCATGAACCGATCGACACGCTGGGCAAGGCAACCCGGCACAACATGCTTGTGAAGGCGGAATGCACCTGTGGCAACGTCTTCTACTGCCGCTCGGCCGACCTGATGATGGTCTACGGCGGCGGCGTTGACCCGTTGCGCCTGAAGTTCGACTGCAGTCGGTGTAAGCCGAATATCAAGATCACGCTTCTGGAGGTTCACCCTGAGCATCTGCCCAAGCGCCTGGTCATTCACAAGCCGATCAAAATTGACGGGAAGATCGTCTGGCACACAGAGAGGTTTCGAGCGTGAGAGGACCGTCATGACAGAACGGTTGGAGGTCGAAGAGACCAATGGCGGCTTCCGGGTGCTCGACCAGGCAGGCGTCGAGCTGGCTCATGTTTTCCGGCGCTCCGAGGCTTTCGCCTTCGCGCGTGCTAGAGGGGCACGCGTGCACCTCAAGTGGGAACGGACCGTTATCGGCGGACGCGCGGTTCCCCAAGACTTTTCGGCCCGTCACGGCGACCACAGAGCCGGGCGCATCATGCCCACGGTCAGCGGTGATCAGCCCGGCAGCTGGGCCTGGTTCGTCAACGGCACCGATCCCGACACGGGCCGAGGCTGCAGCGTGGGCGGACGAGAAAGTTCAAAAGATCAGGCAGTCGAGCAGCTGGAGACGGCTTACACCGAGTTCATTGCCAATGGCGACAAATATGGACGCCGGCTCAAGAATGGCTGACAGCACGGCCGCTTTGGCGAAACTGCTCGCCGACAATCCTGGACCTGTCTCGATTGCCGCAGGCACGGGTGCATCGGAAGCGAATGCTACAATTTCAGGTTCTTTTGGAAACCTTTTTTCCTAGCCGGCATTGCATTAGCACGGCTGCATTCAAGCAGCTAACATCAGGAGGAATTTTCATGAACTCGAAAATGCTTGTTCTCGGCGCATCGCTTGCTCTTGTGACGGGTTCGGCCCTCGCCGGAAGTTCCACCGGCACGTCTGCGCTCGATGACCCGGCGAAAATGTCTCCGTTCTTCACCGACGCCGGTATGAAGACCATGAAGTCGGAAGCGGATACGAAAGCTGCGTGGACGGCCATGAGTGCGGACGACCGCGCGGCAATCATGAAGGAGTGTGCCGACGAAGCCGTCGCGAAGTCTCACGCAGATTTCTGCAAAATGGCAATGCAGATGGGCAAATAGGCCCAACTGAAAGGACAAGCCCGCTGGGGCCGCGCCGGCGGGCTTTTTCTTTGAGCCGGCAACCAGGGGCAAGCGGCGATCAGCCGTTGGAACATTTGATCATTTAGGACGCTGACTATGGGCAAGAGCGGTGAACCGTATGTGCCCTAAGGAAGACAATTTGCTCGATCCCCAGACGAAGCGGAGTGAACAATGAACCGTCTCCTCTTCCTTGGGGCGGACTTTCTTTCCCGACCACCCGGGTTTTACGTCATGACCGTAGCCATGGTGATTTGCACGGCGCTGGTCCCGTTTGGTCTGACAAATGCCGTCACCTATGCCCTCTCGGTGGCGGCTATCGTCATCACCGGTGTGGTGCTGATCCAAGGCTACCGGGACACAGCCGCGATCCATGCCAAGCTTGACGAGATTATTGTAGCGCTCAAGGAAACCAGGAACGATGTCATCGGGCTTGAACATGGGGACCCTGAGGAGATTAAGGCGAAGCTCCGTGAATTGGAAAAGGAGGCTGGCATTAGGTGAGCATACGCGGAACCAATTTCCTCGACAAATGGATGGCAGCCGGCAACGGCAGCCGACAGGAGGGCATCAGCGCAGGCGAGGTCAGCGAAGAGGTCATCCTTGAGGCAATGCAGAACCGTGCCGGAGCGTGCCGAAATCAAAAAGGTTTTGGATCGCCGCAGGGATGTTGGCCACGCGTGTTCTCGATCGATTTCAACAGCGGCTCATGGACCTCACGAAGCGAGCGGTAGTGCTCACAGTGGTACGCGAGGGACGGATGGACGATGATGCTCTTGTGCAGCGCTCCTGGTGCTCCGAGAAAGCGGTCGAATCTCATCCTGCGATAGCTGCTTATATGGTGGATCTGGCCATTGGCGATCTCCGTGGAAGGGGTTCGCCTTACATGGCTGAGCGTATTGCAAGGCTGATCAAATTAACAGAAAGCGCGCTGTGCCAAGCGCGCTTTCATATTTAAACCTCTTGAAGTCTACCAATACGGCGAAATCGAAGTTACCTTGCGCCGTTTCAAATATCAGAACGCCGACCTTCGTCTCGTCGTCGTTTATCATTGCCCATTCCGGTGCCGGGCATATAGCGTGGTTTCTCTGATATGGCCGAAACTTCCTTCCGGGGAGGCTATTACGCCGTTTCCCGGCCCTGGCGGTCCGTGCTGGGAGAGCTTGCGCCGCCTTCCGCCCTCGGCGAGCGCGGGCATTTCATTTGAATGCACCGCAACCAAAACCTCCCGCCGCTCATTGACAATTGACGGGCCAGCCCCCCGGCACTCCGCCCCTCCGTTTCTGCATTCGGGCCTTTTTCGCGCTGGCTTATTGAGCGTAACGTCGAAAAAGCTTTTTTTGAGCTAAGCCTAATATATACAATTTGGGGTAGCCGGCCCGGACCAAGCCCTCGGCCGGTCAGGCCCGGCGGTGATCCAATCCACCCCAATGATCCGTCGGGCCGCTGAGTGCGCACTAAAGGCTAAAGGCATATTCGAAGATATAGGCGCGCTTTTCTTCGATGACCCGCATCCACACCGCCTCGTTTGTGCGCAAGGTGACGCTGCGTTCGGTTGCTTCCTGGGCTACCCTCAGAGGGGTTTTCGCGTTGACAACGTGGCTAGCGGTGACGGCATCGCCGTCCATTTCCTCAACATGATATTTCGGCACGCGTGCTCCTACGGTTCAACATCCAGCGGCTCGTGGTCCGGCTGCTCGTGCCACATCACTTGACGCATATCCCGTCGGTCGACCTCTTGGCCGCAAACAGCGCAAACGTAGAAACGATCGTCGCCGTTGGACTTTGGCCCGTGGTGATCATGGGGGCCAACATCAATGATTTTCGTCAGGATCTTTTCTTGGTAATTTAACGCAAGTTCGAGCAACTCTTCGCCGCTCTCATCGCGCAAGATGAGCTTCAGTTCATGAGAACCGCCAGCCGTCAATATCTCTTTCATTAGCTCCGAAAGGTCGACTAGAGCTTCATCCTTTGCCGTTTCGAAATCCGGCACATCGGTTCCCTCATCATCAGAGATTAGGTTTCCGTCTTCCCAGAAATCGAAAAAATAGCGCGGCATAGGTGACGAACTTGGGCCTGCACGAAAGGTTCCGGAGCATTTAGCGCTGAGCTAATCTTTCCGACGCCTGAATTCCAAAACATTTCCTCCCGTTTCAAGCTCAAGCGGTCATGCCCAGGGCCTTCATGATAGAACACCTGTCGAGCGTCGTGTTGGTCAACAGGCTGGCCGCAGTTCGGGCAGTTGTAGCAACGGCATGGCTCGTCGGCCTGCTCGACGCGGAGCCGCTTAGCTGGGATAAACGGGCCAAGATCGGACAGCCTGGTCATTGACGCTTACGCCTTGATATTCGGAGCAGGCGGCTTCTGCCTGCCGTCTTTCAATTGCTTAAACCGCAGATAGGCTTCCGCCGCATAGTCGCACCGATGGCGCGATGGGCCGTTGGTGTGAATGATCACTTCGGCCGCCCTCTTGGACAGTCCGTGCTTCCTCATGAAGACGTCAAGGTCGTAGGGGCAAAGGTCCGATGTCGGATCGCTGCTGGTTTTCGGTCTAGGCCTTGCCATTTTAGTGCGGGCCCTTCCGGCGCGGGAATTCGATGACATTGCCTCCCGGTTTGGCCGCGGGCAGCAATAGATGCTGGTCGATAGCGGCGGCCTTGAATGCCGCGAAAGCGATGGCTTGGCTACAACTCCCTTCCTTTGCTGCAGCGATGAGCCGGCACGCGTCCTTGTAGGGTGCCGCCATCTTGTTTCGCCATCGACCTTGAAGCGCCACCTCGGCCTCGCAGATTGACGACACAGTCATGGTTTTGCCGTCCATCAGCTTGATGGACAGGGGTAGAAAGTTGCCCATAGCCCGACCTCCCGATCGTTTTGCGCCCCATAACGTCGAAAGGAAATTTTGGTTTCGAGATTGGGAACTATTTTAGCTTAATCTAATTGAATCGCCGGGTGTGGGTGTGTTCATGCGTTGAATGCGTAAGGGCGACCGATACCGTGGTGCGGCTTGGGGGCGACGAATTTGTCATCGTTCTGTTGATCAACCGACGAATATCGATCTCATTTCGGAGACCTTGCAAACGATCCGAGCAGCGATCGCAGAGCCGGTTCATATCGGAGAGCATCACCTGAGGACGACGGCCAGCATCGGCTGGCCAATGCCGATGCTCCCATGTACCGCGCAAAAGAACTCGGCCGCGACAATTTCCAGTTTTATACTCCCGAATTCAACTCAAGGGCGCATGAAAAATTGGTGCTTCAGGAGCAATTGCGAAACGCCGTGGCTCGCTCTGAATTCGTGCTGCTCTATCAGCCGCAAGTCGATCTTCGCTCGGGGCGCGTCTTTGCGGGAGAAGCGTTAATACGCTGGAACCATCCGACACTGGGCATGGTAGCACCGATGACGTGACGGTCGAGGAGACGGGTCTGATCGTGCCTATTGGCGACTGGGTTCTGCATGAAGCCTGTCGACAGAACAAGGCCTGGCAGGATGCGGGTCTGCCGCCGATGACCGTTTGCGTGTGTCGGCACGGCAATTCAGAGAGAAGAACCTGATCGACCGCGTCGTTAACGCATTAAAGGGGCAGCGGCCTGGAGGCAAGTTACCTTGAGCGGAGTTGACTGAAAGCCTCATCATGCACGATATCGACCTGGCGGTCGCGACGATGAACGAACTGCAACATCTCGGCGTCCAGATCTCGATCGACGATTTTGGAACCGGCTACTCCAGCCTCAGCGCACTCAAGAGATTTCCGGTTGCCCGGCTGAAGATCGATAAATCGTTCATCAACGACGTCGCCGAAGACGAAAACGATCAGGCTGTCGCCGGCGCCGTGATTTCGTTAGGTCAAAGTTGAAGATGAGGGTTATCGCCGAAGGCGTAGAAACCGACGATCAAATCGCCTTCCTGCTCAAAAACAATTGACGATGAAATGCAGGGCTATCATTTCAGCAAACCGGTTTCCGCTCGGGAGATCGAGAAATTGCTCATCGCGCCTGGCAAATCATAGTCAGTTCTCGCCTTGATCTCCTGCCTGAACCTGCGCCTGCAGTAAAGAATCGTCTGAGGCAGTTGGTACAAGCGGGGGCAAGGAGAAGCTCGGCAGCATCTTCAAGCTGGTTTCGCGCAAAGCGATAAGGCGGGAGGTGCCCCCGGCGCGAGAGACGAGCAGCAACCATTTCCTTGCGCAAATTTTGGAGGTTGGGTAGGCTTCGCCCGCCGGCGCCGGAGGAACAAGAGACCGCAGCGAACCGGCCGATGGGAGGAGAGTAAGTTCATGAATAGACGTGATTTTCTTTTATCGTCTGTTGCCATAGGCGCGCTGGCGATAGTCGCGCCCGGCGCCTTTGCCCAGGACAAGTTGACTATTCTGGGTTCGGTGCCCAGCCTGACGTTTCCGTTCTTCGTCCACATGCTCAATCAGATCAAGGTTGAGGCTAAGGCTCAGGGCGTCAACCTAACCGAGAGCGACGGCCAGAATTCCGCGCCCAAGCAGACAGCCGACATCGAAGCGGCGATCGTTCAGAAGGTCAACGCGATCGTCATCTCTCCGCTTGACGTCAACGCGCTGGCGCCCGCCATCGAACAGGCCGTCCAGGCCGGCGTGCCGGTCGTCACCATCGATCGCCGCGTCGACGGCGTCGAAGGCATTCTTGCCCATGTCGGCGCCGACAACGTGAAGGGCGGCGAGGCCGAGGCGCAGGCTATGGTCGACGCCTTCCCCAACGGCGCCAAGATCTTCCATCTGCAGGGCCAGCCCGGCGCCGGTCCGGCGATCGACCGCAACAAGGGCGTGCACAACGTGCTCGATCCCCTGAAGGACAAATACCAGATCATCTTCGAGCAGACCGCCAACTTCGCCCGAGCCGAAGGCCTGTCGGTCACCGAAGCGGGTCTTGCCGCCAACGGCAAGCCTGACGCGATCATCTGCGCCAATGACGACATGGCGCTCGGCGCCGTGGAGGCATGCGCAGCTCGTGGCTTCAACGACGTCAAGATCTACGGCTTCGATGCGCTGCCTGAAGCCATCGTCGCAGTACGCGACGGCAAGCTCGCGGGCACGGTCGAGCAGTTCCCGGGCGAGCAGTCGCGCACGGCGGTCCGTATAGCGGTCGCCTATGCCAAGGACAAGACTGAGCCGAAGGAAAAGCTCGTCCTCCTGACGCCGATCGTCATCGGCAAGGACAATCTCGACAAGGCCGAGCGCATCGGGGAAACCAAATAGCCAATCCCGATTTCGACGCGGCGCTGCCGGACCCGATGAAAATCGGGCCCGGCGGTGCCAGCGGTCGAGCCAATCTCAAGGGGTTGCACAATTGTCCCTCGCCGAAGCAATAACACCTTCAAGCAGCGACCTGCTGCTCGCCGTCGAAGGCATCACCAAACAATTTGCCGGCGTTACGGCGTTGAAGGACGTGACCCTCGATGTGCGCCGCGGCGAAATCCTCGGCCTTCTGGGGGAGAATGGCGCCGGCAAATCGACGCTGCTAAAGATTCTCTCCGGCGTGATGCCGCCCTCCGGTGGGCGCCTGGTTTTCGACGGCGCCGAATTCGCGCCATCCAATCCGGACGATTCCAAGCGTCTCGGCATCGTCACGATCTATCAGGAACTGAGCCTGATCCCCACTTTGACGGTTGGCGAAAACATTTTCATTGGCCGGGCGCCTATTGGACTCCTGGGTCTGGTGAGCTGGCGCCGCATGGTGGAAGCATCGCGCGAAATCGTCGCCCGCGTCGGTCTGACCATCGATCCCAGCACCGTCGTCTCGGCACTGTCGGTGGCCGAGCAGCAGCTGGTCGAGATCGCGCGGGCTCTGTCGTTGAAGAGCCGCCTCATCATCATGGACGAGCCAACCTCCGCGCTGACCGAGACCGAAGTGCAGAGGTTGTTGTCGATCATGGACCGGCTGCGCAAGGACGGCGTCGCGATCATGTTCGTGACGCACCGGCTCGAGGAAGCCTCCGCCATCTGCGACCGCATGACGGTGCTGCGCGACGGCAGGCTTGCCGGCCATCTCGACCGTGAGGGCGGTCCCATAGAACTGCCGAAAATCATCGAGAAGATGGTCGGCCGCGCCGCATCCGAGCTTTATGCGCGACCGACCCAGCGCGAGATTGCCGGCGATGTTCGGCTCTCCGTTCGTGGCCTGCGGACCATGCGCGATCCGGAAGCGCCGCACGCCATCGTGCTGGAAGGCGTCGACCTCGACCTGAAAGCTGGAGAAATCCTTGGCGTCGCCGGCCTCGTCGGCTCCGGTCGCACCGAGCTTGCCCGCGCTATCTTCGGCGCCGACCGCATTGCTGCGGGCACGATCACGCTCGACGGCAAGGAGATTGCGCCGGCTTCGCCAGCCGATGCGATTGCGCTCGGCATCGGGCTGGTGCCAGAGGACCGCAAGCACCAAGCGATCTTCGCGACGCTCGGCATACTGACAAATTTTTCCATTGCCGCGCTCAAGCGCTTCAGCAACGGCCTCGGCTTCATTGCCGAACGCCGCGAGCGTGAGGCGCTGGGCGACTACAAGAAAATGCTCTCGATCCGCATGGCCTCGGCCGAGCAGGCGATAGAAGGGCTCTCCGGCGGCAACCAGCAGAAGGTCGTGCTCGCCCGCTGGCTGGCGCGCGATCCCAAAGTGTTGATTGTCGATGAACCAACGCGCGGGGTGGATGTTGGCGCCAAGGCCGAGGTGCACCAGATCCTGGTGCAGCTCGCCGCGCGCGGCATCGCCATTATGATGATCTCCTCGGAATTGCCCGAAGTGCTGGCCGTCAGCGACAGGATCGTCACCATGCGTCGTGGGCGGATCACCGGCGAGATGCCGGGCGTCGAGGCCAATGAGGAAAAACTGATGGAACTGATGGCGCTCGATCGGCGGCAGGGGAAGACGCAATGAGCAGTCGGGTAGAGCAGGGGCAGAGCAGCGGGATCAATTTTGCACGCCTGTTGATGAGTTTTGGGCCGCTGCTTTTTCTCGCCGCGCTGATCGTCGTCTTCACGGTCATGAAGCCGAGCTTCATCGACCCGATCAATATCTTCAACATTCTGCGGCAGATTTCTATTACCGGCTTAATTGCGCTCGGCATGACCTTCGTCATCCTGACCGCCGGCATCGACCTGTCGGTGGGCTCGCTCCTGGCCCTCTGCGGCATGGTCGCGGCGGTTGTCGCCAAAGGCGGAACAGCCAACACGCTGTCTCTCGGTACTTCGGCGACGCAGGGCTTTGGGTGGTTTCCGGCGCTGTTGGCTGCAGTATGCGTGGGCGCAGCCGCCGGCGGCATCCAGGGCGTTGCGATTACCCGGCTCAGGGTTCCGCCTTTCGTCGTCACCCTGGGTGGGCTAACCATCTTCCGCGGCCTGACGCTTACAATCTCCAATGGCGGCCCGATCTCTGGCTTCGATGCTTCGATGCGCTGGTTCGGCAACGGGCTGTTCGGGCCAGTGCCGGTTCCTGCAATCATCTTCGCCATCGCGGCCATTCTCTGTCACATCGTGCTGCGCTACACACGCTATGGTCGCGCCGTCTATGCCGTCGGCGGCAATGCGGAAGCGGCGCGACTTTCAGGTTTGCGCGTCGACCGCATTCTGATCTCTGTCTATGTTATCGTCGGCTTCTTTGCGGGGCTCGCCGCCTTCGTGCTGTCGGCCCGGCTCAACTCATCGGAAGCCGTTGCCGGCATGGGCTACGAGCTAACCGTCATTTCCGCCGTCGTCATCGGCGGCACGTCGTTGTTCGGCGGCATTGGCAGCGTCGGCGGCACCGTGGTGGGCGCAGCACTAATCGGCGTGCTTCAGAACGGACTACAGTTCAACAACGTTTCCTCCTATACGCAAAGCATCGTCATCGGTCTGATCCTGATCCTTGCCGTTGCCTTTGACCGCTGGCTTAAGGCAAGGGTCCGAAGATGAATGGATCAGGGACTAGTCCGCGTGTCACCGTTCAGGCTTGGCAGCTTTCGTAAGGCGCAAATAACGCCTGCAGGGCTCCGCGTCTCTAGCGTGCAAATGACCGCATCGGGATCTGGCGGCTGGCGCGGAACAGTCGAATTGAGGTCGGAAGTCGCCGTGTGATCTCAGCGGTACAAACGTCAGCTATGGCCAGCCGCCAAACTAAAAGCAGTCGGTCCGCTGCCGGCCCATTAGCTGCCGGTCGGCAGTGGGCCTCAAGTCGGTCGCAGAGATGAACTTGTCTCCGCCCAGAAGGAGACGTCATGGATGGCCATGCCGTAGGTCGTAGTCGCGCCACCAGCGGACATTCGCCGCTTGTGGCAACGATATAGGACCTAGGCACGAGCGAGTTATCTCGCGTCCAGTTGACCAGTAATGAAGCTACGCCAAACCCGCGCGACGGGCGCCTTCTCTGATCGCAGCAATGGCGACAGGATTGGTAACCGGATAGGTGCTGATAAACACTTCGGGTGTGAAGTCCGGGAACTCGGACTTCAGTCGCGAATTGATCCTGGCGACCTGAGGCGTTTCATTGAG
>NZ_JBFUFA010000013.1:0-158276 GCF_056403695.1 Mesorhizobium sp. P2_F7 | reverse complement strand
CCCTGGCCCCGCCGGCGAGCGCAGCCGCGCCAGAATCTTCTCGAAGCGATACCACTTCACCAGCGACGACAGCCGGTCCAGCCGACCGCTCCGACCAAGACCCTGTGGCAGCAAAGCCTCCACAAAACTGAACTGACCGCTCGGCTTCGTCGTCATCGCAAAATCCCCGTTTCAAAAACAGGGAATCACATCCATCCAATTTTGCAACAGTCCCTCAAGGGGGGAGATTAGCAGTTTCGCTGATGGCGCTTCTCCTTCACCCTCGTTGATTGGCGAAAGCCAACGTGCCGGCCAATCTCCCCCCTTGAGGGGGGAGATGTCCGGCAGGACAGAGGGGGGTGTGACGGAACGCGACACTGGACACTAAGCCACCGCTCTCAGCCCCTCATCCGTCCGCGGCAGCGCCTGCAGTGCCGCCTGCAGCAATATATCCGCCAGCCGCGCCGCCACCGGGTCGAGCTCGGCATCTTTCTGGTGCAGCACCAGCGCCATTGTCGGCAGCGCGGGCAGACCGAGCACCTGCGGCGCCATTGCCCTGACGTTGGCCGGCAGCCCGATATCGGTGCGGATGGTCAAGCCGAGCCCGGCGGCGACCGCCGCCCAGATGCCGCCAAGGCTCGGGCTGGAGAAGGCCATCCGCCACGGCAGGCCGGCGCGGTCGAGGGTTTCCGTCGTCACCGTGCGCAACAGGCAGGGCGCTTCGAGTGCCACCAGCGGCAGTGCCTCGCCCTCGCGCAGGCTGGTCTCGATCAGCTTTGCCGGGCCGATCCAGCGCAACTGCGCATCGCCGACATGCCGGCTGTAGGGCAGTGCCTGGCCGCTGTCCCAGGCCAGCGCAATGTCGAGATTGCCTGAGGTGATGCGCTCGGCAAGTTCATAGCTGCGTCCGATCCTGGCCTCGATCTTGACCTTGGGGTGCGCCCGGGCGAAGCGCCCCAGCACCTCCGGCAACACCGCCTCCCCGAAATCCTCCTGCAGGCCAAGCCTGACCCAGCCCTCCAGTTCGACGTCGTGGATGGCGGAAGCCGCCTCGTCGTTCAATTCGAGCAGCCGCCTGGCATAGCCGAGCATGGTCTCGCCGGCCTCGGTCAGCGCCAGGCCGCGCCCCGATTTGCGGAAGATCGGCGTCGCCGCCTGCTCCTCCAGCTTCTTCAGTTGCGCGCTGACCGCCGAGGTCGAGCGTCCGAGCCGGTCGGCCGCCTTGGCGAAGCTACCCAGCTCCATGCCGGTGACGAAGCTTCTAAGGACATCGAGGTCGAAGGTTACACGCCGCATAGAAACGATCCTGTTTTTCGGGAATAATAGTCAAAAACTTCCCGATATTCGGGATGAAGTTATGGCGGTAGAGACAAGGCGTCAAGGGTCCGGAAGGGCCATTACAGGAGTTCCACCATGTCGATTGCCGACGCAAATTGTGAGCAACGCCGGGTTGGTCGAGCAGCCACCGTCACCGCCATTTCGAAGGCTGAACGATTTCGCGCCAATCATCGCTGGAAGGTGCTCGGCATCGGCGTTGCTGCCAATGCCAGTTTCTCCGCCACCTTCGCCGGCATACCGGCGGCAGCGGTGTTTCTGCGTTCGGGCTACCAGCTCTCCAACGGCAATCTAGGCATTGTCCTTGGGCTGCTTGGGTTAGGCGTTGCGTTGAGCGAATTGCCCTGGGGCCTGCTCACCGACCGTTGGGGCGATCGCGGTGTGCTGTTGACCGGCCTCGGCGCGACGGCGGCCTGGCTTGCGCTCATGGCGTTGTTCATCGTGCCGTCGGCGACCTATGTGCCTGGCGTTGCCATGCTGGCCGCATGCCTGTTGGTCACCGGCCTGCTCGGCGGCAGCGTCAATGGCTCCAGCGGCCGCGCGATCATGGCCTGGTTCCATGAGGGCGAGCGCGGCTTTGCCATGAGCATCAGGCAGACGGCGGTGCCGCTCGGCGGCGGGCTCGGCGCGCTGGTCCTGCCATCTCTGGCCTCAGCGCATGGCTTCGCGGCGGTCTTCGGGCTACTGGCCGCCGTGAACGCCGTCTCGGCGCTGTTTGCCTGGCGCTGGCTGCATCAGCCACCCGAAACCGACAATGCCAGCCGCATGGCCATGACCAAGCCGGCCGGCCCTGCGCCGCTGCGCAATGTTGAGGTCTGGCGCATCGCCAGCGCCATTGGCCTGCTCTGCTTTCCGCAGGTGGCGGTCCTCACCTTCGCCTCCGTCTTCCTGCACGACTTCGCCGGCATGGGCACGCTCACGATCAGCGCCAGCCTTGCCGCGGTCCAGACCGGCGCCATGGTCATGCGCGTCTGGAGCGGCCGCTACACCGATCGCCACGGCAACCGCCGCTGGTTTCTGCGCTTCTGCAGCATGACGAGTGCGCTTGGCTTCGCGGCTCTCGGCCTGCTGGTCCTGGCGGCGGCAGCGACACCAAACTCGCACGCCGCGTTGATGCCGGCGATCGCGGTGCTGCTGGTCGTTGCCGGCATCTCGGTCTCCGCCTGGCATGGCGTCGCCTACACCGAGCTCGCCACGCTTGCCGGCGCCAGCCGTGCCGGAACCGCGCTCGGGCTAGCCAACAGCTTCGTCTTCATCGCCTTCTTCGTGGTGCCGACCGCCATTCCGGCATTGCTGCTCGTCTGGTCGTGGCCTGGCGTCTGGCTGGTCGGAGCGCTCTGCGCGCTCATCGCCTGGCCGATCCTGCTGCGGCCGAACTGACGCTTTTATCGCACCGGACCGGCGTCTCGTTTCGGGCCGGTTCGGAAAAACACCATCATTAGCGTTAACCCCGCATCAAGGTTAATGCTTCACTTTGGCTCTCCAGTGGCTCAGTGGCGTTTCTGGAGAGTTTCCTGTGCATCGACGTGTCTTGAAGCGGCTGGCTGCCGCCGCCGGTGAGAAAAAACGTTCCTTCGTATCGCCATTGGTCATCGGGCTCGGCATCTGGATCGGCTTTCCGACCGTCGTCGCCTACCAGGACATGGGCAGCCTGATTTCCGGCCTCGAAGCGTCGGGCACCCGCTGGAATTCCTATGTCGAGCGCTCCGTCGCCGGCTCGGTCCATGCCGCCGAAATGCCTTTCATCGATTCCGTCACCACCGGTTCGCTTTCGGGCTCGGGCGTGCGCCTGCCCGGCGTCGGCAAGGTCTCGTTTCGCGGCAAGGGCAATGTCGCCGGCGTCACGCCCGACGAGGACCGCATCATGCGCTCCGACAAGAAGGGCCGCATCATCCAGGTCTCGCCGGTGGCGCCGCCGAAGAACTTCAATGCCGGCTCGATCTTCCAGCGCACCTCCTCGCTGCTGCGGCCGAGCATGGACAGCGGCCTGAAGCTGGCCTTCGCCAAGCCCGGCATCAAGGGCAAGGAAATCCAGATCGCCCAGGCATTCCATACCAATGTGGACAAGAAGCCGGATCCCGGCGTGCCGGCGATGCTTGCTGCCCTCGTCAACAATGACAAGCCGGACGTTCTGGCCACCGCCTATGCCCAGGCCGAGCCCGACTACGCCAAGGCCTCGCCCTTCGAGGCGCTGCTGCAGGACGAAGAGCCGAATGATGGGCGCTTCATTCCGCCAATGGCGAAGGGCGATCACTCGTGGATCCAGAACCCGCTGCCGGCCAGCGTCTTCTCCAAGAAGGAGCAGGCCTGCCTTGCCAACGGCATCTATTTCGAGGCGCGCGGCGAATCCGTACGCGGCCAGGCCGCCGTCGCCCAGGTCATCCTCAACCGCGTCCGCAATCCGGCCTATCCGAACTCGATCTGCGGCGTCGTCTACCAGAACGACAACTGGCTGAACCGCTGCCAGTTCTCGTTCGCCTGCGACGGCCGCAAGAAGCGCATCGAGAGCCCTGCCAACTACAAGGTGGCGCAGGATGTCGCCATGGCCGTCACCGCCGGCAAGATTTTCATTCCGGAAGTCGGCTCATCGACCCATTACTACGCCAACTACGTCCATCCGGGCTGGGCGCGCACGATGCAGAAGATGACCAAGATCGGCCTGCACATCTTCTACCGCACCTATGGCGGCGGCTGGAGCTGAGCCATCGGCAAACGTCGCTTCTTTTCCCGTTGGCCCCGGCAATCAAAGAGCCGTTGCCGGAAGGATTCGGGGTCTGCGTCCCCGCCACTCTGCCGGGCACGATGTCGCACCTCTCCAACTCATTGATTTTAATAGAAAAAATACATGGCTTTGAAGCCCCGCCCGTGGCTTGACGGGCGCGGACCCTCTAACTATGTTGCCGGCGACTTTAGAAGCGGACGGACGGTGACGGTCTGACCGGGCAGGGGGGTTCTATGGCCGACAAGAATGGGCCACACGGAACCGGAGAAACCGGCCGCGGCAGCAAGCATGAAGCCGACATCCGCGACGAAGACCTTGAGCGCCGCCGGCGCAACCTTGAAGCATCGCTTGCGACAAGACGGCCGGATCGGCTAGAGGGGAATGACGGCGCGAAAGCGACGGCCGGATATGGCCAGGCGCTCAAGCTGTCCAGCGAGTTCATCGCCGGGATAGTGGTGGGTGTGGGCCTTGGCTGGTTTCTGGATCGTGTGGCGGGAACCTCGCCATGGGGTCTGGTCGTCGGCTTGTTGCTGGGCTTTGGCGCCGGCGTGCTCAATGTCCTGCGTTCGGCAGGTGTTGTGGCGGAATTCGGAAAAAGCGAGAAGTCGCGCGATCCGAAAGAATGAACTGGCGCCGTTAATGGCGCATAAGGACACTGAGGCCGTTCGCGGCTTTGACGGGGATGTAAATGGCTGCTGACAAGGTCGATCCGATCCACCAGTTCCATATCGTCAAGCTGATTCCGATCAACATCGGCGGCTATGACCTGTCCTTCACCAATTCGGCTCTGTTCATGGTCGCGACCGTGCTCGTCGCATCGGCGTTTCTTTACCTCTCGACTTCCAGCCGCAGCCTTATTCCCGGTCGCCTGCAGTCGGTTTCGGAAATGGGCTACGAGTTCGTCTCCAACATGCTGCGGGATGCTGCGGGAACTCAAGGGATGAAGTTCTTCCCCTTCGTGTTCTCGCTGTTCATGTTCGTGCTTGTCGCCAACCTGCTTGGCCTTTTCCCCTACTTCTTCACCGTCACCAGCCACATCATCGTCACCTTCGGCCTCGCGGCCCTGGTGATCGGAACCGTCGTTGTCTACGGTTTCACGAAGCACGGCCTGGGCTTCCTCAAGCTGTTCGTGCCGCATGGCGTTCCGGTTTTCCTGCTGCCGCTGGTGGTGCTGATCGAAGTTATTTCCTTCGTCTCGCGTCCGGTCAGCCTCTCGGTTCGTCTGTTCGCCAACATGCTCGCCGGCCACATCACGCTGAAGGTGTTTTCGGGCTTCGTCGTCAGCCTGAGCGCGCTGGGCGCCGTCGGCGTCGCCGGTTCGGTGCTGCCGCTGGCCATGGCTGTCGCGCTGACCGCCCTGGAATTGCTGGTCGCCTTCCTGCAGGCCTACGTCTTTGCCGTGCTGACCTGCATGTATCTGAACGACGCCCTGCATCCCGGGCACTGATCGAGAGTTTCCGGCATCTTTCGCCGGATGGAATTGCAACGGAATTACAGATCCAAAGGAGTTTAAAATGGACGCAGAAGCAGCAAAGTACATCGGCGCCGGTATCGCTTGCCTCGGCATGGGCGGCGCGGGCATTGGCCTCGGCAACATCTTCGGCAGCTACCTGGCGGGCGCCCTGCGCAATCCGTCGGCCGCCGATGGCCAGTTCGGCCGCCTGATTTTCGGCTTCGCCGTGACCGAAGCTCTGGGCATTTTCTCGCTTCTCATCGCGCTCCTCGCCCTGTTCGGCTGAGCACTCGAGAAGATTGGACAGGCCGGCCGCTACCCTGCGGCCATGCCTGATATCAGGGGATAGTCCATGTTCGTGACATCTGCCTTTGCGCAAGAGTCCGCACCCGCCGCTGAAGGCGCTCATACCGGCACGGAAGGCGACACGCATTCCGGTACCGGCGTGCCCGCTGAGGCGCACGGCACGTTCCCGCCATTTGATCCGGCGACGTTCCCGTCGCAGCTTCTGTGGCTGGCGATCACGTTCGGGCTGTTCTACCTGTTCCTGAAGAAGGTGGTGATGCCGCGCCTTGGCGGCATCATCGACGTGCGCAGCGATCGCATCACGCAGGACCTCGACCAGGCCGCCAGGCTGAAGGGCGAGGCTGACGCTGCCGTTGCTGCTTACGAGCAGGAATTGGCGGAAGCCAAGGCCAAGGCCAATGCGATCGGCCAGCAGGCCAACGACGCCGCCAAGGCCGAAGCCGAAACTGCCCGCAAGAAGGTCGAGGCCGCGCTCGACAAAAAGCTCGGCGAGGCCGAGGCCAGCATCGCTTCCATCAAGGCCAACGCCATGAAGGAAGTCGGCACGATCGCCGAGGACACCGCTTCGGCCATCGTCGATGCGCTTGTCGGCGGCAAGGCCAGCAAGGCCGAGATCGCGGCGGCCGTCAAATCCGTGGCCCGGTGAGGAGCGCATCATGGACGCCACATCTCTCGCAACACTCTGGGCCACCGTCGCCCTGATCATTTTCCTCGGCGCCGCCGTCTACATCAAGGTACCGGGGCTGATCGCGAAGGCGCTCGACGCCCGTGCAGCCAAGATCAGCAACGAGCTTGATGAAGCCCGCAAGCTGCGCGAAGAGGCTCAGCAGCTGCTCGGCCAGTACCAGAAGAAGCGCAAGGAAGCCGAGCAGGAGGCCGCGGCAATTGTCGCCGCCGCCAAGCGCGAGGCCGAGATGCTTGCCGCTGAGGCGCACAAGAAGACCGAGGATTACGTCACCCGCCGCACCGCGCTTGCCGAGCAGAAGATCGGCCAGGCCGAGCGCGAGGCCGTCGCCGAAGTGCGCGCCAGTGCCGTCGACATCGCCGTCGAGGCAGCGCGTGCGCTGCTGGCAGTCAAGGTCGATGCCAAGGCCGGCGCCGACCTGTTCAAATCCGCGCTGCAGGATGTGAAGGCCAAGCTGAACTGAGCGGGATTTGAATCGCAGACATGAAGCCGCCCGGGTGACCTGGCGGCTTTTTTGTTGTTGCGGCTATGGAGATTGGCGAAGGCGGTGGTGCGCGAAATCTCCCTCCTTGAGGGGGAGATGGCCGGCAGGCCAGAGGGGGTCGCCGCGCGTCAGGCGCTGGCCTTCTTCGCTGAAAAATGGCGTGGCGCCCGGTCGGACCGACCCCCTCTGTCGCCTTTGGCAACATCTCCCCCTCAAGGGGGGAGATTAGCTGTCCAACACAAGACCCTCTTCTTCCACCACCTCAACCCCACCCAGCCGAAACGGCGCAAACGACGCTCGGTGCAGCCGTGCCACCGGCCCATGCGCTTCAATCGCGGTGCGATGCCTCACCGTGGCGTAGCCCATATGGACCTCGAACCCGTAGCGCTCGTGGTGCCTGCCGCAGCCGCACATCATGCGGTCGCGCATGACCTTGGCGACGATCGAGGCGGCGGCGATAGACTGCGAGCGCTGGTCGCCCTTGATCAGCGCGCGGCCCTCGCAGAGGAGACCCGGCGGCACGTCGCGGCCGTCGGCCAGTGCCAGCTTTGCCTGGATCGGCAGGCCGGCAAGTGCTCGGCGCATCGCCTCCAGGCTGGCCTTGAGGATGTTGCTGCCGTCAATGCCTTCGGCGCTCACCGAGGCCATCGACACGCCGAGCGCGGAACCGAGGATTTTCAGGAACAGCGCCTCGCGCTGCAAATGGTTGAGCCGCTTGGAATCGTCGAGCCCGTCGGGAATGTTGGCGGGATCGAGGATCACGGCTGCCGCCACCACCGGTCCGGCCAGCGGACCGCGACCGGCCTCGTCCATGCCCGCCACAGGCCACAGACCTTCGGCCATCGCCTTCGTCTCGAAGGAGAAGTCGGGCTTCTCGACGATTTCGAAAAGAAGCGGAGAATCGGAACGCGCGCGAGCCATGTTGCGGCGAGGTTCGCATCGGCTCCGATTCTCCGCAAGTCCCTCCAGGGTCGAGTGGGGCAAGACCGGGAGGGCACCGTCTGCAGGCCGGGGGACAGGCCGGACGGGATACTTGGGTCTCCTGCCCGGCCGACGACGCCGGGCAGGAGAGGGATCTTCACAGCAGCATCAGCTGCTCGGTCGCATTGGCGGCGGCGACGAACTGGTCGGTCCTGAGCGTGCGCCGCTCGGCATTGAGGCCGAGCCGCTTGGCCGTGATCTCGAAGCGCCGGCCGATCTGCCAGGCATAGGGTCCGGCGCCTTTCATGCGCTTGCCCCACTCCGAATCGTAATCCTTGCCGTCGCGCATCGACCGGATCAGCGACATCACATGCCGGTAGCGGTCGGGATAGTGGCGCAGCAGCCAGTCCTTGAAGATCGGCGCCACCTCCAGCGGCAGGCGCAGGATGACATAGCCGGCCTCGCGGGCGCCGGCGGCGCAGGCCGAATCGAGGATACGTTCCATCTCCTGGTCGGTCAGGCCGGGGATGATCGGTGCCACCATGACCGAGGTCGGAATGCCTGCATCCGAAAGCTGCCTTATCGCCTCCAGCCGCTTGGTCGGCGTCGACGCGCGCGGCTCCATGGTGCGCGCCAGCATGCGGTCCATCGTCGTCACCGACAGCGCCACCTTGGCCAACCCGCGCTCGGCCATGCGCGACAATATATCGATGTCGCGCGTCACCAGAGCGGACTTGGTGACGATGCCGACCGGATGGCCGCGCGCCTCCAGCACTTCGAGGATCTCGCGCATGATCCGGTACTGCTTCTCGATCGGCTGGTAAGGATCGGTGTTGGTGCCGATGGCGATAGTACGCGGCTGATAGCCGTCCTTCGACAGTTCCTTGTCGAGCAGCCGCGCCGCATCCGGCTTGGCAAACAGCTTCGATTCGAAATCCAGCCCTGGCGACAGGCCCATGAAGGAATGCGTCGGCCGTGCGAAACAATAGACGCAGCCATGCTCGCAGCCGCGATAGGGATTGATCGAACGGTCGAAGGAAATGTCGGGCGATTCGTTGCGGGTGATGATGGTGCGCGGCTTCTCGACCTGCACTTCGGTCTTGAACGGCGGCAGTTCCTCCAGCGAATTCCAGCCATCGTCGAACACATGCCGGCTGACCGGCTCGAAACGGCCGGACGGGTTGATCCCAGCCGAACGGCCGCGGTTGCGGTCCGGGCGCACGCGCATGCCGCTCTGTTCGATCATTGCATTGGCCATCTCGGCTCGACCTGCTCCGAAGGCTGCAATGTCCGCACGCACGATATGTTCCATCTTGGCCCTCTCCCAGGGACTATCTGCCGGCTGTCGATTCGGTCTGTTCATGAAAATAATCCTATTTTCCCGATGAGAACAAAGCAAGAACTTTTTTTGTTGTGCAATGCAAAACTGGCGCTTCGCGAGGCTTTCCGCTATTCGGCTAAAATGCTCAGCGTTCTCATCGAAACCCGTGATGACGAAGAGGGCCTTGCCCGCACGCTCGCCTCGCTGATCGGCGGCGCGGTGGAGGGCGTGGTGCGCGATGTCATCGTCTGCGACACCGGCTCGACCGACCAGACGCATCGGGTCGCCGACCACGCCGGCTGCCACTTCGTTGCCGGTGGCATTGCCGCCGGGATCCGGCAGGCGAAGGGCGACTGGCTGCTGTTGCTGGAACCTGGCGCGCGGCTTTCGGAAGGCTGGATCGACGACGTTGTCGCCCACACGGCGCGGCAAACCATGCCGGCGCGCTTTTCCCGTTCGCGCGGCAGCCGCACACCGTTCCTGGCGCGGGTTCTCCAGGGAAACCGGGCGCTGGCCGAAGGTCTGGTCATCAGCAAGCGGCAGGCTTCGTCCCTGGCGAAAAGCGCCCGTAGCGCCGAGGCCATCGCTCGCGGCCTGGCGACGAAGAGGCTCAATGCCGAGATCTGGGTGGCGCCGCCCAAGTAAGGTGCTTTTGCTCGGCCGTTCGCGGGCGCCCGAAGCGTTGCCCATTCATTAGCCCGCGTGAATTTTGCAGGTGCGTTGCCTGTTGTGCATTGCACAAAATATTACGCGGGGGTAGCATTCCCCTCAGTGCGGGACAATTGGGTTTGGGTATTGCCGGAGCGGTGAGCAACCGACGCTGTGTCGGCTTCCGTTCATACCTGAGGACCCCGATGAACCTTTCGACCGCTGACAAATCAGGCGCCGCCAGCCTGGAAGCTATCGCTCGCAATGGCAGCCTGCTCCGCCGCATCGCTGTGCGCATCCCGACCTATCTCAAGGATATGCGCGAGAATCCAGCCTGGCTGCCGATGTTCATGCTTGCCCGCACCATGCCGGCGCGCAAGCTGCACTGGCTGGGCGCCAGAGCCGCGCGCCCGGCGCAGAGTGTCGGAGCGACGATGTTCAGGGGCGTCGAGCTCAAGTCGATCGTCGAAACGCTGCGCACCGATGGGTTGTTCTCAGGCCTGGTCCTGCCGCAGGCAGTCCATGAGGAGATCGCCAGCTTCGCACAGAGCACGCCATGCTTCGGCAATTTCGATCGCCGGCTCGAATTCATGCCTGGGGATCATGCCGGGGCCGAGAAGCGTTTCGGCCGCTCGCTGCTCAGCGGTCACTATTTCGAGCGCATCCTCGGCTGCAAGGCGGCACTTGCCATCCAGAACGATCCGTTGCTGCTCGACATTGCCCAGAACTATCTGGGCGGGCAGGCCAAGCTGATCACCACGCGCGTCTGGTGGAGCTTTCCGACCGGCGAGGCCTCCGATGCCGACAAGAACCTCGCCTCGCTCGGCAAATACCATTTCGATCTCGACGACTGGCGGATGCTGAAATTCTTCTTCTACCTGAAGCCTTGCGATGCCGGGACCGGTCCGCATGTCTATGTCAAAGGCAGCCACAACAGGCGCAGTCTAAAACACCAGCTGACGCTGCTGGTCGGCCATCCGGCCGAAGAGGTGCTCAAGGTCTATGGCGACGACAGCCCGGTCACGCTGACCGGCGAGGCCGGTCTCGGCTTTGTCGAGGACCCATTCGGCTTCCACATGGGCACCGTGCCGTCGCGCACGCCGCGGCTGATGATGGAGGTCGGCTTCGGCGTGTCGCCGCCCTCGCGCCGCCGCTTCCACGGCGAACCGGTCATCCGGTGATCCTGATCTCCACCGGCATCCAGCGCGCCTGCCGCCGGGCGATACGGCCTTCGCGGTTTTCGGCATCGTAATCCATTGGGACCGGCTCGCGGCTGAACCGCGGCCGGTCGTCCAGCGCGTTGACGATGACGATCGCTCGTGCCTCGTCGCCGTCGGTGGTCACAGCCGCGACATAGACGCCGCAGTCCCGGCAGATGAGATAGTCGGCGGTGCGCAAGCCGAACCGGTATCGGTGCAATCGCGCCTCGTCCTCGACCGAGACGATCAATCGCCCCTGCGGATCGGCGGCAGCGCGCGAGCCATGCCGGACGCAGAAAGCGCATTGGCAGGCGCGGATTTCTATCTCGGCAGGTTCGATGTCGGTTTCGAATGTCAGGTGAATGTTGCCGCAATGACAGCCGCCGCGATGTGCGTTCATTGTGTCTTTCCGCCTTGAAGACCTCGCGGCAGATTACGCCTTGGGTCGCTCGCAGGAAATGACCCTTCGAAGGCGCAAGCAGCGTTTTGCCTGACAAAGGCAGCGCTGAACCGCTATCCGCCTTGCTTTACGAACCGGCCTTGCCGCGCCGCAAATGCTCATTTAGGCGTGGCATGATCTCGACGAAGTTGCAGGGCATGTGGCGGTAGTCGAGTTGCGGCTTCAGGATGCCGTCCCAGGCATCCTTGCAGGCGCCGGGTGAGCCTGGCAGCACGAAGACGAAGGTGGCGTTGACGACACCGCCGGTCGCCCGGCTCTGCACCGTCGAGGTGCCGATCTTGTCGTAGGAAATGCGGTGGAACACTTCGGAAAAGCCGTCCATGCGCTTTTCGAAAATCGGCTCCAGCGCCTCCGGCGTCACGTCGCGGCCGGTGAAGCCGGTGCCGCCGGTGGTGATGACGACATCGATCTCTTTGTCTCGCGACCACGCTAGGACCGTATCGCGGATTCTGTCGCGGTCGTCGGTGACGATGTCGCGGTCGGCCAGCACATGGCCGGCCTCGGCGATGCGGTCGGCCAGCGTCTGGCCGGATTTGTCGTCGGCCAGGCTGCGCGTATCGGAAACCGTCAGCACTGCGATGCGCACCGGGATGAAGGGGCGGCTCTCGTCAATTTTGGCCATCGGTTCCCTCCGAAGCGATGCTTCGCGTCGCGGCGACAAACCAGTCCGGTTCGCGGCTGCGGATCTCGGCGGCGGCGCGCTTGGCGACATTGCCGGTCTCGAACAGCCCGAAGCACGTCGCGCCGGACCCCGACATGCGCGAAAATCCTGACCCGGCCCGGTTCAGCAGGGAAAGCGCTCTGCCGATGGGCGGCTGGATCGCCTGCGCAGCGGCCTCGAGATCGTTGCGGGTGATCTCCAGCCAGTTGCGGACGCTGTGGAAGTCGAATGCGCGCGGCAGCGGCGGCAGCGCTTCATTGTCGCGTCTATCGAGCGCCTTGAACACATCGGGCGTTGAGACTTCGACGCTGGGATTGACCAGCACCAGGGCCAGCGCGGGAAAATCCGGCACCAGCGACAGCTCGTCGCCGACACCGCGCGCGACCAGCGGTTTTGCCGCAAGGCACATCGGCACATCGGCGCCGAGCGTGAGACCAATCCGCGCCAGGTCGGCTTCGCCGATGTCGAGCCCCCATGTCCGGACAAGACCGCGCATCACCGCCGCCGCGTCGCTCGAGCCGCCGCCGACGCCCGAGGCGACCGGCAGGTTCTTTTCCAGCCGGATGGCAACCGGAGGCGTGCTCTGCAGGCCTGCCTGCCTGCGCAGCGCCTCGCGCGCCTTCACCACCAGATTGCTGTCGTCTATCGGTACAGAAGTCGCGTAGCGGCCCGCTACGGAGAACCGGTCGCTTTCGGCAGGCTCGATCTCGACCCTGTCGCCGAAGCGGGTGAAGACGGCCAGGCTCTCGAGCAGATGATAGCCGTCGGCACGCCTGCCGGTGACATGCAGCGCCAGATTTATCTTGGCAGGCGCCAGCCACGTCCGGGCTGCGACATCCACCGTATCAGCTGCAAGCGGGATGATGCTCAGTCCTTGGCCAGGCGATATTCGCCGGTCTTGGGATCCTGGACCAGCGTACCGTTCGTGCCGTTGGCCGCCTGCTTTTCGGTGCGCCGCACCTTGGCGGTCACGCGCTCGGCCTCGCGGACAAAGGTGCGGTAGCCGAAATAAGCGGCGGCGCCGACGACTGCGAAGAAAATGATCTGCGGCATCTCAAAACTCTCCCTCGCAAGGCGGCAAAGGCGGCCGATCGGGTCGGTCAGCCTGTTATGCTAGACGCTTTCCCTGCTTTTTCAAAGCCCGAAGCGAGCCCACAATGCGCGCTCTTCCGCCGCATCGATCACGCCGCTGGCGGCAGCCGCCGCGATATCGGGTGCCGAAAAACTGGACCCGAACAGGCCGATGCGGCCAAACAGGCCACGCGGTGCGGTGACCAGCCGGAGCTGGGTTTTCGCGCCGAACCGGGTCTTCAGCACCGTGCGCATGTCGCTCAACGCATCGACGAGGCCAAGCTCCAGCCCCTTCTTGCCGGTCCAGAACAGGCCGGTGAACAGGTCCGGATCGTCCTTCAGCTTCGAGCCGCGGCGCTCCTTGACCAGGTCGATGAAGGTCTCGTGCACTTCCAGCTGCAGCGCCTTCAGGCGCTCGACATCTTCCTTCTTCTCCGGCTTGAACGGGTCGAGCACCGCCTTGTTCTGGCCGGCAGTGTGGACGCGGCGTTCGACGCCGATCTTCTTCATCAGCTCGGGAAAACCGAACGAGGCCGAGACGACGCCGATCGAGCCGACGATGGAGGACGGATCGGCAAAGATCTCATCGCCGGCCACCGCGATCATGTAGCCGCCCGAGGCCGCTACATCCTCGACGAAGACCAGGACCTTCTTGTTCTTCTCCACCGCGAGGTCGCGGATGCGCTTGAAGATCAGCCGCGACTGCACCGGCGAGCCGCCGGGCGAATTGATCGAGATGGCGACCGCCGGCGCGTCGAACAGGAACGCCTTTTCGATGAGGGCGGCCGTGGAGGCGAGCGACAGGCTCGGCCGGAACTGGCCGCCGCCGGCCATGATCGTGCCGTGCAGCCTGATGACGGGAATGGTGACGACGCTGGATCGCCAGGATTTCGGCAGCAGGCGGTTGAAAAGACGTTTCACGAGGTGGCTGTCTCCGGTCGATGGCTTTCAACGCATGTAGGGATTTGCCGGTCAACGGCAATGCCGCAATCCATCTCAGCCAACTGTGCAGCGCTTTTGCGGCAACGGCGCAGACAGGCCCAAAATCAGTCGCCGAACAGCGATGCCAGTCCGTTGTTGATCATCTCGGTCCGTTCCGACGGGCCATCGCCCGTCTCGGCATGCAGCATCAGCGGCGGGCGGATCGACAGTTTTCCACGCGCGCCGAGTGTCGCCCGCACGACAATGCGGATGGCGGCTGCTTGCGGGCGTGGATGGACGGCCAGCATCTCGGCGTCGCCGAAGCGGCCCGACAAGGCATCGAGGAGCTCGCCGAGCTGTTCCGGCCGCGCGATGACGGCCAGGCCGCCGCGCGGCTTGGCGACCGCGGCCGCACTTCGGATCCAGCTTTCGAACAGCCCGTCTTCCATGACATGTGCTTGCCTGCGCAGCGGATCGGGTGTGGCGCGGTCCTCTGAAGCGTTGAAGGGCGGGTTCATGATGACGAAATCGAAGGAATTGTCGGCAAGTCCGGCTTCGCCACGCGCCCGGCCCGACAGCGTGACGTCGCCTGTCAGCACCGAGGCGCGGTTGCCAAGATGCGCATTGCCGGGATGGGCGAGCGTGGTTGCGGCGAACCCCGCCATCTCGGTCGAGCGTTCGACAAGCACGACCTCAGCCGCTGGGCAGCGAGACAGCACCGCAAGGCCCGCCGCACCCGCGCCGGCGCCGAAATCGGCGAGCCGTCCGGCAAAGGCGGACGGCACCGCCGCCGCCAGCATCATGGCGTCCATGCCGGCGCGATGCCCGGTCCTTGGCTGCACCAGCCAGAAGCGGCCACGATGGAAGGCATCGACCGTGTGGGCCGGCGTGTCACCGGCAATGGCGCTCGCTTCAGCCATTATTTCTGGCGGATTTCGTTCTCGATGCCGGCGTCTTTCAGGATGCGCCGCGCCTGATCGGCCTGGTCAGCGTCGACCATGACGCGCTTTTGCAAAAGACCGATCGAGCCTTCGAGAATGCTCATGTTCTGATCGGCGACGAAGCAGGCAATCCCGGCATCGCGCATCAGCGATTCGACAAAGGAGATGATCACGGCATCGTTGGTGCGGACGAGTTCTATCATCGGACGAAGTTCGCAGGTTGCTGCGTTGATGTAAACGCTGGAGCATGATGCCGAAAAGTGTGGAGCGGCTCCAAGGGTTGACACGCCGTCACCGCAGCCGCGCCAATTCGCCTCTTGCCGTGCCCGTATGTGCCGCCCTAGAGTCTGTAGCGGGACCAGGGTGCCGTCGCACGCGTGATCAAGACGGGAGTGTTTGTTGGTGGGTGTCGTTCTCAACATCGAAAACGGGAAGCGGGAGCCTGCTTCCATCAAGGATCTCATCGATCTGACATCCGCCGACATGGGCCGCGTCAACGAATTGATCCTGTCCAAGGCCGGCTCCGACGTCGAGATGATCCCGGAGGTCGCCAACCATCTGATCTCGTCGGGCGGCAAGAGGCTGCGTCCAATGCTGACGCTCGCCGCCGCCCAGATGTTCGGCTATTCCGGCGAGGGCCACGTCAAGCTCGCCACCTCGGTTGAATTCATGCACACCGCCACGCTGCTCCATGACGACGTCGTCGACGAGAGCGGCATGCGCCGCGGCAAGAAGACCGCGCGCATGATCTGGGGCAACCAGGCCAGCGTCCTGGTCGGCGACTTCCTGCTCGGCCAGGCTTTTCGCATGATGGTCGATGTCGGCTCGCTGGAAGCGCTCGACATCCTGTCCAGTGCCGCCTCCATCATCGCCGAGGGCGAGGTGATGCAGCTTGCCGCCGCCAAGAACCTCGACACCACCGAGGACGAGCATTTCGCCGTCATCAAGGCCAAGACCGCGGCACTCTTCTCCGCCGCCGCCGAGGTCGGTCCGGTGATCGCATTGGCGACGCGCAACGATCGCGCGGCATTGCGCTCCTACGGCATGAATCTCGGCCTTGCCTTCCAGCTCATCGACGATGCGCTGGATTACGGCGGCTCCAGCCAGGAGCTGGGCAAGAATGTCGGTGACGATTTCCGCGAGGGCAAGGTGACGCTGCCGGTCATCCTCGCCTACCGGCGCGGCACCAAGGCCGAGCGCACCTTCTGGAAGCGCGCCATCGAGGACAATGTCACTGACGATGCCGGGCTGGAAAAGGCGATCGGCCTGATGACCCGCCATGGCGCCATTGCCGACACGATCGGCCGAGCCCGCCATTTCGGCGAGATCGCCCGCGACGCGCTGGCGCCGCTGGAAGCGACGCCGCAGAAATCGGCGCTGATCGACGTCATCGATTTCTGCATCAGCCGGGTGAACTGAGGCCGCTATGCGACTGGCATGACTGAGCTGGATCGGATCCAGCTCAGTACTGGCCGGCAGAGATATTCCAGCGTCTGTGAAATACTTCACGGTGCAGTCCTTTTCGCTGGATTATACAGTCCAAAAATTTACCGCTTGTTGGTTGACGTCGCGTCAAACTCAAGTGGTGGACTGTCCAGGATGGTCTTGGTCAAGAGAAATTTTATTTTCAGCATTGACTCCAAAGCAAGACAGTATTTCTATCTAAGATAGCGATGGGTTTTAGTGGCTCCGTAAGAGAGAATAATCCCTTCGAAGTTTGCAAAATTCTGATTTGTCTCGACATTGGTCGAGGGCTTTTGCTGTTGTCTGTCTGGCGAAGGCAGGCTTTGTTAGAATCTTGCATTGGGATGGGGAATGGCGGCCAGGTGGGGACTTGGCTCGCTATATAGGACCTTGCTGGGGGGCATTGTCATATGAACAGAATTCTTGTTGTCGTGTTTTGCCTGCTCTTGGCCGGCTGCACCTCATTTACAATCGGCGAGCCGTACGACAAGGCTATCGACGACGAACTGAACGCCTTCCAGAAGTCCGCGGCCGAGTTCATCAAAACCATGCAGATGAACGCCGGAACACCCAAGGGGGCCTATGACTCCGACGGCGCCAGGAAATACTATGCGGCCGCGGCCGCCAGCCTCTCCAATCTGCAACTGAGAGCCGATGTTCTCAGCAGCCGGACATGCCCTACATCAAAAGCCCTTCAGCTAATTGCATCGATTGGTCTTGATACCGGCGAAGCTGCGATAGCCAAGGCGGAAGGTCAGGTTGGTGGCGCCGACCCGTCGGCTCTTGATGTTTCCGGTAACTGCATAGCGGTCGTCATTCGCGGCGTGCGCATGGCGCAGGACGATCTCGAGGGTGACCATCGGGAGGCGGGACGCCTTACACCAACGGTGGCTTTGCTCGACAGCCAGGAGATTGACGCGTCGGTGCGCGTTGCTTTGACAGCCTTGCGCGCAAAGAATTACTGAGGAGGAAGCATCATGGCTCTCGACGTCGGGGATATCGGCTCCAAAATCGTCACGCAGGCCGCGCAAATAGCCGGCAGCAGTTGGAAATCCATGGCGACCGCCGCGACCGTGGAGTTGCGGGGGCTGGCTCAGCGCATAGCTTTGATCATTGAAGCGGTTGCGAATGGCGAGCTTAGTCAGACACGTGCCAAGCAGCACCTGAAAACCGCCCGGTTCCATGTCGTCGCAACCATAGCCATGTTGACGGTGATGATGGAGGCCGCAATCGAAAAGATCGTGAAAGGCGCTCTGGCGATCGTCAAGGAAAGCGTCAACAAGGCTGCGGGTTTTGCGCTGCTGATCTAGGCGCCTGGCTGTTTGACGGCAAATCGCACTTAGGCGTCTCGACAATCGGCTGCTTGGCAAATTATCTATAAAACATGGCAAAGACCGCAGACGACACCATCGCCGTGCGCATCAGCAAGGTGCTCGCCGATCGCATCATATCGGGCGCGATCGAGCCGGGGGCCCGGCTGCGGCAGGACCACATCGCCGAGGAATTCCAGACCAGCCATGTCCCGGTGCGCGAGGCCTTCCGGCGTCTCGAAGCGCAGGGGCTGGCGATCGGCGAGCCCAGGCGAGGCGTGCGGGTCGCCGCCTTCGATCTCGGCGAAGTCAGGGAAGTCGCCGAAATGCGGGCGGCGCTCGAAGTTCTGGCGCTACGCCACGCTGCGCCGCATCTGACGGCGGCCATTCTCAACCTTGCCGAAGAAGCTACAAAGGCCGGTGACAAATCCCGCGATGTCCGCTCCTGGGAGGAAGCCAACCGCACTTTCCATCGGCTGATCCTGGCACCCTGCGGCATGCCGCGGCTCATCGCCACCATCGACGATCTGCATGCGGCAAGCGCACGCTTCCTGTTCGCCGCCTGGCGCTCGGAATGGGAAATCCGCACCGACCAGGATCACCGCGCGATTCTCACTGCGCTCAGGCAAGGCAACACCGAGTCGGCCGCCGCGACCCTTGGCCGGCACGTGCAATGGATCGGCCAGAAACCGGTCAGGACCGCCTCCGGCAAGATGCGCGAAGCCTTCGCCATCGTCGGGTAAGGCAAGCGCGGAATCTAACATCAAGAACATCGCTGTTTCGGATGGCTCCTAGCCTTTTTCAGGGTGAGGGGTTGCCATCTCCGCGCAAATATGGATTCGATAATAGATCGAACAACGAAATTATCTATAATTTCAAACCAGCAGGGAAGCCGCCATGACCGACATCGCCTTTTCGCCCTCCAAGCCCTCCTTCAGCCCGTTGCGCCTGCAGACCCGCCCGCTTGGCTGGCAGGTCGGAGCCGTCGTCCTCGGCACGCTGTTTCTGGCGCTGTCCTCCTACATCGAAGTGCCGATGGTGCCGGTGCCGGTAACCATGCAGACCTTCGCGGTGACGCTGATCGGCGCGCTTTATGGCTGGCGGCTTGGCGCCATCACCATCGCTGCATGGCTCGTCGAGGGTGCTGTCGGCTTCCCGGTTCTGGCCGGTGGCGCTGCCGGCGTGGCGCATTTCGTCGGGCCGACCGGTGGCTATCTCTTCGCCTTTCCGCTTGTCGGCGCGCTTGTCGGCTGGCTGGCCGAGCGCGGCTGGAACGGCAGCCAGGTGGTGCTTGCCTTCGCTGCCATGGTCCTCGGTAATCTCGCCTGCCTGGTTCTCGGCACGATCTGGCTCGCCGCCATGATCGGCCTCGAACAGGCCATCACCTTCGGCTTCCTGCCCTTCCTCGTCGGCGGCTTGCTGAAGTCGGCGCTCGGCGCCGCGACACTCAAGCTCTTCTCCGGCAATAAGACTGAACCGGCTGGGAAGGCATCATAAAGACCGATGACCGTCAGACTGCGCTCCCATCATCTGCTTTGCCTGCTGACCTATGTCGGCAAAGGGTACAGCGCAGCCTTCATCGCCAATTATGATGCAATCGCAAAACGTCTTGGCCGGGGCGAGGATATCCTGATCGTCGCCGGCCCAGACGATATCTGCCAGCCGCTGCTCGGCGAGGCCGAGCCGCACTGCTTGCGCGAAAGCGCCGCCGGCCGGGACGAACTGGCGGCACGCGATGTCGGCAAACTGCTGGCCCGGCCGGTCCAGGCCGGCGCCCGCTTCAGCCTCGACGCGGCAACGCTTGCCGGCCTGCGCGCCGCCTTTGCAGCCGGTGTGACGCGGGAGGCCTGCCAGGGTTGCGAGTGGGCCGGCCTGTGCACCACTGTCGCGGCAGGTGGATATCGCGACGTCAGGCTGTAGCTCCCCACCCCGATCTGCTATTATCCCGGACCGACAGTGTGTGCGTTGCCATGGTTTGTTAATCGGGTGACCCGATTGTGAATTCGGCCCGGATTGAAGCCTGACCCCAAAAAGGCCATGCTTTGTCCGGAAACATCGAGTCTATGGCGGTCCCGCCTGTGTGCGGGTCGCGTCTGGCTGAAAGGGATACGATGCGGCAAGGACGTGTGCGCTGGCTCGCAGGGCTGGCAATTGTGGCAGGGATGGCGATTTCTCCGCTGCCCGCCTACGCCAAGGAATCGACCGACCCGGTCAAGATCACATCCTTCTCGGGCGCTTATCTCGCCGCCCGCATCGCCGAAGGCGACAACGACCTCGACAATGCCATCGCCTATTACAAGCAGGCGCTGGCCTTCAATCCCGGCGACACCTCGCTGCAGCAAAGCCTGATGCTGTCGCTGATCGCGCAAGGGCGCTTTGAGGAATCGCTGGTCTATGCCGACAAGCTCAAGGAAGTGCCCGATGTCGAGCGCTTCTCGCGGCTGGCGCTGGCGGTCGATTCTTTCCACAAGAAGGATTTCACCAAGGCGCAGTACTGGCTCAAACTGTCGCTCGAATCCGATCTCGATCGGCTGATTTCCGGCGTCATGTCCGGCTGGGCGCAAGAGGGCGCGGGCGATGCCACCGGAGCGATGGCCTCGATCGACAAGCTGCAGGGGCCGGACTGGTTCGGCCTGTTCAAGTCCTTCCACCGCGCGCTGATCGCCGATGCCTCAGGCATGTCGGACAAGGCCGATGCGCTCTATGACGCGACCCTGACCGACACTACGGCCGGCGGTGCCGCGCCCGAGACATGGATGCGCAACGCCCAAGCCTATGCGTCGTTCCTGGCCCGTAAGGGCGACAAGAACAAGGCGCTCTACGTGCTCGACAAGGCCGACGCCTTCGCGCCGGGCAAGCTCGACATCCAGGCGCTGCGCGACAGGATCAGCAAGGGCGACAAGATCGAGCCCTTCGTCGCAAGCCCGTCGGAAGGCGCCTCCGAAATCCTGCTCGACCTCGCCATCGCGCTCAATCGCGGCGGCGGCGAGCCGTTCGTGCGCCTCTATCTGCAGTATGCGCTGGCGCTGAAGCCCGACAGCGATGCCGCTTTGGTACAGCTTGCCGCCGTTGCTGAGCAGCTGAAGGACGGCGAAGGCGCCATTGCGCTCTACCGCCGCATCCCGGCCAACTCGCCGCTGAAGGAGCTTTCCGACCTGCAGCTCGGCCTCAACCTTGCTGATCTCAACCGTCACGACGAGGCGATCGCCCATCTGAAGGCCTTCGTCGACGCCCACCCGGATGACATGCGCGCCTATCTGGCGCTGGGCGGGGTCTATGCCTCGAAGGAGGATTTCCGCTCCGCCGCCACCCTCTACGACAAGGCGGTTGAGGTGCTGAAGACACCGACCAATGCCAACTGGAACATCTTTTACCAGCGCGGCATCGCCTATGAGCGGCTGAAGGAATGGCCGAAGGCCGAGCCGAATTTCCGCAAGGCGCTGGAACTGTTCCCCGACCAGCCGCAGGTGCTGAACTATCTCGGCTATTCCTGGGTCGACATGAACATGAACCTCAAGGAAGGCCTGGCTATGATCCAGAAGGCCGTCGATATCAGGCCGAGCGATGGCTACATCGTCGATTCGCTGGGTTGGGCCTATTTCCGCATGGGCCGGTTCGACGACGCAGTGCGTGAAATGGAGCGCGCCGTGTCGCTCAAGCCGGAAGATCCGGTGCTCAACGACCATCTCGGCGATGCCTACTGGCGCGTGGGCCGCAAGCTGGAAGCCACCTTCCAGTGGAACCAGGCGCGCGACCTGAAGCCCGATCCCGATGTGCTTGCCACGTTGCAGCAGAAGCTGATGAAGGGCCTGCCGCCGATCGAATCCAACACCGCGCAGGAAACCCCGAAGGTCAAGCCGGTCGCCCCGGCGCCTGCGCCGAAAGGCTGATTGGGCAGCTGATACTCGTTTAAGCGGGGCTCATTGGAGCCCCGTTTTCGTTTCAGAACTGCATCAAAACAGCTTCCGATAGACGACAAACCCCGAGAGATCACCGACCTTGTCGTAAAGTTTCATCGCGGTGTGGTTGGTCTCGTGTGTCAGCCAGTAGACGCGGCCCGAGCCTGCGGCTTTCGCCCGCTCGTACACGCCCTCGATCAGCGTCCGGCCAACGCCTTTGCCGCGCGACGCCTCGGTGGTGAAAAGGTCCTGCAGATAGCAGTTCGGCGAAATCGCCGTGGTGGTGCGGTGGTAGAGATAGTGGACGAGACCGAGAAGCTTGCCCTCGCTCTCGGCGACCAGCGCATGCATCGGCTCATAGGCGTCGAAAAAGCGCGACCAGGTCATTGCGGTGATATCGCCGGGCAGAGCGGTCTCGCCCGAGCGGCCGTAAAAGGCGTTGTAGCCGTCCCACAGCGGCAGCCATTGCTCGTAATCCTGGCGGGTGATGGGGCGCACGATGGACTGGCCTTGCATGGCTGAACCTTTGTCGTTGGAACTCGGGCGAGCAGACGGCCGCAAGCGCCGTCCGGCAATGGGCCAGCCGGAAGCAAAGCGTTCAACCTCTCAGATCCGGCGGCGATAGGCGCTGCCTTGACGCTTGCCGGCCCGGCAACTGGATCGGGCCGACGTTCGGTTGAATCGTCGACCCGATCCAGTTGCTTGTTAGAGCATGATCTCTGGACAAAACGTTTCCCGTTTTGTCCGAGAAAACCGGTTTCCACTTTTCGGGTTGATGCTTTAAGGGAATGTCTTCTTTTTCGCGCTTTCCGAGGCCGCCGTGACGTCAGACAGTCCAGCCCATATGCATCCCAGCCGCTCGTTCCAGGGGCTGATCCTGACCCTGCACAATTACTGGGCCGCCTATGGCTGCGTCATCCTGCAGCCCTACGACATGGAGGTCGGCGCCGGCACCTTCCATCCGGCAACCACGCTGCGCGCGCTCGGTCCCCGGGGCTGGAACGCCGCCTATGTGCAGCCCTCGCGCCGGCCGAAGGACGGCCGGTATGGCGAAAACCCCAACCGGCTGCAGCACTATTACCAGTACCAGGTGATCCTGAAGCCCAATCCGCCGAACCTGCAGGAGCTCTATCTCGGCTCGCTCAAGGCGATCGGCGTCGATCCGCTGCTGCACGATATCCGCTTCGTCGAGGACGACTGGGCAAGCCCGACGCTGGGCGCCTGGGGACTTGGCTGGGAGTGCTGGTGCGACGGCATGGAAGTGTCGCAATTCACCTATTTCCAGCAGGTCTGCGGCATCGAATGCGCACCGGTGGCGGGAGAACTGACCTACGGGCTGGAGCGGCTGGCCATGTATGTACAGGGCGTCGACAATGTCTACGACCTCAACTTCAACGGCCGCGAAGGGCCTGAAAAAGTCACCTATGGCGAGGTCTTCCTGCAGGCCGAGCAGGAATATTCCAGGCATAATTTCGAATATGCCAACACCGCCATGCTGCTCAGGCACTTCGAGGATGCCGAAGCCGAGTGCAAGGCGCTGCTTGCGGCCGGCGCTCCGGCCTCGAATGACAACCTGCCGATGCACCGCATGGTCTTCCCGGCCTATGACCAGTGCATCAAGGCCAGCCACGTCTTCAACCTGCTCGACGCGCGCGGCGTGATTTCGGTGACCGAGCGGCAGAGCTACATCCTGCGCGTGCGCAACCTGGCGAAGGCCTGCGGCGAGGCGTTCCTGATGACCCACGCCGGCGGACTGGCGGCCTGACGTCACCGATCGGGTGCTGACCGCTTGAGCGTCGACCGTTGCGCGTCTAGCGTGTGCAGGGCGCGGATGAGGAGTGGCTGGCGTGAGCATCTTCAAGAATTTCTCGGCAGGCACCACTTGGGTGATCCGCCTCTTGTGGGTCCTCATAGCCATCGATGTCATCGCTGTCGTGTCGGGCTATTTCGAGTTCCAGCTTCTGGTCGACATCGGAAGCGGAAGCGCCAGCTACGACGTCTCGGCGGCCGCCGATTCGAGCGACAACAGGCAGAGGATTGTCGGTACCATCCAGGTCGTTCTCTGGCTGGTAGCCGGGGTGAGCATCCTCGCGTGGATAAGATTGGCCAACAAGAACGCCAGGGCGCTTGGCGCCACCGATATGGAGTTCACGCCGAACTGGGCGATCGGCTGGTACTTCATCCCGGTCGCCAATCTGTGGAAACCGTATCAGGCGATGGCTGAGATATGGCAGGCGAGCGGCGGGTCGAAAAGCTGGAAGACAGAGTCGGTGCCTGGCATCCTGGTGATCTGGTGGTTCGTCTGGCTGGCATCCAACATATTCGGCCGTCTGGCATTTCAGCTGACCAGGAAAGCGGAGGAAATTCCGGAACTGCAGGATGCCAGTCTGGCGCTGATGGCCTCCGATGTCATCAGCGTGTTCTTGAGCCTGGCCTTTCTGGAGGTCGTCAAGGATATCTCGCGGCGGCAGATGGCCCCACCCGCGGCAGCCCGGGAGGAAGTCCCGGAGCAGCCGGATCTCGCCTAGGCGGAAGGTGATACGGTGTAGGTTACATCAGGCGCGCTCTGGCTGCTCGATCCGGCCATGGTCCGCATGGCCTGCCGCACGCCCGGCATCGAGAAGGCGCCATGGGCCTGCGCGGCGAAACAGGCGCTGAGCGCGATGATCTGGAGAAGTCTCGATGCCGTTTTCATGGTCGTTCAGCCAATAGGTTCCCTGCCTGAGCGTTGGTCGCTTCAGCGCTGCGTTTGGTTCATGGAAATCTTTGATCCAAGGACGGGCGGGGTCGGCTCGCCCCGACAGGGCGGTGAGAATTTCTGGAAATTGATGGTGGTTACGTCGATTGGGCAGAGCAATCGCATAGGGCGCTCCCCCTCTCCGTCTCGGCTTCGCCGAGCCACCTCTGCCCCGCTCCCGCGGGGGCGAGGAACCCAACCCTATGAAGGCCGCGACCTCTGCGATTAGCGTTTCCTCGCCCCCATGAAATGGGGGAGAGGTGGCCGCGCAGCGGACGGAGAGGGGGCTGGCACTGCCATATGCGATTGGCTTGCGGGGTAGAGGGTGACAGCGGCGAGCCGAGTTGCTATGCCCCGCCGACCATTGTCGCGCGAGCCCAACCATGCCTGACCTACTTCTAGAACTTCGCTCCGAGGAAATACCGGCTCGCATGCAGCGCAAGGCGGCGGGCGATCTCAGGAAGATGCTGACCGACGGTCTGGTCGAGGCGGGTCTGACCTATGACGCCGCGCGCGAATACTGGACGCCGCGGCGCCTCACGCTCGACATCAGGGGCCTGACCGCGCGCTCGAAGGACATCCACGAGGAGATCAAAGGGCCGTCGACGACGGCGCCGGAGCAGGCGGTGCAGGGCTTTCTGCGCAAGGCAGGCCTTGCCTCGGTTACCGAGGCGCACGTCCATTCCGACCCGAAAAAGGGCGATTTCTACGTCGCCCATATCTCCAAGCCGGGCAGGGCGGCGGAAGCGATCATCGCCGAACTGGTGCCGGCCATCATCCGCAGCTTCCCCTGGCCGACATCGATGCGCTGGGGGCCGGCTTCGGCGAAGCCCGGCTCGCTGCGCTGGGTGCGGCCGCTGCAGACGATCCTGTGCACCTTCGGCCCGGAGACCGAGGAGCCGGTCGTGGTCGATTTCGAGATCGACGGCATCCGTTCCGGCAATGTCACCTACGGCCATCGTTTCATGGCGCCCGGTGAAATCACCGTGCGTCGCTTCGACGATTACGTGACCAAGCTGGAAGCGGCCAAGGTCGTGCTCGATGGCGATCGCCGCAAGGAGATCATCCTGGCAGACGCCCGCAATCTCGCCTTCGCCAATGGGCTCGATCTGGTCGAGGACGAAGGGCTGCTGGAAGAAGTGTCGGGCCTTGTCGAATGGCCGGTGGTGCTGATGGGCGAATTCGAGCAGGCCTTTCTCGCCATTCCGCCTGAAGTGGTCCGGCTGACCATCCGAGCCAACCAGAAATGCTTCGTCACCCGGCCGCAGGGCGACGGCGAAAACCTCTCCAACCGCTTCATCCTCACCGCCAACATCGAGGCCAAGGACGACGGCAGGGAGATTGCGCACGGCAACGGCAAGGTGGTGCGTGCCCGCCTGTCGGATGCGCTCTATTTCTGGAAGACTGACCAGGGCGATCTGCCCGATCTCGGGCAGCTCGAGGCATCGGCGAAAAAGTTCGGGCTCGATCTGAAGAAGCCGCTCGACCAGCGCATGGCCCGCCTCGACCATCTCAATGTGACCTTTCACGCCAAGCTAGGCACGCAAGGCGAGCGGGTGGAGCGGATCAAGCGGCTGGCAGAAGAGATCGCCGACACCTTGTCGAAGCAGCCGAAATTCTTCGACGGCAAGCTTCTGTCGGCCGACGAGTTGAACGCTGAGCAGGTATACCTGCGCAAGCGCGCCGGACGTGCCTCCGTGCTGGCCAAGGCCGATCTCACGACAGAAGCCGTGGGAGAGTTTCCGGAACTGCAAGGCGCCATGGGGCGCAAATATGCGCTGCTGCAAGGCGAGCATCCGTCCGTGGCCGCAGCCATCGAGGAACACTACAAGCCGCAAGGTCCGTCCGATCGCGTGCCGACCGATCCGGTGTCGATTGCCGTAGCGCTGGCCGACAAGCTCGACACGCTGGTCGGGTTCTGGGCGATTGATGAAAAGCCGACCGGGTCGAAGGATCCCTATGCGCTGAGAAGAGCCGCACTCGGCGTGGTAAGGGTGTTGGTCGAAAATCGGATCAGATTGCCCCTGAAAGCAGTGGCCGAGATTGCGTCCGAAGACGTTGCAAATCACATTCGCGATCCCAAGGTCGACCGGCAATTCGAGATTGCCGCCGAACTCGAGCAGCAGCTTGGGGGAGATTCGCTAACCGATCTCGTCATCGAACGGGACTCTGCGATCTCTGACAACACATTCGAGCGTTCCCAAGCGAGACAGCAGCAAGAGATCAACAATCTCCTCGCCTTCTTCCACGATCGTCTGAAAGTCTATCTCCGCGATCAGGGCGCCCGCCACGATCTCATCGACGCGGTCATCACGCCGCAGTCGGACGACCTCTTGCAGATCGTGCGCCGTGTCGAAGCGCTCGGCTCCTTCCTCGACACAGAGGATGGCAAGAACCTGCTCGCCGGCACCAAGCGCGCGGCCAACATTCTGGCGGCCGAGGAGAAGAAGAAAACGCTCGTCGCCGAGACTGTTGAGCCGGCGCTGTTTCGTGAAGACGCCGAGAAATCGCTGTTTGCGGCGGTGAATCAGGCTGAGAAGCAAGCCGGCGAAGCGATTCAAAACGAAGACTTTTCCGCCGCCATGCTGGCGCTTAGCGTGTTGCGCGAACCGGTTGATTCATTCTTTGAACGCGTTCTCGTGAATGATGAAGACCAGGCCGTGCGCGCCAACCGCCTGGCGCTGCTGGCCCGCATTCGCGCAGCCACCGATCAGGTCGCGGACTTCTCCAGAATAGCTGGCTAAAGGCGCAGAAAAATATCTGCCCGGCCGGCCGTTCGAGCCGGCTTACAGTCATATGGCGATGATCTCTCTGTGGCAAAAAGGACATGTTCCCAACCCCACGGAGGCTTCCATGAATTCCGCTCACGACATCGAAGTGACAGAAGAAACCTCGGGCACTCCCGAGGCGCTTGAATCCGCTTCCGAAAACCTTCTCGACCACGCCGCTGCCACGGCGGTCGAGGCCGCCGACCTGTCGGATGACGAGGAAGGCGATGACGATGACAGCGACGAATCGGGCGAGGAAGAAGGTGACGAAACCACCGCTTCTTCCGACGACGATGAGGACGAGGAAGACGACGAAGATGAAGACGACGACAGCGTGAAGGCCGAAGCCGGCGGCGCTGACGAGACCGAGGAATCCGACGACGAGGACGAGTCCGACGACGGCGACGACAAGGAAGAAGCGGCCTGAGCTTTCAGGCGACCGACATCAAACGAGAAGGGCGGCGTTCACACGCCGCCCTTTTGTTTCGAGGTTGACGAAGTCAATCCTCCCGAGGCTGACTTTGTCAGTCCTCCAAAATGCTGACATGCACGCTGTCTGAATAGACATCGACCTGGATCAGCGGCTCGCCATTGACGATGGCGTTCCGTGTCGAGGAACTCATCGCGCCGCCGCGCTTCAGCAGGCGCTCCAGATAGGCGCGATCGTCGTTGCTGCTGAACCAGTCGTCGCCCTGGTCGTCGGCGTCGCGGCGGTGGAACTTGTGCCAGTTGGCGCGGTCCTGCCGCACCATCTGTGCGGCGCTGCTCAATTCATAGCCGTCGCTGGCATGATGGTCGCGATCGGAAATCCGCGCGACATAGGAGCCCAGCATGTCGTCACCGGCCTGCGCGCTGCCGATGCCCAGAAAAGACGCCAGCAACAGGCCGGCCACGGTCAATGATTTCGCCTTGTTCATGATAACCCCCTTGCTCACATAAAACCCGGCGCGCTCATGCCAAACCCGATGGGCAAAATTGGGGCCGCCGCAGACAAAGACGATCGTGCGTCGGGGCGCCGATCGGCGTCAAGCGCAATGGATTGGCGCAATGGCTTACTTGACTTTGTCGACGCCGGGGATCGGCGGCTGCGGGGTTGCCGCCGGCTGTGGCGCCACCGGCTGCGACTCGGGCTTGCCGTTCGATGCCGTCGCAGTTCCGGCCGGAGCGGTCTCTGCCCCAGGCTTCGTATCGGTTGTGGGTGCCGCGGTAGCGGTGGCGGTTGGCTTGGCCGGCGCCGGCGCGGCGAAGGCGCCGCCGACGACGCCGCCGCGAATGATCATCGGGTTCTGGTTGCCATGCCTGGGCTTCTCAGGGATCGCCGCGACCTTTTCATACGTCACGTCGGGCTGGGCATCGCCGAGCGCCACGATCGATGGCGACGAAGCGATCTTGACCGGTTCGGCTCCGCCAACCTTGATGATCGATGGCGTCGAGGTCGAGACGCCGAGAAAGACGATCGACGAGGCCTGTGCCCCACCGGTCATCGCCGCCAGGGTGAAACCAAGCGCTCCAAGCACACGCATCGACATCGCAACCGTCCCCTTGCCCAACAAGCCGGTAGCCTTAACCCCAGTGGATTGATGCCGGCTTGCAGGGAAAGATAACATTTTAGGCATTGATAATTCACCAACGCCGGCTTGCCCGAAAATCAACGCCGTACTAGGTCCGGCGCCTGTGAGGTGAACAGAGTGGCTGAGATATTACCCGTCGGCGAAGCGATGGAGCGGGCGCTGGCGCTGCTTGAGGGTGGCGACGTCGTCGCCATTCCGACCGAGACCGTCTACGGATTGGCCGGCGATGCCACCAATGGCGTCGGTGTCGCCCGCATCTTCGAAGCCAAGGGCCGGCCGCGCTTCAATCCGCTGATCGCCCATGTCGCCGATCTGGCGATGGCCGAGCGCATTTCGATCTTCGATCCGTTGTCGGAACGATTGGCCGAGGCGTTCTGGCCGGGACCGCTGACACTGGTGCTGCCGCAGCGCCCCCGCAACGGCATTCATCCGCTGGTCACCGCCGGACTGGATACGATCGCGCTGCGCATGCCCAGGGGGTTCGGCGGCGAGCTGATTGCCAGGCTCGGCCGACCACTGGCGGCGCCCAGCGCGAACTCTTCGGGCAAGATCAGCGCCACGACGGCGCAAGCCGTAGCCGCCGATCTCGGCGCCAAAATCCGGCTGGTGGTCGATGGCGGCGCCACTCCGGTCGGACTGGAATCGACCATCGTCAAGGTCGAAGGCAACACTGTGCGGCTGCTGCGGCCGGGCGGCATTGCCGCCGCCGACATCGAGGCGGCCGTCGGCACAAAGTTGCTGCGCGGCGCGACGGCTGGCATAGAGGCGCCAGGCATGCTGGCGTCGCACTACGCGCCGGGCGCATCTGTGCGGCTCAATGCGCAAAGCGTGGGCGAAGGCGAGGCCTTGCTGGCCTTTGGCGGCGACCGCGCCGAAGGCTGGCAAGCGGCTGTCGCCATACGCAACCTGTCCGCATCGGGCGACCTGCGCGAAGCCGCCAGCAATCTGTTTGCTTATTTGCAGGAGCTCGACCGCAGCGGTGCGGCAACGATCGCCGTCGAGCCGATCCCGGTCGATGGGCTGGGCGAGGCGATCAACGATCGGCTGTTTCGTGCCGCCGCCCCACGTGACAAGCTCGACTGAGCGCCATAGTTTCTGCCCATGAACGACGCCCCTTTCGATCTCGATCCCGCCCTCATCGACCGCTTCACCGCAATCGTCGGCGACAAATATGCGCTGCGCGACCAGGCCGATATTGCGCCCTACCTCACAGAGCGGCGCGGGCTGTGGCACGGCAGGACCGGGCTGGTGCTGCGTCCGGGCAGTGTCGACGAGGTCAGCCGCATCATGCGGCTGGCGAGCGAGACCGGAACGCCGGTCGTGCCGCAGAGCGGCAACACCGGGCTGGTCGGCGCCCAGGTGCCCGACGCGTCCGGCCGCGAGATCGTGCTGTCGCTGTCGAGGCTGAACCGCATCCGCGAGATCGACGTCTTCTCCAACACGGTAACCGTTGAGGCCGGCGTCATCCTGCAGACGCTGCAGGAAGCGGCCGATGCCGCCGATCGTCTGTTTCCGCTGTCGCTTGCCGCGCAAGGGTCCTGCCAGATCGGCGGCAATCTCTCGTCCAATGCCGGCGGCACCGGGGTGCTTGCCTATGGCAATGCGCGCGAACTTTGCCTCGGCGTCGAAGTGGTGCTGCCCACCGGCGAGGTGTTCGACGATCTGCGCAAATTGAAGAAGGACAACACCGGCTACGATCTGAAGAACCTGTTCGTCGGCGCCGAAGGCACGCTCGGCATCATAACCGCGGCGGTGCTGAAACTGTTTCCCAAGCCCAAGGGGCGCGAAGTCGCCTTTGCCGGCCTGTCGTCGCCGGAAGCAGCCCTGTCGCTGTTCAGCCTCGCGATGGATAGGGCAGGGGCGGCACTCACCGCTTTCGAGCTGATCGGCCAGCGTCCTTATGATTTCACGCTGCGCCACGCACAGGGCGTCACCCGGCCGCTGGCCGAGGACTGGCCCTGGTACGTGCTGATGCAGGTCTCCTCCGGTCGCTCTGCCGAGGACGCCAGGGGGCTGATCGAGGAGGTGCTGTCGGAAGGCCTCGAGCAAGGCATCGTCGGTGACGCGGTGATCGCGGCAAGCCTGGCGCAGGGCGACGCCTTCTGGAATTTCCGCGAGGTCCTGCCGGATTCGCAAAAGCCCGAAGGCGCTTCGATCAAGCATGACATTTCGGTGCCGGTGGCATCCATTCCGGCGTTCATCGCCAAGGCTGCGGGCGCTGTCGCCTCGGTTAGCCCTGAGGCACGCGTCGTCTGCTTCGGCCACATGGGCGACGGCAATCTCCACTACAACATCTCGCGGCCGCAGGGGGCTGACGATGAAGCGTTTCTCGACCTCTATCACGCCATGAATCATGCCGTGCATGATGTCGTGCGCGCCTTCCACGGCTCGATCTCGGCCGAGCACGGCATCGGCCAATTGAAGCGCGACGAACTGATCGCCACCGCGCCGCCGATTGCGATCGATTTGATGCGCCGGGTGAAGGCCGCCTTCGATCCGGCCGGGATCATGAATCCCGGTAAGGTTATCTGATCCTTTCAACATCTTGGGGTTGGTCTTATTCCGATAACCATCCACTGAGATCAGCAAAATTTAACTGACTTTCTTAAGCCGGGCGGTAAGTAGCCCGCGCTACTGTTTCACACAACGAGGCCGGGAAAACTGGCCCGGTGGGATCCGTGAAAACGGGCTCTCAGGAGAAACACAGGAAGGCAGTAGATGAACAGTGTACTGAAGCCCGTCTGGGCCGGGCGCAACATGCGCCTTGACCCATTCCGCCTGCCGCAAGTGGTGAGCTATGCCACGCGCGACGACTATGGCGACGTGACCTTCACCATCGATCAACGTGGCGCCGTCATCCGCCGCACGCTCGAGATGAGCGGCGTGCCGGCGATCATCGCGCTGCCCGCAAACGCGTTTCGCGGCGTCGCCGCCCGCGCGATGGAGGATCCGGAAGGCAATGTCACGGTAACCCTGGAACTCCTGCACCACGATCCGATGCTGTCGGTGCCGTTGCTGGTGGCCGACGACCTCGACGACGTCGCCGCCGACTGGCGCGCCTGGGCCGATGCCTACCGCCTGCAGATGCTGCTGATCGAATCCGACGGCGTTGCCCGCACGCTGGAAGAATCGCTTGGCGCCGCCATCAAGGCGCTGCCGGCCAAGGATCGCCGCAAGGGCCGGGTCTCGACCACGCGCCGCCCACGCTTCCTCGCCCGCCGCAGGGCCGGCGATCTCGGCCTGCGACTGGTCATCGACGGCGAAGAGATCATTTCGCGGGAGTGAGAAGCGGTCCGCGATAGCGGACGAAAAGCCAATTGCTTGGCTTTTCGAGCTTCGAACGGTGAGGGCCCGGTCCGCCTTCGGGCGGATCAAAAGGTCCAGTGGACCTTTTGAAGGGGCTGAACGCCCGAAGGGCAGGGAGCCTGCGAAGGGCCGGGCGCCGACGCTTTACCTTCTCCCCTTGTGGGAGAAGGTGGCCGAGCGAAGCTCGGTCGGATGAGGGGTGTTCCAGGGAACGCCAACGCCTCATTCCGTCACGCACCCCTCAACCGTCTCGGCGCTATCGCGCCGATCCACCTTCTCCCAGAAGGGGAGAAGGAAGAGGCCGCTACACCAGCGGCTTCAGCGCCACCCACAGCGAGCCGCCGATCAGGCCGAGGAAGATCAGCCAGCCGACCTGGTTGTTCGATTTGAACAGCCGCAGGCACTGGTCGGGATCGTTGATATCCAGAACCGCTATCTGCCGCGCCATATGTGCGCCGGCGGCGATCAGCCCGGCCAACGCCACCACCGGCGCTTGCGCCGCGGCAAAGGCGATGGCGAAGCACACCAGCGTGCCGCCATAGAGCCCGACCAGCCAGGTCTTGGTGTTGTCGCCGAACAGCCGCGCCGTCGAACGCACGCCGACAATGGCGTCGTCTTCCTTGTCCTGGTGCGCATAGATCGTGTCGTAGCCGATCACCCACAGGATCGAGCCGATATAGAGCATGATGGCCGGCCCATCGAGGTCGCCAAACTCCACCGCCCAGCCCATCAGCGCGCCCCAGGAGAAGGCCAGCCCAAGCACGAATTGCGGCCAGTTGGTGAAGCGCTTCATGAAGGGATAGACGGCAACGATCACCAAAGAGACGATGCCGAGCGGAATGGCGAAGTCGTTGAACTGCAACAGCACGACGAGGCCCAGCAAGGCCTGGATGACCAGGAACGCCCAGGCCTGGCGGCGGGTCACCTTGCCGGCCGGCAGCGGCCGCGAGCGCGTGCGCTCGACCTTGTTGTCGATGTCCTGGTCGACAATGTCGTTGTAGGTGCAGCCGGCGCCGCGCATGGCGACGGCGCCGACAAAGAACAGGAACAGGAACCACGGCGACGGCAGCAGCGTCAGCAGCGGGTCGGTGGGGCGCGGATAGGCGCTGGCCGCTAGTGCCGCCGACCACCAGCAGGGCCACAGCAGCAATTGCCAGCCGATCGGCCGGTCCCAGCGCGCAAGCTGCGCATAAGGCCACAGCCAGCGCGGCAGTATCTTGTAGACCCAATGCCCGCTCGGCGCGTCGGCGACGCGGCCCTGTGCGGCTTTCGACTGGATGGTTTCCATCGTGCTGGAGTGGCAGCAGCAGCGAGCGCCGTCAAGCGGCCGCATTGTCGCTCAGGCGGTGAAAACATCGTGGCTGGCAAACCATTCCTTCGCCACCTCGATGAAGGCCAGCGCCGCCTTCGACAGCCTTTGCCTTGTGTCATGGGTGAGGATGATGCGCTGCATCGGCAGCGGATCGGACAGCGGCTTGCAGACCAGCGGCAGGCCGTCATAACTCCTGTCGCCATAGGGCCTGGTGTAGCTCACCGCGACGCCGAAGCCGTTGGCGACCATGCTGCGCTGCAGTTCGAACGAACTCGTCGTCGATTGCGAGACGGGCGACAGGCCGCGGCTGAGGAACAGATCCAGCATATGCTGCCAGCTGTGCGGCTGGTCGGTGGTGATGAGAGGATGGGTCGCCAGTTCGGCGAGGCTGACGCTGGCCTGGCTGGCCAGCGCGTGGCCTTGCGGCAAAAGCGCGTGCGGCCGCAACTCATGCAGCAGGATGCGGGCGAAGTGCGAGGGCAGGCCGAGATCGTAGGTCAGGCCGAGATCGATGGCGGAATCACCGAGCCGCCGGCCCAGCGTCTCGAAGGTCTCGTCGCGCACGACCACAGTGACAGCCGGGCAGCGCTGCGAAAACGCGCGGATCAGCGCCGGTGCGAAATAGGGCGCCAGATCCTCGAAACAGCCGAGCACCAGCTCGCCGCCGACATCGGCGTCGCGCGTCCCCAGCCCAACCAGTTCATCCGCTTCTGCCAGCACCTGCTTTGCCTTCGCCACCGCGCCGCGACCGAACGAGGTCAGCGCGATGCCGCTGCCGCGCTGGCGCACGAACAATTTCTGGCCGAGCGTCGCTTCGACATTGTCGATCGCCACCGAGATCGAGGGCTGCGAGACGTTCAGCATCCGGGCGGCTGCGGTGACGCTGCCGTGACGGGCGACAGCGACGAGATAGCGCAACTGGGTGAGGGTCAGGTTCATAGGCCAAAGCTATAAGAGAGATGAGAAGTTATTATTTTACGCGATGTACGGCGGCTGCGATAGTCGTCATCGAAACAGGGGAGACATGAGATGGCCGCCAGATATATCGATGCCGTAGCAATTGCCGATTACCAGCGTGACGGCGCGGTCTGTGTCCGCGGTGTGTTCAAGGACTGGGTCGATACCATCGCCGCCGGTATCGAACGCAACATGCAGAACCGCAGTGCGACTGCGTCCGATATCGCCAATGGCAAGGGCAGCTTCTTCGACGATTACTGCAACTGGGAGCGCATCCCCGAATTCGTCGATGTGGTGCGCAATTCCCCGGCCGCCGAACTCGCGGCGGCAGCGATGCAGTCGCGCAGCGCGCAGTTCTTCCACGACCATGTGCTGGTCAAGGAGCCCGGCACGCAGAAGCCGACGCCCTGGCACCAGGACATCCCCTATTACTTCGTCGACGGCAGCCAGACCGTCAGCTTCTGGATCCCGATCGACCCGGTCAAGGAAGCGACGCTGCGGCTGATCGCCGGCTCGCACAAATGGGAAAAGATGGTTCTGCCGGTACGCTGGCTGAACGATGACAATTTCTACGCCGGCGAGGGCGACTATCGGCCGGTGCCCGATCCCGACAACGACCCGTCGCTGAAGGTGCTCGAATGGGAGATGGAACCGGGCGACGCCATATTGTTCGACTTCCGCACCGCGCACGGCGCGCGCGGCAATCTGACGTCGGCGCGGCGCCGGGCGCTGTCGCTGCGCTGGGTCGGCGACGATGCGCGCTATGTCGAGCGCCCCGGCCGCACCTCGCCGCCCTATCCCGGCCATGACATGAAGCCCGGCCAGAAACTGCGCGAGGACTGGTTTCCGGTCATCTACCAGAGCTGAGCGGTCCACTTCGCTTGCCGGTGCGCGCGACGTTCCCGTGCGCAACCGGCATCGTGCAAGGCAAAGCTCTTGACCCGCGCCGCCCGGCGCAATAGCGCAGTCCCTGTCGTGAAATGACAAGGGACATCGGCATGCGCGTTTTGTTGATCGGCTCCGGCGGCCGCGAACATGCCCTGGCCTGGAAGCTCGCGGCTTCGCCGCTCTTGACCAAGCTCTATGCCGCTCCCGGCAATCCGGGCGTCGCCAAAGAGGCCGAGCTGGTCAAACTCGACATCGCCGACCATGCCGCTGTCGCCACCTTCTGCAAGAACAACGCGATCGACCTCGTCGTCGTCGGGCCGGAAGGGCCGCTGGTGGCCGGCATTGCGGATGATCTGCGCGATCAGGGCATCCGCGTCTTCGGCCCGTCGAAGCGGGCGGCAAGGCTCGAAGGCTCGAAAGGTTTTACCAAGGACCTCTGCGCGAAATACGACATCCCGACCGCAGCCTATGGCCGCTTCACCGATCTGGCCGCGGCCAAGGCCTATGTCGAAAAGGTCGGCGCGCCGATCGTCATCAAGGCCGACGGGCTCGCCGCCGGCAAGGGCGTCACCATCGCCATGACGCTGGACGAAGCACGAGCCGCGCTGGACGCCTGTTTCGACGGCGCCTTTGGCGATGCCGGCGCCGAAGTGGTGGTCGAGGAATTCATGACCGGCGAAGAGGCGAGCTTCTTCTGCCTGTGCGACGGCAAGACCGCTCTGCCCTTCGGCACCGCGCAGGACCACAAGCGCGTCGGCGACGGCGACATGGGCCCCAACACCGGCGGCATGGGCGCCTATTCGCCGGCGCCGGTGATGAGCCCCGAAATGGTCGAGCGCACCATGCGCGAGATTGTCGAGCCGACCATGCGCGGAATGGCCGAGCTTGGCGCGCCCTTCGCCGGCATTCTCTTCGCCGGGCTGATGATCACCGACAAAGGGCCGAAGCTGATCGAATACAACACCCGCTTCGGCGATCCCGAATGCCAGGTGCTGATGATGCGGCTGAAGGACGATCTCCTGGTGCTGCTCAACGCCGCCGTCGACGGCCAGTTGGCGCATAGCTCTATCCGCTGGCGTGACGATGCTGCACTTACTGTGGTGATGGCGGCGCGGGGTTATCCCGGCACGCCGGAGAAAGGCTCGGTCATCCGCGGGCTGGACGAAGCCGCAGGCGATGGTGTCGAGATTTTCCACGCCGGCACCGCCATCAATGGCGGCGCGCTGGTCGCCAATGGCGGCCGCGTGCTCAACATCACGGCGACAGGCAAGACGGTCGGCGAAGCGCAGGCCCGTGCCTACGCCGCGCTCGACCGCATCGACTGGCCGCACGGCTTTTGCCGCCGCGACATAGGCTGGCAAGCGGTGGCGCGGGAAAAGGCCGAGGCGAGCTAAGCAATTCCAGGAAAAGTGTGAAGCGGTTTTCCCGGGAAAAGCGCATAGCGCGCTTTCCCTGAGGAATTGCGCAAAAACAAAGAGTTCAGCGCTCGCGAACGAGTCCCGTCGAAGCGGTGCTGACCGGGTCGGCGGCCTGGGAGAAGGCGGCCTCGAGCAGGGCCTCCGAGCGATACGCGGTCCGCTTCCAGGCGACGTATTCGGCAATGCCGAAGCGGGCGCGGCGCGGCACCGTCTTGACCACCGGCATGCGGAAGGCGGCGCGGAATGTCTGCCAGCGCGCGCCGAGCACCGTCACCATCTCCTCGACCGTCGGCGGCGTCGCCACGTCGGCATAGGTGATGGTGACTTTGCCGGCCAGCCCTGCAGCGCGCGAAACCGGCACCGGGATCGAGGCGAGGTAGTCGGCCGGCACATTGATCAGGCCGCCAAAGGGCCATTGCTGGCGCAGTGCCACCGCGTCCATCGGCGCGACGTTGACGTCGATGTCGTTGGGCGTGCCGGCGACGCGGTAGGGGCAGCGCAAGCGGCCGCAATTGGCCTGCGCCGAAAACTGCCACAGCGCATAGCCCTGCCAGTTGCCCATCGGAAAATGCACGTCGATGTCGGGCTTGTAGCGCGCATACCAGAGCGGCAGCCGCGACAAGAGCCGATATTGATAGCGATTGTCGGCGATGAACTGGGCGGTCTTGCCGTTGGTATAGAGTATCGGGAAACGGCCGAGCCGCCGGTGCACCTGGCGCACGAATTTCTCGGCATCCTCGAGCGACATCCACTGTGTCGGATCGTTGCCTTCGAGGTCGAGGGCCATGAGATCGTCCGGCGCCGGTTCGGCGAAATCGATAAAATTGTTCGCCTGCTCGACCGGATTGCCGGGGCGGGCAAGATGATAGGCGCCCCATTTCAGGCCCAGTGCCTTGGCCACCACCTTGCGCGTCTGGAACAGCTCGCGCGTCACCGCATAGCGTTTCCACAGCGTCTTGCAGAGTTTGACCGTGGTTTCGTCGCCATAGCAGAAATAGGGCGGCGGCAGCCCATCCGAGGCCTTGTTGATGAAGCCGACAATGCGCTTGTCGGTGGCGAGCTGCGCCCAATCGATGGAATTGTATTCATAGGCATCGATTACCAGCGCGCGGTCGCCGTCCCGCCACGGCTCCGAGAAATCGGAAGCTTGTGCCGCCGATATCAGCGCCATCATCGCCGCAAGAGCGATCGCTGAGCGGCGAAGAAGATGCGCCGGCGTTTTCAAACAGGGAGTCCCCGCTGACCAAACACCGATGGTGAACTGCTATGGTTAAGGAAATGCTTTCAAGGTGACATCTGATCTCCCCCCTTGTGGGGGAGATGTCCGGCAGGACAGAGGGGGGCGCTGTCCCTCGGACCTTTCAACCGATCGCAGTTGCGACCAGAGGCTTGTCCCGGTTGGTTGAGAAGTGAAAAAGGTTGGCGTTCCTTCACGCCCCCCTCTGCCCTGCCGGGCATCTCCCCTACGAGGGGGAGATTGGCAGCTCCGCCGCTCACCACGCGATTTCGCCATAGAATGACGAAGTCGCGAAGCTTCAACCAAGGTCACGAAGGTCAGTGCAAAATCCGCGTGACAAAGTTTGACGTTTACGTAAAAAGAAGGTCGGAGGCCGCCCAAAGGCGGATGGTTTTGCGTCGTCCCGGGTCCTAGGATCGAGGAGGGCGAGCAGCGGAGGAGAAAGCGGCATGTACAAGGCGCCGGTCGACGACATTTCGTTCACGCTGAAGCATGTCGCCGGTCTCAAGCCGGCGCTCGATGGCGGCGCGTTCGGCGATCTTGGCGAAGACCTTGTCGACGCCATTCTGGCCGAGGCAGGCCGTTTCGCCAGCGAGGAAGTCGCGCCGCTCTACAAGATCGGCGATGAGCACGGCGCGGTGCTGAAGGATGCCGCCGTCACCACGCCGCCCGGCTGGAAGGCGCTTTACCGCAGCTGGATCGACGGCGGCTGGAACGCGTTGTCGGGGCCGGAAGAATTCGGCGGCCAGGGCCTGCCCACCATGCTCGGCGTCGCAGCGCTCGAAATGTGGAACTCCGCCGCCATGGCCTTCGGCATCGGCCCGACTCTGACCATGGGCGCGGTCGAAGCGCTGGACAAACACGCGTCCGAGGCGCTCAAGGCAAAGTATCTGGCAAAGCTCGTCTCTGGCGAATGGATGGGGACGATGAACCTGACCGAGCCGCAGGCCGGTTCCGACCTCGCCGCTCTGCGCACCCGCGCCGAACCTGCCGGCGACGGCACCTACCGCATCTTCGGCCAGAAAATCTTCATCACCTATGGCGAGCACGATTTCACCGACAACATCGTCCATCTGGTGTTGGCGCGGCTGCCCGACGCGCCGGCCGGCACGCGCGGCATTTCGCTGTTCCTGGTGCCGAAATTCCTGGTCAAGGACGACGGCTCGCTCGGCGCCCGCAACGACGTCTTCTGTTCCGGCCTCGAGCACAAGCTCGGCATCCATGCCTCGCCGACCTGCACCATGATCTATGGCGACGGTTTTGGCGGCGTGACGCCCGGCGCCATCGGCTGGCTGATCGGCGAGGAGAACAAGGGGCTGGCCTGCATGTTCACGATGATGAACAACGCCAGGCTGTGTGTCGGCATGCAGGGCGTGGCGGTGGCTGAAGCCGCGACGCAGAAGGCGATCGCCTATGCCAATGAGCGCCGCCAGGGCAAGGCGTCGGATTATGCGGGCGCCGGCATGGCGCCGATCGTCCATCACCCCGACGTGCAGCGCAATCTGCTCACCATGAAGGCGCTGACCCAGATCGCCCGCGCCATCTCCTATTCCTGCGCCCACGCCATCGACCTTGCGCGGGTCTCGGCGGGCGACGAGGCCGCGCATTGGCGCGACCGCGCCAATCTCTTGACGCCGCTGGCCAAGGCCTTTTCCACCGATGTCGGCGTCGACGTCGCATCGCTCGGTGTCCAGGTGCATGGCGGCATGGGTTTTATCGAGGAGACGGGTGCTGCGGCGCTCTATCGCGATGCCCGCATCGCGCCGATCTATGAAGGCACCAACGGCATCCAGGCCATCGACCTGGTGGCGCGCAAACTGCCGCTCGGCGGCGGCGAGCATGTGCATGGCTACATCGCCGAACTGAAGGCGGTCGCCGATCAAGTGCGGACCTCGAACCTGCAGGGCTTCGGCCGCACCGCCGAGACCCTCGACCGCGCGTTCGATGATCTCACCGAGGCAACGCGCTTCCTGCAGAAGCTGCTGGCCGAAGGCCGTCTGGACGAAGCGCAGGCGGGTGCGACGCCCTATCTCAGGCTGATCTCGCTTGCCGCCGGCGGCGCCTATCTGGCGCGCGGCGGGCTTGCCGAGCAGAACCGCATCGCCCTTTGCCGCTTCTTCGCCGAAAACCTGCTTGGCGAAGTCAGCGCCTTGAAGGACCGTGTCATCGATGGCGCCGAGAGCCTCACTGCTGCCGGCAAGACGCTGATATCAGCCTGAATACTGAAAGCGCTTACCAGGGAAAAATGACCGTGACAGACCATATTCTCGTCGAGCGCCAGGGCGCCATTCAGATCATCCGCATGAACCGTCCGGACAAGAAGAACGCGCTGACGCGCGCCATGTACGCGACAATGTCCAAAGCTCTGGCCGAAGGCGACGCCGACCCGGAGATCCGCGTCCATGTCTTCCTCGGTGTTTCAGGCGCCTTCTCTTCCGGCAACGACCTTGCCGACTTCCTCGTCATCGCCACCGGCGGCGAGGGCGGCAACGAAGTCTGGGACTTCCTGATGGCGCTGGCCAAAACCGAGAAGCCGTTGGTCTCGGGCGTCGACGGCATTGCGGTCGGCATCGGCACCACGCTCAATTTGCATTGCGACCTAACCTTTGCCACGCCGCGCACCGTGTTCCGCACGCCCTTCGTCGATCTAGGCCTGGTGCCGGAGGCAGGCTCCAGCCTGCTAGCGCCGCTCATCCTCGGCCGTCAGGGCGCCTTCGCGCTGCTTGGCCTCGGCGAAGGCTTTTCCGCCGAGCGCGCCAAGGCTGCCGGCCTGATCTACGAAGTGGTAGAGGAAGGCGCTCTCGAAGCCGCTGTACTGGCAGCAGCCGGCGCCATCGCCGCCAAGCCGCCGCAGGCGCTGAAGATCGCCCGCGATCTGATGCGCGCGCCACGCGAGGAACTTCTCGCCCGCATCAAGCTGGAGAGCGAGCATTTCTTTGAGCGGTTGAAATCCGACGAAGCGCGCGCCGCGCTGACCGCGTTCATGACGCGGAAAAAGGGCTAGGCGCCCGCAGCAGCGGGCGCCTAGCGAACGCTCAGGTCAGCTTCTTGTTGGCCTGTTCGTCCAGCGCCTTGCCGAAGTCTTCCGCCGCCCAGCCGGCATCGAGCGCGCGGTGAAATAGCGCCTGCTGCGTCTCCGGCGCCAGCCCGCCGATCGGCGGGTCGCGGTCGAGGTTGGTCGGGAAGGAATAGCCCTCGGCCGTCGAGGCGATCGCATTCGCCGCCGTTTCCTTCGAGATTGCGCCGGTCGCCAGCATCTTCTGGATGGTCGGATAGAGCGCATGGCTCATTCTGGCGCGGTCGACGCTTTCCATCGCCCGGCCGTAGCCTGACGAGACCTGCAGCAGATTGGCGATGCGGCGAATGTCGGTGGAGCGGTTGTTGCCGGCGCCGTGGAACAAAGCCGGGTTGAAGAACGCCGCATCACCTTTCTCCAGGGCAAGCTGCACGTGATGTTCGGCGAAGTAGGCCTTGAACTCCGGCAGGCCGGTGGCGAGGTAACCATGCAGATAGGCTTGCGAATAGGGCAGATAGAGCGTCGGTCCGCTCTCCATCGGCATGTCGCAATGGGCGACGGCTCCCTGCAACGTCAGCACCGGCGAGATGCGGTGGACATGCACCGGATAGCGCTCGATCACTTCCGGAGACTGGAAGCCCAGATGATAGTCGCGATGCGCCGACTGCGCCGCGCCGCCAGGGTTCACGCAATTGATCTGCGACGTCATCTGATAGGCCGGGCCGACCCAGGCTTCCGAGATGAGGGCAATGATTTCATTGCCGTAGTAGGCCGCGAAGGCGGCGGGGTCGCGCAGGCAGAATTTTTCGAGCGCATTCCAAATGCGGTCATTGGCGCCCGGTTTGGCGAAATGGTCGCCGCCGCCGGTGCCGGTGGCATGTTGTTCGGCAATCATGTCGTTGAAAAGCGTCGTTGCGGCGTCGATCGGCGCGGTGTCGGCAAACGCCTTCTTGAACGCCACCACGCCCGGCCCGTCGGTCAGCGCCTCGACCCATTCCGCCAGAAGCGCCTTGCGGGTTTCGGGATCGCCCGCCGCCTTGCGCACGGCGTCGCCATCATAGACCGGCACGTTCTTTTCGATGCCTGCGGCGAAGGGATAGTCGGCGGCATCGGTCGTCTGTTCGACCAGTGCGCGAAAATCCTCGATGTCGCATTGCTGCTTGGTCAGCCAGACCTTCGCGGACCGGATCCTGGCTAGGTTGTCGGCCTTCATGACGCATCCTCCTGTTGCGGTTCTGATTGTGAGTGCCGTATACAACAGCCTGCTGTGCTTTTTGCCTCGTAAACACCTCAAAAACACCTCAACCGATGTCGCGCGCATTTCTCCTCAAGGATATCGCTCTCCAGGCCGGGCTCAGCCTCGCCACCGTCGATCGTGTGCTGAACGATCGGCCAGGCGTGCGCGAGCATACGGTGCGGCGAGTGAAGCAGGCCATTGGCGAGCTCGAACAGCAGCGCGACCAGATCGGGCTTTTCGGCCGCAAATTCGTCGTCGATGTCGTCATGGAAGCGCCCGCCCGCTTCAGTGAGGCGGTCCGCCAGGGACTTGAGCAGGCGATGCCGTCCTTGCAGCCGGCGATTTTTCGCGCCCGCTATCATCTCGCCGAGACCCGCAACATCGAGGCCACCGTCGGGGTCATCGACGCCTTGCGGCGCCGGGGCAGCAACGGCGTGTTCCTCAAGGCGCCGGACGTGACGGAGGTGAGGGCTGCGGCGGCGCGGCTTGTCGCAGCCGGCATCCCCGTGGTGACACTGGTGACGGATCTCCCTGATACGGGGCGGCAAGCCTATGTCGGGATGGACAACCGCGCGGCCGGCGAGACCGCGGCCTACCTCTTGGGCGAATGGCTCGGCGGCGGCCCGGCGCGCATCCTGGTGACCATCTCAAGCAACCGGTTCCGCGGCGAGGAGGAGCGCGAGATCGGCTTCAGGCAGGCGCTCCGCGAGCGCTATCCCGCGCTTGGCATCGTCGAGGTCAGCGAAGGCCATGGCCTCGACCGCGACACCGGCCGGCTCGCACGCGAAGCCTTGCGCCGGCATTCCGACATTGCCGGCGTCTATTCGATCGGCGGCGGCAATCTGGCTGTCATCGAGGCTTTCGCCGCGCTTGGCCGCGCCTGCCGCGCTTTCGTCGGTCATGATCTCGATGCCGACAACATCGCGCTGTTGCGTGCCGGCCGCATCAGCGCAGTGCTGCATCACGATCTCGGCCAGGACATGCGCAACGCCTGCCTGCATGTCATGCGCGCGCACGGGCTGTTGCCGAAATCACCTGTGTCGGGCATGGCCAACATCCAGGTCATCACGCCGTTCAACCTGCCGCAGATGGTGGCGTGGCAGTAGGCGTCAGGGTGAAACGGCTCAACGGTTGTCAAAGCGCTGCGGCCTGCACTATCTCTCGACGACCCTGGCGGGGGCCTTGCCAGGTGGAGAGGACATGACCCGAAAAATTGCTATCGATGCGTGCAGCGCCGAAGCCGTAGCGCATTGACGGGTTGAACCCCAGGACATGCTTGCCGATGTTGTGAAGCCGCTTGGCCTGACGTTCAGGCTCTGGTGGCGTTTCTGGCCGCAACTGATCGCCACGGTGCTGCTGGGCATTGTGGGCGGCGATCTGTTCATGCAGATCGCCGCGCGCACCGCCTTCCTCAACCACATGGCGGGCTTGGCACTGCTGACACTGGTGGCGCTCACGCAGCTTGTCGTCACTGTCGCTATGTTCCAGACGCTGCTTCCCGCCCTGCCGGCGATCCGTGCGGCGCAGGAGGCCGCGCACCGGCAGACATCCGGTGAGACGGGCGGCGAACCCAGCAGCGGCACCACGCGGTTGGCACGCATGGTCAGCGTCGCGCTCTTGCCCTTCTTCGCCTACTACGCCGCGTGGGGCTTTCTCGGCGATACGGTGCGGCAATATTCGCGCGTCACCCTCGACATGGCGCCGTTCGGCGAAGGCGCTGGCAATGTGCTCGACGTGCTGGATTCGCGCTGGCTGGTGTTTTCCGTTGTCATCTCCTGGCTGGTCAGGCGTCTGGCCCAGGCGATGCAGAAACGCGGTGGCGCAAAGTCCTTCTGGCAGATCGTCGTGGTGATCTGCGAGACCAACTGGATCTTCGTCGGTCTCTACGTCATCTCGCGCTGGAAGGACGACATTGTCGGCTGGATCATGAGCCGCAACATTTTTTCCGTCCTGCAGGCCGCAGCCGACGGTGTGGCCAACCCTGTCGCAAAAGCCTTTGCCGATCCGATGATTCCGGTCGAGGTCACCTCCATCGACACGTCGACAAAGCTGATCGCGCTGTTCTTCTTCATGCTGCTGCCGGTGATCTGGCTGGTCATGACGGCGCTGATCTATGGCTACGACGTGCGCGACGACAAGGAACTCATGCGCGTGCACGAACGGGTCGAGCGCCTCGGCGCCCGCTACCGCACCATTCCGAAATTCATGCGCGACTTCGTCGAGCACTTCATCTCGGGCTATCGCTCGCGCTATCTGCCGATCGCCAACGGCGTGCGCTTGACGCTGAGTTCCGGCCTCGTGCTCATCGTCACGCTGACCGTCGGCTATCGGCTGATCGACTGGTTGGCGGCCTGGGCGTGGCTGGGTGCTGCGCGCCTCATCGGCCCGCATGGCCTCGATACCTGGCAGGTGCTGTCGCAGGGCGTCTCGCTGCTGTTCGGCAGCGCCTTCCAGGATTCTTCGACCGGCATTCTGGTCGAGCCGCTGCGCATATGCTTCCTCGGCGCGATCCTCGAAACGGCCTTCGCGCTGCCCAAGCGCCAGACCGGCGAGATGGCGCAACCGGCCGGCCCGGCGGGAGCGGCGCAAGATGCTTGAGACCGCCCGCTCCAAGCTGAAAGCATGGCTCGCCGCCGGCATCGGCACAGCGGCGGCGATTGCCGTTGCCGGTGTCCTGGGCGCCTTCGGGGCAAGGCATGCGCAACTGCCGGTTCTGGCTCCAGCCGGCCTGATCGAAACCGGCCAGTGGCTGCTGCAGCCTGCAAAGGCCTATGTCAGCTCAGAGAAATACATCTATGGCACGTTGCGCAAGCCCGGGACCAAGGCGCTGGTCTTCGAGGTCGACATGACCAACCGCACGGCCCAATCCACGAAGGATTATTTCGAGCTCCTCCAGGCAACCCGGCCGCCGCTCGATCCGGCAACAAAACCATACATCGTGCTGACGCGCGACGAGACGCTGTCGCCGGAACTGCACCCCGGCATGATGGAGCGCATGGCCTATATCTGGGAGCTGCCGGAAGGTGGCGCCGCGCCGGCAAGCCTCGGCCTGACGGTCATGAGCAAGATCTACAAACAGCGCGACAACCTTTACGGCCTGCCCGGCTGGTTCAGTCCGAGCCCGGTCGGCACACTGACCATTCCTGTCGCACCCGATACTGGAGGCCAGCCATGATGCGCAGACTGGCCAATCTCGTTTTGCTGCTTGTCGCTGTGGCGTTCTGCTACGGCCTGCAGATTTCAAAGCCGCACTACGCCGATCTGATCGGCCCTATCCCGGTAAGGGGTAAGGTCGGAGATACAATCGTCGGCCGCAGCTTCGAGGTTCGCGCCGAAAAGCTGGAGTTTGCGCGCAAGCTCAAGACGGATCGGTTCGGCGAGACGAAAGTGCTGACCACCGGCGGTGTGTGGGCGGTGGTTACGGTCGAGTTGGCGGCCACAGACAGATCGACATCAGTCGCGGTCGCCTCCTGGCGCGGACCGTCGGGGCTGACTTATGACCACACCGAGCGTTTGTCCTTCGTCAACAACGGCTTTCTCCCGGTCACTGTCGATCCCGGCCTGCCGAGGAAGGCAAGACTGGTCTTCGAGGTGAGCCCGGAGGAGGTCGGCAGCGCGACGGTACTCGTCTCGAGCAAGCTGCTGGCGGCGCTCGATTCGCAGGCCGAGATTTCGATTGGGCCGGTCGCTGCCTTGTCCGACGGCATGCCTGCCGGCACCGTCGACACGCTCGATCTGACCCAGCCGATTGATGGGCAACCGAAATGACGACGCTGATTGTGAATAGTGGGCTGACGGAGAAAAAATGGCGCCGCCGCAGCTTTTGGGCGCTGCTTGTGCTCATCCCCCTGACCTTGGCCGTGGAGGCTTATGACAGCGTCAAGGCGCTGCTCGGCGACAATGATTTGTTTGAGCGCCGCGTCGCCTGGGCCCAGAGCGCGCATTTCGGCGGCAGCGACTGGAAATTGACCGATCTGCGTGGCGCCTTCGGCATGAAGAACCTGCCGCCCGATTCCGTACCGGTGCTGGCCGATTTTTCGGTGACCGTGGGCGATCCCGACCTGCAGAAGCTATGGCTTGGCTGCAAGGTGATGCTGATCGATGCCGAGGGACGGCGCTGGTCGCCGACGTCCATTGTCTCGCTGAGAACGCCGGACAATGTGCAGACCTGCGTTTCGGCGATCTTCTCCGGCGCCAAGACCGGCGACACGCTCAATCTGCGCGAGACGTTCCTGGTGCCGAAGGCGGCGACCAAGTCGATCAGGCCGGCGCTCGGCCTTGCCAGCGAGCGGCCGCATTTCCTGCTGTTCCAGCTGGAAAAGGATTGATCTCCCACGCTGTCGCCGCAATTCCCGGGTCGTCACCATCCAACCCGCCGCAAATGATGGCATGGTCATAGGCGTCTGATGCCACCTGGACGGATGAGCCGCTACCGGTGTTCGGTCGCGATGCGGATGCCCAAGCCGATCAGCACAATTCCGGTTACGCCTTCGATGGTGCGGCGGATCGATGGCCGGCGTAGGAAATCCCCCGCTTTGGCCACGACCGTTGCGTAGAGCGCCAGCCAAGTGAAGGTCATGACGGCGAACACCACGCCGAGACCGAGCAGCGCCGCGAAGCTTTCCCCGCCGGGCGGCACGAATTGCGGCAGCAGGCTGGCGAAAAACACCGCCATTTTGGGATTGCCGAGATCGCTGATCAACCCCTGGCAATAGGCGGCCGCCGCTGTCAGCCGCCGTGCCGGCCTCGCGACATCGGCCATGTCCTGCTGATGGGAGGGCCAAAGCGCTTCGTGCAGCGCCTTGAAGCCGAGATAGACGAGATAGGCGGCACCCGCATACTTGACCGCAAGGAACAGCGGCTCCGAAGCGACCAGCAGGGCGACGATGCCGGCGCTGGTGGCCAGCGCCCAGATCGTCTGGCCGCTGGAGATGCCGAGCGCGGTGAAGACGCCGGCCGCACGCCCGCCAAGCAGCGTGTTGCGGATGGTGATGGCGGTGTCGGGACCGGGCGTCGCAAGCACGATGAAAGAGACACCGAGAAAGGCCAGGAACAGGCTCATTGGATTCTCCCTTTGCAGCCAGATCAGCTTGAGATCTCCGCGCCATTTCGCCAACGTCAGGGGTAAAGCCGCGTCTTGTCCCAGCTGCCTTCGGCGTTGCGTGAAAAGACCAGGCGGTCGTGCAGCCGGAACGGCCGGTCGTGCCAGAACTCGATCGCCTGCGGCACGATGCGGAACCCCGACCAGTGCTTGGGCCTGGGAATTTCGCCGATCGGGTAGCGCGCCGTGTATTCGGCCACCGCCTTCTCCAGCGCAAAGCGGCTTTCAAGCGGCCGCGACTGTTTCGAGGCCCAGGCGCCGATGCGGCTGCCGCGCGGCCGCGTCGCGTAATAGGCGTCCGCCTCGGCGTCGCTGACGATCTCCACCGGCCCGCGTATGCGCACCTGGCGGCGCAGCGATTTCCAGTGGAAGCACATCGCCGCCTTCATGCTGCCAAGAATCTCGCGGCCCTTGGCGCTCTCGAAATTCGTGTAGAAGACAAAGCCGCTTTCATCGAACCCCTTGAGCAGAACCATACGCACATCCGGCATGCCGTCGGCATCGACGGTTGCCAGCGCGACACCGTTGGCGTCGTTGATCTCGCTCTTGGTGGCTTCCTCCAGCCATGTGGCAAAGAGCCGGAACGGCTCCGCGGCCTCGGTAAAGTCACCAGTTGTTAACTCGGTGTCACTCATAGTTTTTCTCAAATTGTCTCGAATCTCAGGAGGTTGCCGATTGTCGCGTATCGCGCAAGCTTTTGACAGCAGGCAATGGAGCGCTTTCGCTTCGGCCAGTTCGAAAGCCGTGATCGTGATCGTCGCCTTGCCGCTTGCCGCCTGCGGCGCCGGCGGCTTCAGCCTGGAAAAAGCCGAGGTCGACCGCTCCATCGTCACCTCGAGCGCGCCGGCCAAGGCGACATCGGCCGATGCAGACAGCGCTTCCGACCAGACCACCATCGGCAATGCGGTCTCTTCAGCCGACATCGAGGAGCTTCGCGGCCAGGCCGTGCCGTGGGCGAATGCCGGCACCGGCTCGCGCGGCTCGATCACCGAACTCGCCGAGTTGCAGGATAACGGCCAGACCTGCCGCAGCTTCACCGCCTCGCGTGAAAGCTTCGACGGCGTCGCCCTGTTCAAGGGTGAACTGTGCATGGCCGGCGCCGGCGGCTGGCACATGCAGGACTTCAAACCGCTCTGATCCCCGAGCAGTGCAGGCGGCGCAATTTCAGCCGTCGATAAGCCTCTGCGCCACTGGAATTTCTTCCTATGCAAGCGCATATAAGGGGCAACGTGGATTCACTCTTTTTCCAGGGCAGGACGCATGCGCGACCCCTATGAGGTGCTGGGCGTTGCCAAGAACGCATCGGCCAAGGACATAAAATCGGCCTACCGCAAGCTCGCCAAGAAGCATCATCCGGACCAGAACCCGAATGATCCCAAGGCGAAGGACCGCTTTGCCGCCGCCAACCAGGCCTATGAGGTGATCGGTGAGGAGAAGAACCGTGCGGCGTTCGACCGCGGCGAGATCGACGCCGACGGCAAGCCGAAATTCCATGGTTTTGAGGGTGCTGCCGGTGGCGACCCGTTTGGCGGCTTTCGCCGCCAGCAGGGCGCCGGCGGCTCGCGCTTCGAGTTCCGCTCGGGGCGTCCGGGCGGCGATCCGTTCGACGGCAACAGCGACATCTTCAGCCAGATCTTTGGCGACGCCTTTTCCGGTGCGCGCGGCGCTGGTGCTGGCGACCGCCGCCAGCCGGCGCAGGCAGCGGACCTCAACGTGACGCTCGACGTCACCATCGAGGAGATCGCGACCGCCGAGAAAGTGACCGCTATGTTCCCTGACGGGCGCAAGATGGCGGTCAAGCTGCCGGCCTATGTCGAGGAAGGCCAGACCATCCGGCTGAAGGGCCAGGGCGAGCAAGGCCCGGGACAGCCGGGCGATGCGCTGGTCAAGATCCATATCCGCAGGCATCCGCGCTATCGCATCGAAGGCCGCGACCTGCATGCCGACCTCGATGTGGCGCTGGCCGATGCGGTGCTGGGCGCCAAGGTACCGGTCGAGACGCCCACCGGCAGGCTGGCGGTCAATGTCCCGGCCTGGTCGAGCTCGGACAAGGTTCTGCGTCTCAAGGGCAGGGGCTTGCCGGAAAAGGCCGGCGGCCATGGCGATCTCTACGCCCATGTCCGCATCATGCTGCCGGAAGGCGGCGACAGCGAGCTAGAAGCGCTGATGCGCGGCCGCAAAGGCTGACGCGAGTTCATCTCGCCTGCTAGCTGCCGGGCGCCGCTTCCTCCATCCGCCGGATGGTCTCGCCGAAGCGGCGCAGCGCCTGCCGCACCGGGACATGCGGGCTCTCGATCTCCAGCAGGATCATCGTCTCGCTGCCGAGGAAGGCGGCGCTGACCAGGCTGGTCACTTCGGCGGCGGAGAATGGTCCAAGGCCGCCGAACCGTTGTTCGGCCTCCTTGGCCAATTCGGCCAGCAGCTCAAACCAGCCGCGCAGGTCGCGGCGCACTGCCTTGGCGATTTCGGGGCTCGACAGGCTTGCGGCGATCATCTCGTGCAGGATCCGGACATAGCCGGAGGCTAGGTCGTCATCAAGGAAATCGCAGGCGCGCTCCCAACGCTGCCAGAGCGGCATCGGTGCGGCAAAGGTCTCCGCCTGGCGCTTCAACAGGCCTTCGTTCAGATGATCGAGCAGGGCCAGGAACAGCCGTTCCTTGGAACCGAAATGATAGTGGATCTGGCTGAGCGGAACGCCGGCGATCTCGGCAACGCGGCGCGTCGACAAATCGGCATAGCCGCCTCTGTAGAGGCATAGCTCGGCAGCCGAAATCAGTTCGGCGCGCGTGTCGCGCCTTGGCTTGCTCTGAGGCGGCGCAACGGCTTCAGCAGCGTCCGTCATGCGGTGTGCCTGCCGCTCGTAGCGGCACAATCTGGGCGGGTCATAAGTTCTCCTGTCCGGGGCTGGACGTCTCGCCACCATATCTCGGTCGAGCGACCGATCAAGTTGACTCGCTATTAAATTTATGGTTTTTGACCATGAATTCGGTCGACCGACTGAATTTTTTGATGCTTGCATGGAGGGGCAGTCATGGCGGGCGTAATCACCCTTATCTACGGCGTTGCCGCATACCTGATATTTCTTGGCTCGTTTCTCTATGCGGTTGGTTTCGTCGGCAACATTGCCGTGCCGAAATCGATCGATTCAGGGATCGTGGGAAGCCCGGTTGAAGCTGTCATCGTCAACGCGCTGCTGCTCGGTCTTTTCGCGGCCCAGCACAGCATCATGGCGCGGCCGGTGTTCAAGCGCTGGTGGACGCGCATTGTCCCGCACGCGGCCGAACGCAGCACCTATGTGCTTTTGGCCAGCCTCATCCTGCTTTTGCTCTACTGGCAATGGCGGCCGATCCCTGGTCCCGTCTGGACGGTCGAGAACCCGTTCTGGGTTGCCGTCCTCCATGGCGTGTTCTGGCTCGGCTGGGCTGTCTTGCTGATCAGCACCTACCTGATCAACCATTTTGAACTGTTCGGCCTGCGCCAGGTCTTCGCGGCGTTGCGCAAGAGCGAACTGCCGCAGCCGGTGTTCAGGACGCCGCTGTTCTACAAATGGGTCCGGCACCCGATCTATGTCGGCTTTCTCCTGGCCTTCTGGGCGACGCCGTCGATGACATGGGGCCATCTGCTCTTTGCTGCCGGCAGCACCGGCTACATTCTGCTCGGCATCTTCCTCGAGGAACGCGATCTCATCGCGATGTTCGGCGATCAATACCGCCTCTACCGCAAGCAGGTGGGAATGCTCATTCCCTGGCGCAAAGTCGCTGAATAAGGCGATATCCGGTGCCGACCAGCCGATTCGGCTGGTCGGTCGCGGGCCTGGGCCGTCGAGGTGAGCTGGCCGCAGTGAGCCATTTGAAGCTCACAAACACGTTACATACCCCCAATTGTTGTTTGACCAGTGTCTGAATTGAACGCGCGCCCCGTCTGCGCTTGATGCGCCTTTCTGCCTGTGCGATAGGCACTCCAAAGCAGAAAATCTTTCGGAGAGCGCTGACATGGCGGGTGGACAGGGCCTTATGGCCGGCAAGCGCGGGCTTATACTGGGCGTCGCCAACAACAGATCGATCGCCTACGGCATCGCCAAGGCCTGCGTCGACCATGGCGCCGAGATCGCGCTGACCTATCAGGGCGAAGCGTTCAAGAAGCGCGTTGAGCCGCTGGCTGCGGAACTGGGCGCCTTTGTCGCCGGCCATTGCGACGTCACCGATCCGGCGAGCCTCGACGAGGTGTTCGCCAATGTCGCCAAACATTGGGGCAAGCTGGACTTCCTCGTCCATGCCATCGCATTCTCCGACAAGGACGAGCTGACCGGCCGCTACGTCGAGACGACGCGCGACAATTTCCTGCGCACCATGGACATTTCGGTCTATTCCTTCACCACCATCGCCAAGCGCGCCGAGACGCTGATGACCGATGGCGGYTCGCTGCTGACGCTGACCTATTACGGCGCCGAAAAGGTGATGCCGCACTACAACGTCATGGGTGTCGCCAAGGCAGCGCTCGAAGCCAGCGTACGCTATCTCGCCGTCGATCTCGGCGGCAAGAAGATCCGCGTCAACGCCATCTCGGCCGGCCCGATCAAGACGCTGGCTGCTTCGGGCATCGGCGATTTCCGCTACATCCTGAAGTGGAACGAATACAATTCGCCGCTGAAGCAGACCGTCACCCAGGAAGAAGTCGGCGATTCCGGCGTCTACTTCCTGTCCGACCTGTCGCGTGGCGTCACCGGCGAAGTGCACCATGTCGATTCCGGCTATCACGTCGTCGGCATGAAGGCGGTCGACGCGCCGGATATTTCGACCGTCAAGGAATAGCCCCCGCCAACCGTCGTCAGTCCTGACCCCGGAAGACCTGATGTACCCGCTGGTTTATATCGCGCGCCACGGCCAGACGGCGTGGAACGCCGAGGCCCGCCTGCAGGGACAGGCGGATACCGATCTCAATGCGGTTGGCCGCCAGCAGGCGACCGCGAACGGGCATCGGCTGGCCGAGCTGATAAGCGATGTCAGGGATTTCGATTTCGTTGCCAGCCCGATGAGGCGGACGCGCGAAACGATGGAGCGCATCCGCGCCGCGATGAAGCTCGATCCGCTCGCCTATCGAACCGATACCAGGCTGATCGAAGTCAATTTCGGGGATTGGCAGAGTTTTACCTTTGCCGAGCTTGAGACGCAGTCTCCCGGCGCAAAAAAGTCTCGCGCGCGGGACAAATGGAATTTTCAGCCGCCTGGCGAAGGCGCCGAAAGCTATCAAATGCTGCTCGAGCGGGTAAAACCCTGGTTCGACGCGCTGGACCGCCCGACCGTCTGCGTCACCCATGGCGGGGTCATACGGACCCTGTTCAGGATGGTCGAGGGCGTTTCCGAAGACGAGGCGGCGAATCTGGAAGTATGGCAGGACCGCCTGCTCAGGCTGCAGGGCGGACGTCTGGAGTGGCTCTAGGCCAGAAGCCAGAATTTCGAATGGCTAAGGACCGAACAAACAGGACATCCGTCCTGTTTGTGTAGCTGGGCTCCTTGGAGCCGCGAAAAGCTGTTCGGTGATAGTCCTACTCGGTGTCCGGCAGTTCCATGTCGGTGACGACGTTCTCGCCATTCGTCACGTCATAGGCGATCACGATATCCATGCCCGGCTTCAGCGAGTCGAGATCGGTCTCGGCATTGAGCTTGTAGGACTTACCGTCCTCCAGCGTCAGCGTCAGTGCGTCCTTGTCGACCTTTTTGATCAGGCCTTCGGTCTGGCCGGCATAGGCGGCAGTGGAAATCAGCAACATGGCGGCAGCAGCGCCAATCAGGGTACGCATCGTCGTCCTCTTTGTCATTGCGCCTGCACAGGTAGCGGCGAGCTTTCAACGGGCGGATGGAAGAGAGCAGAAACCAACCGAATGTGTCAAAACTAAAACCGCCAGATCACAGTTTGACCCCTGTGGAAAACGCCAATAGAAGGCAGGCTTAAGCCGGCTCTCATGCCGGGCAGGGCTAAAATCCATGTCTCACAACACGTTCGGCCATCTGTTCCGCGTCACCACCTGGGGCGAAAGCCATGGCGCCGCGCTCGGCTGTGTCGTCGACGGCTGCCCGCCCGGCATCCGTTTCACGCGGGCCGAAATCCAGGCCGATCTCGACAAGCGCCGTCCCGGCCAGTCACGTTTTGTGACGCAGCGCCGCGAACCGGATGAAGTGAAGGTGCTGTCAGGCTTCATCCTCGACGAGGACGGCGAGACGATGATCACCACCGGCACGCCGGTCTCGATGCTGATCGAGAATGTCGACCAGCGCTCCAAGGACTATGGCGAGATCGCCCGCCAGTACCGGCCCGGCCATGCCGACTACACCTATGATGTCAAATACGGCGTGCGCGACCATCGCGGCGGCGGCCGCTCCTCGGCGCGTGAGACGGCAGCGCGCGTGGCAGCCGGCGCGCTTGCCCGCAAGGTGGTGCCCGGCATGGTGGTGCGCGGCGCGCTGGTCTCGATGGGCGAAAAATCGATCGACCGCGCCAACTGGAACTGGAATTTCATCGGCGACGCCGAGAACCCGTTCTTCACCCCGGATCCGGCCTCGGTTCCGGTGTTCACGCAGTATCTGGACGGCATCCGCAAATCAGGCTCCTCGGTCGGCGCGGTGATCGAGATCGTCGCTGATGGCGTCCCGGCCGGCCTCGGCGCGCCGATCTATGCCAAGCTCGACCAGGACATTGCGTCGGGCCTGATGTCGATCAACGCCGTCAAGGGCGTCGAGATCGGCAATGGCTTCGAAGCCGCCCGCATCACCGGCGAACAGAACGCCGACGAGATGCGCATGGGCAATGACGGCAAGCCGGTGTTCCTGTCGAACAATGCCGGCGGCATTTTGGGCGGCATCTCGACCGGCCAGGCGATTATCGCCCGTTTCGCCGTCAAGCCGACCTCATCGATCCTGACGCCGCGCAAATCCATCGACAAGGACGGCAACGACGTCGATGTCATGACCAAGGGCCGCCACGACCCCTGCGTCGGCATCCGCGCCGTGCCGATCGGCGAAGCCATGGTTGCCTGCGCGATTGCCGATCATTATCTGCGGCATCGAGGACAGACGGGAAAGGGAGGGGCATAGAGCAGTACGGCGGTAGGGCAATATGTTACGCAGCCCGCCGAACATAGCCAGATTTTCCTTTTCCCTACTGCCTTACTGCCCTATTCCCCTACTGCCCTGCGAGCGAAGCGAGCCAATGCCTTACGACCAGAAGAAAATCGTCGAAGCCCTCCGCGCATTCGAGCGCGGTGAGATCGTCGTCGTCATGGACGATGACGGGCGCGAGAATGAGGGCGACCTGATCGTTGCCGCCGTGCATTGCTCGCCGGAAAAGATGGCCTTCATCATCCGCCACACCTCCGGCATCGTCTGCACGCCGATGCCGCGCGAGGAGGCCAAGCGGCTGAACCTGTCGCCGATGGTGGCCGACAATGATTCCGCCCACACCACCGCCTTCACCGTCAGCGTCGATTTCAAGCATGGCACAACCACCGGCATTTCGGCCGAGGACCGCACGCTGACCGTGCGCAACCTCGCCAATGGCAATGTCGGCGGCTCCGACTTCGTCCGTCCCGGCCATATCTTCCCGCTGATCGCGCGCGAAGGCGGCGTGCTGATGCGCTCGGGCCATACAGAAGCCGCGGTCGACCTGTGCAAGCTCGCCGGTCTGCCGCCGGTCGGCGTGATTTCGGAACTGGTCAATGATGACGGCACCGTCAAGCGCGGTCCGCAGGTGGCAAGCTTTGCCGAGGAGCACGGCCTCAAGCAGGTTTCGGTTGCCGACCTCATCGCCTACCGGCAGCGCAAGGAAACGCTGGTCGAGCGCGTCGCCTGCTCCGAAATCGACACGCTCGGCGGCAAGGCGCAGGTCTTCACCTACACGCTGCCCTGGGATTCCATGCACCATGTAGCGATCGTCTTCGGCGATATCCGCGACGGTGAAGACGTGCCGGTGCGGCTGCATTCCGAGGATGTGGTGACCGACGTGTTCGGCACCAGCCACAGGCTCGACGGCATCATGAAGGCGATGGGCGAGCGCAAGCGCGGCGTCATCGTCTATCTCAGGGAGGGTTCCGTCGGCGTTGCCCATCAGGAGCGCAAGCGGCCGCTGAGCGGCGACCGCGAAGATCATGAGGAGGCCCGCCGCCGCGAAAACGAATGGCGCGAAATCGGCCTCGGCGCCCAGATTTTGAAAGATCTCGGCATTTCCTCGATCAATCTGATCGCCTCGCGCGAGCGCCACTATGTCGGCCTAGAAGGCTTTGGCATTCACATCGCCAAGACGGAAATTTTCTAGCTGGCTGCAGGCCTCCGCGACGTCGTCATCCTCGGGTCTGCGCTCCGCTTCGCGTCGCTCCGCCCGTGGATGACGACGTCGCGCTGGCCCAAGCCATTACGACCGTAATCACTCAGCGGGAACGGCCGCTGCGTCGCATCCGTCCAGCTCGCATGTGTGGGTGGCCAGGCTGCGCTGGCCAATCAACACCGTGAGTAATGCGATAACCCCGGCAGCCACCGAGACCCAGAACCCGTTCCGGGCGCCGAATTCATCGACCACCGCGCCGGCGGCAAACGAGCCCAGCGCCATGCCGATGCCGATACCGGTCATAACCCAGGTGATGCCTTCGGTCAGCATCGCTTCCGGCACGTGGCGCTCGACCAGGCCGAAGGCGGTGATGAAAGTCGGCGAGATCGCCACGCCGCTGATGAACACGGTCAGCGCCAAGAGCGGCACGGTGCCGGCGGTGAGCGGCAGCAGCGTGCCGAGCGCGACCAATGCGACCGCAATGGCGAGCTGGCGTTGCAGCGGCGCCTTCAGATTGAGCGCGCCGACGACGAGGCCGAGCACGAACGATCCCAGCGCATAGACGCCGATGACGAGGCTGGCGGCGCCCGGTTGGCCGAGTTCCTTGGTGATTGCCACCGTGCTCACTTCGGTCGTGGCAAAGGTGGCGCCGATGAAGATCAGGGCAAAGGTGATGATCTGCACCGGCCGCAGCCGGATTGCCGAGCCGCTCGAGCCGTGGTCCACCGGCCGCACTTGCGGTTCGGTCGAACGCTGCAGGATGAAGGCTGTCGAGCCGATGGCGAGAAACAGCGTGCTGACCAGAACACCGGCTTCCGGGAAAAGCGCAGCGCTCAGGCCCACCGAAAGCGAAGCCCCGGCGATATAGACCAGCTCGTCCGCCGCCGACTCGAAGGCGAAAGCGGTGTTCATCTGCGGCCGGCCGCGAAAAATCTCGGTCCAGCGCGCGCGCACCATGGCCGGCATGCTGGGCATGGCGGCGGCCGCCAGCGCCGACACGAACAGCGTCCATATCGGCCAGTCCTGATTGGCGGCCGCAATCAGCACTGCGAAGGCAAGCACGGTGACGATGGTGGTGGGAATGACGACGCGCGTCTGGCCGAGGCGGTCGACCAGCCTTGAGATTTGCGGCGCCACGAAAGCGTTGCTCAGTGCGAACGCCGCCGCGACCGCACCCGCCAGCCAGTATTCGCCGCGCGTTTGCGACAGCATCGCCACGATGCCGATCGGCGCCATGGCGATCGGCAGGCGGGCCAGGAAGCCGGCAGCGGCAAAGCCCTTGGCTCCAGGGGCGCGAAAGATTTCGGCGTAGGGGTTTTGCATGGCTTGGTTCCTCGACAAAGGCCAATTCGACAATTACATACGATGCGTATAATTGTTAGATAGAGCATACGCCGCGTATGTCAATTGGCATACGACACGTATGTGAATAAGGCCAGAACCATGCACAGACCCCGCAAGGAGATGATTGCCGAAACACGTGCCAAGCTGATCACGGCGGCGCGCCATGCCTTCGGCACGATCGGCTATGCCGAAGCGTCGATGGATGATTTCACCGCCTCGGCCGGGCTGACGCGCGGCGCGCTCTATCACCATTTCGGGGACAAGAAGGGGCTGCTGCAGGCGGTCATCGCCGAAATCGACGGCGAGATGGCGGTCCGCATCAATGAGATCGCGTCGAAAGCGCCGACCCGCTGGCAGCGTTTCGTCGACGAATGCACGACCTATATCGAGATGGCGCTGGAGCCCGAAATCCAGCGCATCATGTTCCGCGACGGTCCGGCGGTGCTCGGCGATCCAGCACTTTGGCCGAACGCAAATGCCTGCGTCGGTTCAATGACCGATCATCTGACCAGTTTGCAGAACGAGGGGGTGGTCGTCACCGGCGTCGACCCCGAAACCACGGCCAGGCTGATCAACGGTGCCAGCAGCCAGGCAGCACAGCGGATCGCCAACTCGAACGACCCCGAAGCGACGTCGAAGACCGTGGTGGCGGCCTTCAAGCAACTGCTCGAAGGGCTGCTCAAAAAGGCCTGACGCATCTCGCCAAAAATGTGGTTTGGCATCGGAGCGGTGCCAGATAATCTTCCTGTTCGACAGGACATGGGACGCGAGATGGCAACCGAAGATTGGCCGCAGCGGATAACAGGGATTCTTGCAACCCTTGGCTCATTGCAGCCGGATCAGTTCTACAACGAACAAACGCAAGAGTATCACTCGGTCCACGAGGACATTGTAGCGCTTGCGAGTGCTTTCCAAGTGGATCCGGATCGGGTGGCGCACATCCGCGAAAAGCATCCCGTGGCACGCCAATGCTGGCTCCCGAACGATTCTCCCGATGACCTCTCGTCGATGGACGTCAATGAAATCTACTGGCGTCTTCGCGAGACCATAGCCGATGAACGCTGGGTCGACGGCGCCTTGGCCGAGACCTTTGAGAGCGGAATGCTTGTCGCCGCTTTGAAGCGGCTGGTCTCGGAGATCGACACTTTGACACCAAACTGATCCGATACCCGGCATTTGCCGATGTTGACAATTCCGGGCCCAGGATCATCCTCGCCGTCCATTCTCTGAGGGGAGATTCGGGCATGTGGGATTTCGATATCGGCAGGTCGGTGTCCATCATGATCAGGACATGGCCCTTCATCGTCTTTCGCATGATCGTCTATTTCGGCATCACGCTGGCCTACATCGTGGCGACCGGCAGCGGCGCCTCGGTCGGCTATGGCGTCGGCCACATCTCCACCGATCCTGACGGGCCGCTGTCCTTCGCGCTCTGGGGCGGCATCGTTGGCATCGGCGTCGTTTCGATCGCGCTCTACTGGATCCGCGAATACATCCTCTACGTCGTCAAGGCCGGCCATATCGCCGTCATGGTCCATCTGATCGACGGCCGCGACATCCCCAATGGCCAGGACCAGATCGCCTACGCCAAGGATGTGGTGAAAGAGCGTTTCGCCGAGGCCAACATCCTTTTCGTGGTCGACCAGCTGGTCAAGGGCGCCATCCGCGCCATCACCGGCCTGATCGGCGGCATAGCCGCCTTCCTGCCCATTCCGGGCCTGAGCGGCCTTGTCTCGTTCATCAACACGGTGATCCGCCTGTCGCTGACCTATGTCGACGAGATCATCCTCGGCTACAACATCCGCATTAATTCATCCACACCCTTCGAGACAGCCAGGCAAGGCGTCGTGCTCTATGCCCAGAACGGCAAGACCATGGTCAAGAACGCCGTCTGGCTGGCGGTCATCATGTGGGGCGTGTCCTTCGTCATCTTCCTGCTGATGCTGGCGCCGGCCGCCGCCATCATGTGGTTCATCCCGGGGCAACTCGGCGGCTGGGCCTTCGTGCTCGCCATCCTCCTTGCCTGGGCCTTCAAGGCGGCCTTCATCGAACCCTTCGCCATCGCCTGCCTGATGCAGGTCTATTTCAAGACCATCGAAGGCCAGGTGCCGAACGCCGAATGGGACCAGCGGCTGGCCGAGGCGTCGTCCAAGTTCAGGGAACTCAGGGATAAGGCGCTGGCCTCGTTTGGCGGCTCGCGCTGGACGCAGCCGAGCACCTAAACCCTGTTGAACGTCGGGGTGGTGTGGCGTCAAACCATGGTCAAAGCGGCCGGGCGCGCCTATATCGGGTCATGGTCACCAGGCTCTACACCCATCCAATCTTCCTCGAACATCTGACGCCGCCCGGTCATCCCGAGCGGCCAGACCGTTTGCGCGCCATCGAGCGCGTGCTCGACGACGAGGCCTTTGCCGGGCTCGATCGGGTCACGGCGCCGCAGGGCGACGAGGCCACCATCCTCTATGCCCACCCTGAGGATTTCGTCGCCCGGGTCCGCGCTGCGATCCCTGAAAGCGGCATTGCCGCAATCGACGCCGACACCAGCGCCAGCCCGAAAAGCTGGCAGGCGGTGGTCACCGCCATCGGTGCGGCCAACGCCGCCGTCGACGACGTCTTCGAGGGCCGTGTCGCCAATGCTTTCGTTGCCGCGCGTCCGCCCGGCCATCACGCCGAAAAGACCACGGCCATGGGCTTTTGCCTGTTCAACACCGCGGCGATCGCGGCGCGTTACGCGCAGAAGAAACATGGCGCCGAGCGCGTCGCCATCGTCGACTGGGACGTCCATCACGGCAACGGCACGCAGGACATTTTCTGGGACGATCCCTCGGTGCTCTATTGCTCGACGCACCAGATGCCGCTCTATCCAGGCACCGGCGCCAAGACCGAAACCGGTGCCGGCAACATCGTCAACGCGCCGCTGGCGCCACAGACCGGCTCGGATATGTTCCGCGATGCCTTGCTGTCGCGCGTCCTGCCGGCGCTCGACAATTTTGCGCCGGACCTGATCATTATTTCCGCCGGTTTCGACGCCCACCATCGCGACCCGCTGGCCGAGATCAACCTCAGCGAGGACGATTTCGACTGGGCGACCGGCCAGTTGCTGGAACGCGCCGGGCGCCACAGCGGCAACCGCCTCGTCAGCCTGCTCGAGGGCGGCTACGATCTGCAGGGATTGGCATTTTCGGTCGCCGCCCATGTCGGGCGGCTGATGAAGGGATAAAGTATGGCTGGCGAAGCAAACGAAGACGTCAAGGCGATGAGCTTCGAGCAGGCACTCGACGCGCTGGAAAAGATCGTCGATGATCTCGAGCGCGGCGACGTGCCGCTCGACCAATCGATCAAGATCTATGAACGCGGCGAGGCGCTCAAGGCCCATTGCGACCGGCTGCTGAAGTCGGCCGAAGACAAGGTCGAGAAGATCAGGCTGTCGCGTGACGGCAAACCGGTGGGAACGGAGCCGCTCGACGCGGAGTAATTTGTCAAACGGGGCGGGCAGAGAAAGCAGGTAAGGAGTTCAAGCATGTGCAGAAACATCAAGACCCTGTTCAATTTCGATCCACCCGCAACCCATGACGAGATCCGCGACGCCGCCCTTCAGTTCGTGCGCAAATTGAGCGGAACGACGCGGCCCTCGCAGCGCAACCAGGCGGCCTTCGACCGTGCCGTCGAGGCGATCGCTGAATCGGCGCATGAATTGCTGCATTCGCTGGAAACCAACCATCATCCGCGCAATCGCGAAGAGGTGGCAGCCAAGGCAAAAGCCAAATCGGCGCTGCGCTTCGCTTAGAGCAATTCCAGGGAAAGTGTGAGCGGTTTCCCGTCCGGAATTGCATAAAAACAAAGATAGAGCAGTTCGCCGTTTCTATGAAACGGTGAAATGCTCTAAAGGACATCCAGATGAGTTTCTTCCCCGGGAAAGACCCGAACCCTGGCGATGCCTTCGCCAGCGACCAGATCGAGCTCATGGTCATTCCGAACGCCAAGGACATTGGCGGCTTCCAGGTTCGCCGTGCTCTGCCGACGGCAAGGCGGCGGCTGGTCGGCCCCTTCATATTCTTCGACCGCATGGGTCCGGCCATATTGCGCGGCGGCCAGGCGATGGATGTGCGTCCGCACCCGCATATCGGGCTTTCCACCGTCACCTATCTGTTCGACGGCAAGATCAGGCACCGCGATTCGCTCGGCACCGAAATGGTCATCCAGCCGGGCGACGTGAATTTGATGACGGCCGGCCGCGGCATTGTCCATTCCGAGCGCACGCCCGAAGAGCTGCGCGGCGCGCCGATGTCGATCTCCGGCCTGCAGACCTGGCTGGCGCTGCCCGACGGCAAGGAGGAAGTGGCGCCGGTGTTCGAAAACACCGCGGCGCTGCTTCTGCCCGAAATCGACGCCGAAGGTGTTTCCGGTCGCGTGGTGATCGGCGATTTCCAGGGTTTGCGCTCGCCGGTACGGGCCGATACCGAAACGCTCTACGCCGATCTGCGCCTGGCGCCCGGCGCCAGTGTGAAAATTCCCGCCGACGCCGAGGAACGCGCCATCTACACGCTGGACGGCGATGTCTCGATATCGGGCGACCGCTTTCCGGCCGAGCGTCTGCTGGTGTTCCGGCCCGGCGACGAACTCGTCGTCTCGTCCGAGCGCGGCGCCCATTTCATGCTGTTTGGCGGCGCATCGCTCGGCTCGCCACGCCACATCTGGTGGAATTTCGTCTCATCGTCGAAGGAGCGGATCGAACAGGCCAAGCAGGAATGGAAGACGGGCCGCTTCGATATCGTTCCAGGAGATGAGGAAGAGTTCATTCCGTTACCGGACAATTAACGCCAGCTTCACCCGCGTCACTGACACGCATTTACATTCGGGCGGCGCAGGCATATTTCGCCCATTATCAACGCGCATGAACGAAAATAGCTGGGCAGGCTCCAAACAGTGAACGCAACGCTGCATACGCCGCTTCTCGACAAGGTCCGCATTCCCGCCGACCTGAAGAAGCTTGACGAAAGCGAGCTGCCGCAGCTGGCCTCGGAGCTGCGCGCCGAGCTGATCGATGCCGTCTCGCATACAGGCGGGCATCTCGGCGCCGGCCTCGGTGTCGTCGAACTGACCGTAGCGCTGCACTACGTCTTCAACACGCCGGAAGACCGCGTCATCTGGGACGTCGGCCACCAGGCCTATCCGCACAAGATCTTGACCGGCCGCCGCGACCGCATCCGCACGCTGCGCCAGGAAGGCGGCCTGTCCGGCTTCACCCGCCGCGCCGAGAGCGAATACGACCCGTTCGGCGCTGCGCATTCCTCGACCTCGATTTCCGCCGGCCTCGGCATGGCCATGGCGCGCGATCTCTCGGGCGGCCACAACAATGTCATTGCCGTCATCGGCGACGGCGCCATGTCGGCGGGCATGGCCTTCGAGGCATTGAACAATGCCGGCGCGCTCGATGCCCGGCTCATCGTCATCCTCAACGACAACGACATGTCGATCGCCCCGCCGACCGGCGCCATGAGCGCCTATCTGGCGCGGCTCGCGTCGGGCAAGACCTATCTCGGCCTGCGCGATTTCGGCAAGAAGCTGACCTCCTATCTCGGCAAGCGCGCCGATCGCGCCATCACGCGGGCGGTCGAGCATGCGCGCGGCTACGTCACCGGCGGCACGCTGTTCGAGGAGCTCGGCTTCTACCATATCGGCCCGATCGACGGCCACAATCTCGAACACCTGATCCCGGTCTTGAAGAATGTCCGCGATCATGCCGACGGCCCGGTGCTGATCCATGTCGTGACCCAGAAGGGCAAGGGCTACGGCCCGGCCGAGGCTGCGGCCGACAAATATCACGGCGTCAACAAGTTCGACGTCATCACCGGCGCGCAGACCAAGGCGCCGGCCAACGCGCCGGCCTACACTAAGGTGTTCGCCGAAAGCCTGATCCAGGAGGCGCGGGACGACGACCGCATCGTCGCCGTCACCGCCGCCATGCCGAACGGCACCGGCCTCGACCTGTTCGGTGAAGCGTTTCCGACGCGGACCTTCGATGTCGGCATCGCCGAGCAACATGCGGTGACGTTTGCCGCCGGCCTCGCCACCGAAGGCTACAAGCCCTTCGCCGCCATCTATTCGACCTTCCTGCAGCGCGCCTATGACCAGGTCGTCCACGACGTGGCGATCCAGAAACTGCCGGTGCGCTTCCCCATCGACCGCGCCGGCTTTGTCGGCGCCGACGGCGCCACCCATTGCGGCGCCTTCGACACCACCTTCCTGGCAACGCTGCCGGGCTTTGTCGTCATGGCTGCAGCTGATGAGGCCGAGCTTCGCCACATGGTGCGCACCGCAGCCTATTATGACGAAGGCCCGATTGCCTTCCGTTATCCGCGCGGCAATGGTGTCGGCGTCGACATGCCCGAGCGCGGCTCGGTGCTCGAAATCGGCAAGGGCCGCATTGTCAAGGAAGGCACCAAGGTGGCGCTGTTGTCCTTCGGCACGCGCTTGCAGGATTGCCTGATCGCCGCCGAGGAACTTGGCGCGGCCGGGCTTTCGACGACGGTTGCCGACGCGCGCTTCGCCAAGCCGCTCGACGAGGATCTGATCCGCCGGCTCGCCCGCTCGCACGAAGTGCTGGTGACGGTGGAAGAGGGCGCTGTCGGCGGGTTCGCCAGCCATGTGCTGCAGTTCCTCGCCCATGAAGGGCTGCTGGAAAGTGGCCTGAAAGTGCGGCCGCTGGTGTTGCCGGACGAGTTCACCGACCACGCCAAGCCGGAAAAAATGTATGCCGACGCCGGGCTTGATGCCGCCGGCATCGTGCGCACCGTATTCGTTGCGCTTGGCCACTCAGCCCGCGCCCAGCGCGCCTGAATCAAAATCTCAAGCCTTTGAAGCGATTTGCCGGCTTCCTGCCGTAACACTCTGTTAACGCTTCTATTTGGCGTTTCGCTTACCGTGTCTTTTGGCCGTTTTTCAACGCCGCCCTGCTAGAACCCGACCAAGGCAGGGAGTTAGAAACAATGCGAACGCTTTTGTGCGGCGTGGCCCTTTTGGCCGTCATCGCCGCGCCGGCCGTGGCCGAAACCCGCTATGACCGCAAGCTCGAACAGGCGGTGGTCGAGATCGTCGCCGGCAAGATGGGCAACATCAGGGGCGGCTTCTCCTACAAGCAGGTGCCGCAGCTCGTCGTCGTGCCGGATGTGCCGGTCGAGCCGCCGCGCAAGCAGGCGTCGGGCGACGCAGGTGACGGGCTGACGCCCGCCGTCGAACGGCAGGTTTCGCGTACCATTTTCTAAAACCACATGTCGCGCACGCAGCGTCCATCGCGCGGCAGGTCGTCATAAGTATCGAGACCGTCGAAATGGTCGATCGGCAGGTCGGCGACCGCCTCCGGCGGCGCCAGCCTGACATTGACGGCGATCCGCGTGCGGCCGCTGGAACCGGTGCGCAGGCCGCGCCAGGCGAGCACGCAGGCACAGGTCGGGCAAAACAGGATCTCGAGCGACGGCTCATCCTTCCCAACGCGTGTATAGGAACGCAGAGGTCCCGCAAGGCTGATGCGCTCATCGACAAAATCATACGCCCACAGCGTGCCGTAGCGGCGGCAAAGCGTGCAGTTGCAAGCGGTGATCGGGGCCGGGGTCGCGCCCTCCAGGGTCCAGTGGGCGGAGCCGCAATGGCAGGCTCCCGTCAGCATTGGTCTTCCTCCGCATTGCCCGAGAGCCCCCTTACATCTTGCCGGACTGGCTGCGATTCAACCAGCGGACCAACCTCAGTGTCTCGCTCCGATCTCCATCTCATGCCAATGTCCTTGCCTTCGCGACCGGCTTTCGCCATGAAGGCCAATGAACTCCCCTCTGCCAGCCAGCAAACGCCAGCGGCTCGACGAATTGCTCGTCCAGCGCGGCCTGTTTGCAAGCCGCTCTCGCGCCCGCGACGCGGTCGAGCGCGGCACGGTGACGGTCGACGGCGTGGTCGCTCGCAAGCCCGGCCAGACCGTCCTGCCGCAATGCCTCATCGTCATCGACGATCCGGCGCAGGGTTATGTCTCCCGCGCGGCGCTGAAGCTGATTGCCGGGCTCGACCATTTCAGCCTCGACCCTTCGGGCAGTGAAGCCCTCGACATCGGCGCCTCGACCGGCGGCTTTACCCAGGTGCTGCTCGAACGTGGCGCGGCCCATGTCACGGCCATCGATGTCGGCCACGGCCAGATGCATCCCGATGTATCGTCCGACCCGCGCGTCACTGTGATCGAGGGCTTGAATGCCCGCGAGCTCACCATCGCCGATCTCGGCGGCCGTATCCCGGATTTCATCGTTTCCGACGTCAGCTTCATTTCGCTGAAACTGGCGATGCCGCCGGCGTTGGCGTTGGCACGGGAGGGTGCTCGCGCGGTGTTTCTGGTCAAGCCGCAGTTCGAGGCGGGCCGCGAGGCGATCGGCAAGGGCGGCCTGCTGAAGGATCCTTTCGATGCCGCCCGCGTTGCCGGCCTGCTGCAGGAATGGCTCGAAAACATTCCAGGTTGGCGCACGCTGGGCCTGCACATGTCGCCGATCGAGGGCGGCGACGGCAACCGCGAATTCCTGCTCGGTGGGATCAAGGACCGATGAGCACGCGCTTCACCATCAAAAGACTGGGCTCGCAAGGCGATGGCGTCGCCGAGACCGAAACCGGCGAGCTGTATATTCCCTTTACGCTGCCGGGCGAGGTCGTTACCGCGGCGCGCGAAAAAGATCGCGCCACGCTGATGGCAGTGCTGGAGACGTCGCCGCTGCGTATCGACCCGGCCTGCCGGCATTTCACCGAATGCGGCGGCTGCGCCGTCCAGCATCTGCAGGCCGACGCTTACCAGCAATGGAAACGCGACAAGGTCGTGCACGCGTTGAAAGGCATTGCCGGCGACATCGGCGCCTTGGTGCCGTGTGCACCGGCGACACGCCGCCGCGTCGTGCTTGCTGCCCGGCGCGCCGACACCGGCATGCTGCTTGGCTTCCATCGCCATCTGTCGCCGGAAATCATCGCCATCGAGGAATGCCCGATTTCGCTGCCGGAGATCGTTGCCGCGCTCGATCGCTTGCGATCGGTCGCCGACCTGGTTTGCGCCACCACCAAATCGTTCCGCATGGCGGTCACGGTGACTGGCTCGGGCCTCGACGTCGCGGTCTATGAGTCAGGCAAACTGGGTGAGAACCAGCGCCGGGTCGCCTCCAACTTCGTCATGGCCAATGGTTTTGCCCGACTTTCGATCGACGACGAGATCGTCATCGAACCGAAAAAGCCGGTGGTCATGTTCGGCACCGTCGCTGTCGCCTTGCCGCCCGGCGCCTTCCTGCAGGCCACCGAAGCCGCCGAACAGACGATGGCCGATCTCGTTGGCGGACACCTGAAACGCGCCAAGAAAGTGGCCGATCTTTTCGCAGGCTGCGGCAGCTTTGCGCTTCGGCTGGCGGCGAAATCCGAGGTCCATGCGGTCGAAGGCGATGCGGCCGCCCTGTCGGCGCTCGACCGCGGATCACGCTTCGCCACCGGCCTCAAGCGGGTAACCGGGGAGCGCCGCGATCTGTTCCGGCGCCCGCTGACGTTCAAGGAGCTGAACGCCTTTGACGGCGTCGTCTTCGACCCGCCGCGCGCCGGCGCCGAGGACCAGTCGAAGCAGATCGCCCGCTCCGACGTGCCGTTCGTCGCCGCCGTCTCCTGCAATCCGGTGACGCTGGCCCGGGATCTACGCATCCTCATGGATGGCGGCTACAGCTTGAAAAGCGTCACGCCGATCGACCAGTTCCTGTGGTCGCCGCATGTCGAGGCGGTGGCGCTGCTGGAGAAGCCGAAACGGCGGCGGTAGCCGCAGCCTAGCTCGGCGACAGTCGCTTCGATGTGCCGCCGCGTTGGTTGATCGACACCCAGGTGTTTGGGTTCTGCTGCGACTGGCGTTTCAGGAAGTAGTAGCCCGTGGCGTTCCAGGGCCTGATCTCATCGACCAGATTGTCGAGGACAAGATCGCCCTTGTCGGTCTTCACCGTCAGGATGGTGTGGCCTTCATTGTTGAGGTCGCGCACCACCGTCATCAGCAGCGCCTGCCGCGGGAACCCCGCTTGCAGAAGCAGCTTGCGCTTGTAGAGCGCGTAGATCTTGCAGTCGCCCTTGCCGTCCACCGGATAGTCCCAGTGGTCCTCCATCGTGCCCCAGTGATCGAAATTGCTGACCGGCTTGATCGACCTGTTCGCCTTCAGATTGACCCGCTTGAGGATGCTCAGCTTCTGCGGGGTCAGCTTGATGTCAGCGGCCGGCAAAGCAGGCACCTTGCACTCTTTTGGCCGGCGGTGGCAGAAATCGACCCAACCGTAGGGAACGCTGGTGCTTTCGCCGACAGCGGCGGCGGGTTGCGTCGACCGCGCCTTGAACCATGTCGACTGTGCCGCCGCCGGGCCGGCCAGCAGCGCTGTCGCGCCAGTCAAAGAAACCAAGCCAAGGAGGAGAGTCAGGACGCCGGGGGAACGTCGCATTGCCATCACCAACACCAACACCGCAACGAGGAAGCAGGTACTGCGTTTGTGCGGGAACGGCAGCCCAAGCAGTTGAACAGTTACTAATTTCCTAATGGAATTGTGTTCACTTCAAGGTGCCCAGAGGGATTCGAAACGCAAGCGTCAGCCCGTCCCTGACAAAATACGCTCCACGAAAGCTGGTACCACTTGCGTCGCCGGTCCCTCCAACTGCTCATCGAAACGCGAGGCCCAACCGGCGCATTTCAGGTTGAGCTCGACCGTAAGCGCCCCGGCGGCGCGCGCCTCCTCGACAAAGCCTGCCGCCGGATAGACGCTGCCGCTGGTGCCGATCGCGGCAAACAGGTCGCAGCCGGCCAGTGCTGCGTCTATCTCTTCCATGCGATAGGGCATTTCACCGAACCAGACCACGTCCGGCCGCAACCGGCCCTCTGCGCCGCAGGCCGGGCATTTCGACTGGACGGCGATGTCGTCGGCCCAGGCGCTGCTTTGCCCGCACGCCTGGCACAGCGCGCGGCCAAGCGCACCATGCATATGGATCAGCTTTTGCGATCCGGCGCGCTCATGCAGGTCGTCGATGTTCTGCGTGACCAGCAGGACGCCACCAGGCAGTTCCCGCTCGAGCCGGGCGAGCGCGATATGGGCAGCATTGGGCTCGACGCTGCCCATCTGCCGCCGGCGCATATTGTAGAAATCCTGCACCTTGGCGGGATCGCGGGCAAAGCCTTGCGGCGTCGCAACGTCTTCGAGGTTGAATTTCGCCCAGACGCCGTCGGGATCGCGGAAGGTGGTGACGCCCGATTCCGCCGAAATACCGGCTCCTGTCAGAATGACGATCTTGGACATGGTTGCGGCCGCCGGCACCCGGAAAACATCGTTTGGACAGCGATGCTACCGGAACGCGCATCCGTCCTCAAACCCTGGTGCCGCCGACCGTCATCTGGTTCATCCGTAGATGCGGCTGGCCGACGCCGACCGGCACTCCCTGTCCGGCCTTGCCGCACATGCCGATGCCGTTGTCGAGCTTCATGTCGTTGCCGATCATCGACACACGATGCATGGCGTCCGGCCCGTTGCCGATCAGCATGGCGCCCTTGATCGGCTGCGTCACCTTGCCGTTCTCGATCATGTAGGCCTCGGTGCAGCCGAACACGAATTTGCCCGAGGTGATGTCGACCTGGCCGCCGCCGAAGGAAACGGCGTAGATGCCGTTCTTGACCGAGGCGATGATCTCGTCCGGCTCCATGTCGCCCGATGTCATGTAGGTGTTGGTCATACGCGGCATCGGCTGGTGCGCGTAGCCTTCGCGCCGGCCATTGCCGGTCGCCTTCATGCCCATCAGCCGGGCGTTCTGGCGGTCCTGCATGTAGCCGACCAGCTTGCCGTCGTCGATCAGCACGTTGCGGGCCGACGGCGTGCCTTCATCATCGACGGTGAGCGAGCCGCGCCGCTCGGGCATGGTGCCGTCATCGACCACGGTGACGCCCTTGGCTGCGACCTGCTGGCCGAGCAGGCCGGCGAAGGCCGAGGTCTTCTTGCGGTTGAAATCGCCTTCCAGCCCATGGCCCACGGCTTCGTGCAGCATCACGCCCGGCCAGCCGCTGGACAAAACGATGTCGAACGTGCCGGCCGGCGCCGGGATGGCTTCGAGATTGACCAGCGCCTGACGCAGCGCCTCTTTGGCCGCCTGCTTCCAGCTGTCCTCGACCAGGAACTCGCCGAACGCCTTGCGCCCGCCCATGCCGTAGGAGCCGCTCTCCTGGCGGTCGCCATCGCCGACCACGACGGACACGTTGATGCGGACCAGCGGCCGGATGTCGCGCACCATCTGGCCGTCGGCGCGCACGATCTCGACATGCTGCCAGGACGCGGCGAGCGAGGCCGTCACCTGGCGCACGCGCGGATCTTCGGCCCGCAGCCAGGCGTCGATTTCCTGCAACAGCTTGGCCTTGACCTCGAAGGAAGGCGAGGGGATCGGGTTCTCGTCGCCGTAGAGATGGCGGTTTGTGCGGGCTGGGGCCGCCGCAAGCGTGCCGGAATAGCCGCCCTTGACGGTCGACACCGCGTCCGCCGCGCGCAGCAGTGACGCCTCGGACAGGTCGCTGGAGTGTGCGTAGCCGCTGGCCTCGCCGGCCACCGCGCGCAGGCCAAAACCCTGGTCGGTGTTGAAATTGGCGGTCTTCAGCTTGCCATTGTCGAACATCAGCGCTTCGCTCTCGCTGTATTCGAGGAACAGCTCGCCGTCATCGGCGCCGTTAAGGGTGTCGGCGACGATCCGCTTGATGCGATCGTCTGAAATGTCGAATTGGCCGATCAGGCTGTTCATGGCAGGTCCGTTCACAGGAGGAATGGTGTTGCCACGATGTAGGCGCGAACACGCGCCTGCACAATCCGCAATGAAGATCCGCAGTCGGCTAGCGGTGCGCGGGCCCTACTTCTCGTTCACGAATTCCTTGATGTCGCTGGTCATGGAATCCCAGTTCGAGAACTGCTCCTCGAGATAGGAGCGGGTAACGCCGCCCCTGAACATGACATCCATCTTGAAGTTCGACCCGTCACCGGAGAAGGCCTTTACCCAGCGATATTTCTTGTTCCATTCATTGGCCTGGTCGGCCGTGAAGGGATCGGTATAGCCGGAGGAAAACTGGAGTGACTTGCACTTCTCGTGGTTTTCGCAGCCATAGAAGTAGACAACATATTTCATGCCCTGGAGCCGGCCGGAGATCATCGGATCGCCGCCGTCGTCCTTGTCCATCTTGGCCGAGCCATAGCCCTTCGCAATCTCGAGAATGACCGCCGGATCTGGCGCCGTGATGATTTCGGTGTCCTCGGCAAAGGCGACGGAAATTGCGCCGGTCAGGATCAGACCGGTGGACAGAAGCAGAGAAAAAGCACGCATGACGACCCCCACAGCCAAAAATCAAAACCGTGCGAATTCTGCGTCAGGGCCAGCCTTTTCGCAAGCGTCAGGCTCAGGGCAAGGCGGCAAAACCGTCGGCGAAGCCCTTGAGGTCGACGGGGATACCGATGCCTTCTTCCGGCGTCTGGAAGACGATGAAGGTGGCCGACGTCCCGGTCTTCAGCGTGTCGAGCAGCGGCTTTTCGAGAATGACCTCGGCATAGCAGCCGTCCTGGAAGCAGCGCACGAAATAGGCGCGGCCGATATCCTTGCCGTCGACATTGAGGCCAAGCCCGTTGGGCAGCAGCACGCCAAGCGGCGCCAGCACGCGCAGGATCTCGGCCTTGTTGTCGGCGGTGCGCAGCACGACGACCGAAAGTCCCATTTCCGGGCGATCCTCGGCGACGACGTTCTGCATCATCACGCACTGTTCCGACGTCGCGCCGGCCGGCGTGTCGCAGATGATCGACCACGCGCCGTGCGTCGACTTGACCGTGCCGCTCGGCTGCGCTGCATTGGCGATGCCGGCTGCGGACGAGCCGATACCGATCAGGGCGGCGAGAAAGATGACCTTCGCCCCGCTTCTCGAAAGCCAGGAGTTTCTCGAAAGCCAAGAGGTCATGACGGCTCCATTAGCGAATCACGGCACTTTAAGCCGCGCCAAGGCCAAGTAAAGGATAGGGCGACCGCCGGTCAGCCCCGGCAAGCGCAATAATGCGCTTTTCCCTAGCAAATTCGCCCGAATTGCGACCGTCGGGCGCATTCCGGCCGCAAGCCCGCATAGCTCATCTGTCGATCATCCGCGCGGGGCAAAAGGCCGCTGAAACGGTGCGGTCGCGCTTGCGCGCAAAAATGCCGCACGGTTTTGCCCGCTCCTTTCTTGCGGAGGGAAATAGAGTATGGTTTGAACCACCCTTGGGACTGTCCGGGATTCCCATCCCGGCATTGTTCGATATTCTTGCGCGCGATCGCGAGGAACCGGGAGATGATGAGGGCGATGAGAAAATTCCCAGCAAGCGCCAAATTGATGGCAACAGCAGGCGCTGCAGCCGCATTTTTCGCCGGTGCCTCCGCTCATGCGGCCCAGCCGCAGCCATGGGAGATGAGCTTTCAGCCGCCGGCGACCGACATGATGCGGCAGATCGAGTGGTTCGGGAACTACACGATGTGGTTCGTCGTCCCGATCACCGTCCTGGTTCTGGCTCTGCTTGCCTGGTGCATCTTCAGGTTCCGCGCCAGCGTCAATCCGGTTCCGTCCAAGACCAGCCACAACACGCTGATCGAGGTGATCTGGACCGTCGGTCCGGTCGTCGTCCTGCTGTTCATCGCCATCCCCTCGTTCCAGCTTCTGACCGCGCAGTACACGCCGCCGGAAGAGGCCAAGCTGACCGTCAAGGCGACGGGCAATCAGTGGAACTGGGACTATGAGTACCAGACCGAGAACACGCTCTCCTTCAACTCGGCCATCCTGCAGGACGCTGACCGCGCCGCGATCGGCAAGGAAGACCGCAAGATCTATCCGCGTCTCCTGGCGGTCGACAACGAGCTGGTCGTGCCGGTCAACACCATGACCCGTGTCCTGATCACTGCGACCGACGTCATCCATTCCTTCGCCATGCCGGCCTTCGGCATCAAGATGGACGCGGTTCCCGGCCGCACCAACGAGACCTGGTTCAAGGCGGAAAAGGAAGGCCTCTATTACGGCCAGTGCTCGCAGCTCTGCGGCAAGGACCACGCCTTCATGCCGATCGCCATCCGCGTCGTCTCCGACGCGCAGTACAAGACCTGGCTGGCAGCAGCCAAGACCGACCTTCCCGGCGCCAACAAGGCGCTGATGGCCGAGGTCGACGGTACCAACAAGGTAGCGGCCGCCGGCAATTGATGCCGCGGGTTAGCAAGAATTAGGGAACGGAGCCGACCATGGCAGAAGCTGCAGCTCACGACGATCACGACCACAAGCCCTATCATGGCTGGGTCCGGTGGGTGTACTCCACCAACCACAAGGACATCGGCACGCTCTATCTGATCTTCGCGATCTTCGCGGGCATCGTCGGCGGCGCGCTTTCGGTCGTCATCCGCATGGAGCTGCAGGAGCCCGGCATCCAGATCTTCACCGGTCTGGCGCAGATGGTCTACGGCATGAACGGCGATGCCGCTATCGACGGCGGCAAGAGCATGTACAACGCCTTCGGCACCGCGCACGCCCTGATCATGATCTTCTTCATGGTCATGCCGGCGCTCATCGGCGGGTTCGCCAACTGGATGGTGCCGATCATGATCGGCGCGCCGGACATGGCCTTCCCGCGCATGAACAACATCTCGTTCTGGCTGCTGCCGCCGGCCTTCATCCTGCTCATCGCTTCGGCTTTCATGCCGAGCGCTCCCGGCGCCTACGGCGTCGGCGGCGGCTGGACGCTCTATCCGCCGCTGTCGACCTCCGGCCAGCCCGGGCCGGCCATGGATCTGGCGATCCTGTCGATCCACATTGCCGGCGCCTCGTCGATCCTCGGCGCCATCAACTTCATCACCACCATCTTCAACATGCGCGCGCCCGGCATGACGCTGCACAAGATGCCGCTGTTTGCCTGGTCGGTGCTGGTCACCGCCTTCCTGCTGCTGTTGTCGCTTCCGGTTCTGGCCGGCGGCATCACCATGCTGCTCACCGACCGTAATTTCGGCACCACCTTCTTCACCCCGGACGGCGGCGGCGACCCGCTGCTGTTCCAGCACCTGTTCTGGTTCTTCGGTCACCCTGAGGTGTACATTCTGATCCTGCCGGGCTTCGGCATCATCAGCCACATCGTGTCGACCTTCTCGAAGAAGCCGGTGTTCGGCTATCTCGGCATGGCCTACGCCATGGTCGCGATCGGCGCCGTCGGCTTCATCGTCTGGGCCCACCACATGTACACGACCGGCCTGTCGCTCGACACGCAGCGCTACTTCGTCTTCGCCACCATGGTCATCGCGGTGCCGACAGGCGTGAAGATCTTCTCCTGGATCGCGACGATGTGGGGCGGGTCGATCTCGTTCAAGACGCCGATGCTGTGGGCGCTGGGCTTCATCTTCCTGTTCACGGTCGGCGGCGTCACCGGCGTTCAGCTCGCCAATGCCGGCCTCGACCGCTCGCTGCATGACACCTATTTCGTCATCGCCCACTTCCACTACGTGCTGTCGCTGGGCGCGGTCTTCGCCATCTTCGCCGGCTGGTACTACTGGTTCCCGAAGATGACCGGCTACATGTACTCGCCGGTGATCGCCAACACCCATTTCTGGGTCACCTTCGTCGGCGTCAATCTGATCTTCTTCCCGCAGCATTTCCTCGGCCTCGCCGGCATGCCGCGCCGCACCATCGACTATCCCGACGCGTTTGCCGGCTGGAACATGGTGTCGTCCTACGGCTCCTACATCTCGGCCGTCGGCGTGGTGATCTTCCTCTACGGCGTCTTCGAAGCCTTCCAGAAGAAGCGGGTGGCCGGCGCCAATCCATGGGGCGAGGGTGCAACGACGCTCGAATGGCAGCTGCCTTCGCCGCCGCCCTTCCACCAGTGGGAACAGCTGCCGAAGATCAAGTAAGGCAGCCTGAATACGAAACCGCCGGCCCGCCGGCGGTTTTGGCCAACGGAATGATTGGACTCAACTACGCATGGCCCTGGTCAACGACCCATTGATTGACGAAGCGGGCTTTCGAATTTCGGAAGCCACGGCGGGCGATTTTTTCGCCCTTCTGAAGCCGCGCGTCATGTCGCTGGTGGTGTTCACGGCCTTTGTCGGCATGGTGGCGGCGCCTGTGACCGTCAACCCGCTGATTGCGATGGTCGCCATCCTGGCCATCGCCATCGGCGCCGGCGCCTCGGGCGCGCTCAACATGTGGTACGACGCCGACATCGACGCCGTGATGAGCCGGACCGCCGGCCGCCCGGTTCCGTCCGGCCGCATCCTGCCCGGCGAAGCCCTGAGTTTCGGCCTTGTGCTGTCGGTGCTGTCGGTGATGACGCTTGGCGTGCTGGTCAACTGGCTGTCGGCGGCGCTGCTCTCCTTCACGATCTTCTTCTATGCCGTCGTCTACACGATGTGGCTGAAGCGCTCGACGCCGCAAAACATCGTCATTGGCGGTGCCGCCGGCGCCATTCCGCCAGTCATCGGCTGGGCGGCGGTGACCGGAACGGTCAGCCTCGAAAGCCTCGTCCTTTTCCTGATCATCTTCCTGTGGACGCCGCCGCATTTCTGGGCGCTGGCGCTGTTCAAGTCCGACGACTACGCCAAGGCCGGCATCCCGATGATGCCCAATGTCGCCGGCCAGGCCTCGACCCGCCGCCAGATCTTTGCCTATGCCCTGATCCTCGCGCCGATCGGCGTGCTGCCCTGGGCGCTCGGTTTCACCACCGCGGGCTACGGCATCGCTTCGCTGGCGCTCGGCGCCGGCTTTGTCTGGTATGCCTGGAAGGTGCTGCGCATGACCGACGCCGACCGCGTGATGAAGCCGGCCAAGGCGCTGTTTGCCTATTCGCTGCTCTACCTCTTCGCCATCTTCGCCATCTATCTGGCCGACTGTGTCGTCGGTCGCGCTCTGGCCATCGGTGGGGCATGACCATGATCGACAAGAAGCTTGAACTGGTCACGCTGACCGAGCGCCAGCAGAAGGCGCGCCGCAACCGTTCGGCTGCCATCGGCCTGGCGCTGGCGGCGCTGGTCATCATCTTCTACGTCATCACTATCGTCAAATTCGGCCATACCGGATCGATGTCAGGCCGATGATGACCCGCCCGACCGTGACCGACCCCAGGAAGAAGAACACCAACCGCGTTGTCGCCGCCGTCTGCGTCGCCTTCTTCGGCGGCATGATCGGCATGGCCTACGCCGCGGTGCCGCTCTACAAGATGTTCTGCCAGGCCACCGGCTATGGCGGCACCACGCAGCGCGCCGAGAAGCAATATGCCGGCCGCATCCTCGATCGCGACATCACGGTGCGCTTCGACGCCAACACCAATGGCATTCCCTGGCAGTTCCAGCCGGTCGCCCGCTCGGTCACCATCAAGATCGGCGAGACGACGCAGGCGCATTACAGCGCCACCAACAAGTTCGACCGCGCCGTCACCGGCCGCGCCACCTTCAACGTGCAGCCGGAACTGGCGGGTCCCTACTTCAACAAGGTCGAGTGTTTCTGCTTCACCGACACGACGCTGAAGCCCGGCGAGACGCTGGACATGCCGGTCGTGTTCTATGTGGATCCAGACATCGTCAACGTGCCGGAACTGAAGGACTTGAAGACGATCACCCTGTCCTACACCATGTTCCCGGTCGAAAAGAACAAACCGGTCGCTTCATCGGCGCCGGACAGCACCACCAAAGTTTCCGATACCGAAGCAAATCTCGGGGGTTGATATGGCAGACGCGCACGCAAAACCACAACACGACTACCATCTCGTCAACCCGAGCCCATGGCCCTTCCTGGGGTCCATCGGCGCGCTGGTCACCGCCGTCGGCGGCGTCGCCCTGATGCAGTATCTCAAGAACGGTGATTTTCCGATCTTCGGCCACAACATCGCCAACCCGTGGCTGTTCTTCATCGGCTTGGTCATCGTCCTCTACACCATGTTCGCCTGGTGGTCGGATACGATCAAGGAAGCGCATGAGGGCCACCACACCCGCGTCGTGTCGCTGCATCTGCGCTACGGCATGATCATGTTCATCGCTTCGGAAGTGATGTTCTTCGTCGCCTGGTTCTGGGCCTATTTCGACGCCAGCCTGTTTCCGAGCGAAGCGCAGCAATATGCCCGCACTGCCTTTACCGGTGGCGTCTGGCCGCCGAAGGGTCTCGAAGTCCTCGATCCCTTCCACCTGCCGCTCTACAACACCATCATCCTGCTTTTGTCGGGCACCACGGTGACCTGGGCGCACCATTCGCTCATCCATGGCGACCGCAAGGGGCTGATCAACGGCCTGGTGCTGACCGTCGGCCTCGGCATGCTGTTCACCATGGTGCAGGCCTACGAGTACATTCACGCGCCGTTCGGCTTCAAGGATTCCATCTACGGCGCCACCTTCTTCATGGCGACCGGCTTCCACGGCTTCCACGTCATCATCGGCACCATCTTCTTGGCTGTCTGCCTGATCCGCGCCATGAAGGGCGACTTCACGCCGAAGCAGCATTTCGGCTTCGAGGCGGCTGCCTGGTACTGGCACTTCGTCGACGTGGTCTGGCTGTTCCTGTTCAGCGCGATCTATGTCTGGGGATCGGCAGGCGCACTGATCGAAGGCCACTGACGGCTTTCGCCGAGGGGAATCGACCCCGAAGAAATCAGAAAGGCGGCCGCGGCAATGCGGTCGCCTTTTTTCTTTTTTGGCGCCCATAAGGCTGGCTGCTTCAATTGGTCGACTGGACCGATGGCTGCATTGGGGTTACCGACTCCGACATGGATGAAATCTGGACCATGGTGCCGGATGGAACGCCGATTGAAATCGAGCCGTAGAACATGAGCGAAGACAAGGCGATCTGGCCACCCATCGAGCCGATCTCGGCCGGCCTGCACGGCCGCTGTCCGCGTTGCGGCGAGGGGCGGCTGTTTTCCGGCTTCCTGACCGTCGGCAAGCACTGCATGAATTGCGGACTCGACTATTCCTACGCCGATGCCGGCGACGGTCCGGCGGTGTTCGTCATCCTGATCATCGGCTTCATCATCGTCGGGCTGGCACTGTGGGTGGAGGTGACGCTGAGCCCGCCGCTCTGGCTGCATTTCATCATCTGGATACCGCTGGCGGTGGCGCTGTGTCTGACGGCACTCAGGCTGATCAAGGGCGTGCTGCTGACGCTGCAATATGCCAACAAGGCGGCTGAAGGCCGGCTGGACCGCGAGCAATGAGCGAGGCGTTGGCGAAAACCACCGGCCGTTCGCGGCCGAAGACGGCTTTGCTGCTCGGCCTTGGCCTGGTGCTGTTCGTCATCCTGCTGGGGCTTGGCACCTGGCAGATGCAGCGCCTGCACTGGAAGGAAGGGCTGCTGGCGACGATCGACCAGCGCACCCACTCGGCGCCAAGGCCGCTGGTGGACGTCGAGAAGGAATTCGCCGCCACCGGCGATGTCGACTACAGGCCGGTCACCGTCAGCGGCACGTTCCTGCATTCGGGCGAGCGGCATTTCTACGCGACCTGGGACGGTGACGCCGGCTTCAATGTCTACACCCCGCTGGCGCTCGACGATGGCCGCTTCGTGCTGATCAACCGTGGCTTCGTGCCCTACGATCTCAAGGATGCCGCCAAGCGTCCGCAAGGGCAGGTGGCGGGCAAGGTGACGGTCACCGGGCTGGCGCGCAATCCGCTGCCGGCCAAGCCGTCGATGATGCTGCCCGACAATGATGTCGCCAAGAACATCTTCTACTGGAAGGACCGCAATGCCATGGCGGCAAGTGCGGGCCTGCCCGCCGGTGCCGTGCTGGTGCCGATCTTCATCGACGCCGACAAGACGCCGAACCCCGGCGGGCTGCCGGTTGGCGGCGTCACGATCATCGACCTGCCGAACTCTCATCTGCAGTATGCCTTCACCTGGTATGGCCTGGCAGCCGCCCTTGCCGCGGTGCTGATCATCAGGCTGCGCCGTCCGGCAAAACCGGAATGAACCCGGCCGCCCTTGACAGGGCAGGGGTACACACCTCATTTCGCCTCACGATACGATCAACCGATCTGGAATCATGCTGCAGACCGCCCCAAAACCACCGCTGACGATCCGGCTCTGCCAGCCGCGCGGCTTTTGCGCCGGCGTCGACCGCGCCATCCAGATCGTCGTGCTGGCGTTGAAGAAATATGGCAAGCCGGTCTATGTCCGCCACGAGATCGTGCACAACCGCTATGTCGTCGAGGGCCTGCAAAGCCTGGGCGCGGTGTTCATCGAGGAACTGTCCGAGATCCCGCCCGAGCATCGCAAGTCGCCGGTCGTCTTCTCGGCCCATGGCGTGCCGAAATCGGTGCCGGCCGACGCCCAGGCGCGCGAACTCTTTTATCTCGATGCTACCTGTCCGCTGGTGTCGAAGGTGCACAAGCAGGCGATGCGCCACCAGCGGCTCGGCCGCCATGTGCTGCTGATCGGCCATGCCGGACACCCGGAAGTGATCGGCACGATGGGCCAGCTGGCGGACGGCGCCGTCACGCTGATCGAGACCGAAGCCGACGCAGCGACCTTTGCGCCCGCGAACCCCGAAGCGCTCGGCTTCGTCACCCAGACGACGCTGTCGGTCGAGGACACCGCCGGCATCATCCGGGCGCTGCAGGAGCGCTTCCCGCAACTGCATGCGCCGGCCGCCGAATCGATCTGCTATGCCACCACCAACCGCCAGGAAGCGGTCAAGGAAACCGCCGCCGGCGCCGACCTCTATCTGATCGTCGGTGCGCCCAATTCCTCCAATTCGCGCCGTCTTGTCGAAGTGGCGGAGCGCGCCGGCGCCACCATGTCGCTTCTCGTACAGCGCGCTGCCGAAATTCCATGGAATGACATCACCAACATTTCGACGCTCGGCTTGTCGGCCGGCGCGTCGGCGCCGGAGATCATCGTCGACGAGATCATCGATGCCTTCCGCCAGCGCTTCGAGGTGACCATCGATCTCGCGATCACGGCGACCGAAACGGAGGATTTTCCAGTCATGCGGGTTCTGCGCGATGTCGAACTGACGCGGGCCGACATGGCCTTCGTCAACGGAGCCGCGTGAACAGCCCATGGCGGTCTACACCGATGTCAACGAGGGCGAACTCGGCGCGTTCCTCAAGGTCTACCCGGTCGGCGAATTGCTGTCCTACAAGGGCATCGCCGAAGGCACCGAGAATTCCAACTTTCTGCTCCACACATCGAGCGGCTCCTACATCCTGACGCTCTACGAAAAGCGCGTCGACAAGGCCGACCTGCCGTTCTTCCTCGGCCTGATGGGCCATCTCGCCCGCAAAGGCATTTCCTGTCCGCTGCCGGTAACCGCGCATGATGGCACCGTTATCGGCACGCTGGCCGGCCGGCCGGCGGTCATCATCACCTTCCTCGAAGGCCTGTCGCTGAGGCGGCCGACAGCGGCGCATTGTGCAGAGGTCGGCAAGGCGCTGGCCGCATTGCATCTCGCCGGCCAGGATTTTGCGATGACCCGCGACAACGCGCTCGCCATCGACGGTTGGCGCAAGCTCTGGAACGCCTCACACGGCCGCGCCGACGAGGTCGAGCCAGGACTGGCCGCCGAGGTCGACGCCGATTTCGCCGATTTCGAACGGCATTGGCCGCAGGGCCTGCCTGCCGGCATCATCCATGCCGACCTGTTCCCGGACAATGTCTTCTTCCTCGGCGAGAAACTGTCCGGTCTCATCGACTTCTATTTCGCCTGCAACGACCTCTACGCCTATGACGTCGCCACCTGCCTCAACGCCTGGTGTTTCGAGAAGGATTTTTCCTTCAATCTCACCAAGGGTACGGCGCTGCTGGCCGGCTATCAGAGCGTGCGGCCGTTGAGCGATGCCGAGAAGGCGGCGCTGCCGATGCTGGCGCGCGGCTCGGCGCTGCGCTTCATGCTGACCAGGCTCTATGACTGGCTGACCGTTCCCGATGGCGGGCTGGTCATGAAGCGCGATCCGACCGAATATATCCGCCGCATGCGCTTCCACCGCGCAATCAGGTCCCCCTCGGAATACGGACTGACATGACCAAGCAGGTTGAAATCTTCACCGACGGCGCCTGCTCGGGCAACCCCGGTCCCGGCGGCTGGGGCGCGATCTTGCGCTTCAACGGCAAGACCAAGGAATTGTCGGGCGGCGAGGCCGAGACCACCAACAATCGCATGGAGCTGCTCGCCGCCATCTCTGCGCTGAACGCGCTAAAGGAGCCGTGCTCGGTCGAACTTCACACCGACAGCAAATACGTCATGGACGGAATCTCCAAATGGATCCATGGCTGGAAGAAGAACGGCTGGAAGACCGCCGACAAGAAGCCGGTCAAGAACGGTGAACTCTGGCAGGCACTGGACGAGGCCAACAGGCGTCACAAGGTGACCTGGAACTGGGTCAAGGGCCATGCCGGCCACACCGAGAACGAACGCGCCGACGAACTCGCACGGGAAGGCATGGCGCCGTTCAAGAAGGGCTCGGCCAAACCTGTGGCACCGAAGCCTGCAGCGGCGCCGAAGCCGGCAGCATCCGAGAAGCGGCCGGCAGCCCCAAGAGCACGGCGCTCAACCCAGAGCTATTGATTTAGGCTTCCCGGCAGGAAGATCTCACCCGTGCCGATTGCATACTACATCACGCATCCCCAGGTTCAGATCGATGCCAACGTTCCCGTGCCGGAATGGGGGCTGTCCGAGATCGGACGCGCGAGGGCGTTGGCCATGCTCGACCAACCTTGGGTCGGGTCGATCCGCCGTATCGTCTCGTCGGCTGAGCGCAAGGCGATCGAAACCGCCGAGATCCTCGCCAGGCATCTCGGCCTTGCGGTCGAGGTGAGGGAGGCCATGCATGAGAACGATCGGTCGGCAACCGGCTTCCTGCCGCCGCCGGAGTTCGAGGCGGTCGCCGACCAGTTCTTCGCCAACCCGCACAAAAGCATTCGCGGCTGGGAACGAGCCATCGATGCCCAGCATCGCATTGTGAGCGAAGTCGAGACTGTGCTCGGCACCGCCAGCGACGGCGATATTGCCTTTGTCGGCCATGGCGGTGTCGGAACGCTGCTGCTGCTTTCGCTCAGCGGTCGCGAAATCAGCCGCGAGGCTGACCAGCCGGCCGGCGGCGGCAACTATTTCGCCTATGACATCGGCGCGCACAGCATCCTCCACGGATGGCGACCGATCGACAAGCCACGCCACGGCAATTGATGACCAGAAGCCAGCAATTCTAGGCTTTGGCTTAAAGTCGATTTCATCCCTGGGTGATAGAACGGCGCAATCGATCTTGGCGATGAGGCGCGGCGATGTTCGGACGCAGGACTTTCGGCAAGCAGCAGCACAGCTTTGCCGATCTCAAGAAAATGATGCGCCCGACGCCGGATGCCGATGGCGTGACGCGCGTTTTCTCAAAAGAGCTCTGGGACGATCCGAAGATCGGTTCCTTCCTGCGTGAGGCCGGCTTCGAGCCGGACGATCAGCGCAACATCATGCGCACGCCGGATGACTACATTGCTCTCTTCGCCACGGCCAGGTACCGGCTTCAGGTTCGCACCGAGACCTTCAACGCTGAGATGGCGGCACGCCATGGCTATTGCCGCGCCACGCCCTTCCTGGTCATCGACCAGCCGATCTGGGACGGCGAACATGGCGCGTTCCTCTATGCCCAGATGGATCTCGTCGGCCTCGACGACTGGAATGTCGTCATGCTGGCTGCTGATGCGCTGACGACGCAATCGTGCGGCCTGCCGGCGCATCCGGGCCCGGTTCCGGCACTCACCCAGGCAATGACCGAGCACGTCATCAGATGGAAGGCGCGCTACGAATTCGCGCTGGAGGAATTCGGCGTCACCGCCACCGGTGGTCGCAGCATCACGCGCGAGCAATTCGAGGCGGAGAAAGACGCGCTGCGTCAGGAGATCATCGATACCGTCGCCGCGATGAAGCCGCTCACCGTCAGCGAATAGAATCCTCAGCGGATAAGCAGGGCGGTGCCGTAGAGGCCGAGCGCGAACACCGTGTGCGAGATCACGTTGAAGGCGCGGATCTGCATCGGATTGGGGCGCTTTGAGGCGGCCCAGCCGGCGCCCATGCCGGGCGCCAGCAGGAACCAGCCGGCGCCGATGGTGACCATGCCAAGGATGAAGGCCGGCAGGAAGGTCGGTGCGTCCAGCCACGCTTTGCCCACCAGCGCCACCAGGATGAAGCCGTAGACGATGCCGGTGAAATAGTGGAAGCTCCAGCCAAGCGCCTTCTCATGCGCATAGGGCGCGGCATCGGCGATGTCGTCGTGGAAGACCTTGCCGTCCTTGAGGTGCCAGACCCAGCGGCCGACCGGCCCCCAGTTCGGCCGCGGCTGACTGAGCGCCAGATGCAGGAACATCGCCCAGAGATCCATCAGCACCGTGGCGCCGATGCCGATCGCAACACTGCGCCAGATGATGTCAACCATCGTCGAGGTCCCCAAAAGCAGGCAGTCCGGCAGGAAGCGCGCGGTGGTCAGGCCATGGCGCTCATGACCCCACGCGCCGCCACCGAAATTTAGAGCTGGCTCAGAATGTGAGCCGCACCGGATGTGTCGACACCGGGCTTGGTCTCGACATTGAGCGCGGTGACCTTGCCATTGTCGACGATCATCGAAAAGCGTCTCGAACGCAGCCCCATATCGTTGCTTACGAAATCGAGGCCGACCGACTTGGCGAATTCGCCATTGCCGTCGGCGAGATAGAGGATCTTGCCTTCACCACCGGTGAAATTGGCCCAGGCGCCCATGACATGGACGTCGTTGACCGAGACGACGGCGATGGTGTCGACGCCGCGCGCCAGGATGGCGTCGTGGTTCTCGAGATAGCCTGGCAGATGGTTGTTGCTGCAGGTCGGCGTGAAGGCGCCGGGAACGCCGAACAGCACGACCTTCTTGCCCGCGAAAATCTCGGCCGAGGTGATCACCTTGGCGCCGTCGGCGGTCATTTCCTTGAAGGTCGCATCGGGCAGTTTGTCGCCAACGGCAATCGTCATGATGGTCCTCGTGTCAAAAGCAGGGAAGGTTTCTTGCGATAGCGAAATCAGGCATCTCCCGCAACCGCCGACAAGGCCTGGATCAAGGGAAAGCTCGATCAGCAGCCCGCATCAAGGGAATGGCAAAACGCCCTCGACCGCGCCTTCCGCACTTGTCAGCGTGTAATACAACCCGCCATCGGTCGGTGTCGCGGACGGCCGGTCGAGGATCGGTATGGTAAACACCAGCCGACCGTCCTTTTCGCTGCGCGCAGGCGCCCCGAACATGTAGTCGCGTTCGCCGGCGACGAAGAAATCCGCCGCCTCCGGATCGCCGGGAAAGGTCGCCTCGACGACCAGCGTCTCATGGTCGCCGGGCAGGACCTTGATGCCGAAATCGGCCTTGGCAGCGGTGGGCAAGGTGGCACGGGCCGCCTTCACCAGGGCCGCATCCTCGGCATTGTCAGGATCGGCGGCGGGATCGACGCTCAGCCTCGTCTGCACCGGAATGCAGATCGTCTCGCAGATGCCGAGAAAGATGTCGGCATCGATGACGGCCGCATCCTTCGGCGACGATAGGGTGAATGTCACCGGCAGCGAAACCGGATGGTTGTAGCCGGCCCATTTGCCGTAGCCGTCGTCATGGCGCTGCGGCGGCGGGAAGGAAAACGCTGCATCGGTGATGTTGGTGCTGGCCGAGACGTCGATCTGCGGTGGAACACCGGCATCGCCCGGATCGCGCCAATAGGTTTTCCAGCCGGGCTTGAGTGCAATGTCGAGCACGCCATGGATGCGCCCGGCCTCGTCGGCCTTGCCTGATGTCACCAGCCGCACCTTGCCGCCTTCGCTGTTGTACCAGTCGGAAGAGGAAGCCGCGGCGGGCAGGGCTGCTCCGCATCCGATAGCGGCACCGAGCAGCAGGATTTTCAAGCTTTGCATGGCGGTGATTTGATCGTCAGTTCATGGCCGCGCAATGTTTTCATGGCGCTCTGCGTATCATATTTGCGTGACTTTTGGGCGAGGAACAGTCGGGTTCAAGCAATCAGCCAGGTTCGATTCGAGCTGAAGAATCGTTTGCTCCAGCTATTGGGCTTTGGGCGAATCGCGCGCGGCGCATCTTTTCGGCGTCCCGGAAACGCGTTACGCTCCCTTTTATGGACTTGTTGCGCCACAAGAAGACGGCCGGCGGACGCGGCTTTCTCGACGACCAGTTCCTGATTGCCATGCCCGGCATGAAGGACGACCGCTTCACGCGCTCTGTCATCTACATCTGCGCGCACAGCGACGAAGGCGCGATGGGCCTGATCATCAACCAGACGCAGCAGATGCTGTTTCCCGATCTTCTGGTGCAGCTCGGCATCATGAACGAGCAGGAGGCGATTAGGCTGCCGGCGCAGGCGCGCGACTTCGTCGTGCGCAATGGCGGCCCGGTCGATCGCAGCCGCGGCTTCGTCCTGCACTCCGGCGACTACCGGGTGGAATCCTCGCTCACCGTCTCCGACGATATCTGCCTGACCGCCACCGTCGACATCTTGCGCGCCATCTCGTCCGGCCGCGGCCCGCGCCGCGCGCTGATGGCGCTCGGCTATTCCGGCTGGGGCGCCGGCCAGCTGGAAACAGAGATCGCCGAGAATGGCTGGCTGACCTGCCCGGCCACGCCGGAGCTTCTGTTCGACGCCGACATCGAGCGGAAGTACGACCGTATTCTGGCGTCGATCGGCATCGACCTGGCGCATCTCAGCCTGGCGGCGGGGCACGCGTAGAGCCTTCGCCTTCGAGCCTCGCCTTCGTCCACCTTCGAGATTAGCCGAGGCCTCTGCCCAAGCCACCATGCGCCCAGGCAACGCGCCTGAACGCGTCAAGCCTGCGTCATCGGGTACTGTTCTTTCAGCGCCTTCAGCACCTGGTCGCCGGGCATCGGGGCGCCGAACATGAAGCTCTGCACGTATTCGCAGCCCATCTGGCGCAGTTCCAGCGCGTCGCTTTCGTCGGAAATGCCTTCGGCCACCACTGACAGGCCGAGCTCATGCGCCATGTTGACCATGGATTTGAGCAGCACCGCGCGCTTCGGCGTCGCGTCGTCGACAAAGCTCTTGTCGATCTTGATGGTGTCGAAGGGGAAGCGCGTCAGATAGGCGAGCGACGAATAGCCGGTGCCGAAATCGTCGAGCGACAGGCCGATGCCGAGCTGCTTCAGCTTGGTCAGCACATGCGAGGTTTGCTCGGGATTGTCCATGACCAGGGATTCGGTGAGTTCGAGCCGGAAGCAGCGCGGCTTGAGATTGGCGCGCGCGATGACCGAGCGGACGTCGCTGACCAGGTCGCGGCGGATCAACTGGCGGCTGGACAGATTGACCGAGACGGACAGCGGCGTGTCGCCGATCTGCTTTTGCCAGCCGGCGAGGTCCTCGGCCGCCTGCTGCATGGCAAACAGGCCAAGCTGCACGATCAGCCCGCAGCTTTCGGCGACCGGGATGAAATCGCCCGGCGGGATCATGCCGCGGCGCGGATGATCCCAACGCAGCAGCGCTTCGAAGCCGGCAATGCTGCCATCCTCGAGCCGCACGATCGGCTGATAAGCGAGGGTGAATTCGCGCCGCTCGATGGCGCGGCGCAGGTCGGATTCGAATTGCAGCCGGTCGGTGCCGACGGTGCGGAAGGCCGGCCGGAACGGCTCGATCCTGTCGCCGCCGAAGCGCTTGGCCTGGTGCATGGCAAGCTCAGCGTCCTTGACCATGTCCTCGGCCGAAGTCTGCGCCGAGGTCCAGGTGATCAGGCCGATCGAGGCAGTCAGCACGATCTCGCGCTTGGCGAAGGTGATCGGGTTGTTGATGGCGTGCTTGATGGCGTCGGCGACCGCCGCGATGCGGGAGGGGTCCTGCTCGGACAGCAGCATCAGCGCGAACTGGTCGCCGGCAAAGCGCGACAGCGAATCCTTCGGCTTCAGCAGCCGGTGCAGGCGGCGTGCAATGGTGAGCAGGATGGTGTCGCCAGCCGAGATGCCAAGCCCGTCATTGACTTGCTTGAAGCGGTCGATGTCGATGACGAAGACGGTCGGGCGCACCTTCTCTTCGGTGCGCGCAATCGAGATGATCGCTTCCAGCCGGTTCATCAGAAGTTCGCGGTTGGGCAGGCCGGTCAGATTGTCGTGAACGGCATCGTGCAGCAGCCGTTCCTCGGACTTTTTCTGCTCGGTGACGTCGACCATCGTGCCGACGCAGCGAATCACTTCGCCGTCCGAACCGATCACCGGCCGGGCTCTCAGCGAGAACCAGTGATAGTGCCCGTCGGCGCCGCGCAGGCGGAAATTCTGCGACACCCGGCCGCGCCGGTGTTCGAGCACCACGTCGAGCGTGGTGCGGAACGTGTCGCGGTCATCGGCATGCAGCACGGGCAGCCAGTTGCGAGCGGCACCGCCTAAGCTGTTGGGCGCCAGGCCAAGCTGGATGCTGACATCGGGCTTGGTGACGACGCGGTCGCGCAGCACGTCCCAGTCCCACACCGTGTCGCCGGAGCCTGCCACCGCCAGAGCCTGGCGCTCGAGGTCGGAGAACAGGCCCTGATGCAGCGCGCCGCCGGCAAAGGCATGCTGCATGACCGTGAAGCCGATCAAAAGGATGATCAGGATCAGCCCACCGCCCAAGGCCGGCTGGGCGATGTCGTTGTCGAGCATGCCGGTGATCGCCATCCACGATCCGCATAGCCAGAGCAGCACCATCACCCAACTCGGCACCAGCATGATGGCGCGGTCGTAACCACGAATACCGAGCAGGATGATGAGGCCGAGTCCGGTGAGCGCGGTGGCGGCGAAGGACAGCCGGGCAATGCCGGCGGCGACGGCCGGATCGACGATGGCGACACCGGCGATCAGCAGCAGGCCGAGGATCCAGACCACCGCGCCGTAGCTGAAATGGCCGTGCCATCGGTTGAGGTTGAGATAGGCGAAGAGGAACACAACGAAGGTCGCCGCAAGCGCCACCTCCGTTCCCGCTCGCCACATCTGCTCATTGCCGGGCGATATCTCTATGATCTTGTTTAAAAAGCCGAAATCGACGCAGATATAGGCGAGCACCGCCCAGGCGAGGGCCGCGGTCGCCGGGAACATCGAGGTTCCCTTGACGACGAAAAGGATGGTCAGGAACAGCGCCAAAAGGCCGGCGATGCCGATGACGATGCCGCGAAACAGCGTGTAGGAATTGACCGAGTCCTTATAGGCTTCCGGCTCCCACAGATAGACCTGCGGCAGCTTGGGCGAGGCAAGTTCGGCGATGAAGGTGATCACCGTTCCCGGGTTCAGCGTCACCCGGAACACGTCGGCGTCGGGGCTCGACTGGCGGTCCAGCGCGAAGCCCTCGCTGGGTGTGATCGCGGCGATGCGGGTGGCGCCGAGATCGGGCCAGAAGATGCCGGAATTCACCAGCCGGAAGTGCGGCGCCACGATCAGCCGGTCGAGCTGCTGGTCGGTGGTGTTGGCGAGCGCAAACACCGCCCAGTCACCTGTCGAGCGCGCGTCATTGGCCTCGACCTCGATGCGCCGCACGATGCCGTCGGGGCCGGGCGCGGTCGACACCTGGAAGTTTTCGCCCTGGTCGCGGTAGATCTCGACGGCGCGCGACAGGTCGAGTGCGACATCGTCGCGGGCAATCTTGATCGGTTCGACGGCGAAGGCCGGGAGCGCCGCGCAGAGCGTGACGACAGCCGCCAGAACAAAGGCCAACAGCGACCCGTTTCGCAGGAAATTCGTCAAAAATCAGTCCTTCGTTCCAGCGCCCGGCGGATCGTCCGCGATCCGGGCGTAGAGGTAGTGGTCCTGCCAGATGCCGTTGATCCTGAGGTAGGATCGCAAAAGTCCTTCGCGCCGGAATCCGGCTTTTTCAAGCACTCGGATCGACCGGGCGTTGTCGGGAATACAGGCAGCTTCGATCCGGTGCAACCTCAGCGTATCAAAGGCGAAGCGGCAGACCACCTTGACCGCGTCGGTCATCAGGCCGCGGCCGCCAAACCGCTCGCCGATCCAGTAGCCGACATGGCCGCTTTGCGAGACGCCGTGGCGGATGTTGCCCAGCGTAATGCCGCCGGCGAGCTTGCCGCTTGCCTTCTCGAAAATGAAGAAGGCGATCGCGGTTCCCTGTGCATAGTCTTCGCGGTAGCGGCCGATGCGCAGCCGCCAGGCGGTGCGGTCGAGCTCATCGGGCGTCCAGCGCGGCTCCCACGGTTCGAGGAAGCCGCGGCTTTCGCCGCGCAGCGCCGACCATTCGCGATAGTCGTTGGTGTAGGGCACGCGCAGCGTGACCCGGTCGCCCTTCAGTGCCGGCAGGTCACGGCGAAAGAAAGGGAGCGCGAACACGGGGCGCGCCTTGAGGGGACTTAGACGGCGAGCTTGCGGGCCGTGGTGTGCGTGCCCGCAAGCGAATCGAGGATCGCCTCATAGGGCGCGAGCGTACCCACGGGGCCGACGGCGGTCAGCGTCGGCTTGGTCGAAAACAGCCGTGACGACAGGTCGGTCAGCCGCTCGATGGTCAGCGCCGACAGTCGTTCCATCAACTCCTCCTTGGCGATCGGCCGGCCGAACAGAAGCAACTGCCTGGCGATCTGCGAGGCGCGGCTTGCGGGGCTTTCCGCCGACATGATCAGTCCGGCGCGGTATTGCGCACGCGCCCGGTCGAGTTCCTCCTGCAGGATGTTCTCGCCGGCCTTCTGCAGCTCGTCGATGATGACGGGCACCAGTTCGGCGATGTCGCTCTGCCCGGTCGCGGCGTGCACGCCGAAAATGCCGGTGTCGGAAAAGCCCCAGTGGAAGGCATAGACCGAATAGCACAGGCCGCGCTTTTCGCGCACTTCCTGGAACAGCCGGGACGACATGCCGCCGCCGAGGATCATCGACAGCACCTGCGAGGCGTAGAAGTCGCGCACATGATAGGCGCGGCCTTCGAAGCCGAGCACGATCTGGGCATCCATCAGGTCGCGATCCTCGCGGAAATCGCCGCCGACATACTGCGCATATTGCGGCATCGTGCTGTCGGCCTTGCTGCGGAAGCCGCCGAGCTGCTTTTCCACCTCGCGCACGAAATTGTCGTGCTTGATGTCGCCGGCGGCCACGATCACCATGCGCTCGGCGCCATATTGGCGTTCGATGAAATCGTGCAGCTGTTTGGAGGTGAAGGATTTGACGGTTTCCGGCGTGCCGAGGATCGAGCGGCCGATCGTCTGGTGGCGGAACGCCGTCTCGGTGAAACGGTCGAAGACGATGTCGTCGGGCGTATCGTGCGCCGCACCGATCTCCTGCAGGATCACATGCTGCTCGCGCTCCAGCTCCTGCGGGTCGAACTCGGACTCCTGCAGGATGTCGGCAAGAATATCGACCGCCAGCGGCACGTCGTCGGACAGCACCCTGGCATAGTAGGACGTCGTCTCGACGCTGGTGGCGGCGTTGATCTCGCCGCCGACATCCTCGATTTCCGAGGCGATTTCGAAGGCCGTGCGCCTTTTCGTGCCCTTGAAGGCCATATGCTCGAGCAGATGGGCCATTCCGTGCTCTTCGTCACGCTCATTGCGAGCGCCCGACTTGACCCAGGCACCAAGGGCAACGGATTCGAGGCTTGGAAGGGTTTCGGTGGCGACTGTCAGGCCGTTCGACAGACGGCTTACCTCAACACCCATATGGCAAGTACTCCCTAACGCGCTGCCCTTGAGTGGCGGCTCACGTAATCTTCCACCATTTTCAGGTCGGATGGAAGTACCGTGTATTTTTCGTCGGCTGACATCAAGGAGCCCAGCCAGGCAGGCAGGGCTGGCGACACGCCGCAGGCGGCTTCGACAGCCGCCGGGAACTTGGCCGGATGTGCCGTACCCAGCACCACCATCGGCACGGCGCCGTCAGCCTTGCCGGCGGCGACATGCACGGCCGCCGCCGTATGCGGGTCGAGCAGATAGTTGCTGGTTTCCAGCGTCGAGCGGATGGTGGCCGCGACCTCATCCATACCGGCGCGGCCGGCGTCGAATTCGGCCCGCATCCTGGCCATTTCAGCCGTTTCGATGGTGAAGGCGCCGGACTGTTTCAGCCCGGCCATGTAGCGTCGTACGGTTTCGGCATTGCGGTCGGAGGCCTCGAACAGCAGACGCTCGAAATTCGACGAGACCTGGATGTCCATCGACGGCGACGTCGTCGCAAACACACCCTTGGTGCGGTATTCGCCGGTCGCGAAGGTGCGCGCCAGTATGTCGTTGTCGTTGGTGGCGACGATCAGCCGCTCGATCGGCAGGCCCATCTTCTTGGCGGCGTAACCGGCAAAAATGTCGCCGAAATTGCCGGTCGGCACGGTGAAGGAAACGGGCCGGTCCGGCGCGCCGAGCGAAAGCGCCGAGGAAAAATAATAGACGATCTGGGCCATGATGCGAGCCCAGTTGATCGAATTGACGCCCGACAGCGAGACGCCATCGCGGAAGGCATGGTCATTAAACATGTCCTTCAACAACCCCTGGCAGTCGTCGAAATTGCCTTCGATGGCTAGCGCCTGGACATTGGCTGCGGTCGATGTCGTCATCTGCCGCTGCTGCACCGGCGAGACGCGGCCATGCGGGAAGAGCACGAAGATATCGGTGCGGTCGCGGCCGGCAAAGGCGTCGATGGCCGCACCGCCGGTGTCGCCCGAGGTGGCGCCGACGATCGTGGCGCGCTGGCCGCGCTCTGCCAGCACATGGTCCATCAGCCGGGCCAGCAGCTGCATGGCGACGTCCTTGAAAGCCAGTGTCGGACCGTGGAAGAGCTCGAGGATGAAGGTGTTGGGGCCGGTCTGTACCAGCGGGCAGACTGCCTGGTGGCGGAAGGTGGCATAGGCTTCGCGCACCAGGCGTTCGAAAACGGGTGCGGCGATCTCGCCGCTGAGGAACGGCGTCAGCACGCGGATGGCGAGGTCGGGATAAGGCAGGCCGCGCATGGCGCGGATCTCGGCTGCCGAAAATTGCGGCCACTCTCGCGGCACATAGAGCCCACCGTCGCGTGCCAGCCCGGCCAGCACCGCGTCGGAAAATCCCAGCGCGGGCGCTTCCCCGCGAGTACTCACATATTGCATGTCACAGACCCGTTGCCGCTTCGCGTTTCCGTTCACCACAGAGTGGTTAATTTCTGCGCTGGCTCAGTCGCATTTTTGCCGCGCCATTGCTATACGTCACCAGCTTTGCGAGAGGGAAGTGCAGTTTCATGGCGTTCTATTCGTTCAACCGTCGCTTTGTCGCGGGTCTGGCGCTCACCGGCTTTATGCTTGCCGCCGCCGGCTGCCAATCGAGCGACAATGGCATCCTCAACCTCGGATTAGGCAAGAAGGCCGACCCGAATGCGCCAATACCGCCGCAGGATCCCAAGGTGCTCGCCAGCCAGTTGCAGGCCTATTGTCCGAAAGTGACGTTGCGTGACGGCACCGCCTATTTCAACACCTACGCCAAGGGCGCGTCGCAACCGAAAAAGAAAAAGGTCGACGCCGCGCAGGATGCCGAGGCCGCTGCCGCCGCGCAGACGGCGCCGGATGGCACCATCGTCGACCCGAACAAGGATCCGACCAAGATCATCTACCAGGCCTCCATCAGCGAGGTGAGCCGCGATTGCAGCCGCGCCAACGGCCAGCTGACGATGAAGATTGGCGTTGCCGGCAAGATCGTGCCGGGACCGATGTTCACCCCCGGCACCATCACCATGCCGATCCGCATCGCCGTCATGCATGGCACCGACGTGCTTTATTCGCAGATCCATCCCTATCAGATCCAGGTCAGCGATCCCTCGACCGCCACCCAGTTCGTCTTCACGGATTCCAACGTCGTCGTGCCCGAGCCGTCCGCCAAGGACTATCAGGTCTATGCCGGCTATGACGACACCGCACCGGCGGCGGCGGACAAGAAGTCCGGCAAGAAAAAGAAGCGGGCGCCCGCTACGAACTAGGCGGCGCTTCGGCCGCCGTCGCGGCTGCGGCAGCGGCTGTCAACTTCTCTGAAAGATCCAAACGATCCGATCGTTACCCTGCAGGTGTGCGCCTGCAGGCAGTGACGTCTTGCGCTCCAAATCCTGATCCATTGCACCAGCGCACTTGACTCATTCATATCTCGACGGTTATACGTCAATCAATAGCTCGCAGGTTATTGATCCCGATGCCAGACGCCCACGACACTCTGTTCAGAACACTTGCCGACCCGACCCGGCGGGCCATTTTCGAGCGCCTGTGCCGCCAGGGTGAGCAGACTGTGGGGGCGCTGACGGCGCAGTCCGGGGTCTCGCAGCCGGCGGTGTCGAAGCATCTCGGCGTCCTGAAGCAGGCCGGCCTGGTGCTCGACCGCCACGCCGGACGGCAGACCCACTACAGCGCGCTGCCCGCAGCACTTGGTCCGCTGACGGACTGGACAGTTCAGATGACGGGGTTTTGGGAGAGCCGCTTCGACGATCTCGAGGATCTGCTGAAAAGGATGGACCAGTGAGCAAGCCGGAACTGCGCACCGTCGTCGTGGAACGTGAAATTTCGTGGCCGGCGGAGAAGATCTGGCGCGCGCTGACGCAGCCGCATCTGATGGAGGAGTGGCTCATGAAGAACGATTTCAAGCCCGTCATCGGCCACAGTTTCAATCTTCGCGGCGACTGGGGTGGCGTGCTCGACTGCGAGGTGCTGGCCATCGAGCAGAACAGGACGCTGTCCTACAGCTGGGATTTTGCCCATGAGGATGCCGCCTACAATCTGAAGAGCGTGGTGACGTTCACGCTCACGCCCACCAGCACGGGCACCCGTCTGCGCGTCGAGCAGTCGGGCTTCCACCCCGATCAGAAACAGGCCTATGGCGGCGCCAGGGCCGGGTGGCAGCAATTCCTCACCAGGCTGGAGCAGCTTCTGGCGAAGCCAGATTGAAGGCCTGCCGGCACAATTCAGCGCCATGCCCCGATTGCGGGGCCACCGAACGCAACAAAGGAGAAAATCGATGAAGATCAAGCTGACCAGCGTCTACGTGGACAACCAGGATAACGCCCTGCGCTTTTACACCGACGTGCTGGGCTTCGCCGTGAAGGCCGATTTCAGCAACGGGCCTTTTCGTTGGCTGACCGTAACCTCGCCCGATGAACCCGAGGGAACCGAATTGCAACTCGCGCTCAACGACAACCCGGCCGCCAAAACCTACCAGCAGGCCATCTTCAAGCAGGGCCAGCCCGCGATCATGCTGTTCACCGACGACATCAAGGGCGACTATGAGCGCATCAAGGGGCGCGGCGGTGCGTTCGCCATGGCGCCGACCGAAGTGACCGGCTCGACCATCGCCCAGCTCAACGACAGCTGCGGCAATCTCATCCAGATCACCCAGCTGGCACGCTGGTAAGCGCACATTTTCAAGAGGAGGTGGCAATGAACTTGAGCAAATGGATACGCCAAACCCACCGTTGGCTGTCGATCATCTTCACGCTGACCGTGGCAGCCAATTTTATCACAATGGCATTCGGACAGCCTCCGGCATGGGTGGTCTATTCGCCGCTGCTGCCGCTCTTCCTGCTGCTGTTCAGCGGGCTCTACATGTTCGTAATGCCCTATGTCGCGCGGCCGCGCGGCGAGCAGCGCGCGCAAGGGTAGCGACGATGGCCAAGGCGCCTGGAAAATCGAAGGCCGCAAAGCTGGCCCCAGCCAAGCCAGCGCCGGCCAAGCCGGTCCTGCTTTCAGGCGGCAACCCACAGATCGCCAAGGCCTATGGGGATGCTCCCGTGCAAGCCTATATCGCGGCCATGCCGGGCTGGAAGAGCGATGTCGGGCGCCGCCTCGACGCGCTCATCGTCGGCGCCGTTCCCGGTGTCCACAAGGTGGTGAAGTGGAACTCACCGTTCTATGGCATCGAGGGCGAGGGCTGGTTCCTCAGCCTGCATTGCTTCACCAGATACGTCAAAGTCGCCTTCTTCCGCGGCGCCTCGCTGGATCCCGTTCCTCCCGGTGGCTCGAAGCAGAAGGACGTGCGCTATCTCGACATTCATGAAGGCGAAGACATCGACGAGACCAGGTTTGCCAGCTGGGTGAAGCAGGCCAGCAAATTGCCTGGCGAGAAGATGTGAAGGGAGGAGACCATGAAGACCAGCGGCGCGAACAAGTCAGAGGCAGGACCTTCAGCCTCCGAGCGGATCGATGCCAGGATCCGCGAACTGGACGATTGGCGAGGCAAGACGCTCGCCAGCCTGCGCAAGACCATCCTCGACGCCGATCCTGGGATCATCGAGGAGTGGAAGTGGATGGGCAGCCCGGTATGGTCGCGCGACGGCATGATCGCGGTCGGCAACGCCCACAAGGACAAGGTGAAGCTGACCTTTTCGCACGGCGCCAGCCTGCCGGATCCAGACGGGCTGTTCAACAACGGCTTTGGCGGCAAGGTGTGGCGGGCGATCGATGTGTCCGAGGGCGACGAGATCGATGCGGAGGCGCTGAAAGCACTCGTCCGCGCCGCGATTGCCTATAACAGGGCAAAGAAGAAACCGGCCCGAGCCAAGTCGCTCAAAGCCAAGGACTGAGTTCAGGCGTCCGACCACTCGGATAGCGCGGCAATCACGCTTTTCAGTTCGGCCCAGCGGCGGATGACCGTTTCAGCGCCGGCCTCGGTCAGCGCATCGGCGTGGCCGGGATAGCTGTGCGCGGCGCCGGTGAAACCGATCACGCGCATGCCGGCAGCCCTGGCGCCGGCAACTCCGTGCACCGAATCCTCGATGACGAAGGTGTTTGCCGGATTGGCGTTGAGTTTTTCGGCCGCGAGCAAGAACACGTCGGGGGCGGGCTTGGTCTTCTTGCTCGGTATCTCCAGCGCTGAAAAAATCCGGCCGGCGAAGAACGGAAGCAGGCTCACCTTCTCCAGCATGAATTCGATCCGCTCGGAGCGCGAGTTCGAGCAGACGCAACGTGGCGCTGTCACCGCAGCCACCGCCTCGCGCGCGCCGTCGATGGCGCGCACGTCGCTGCGCAATTTGCGGTCGACCAGCTCTTCGGCGCGGTCGATCATCGAGGCCTGGAACGGGATCGCGGACTTCTCCTCGACCCGCATCATGATGTCCTTGAAGGTCAGCCCGGCATAGCTTTCGGCGATCTCCTCGGCCGATATTTCGAAGCCGGCGAGTGTCAGCAGTTCGGCCTCGACACGGGCGGCGATGATTTCGGAATCGACGAGCACGCCGTCGCAATCGAAGATGACAAGATCTGGCTGGGGCATGGCAATCCGGAATTGGGACGAGGGGGCAAGCCCGACAGGGCTCAGGCGGCGCGGCATACACCAACAGGCCCGGCTGCGCAAATTAACGAAGCCGAACGATAGGTCTCAGTTTGAATCCAAAGGCCCGGGCAGCGCCTCATCGCTCGATAATTTTGCGAGCAGCTTCGGCCGCGCTGTCCAGAAGAATTCTATCGTGCCCCTGTCCTATTTCGCGCCGATAGTCCGAAAGGAACCAGACTTTTACATCCTCAGGCGAGGCTCCGGCCACGCCCCGCGGCATGTCAAAATGAACAACGAGCTTTGCGTCGACCAGAACGACATACTCGTCATCGAATTGATCGGGCACCTCTTTGATGAGGTGGAAGACGGTGCCGAGTACTCCAAGCGAGGAGACAGCTTCGATCAGGGCGAAGTCGCGAGAAGATGCCTCGGGCTTAAGCCTGATCCCTTCAACATCGTAACGGTCTCTAAGGTACTTGGGAGACATCGGTCAGCTGTATCGCGTTTTCTTGCGGATCGCCGGGCTCAGGCGCAACAGCGTCCAGCTTGTCACGAAGGTCGTCCATCGACCAGAGAGTCTGCGGCACGCCAACGGCTATTGCCGGCGATATTTCTAAGCTGAGACTTCCACACGGGTTGCGCCCTTCACCGAATATTTACGCTGATCGGTAACCATAACGGGGAGTAAACAGTAACGCGTGCTTTGGGTGTAAACATGTCTGCCGTGCGTCTTCTCGACGACCTCTCCCACGCCCCCCAGCAATCCGAGTGGCTGGACACGATCCTCAAGGGCGACTGCGTTGCCGCACTCGACCGGCTGCCGGAAAAATCCATCGACGTCATCTTCGCCGATCCGCCCTACAATCTGCAGCTCGACGGCGATTTGCACCGGCCCGACCAGTCCAAGGTCGATGCCGTCGACGACGACTGGGATCAGTTCGAGAGTTTCGAGGCCTATGACGCCTTCACCCGCGCCTGGCTCTTGGCGGCACGCCGCGTGCTGAAACCCAATGGCACCATCTGGGTAATCGGCTCCTACCACAACATCTTCCGCGTCGGCGCCAAGATGCAGGATCTCGGCTTTTGGATCCTCAACGATGTCGTCTGGCGCAAGACCAATCCGATGCCGAATTTCCGTGGCCGCCGCTTCCAGAACGCGCATGAGACCATGATCTGGGCCTCGCGCGACCAGAAGGGCAAGGGCTACACCTTCAACTACGAAGCCATGAAGGCGTCGAACGACGACATCCAGATGCGTTCCGACTGGCTGTTCCCGATCTGCACCGGCGGCGAGCGGCTGAAGAACGACAATGGCGACAAATTGCATCCGACGCAGAAGCCGGAAGCACTGCTTGCCCGCATCATGATGGCTTCGACCAAGCCGGGCGACATCGTGCTCGACCCGTTCTTCGGCTCCGGCACCACCGGCGCCGTCGCCAAGCGTCTTGGCCGCCACTTCGTCGGCATCGAGCGCGAGCAGGCCTATATCGACGCCGCCAATGAGCGCATCGGCGCCGTGCGGCCGTTGGAAACCGCCGATCTAACCGTGCTGACCGGCAAGCGCGCCGAGCCGCGTGTCGCCTTTGTCAGCCTTCTCGACACCGGGCTGATGCAGCCCGGTGCGACACTCTATGATTCCAAGAAGCGCTGGGCCGCCAAGGTGCGCGCCGACGGCACCGTGGCGATCGGCGACAGCGCCGGCTCGATCCACAAGATCGGCGCCGAAGTGCAGGGTCTGGACGCCTGCAACGGCTGGACCTTCTGGCACTATGAGCGCTCGGGCGGCCTGACCCCGATCGACGAATTGCGCCGCATCGCCAGGCTCGGCATGGAACGGGCAGGGGCCTGAGGATATAGAAGCCGTAGAGCGCTATCTCCTGCCCCTCACACCATTATCCCGTACCGCTCTAGGTCCGCCCTAAGCGCTTTTGCGTCGGTAAACAGCACGGCATTCCAGCCGGCAGCCTTGGCGCCGTCGACGTTCTTCTGGCTGTCGTCGATGAACAGCGTCGCTGACGGTTCGAGGCCGAACGCGGCGACGTGATGGTCGTAGATGGCGCGGTCGGGCTTGATCTCACGGATGTCGGCCGACACGGTGACGCCACGCGGGCGGCTGAGAAAGTCGAAGCGCAGCCTCGCTTCGGCAAGTGTGTCGGCGGCGAAATTGGTCAGCATGGTCACGTCGTGGCCGCTCTCGATCAGGCCGAGCATGATGGCGACGCTGTCCTCATAGGCATGCGGCACCATCTCGTGCCAGTGGCGGCGAAAATTGCGAATGTTTTCGGCATGATCGGGATGCTCGGCGATCAGCAGCGCTTCCGCTTCTTCCCAGGTCCGTCCGCGGTCCTGCTCGATGTTCCAGTCATGCGTGCAGACATTGTCGAAGAACCACTTGCGCTCCTCGGCATCCGGGATCAGGCGGCTGAACGGAATGTTCGGATCGTAGTGGATCAGCACGCGGCCGATGTCGAACACGATGTGGCGGATTTCAGTCATCTTTATCCCTTCAATGCGGGCGGTGCTTTTAGGTGCATGTCGCCCAAAAGTGTGCAGCGGTTTTGGGAAACGACATGCACAAAACAAACAACCCAAAGCGCGTCGCGTACGATGCGTCACGCGCGACGCGCTTTGGTCGCGCCCGGTATCGCCGCTTCGATTACCTTTTTCATGACGGTCGGTAGCGCTTCCCCCGAAATGTCATGGGCCAGCGACCAGAAATGTCCTTCAGGCGCATCACTTTTCACCTGCGCGTGAAAGACTTCGAGCTCGAGCGCGAAATGGGTGAAGACATGCGCGATCTCACCGGCGCGCCGCCAGTCGGCGGGGAAGGGTGCGGCGTCCGCAGTCGTCGCGCCATCGATCCGCGCGGTCCAGCCGGTGGTCGGCACTTCGGTCATGCCGCCGAGCAGGCCTTTGTCCGGCCGCTTGCGCAAAAGAATGGCGCCGTCGGCGCGTTCGGCGACAAACGCAGCGCCGCGCCTCAGCGGCTTGTCGGCCTTCGGCAGGCGGACCGGGAAGCGTTCGGGGTCGCCGGAAAGGATGGCGCTGCAATCCTCACGCACCGGGCACAGCATGCAGCGCGGCCGCTTTGGCGTGCAAATCGTGGCGCCTAGATCCATCATCGCCTGCGCGAAGTCGCCCGGCCTTGTCTGCGGGACCAGTTTTTCGACCAGCGCACGAATTTCAGGCTTTGCCTCGCTGAGCGGCGTCGCGATGGAATAGAGCCGCGAGATGACGCGTTCGACATTACCGTCGACGACCGCCGCCGGCCGGTCGAAGGCGATCGCCGCGATCGCCGCCGCCGTATAGGCGCCGATCCCCGGCAATTCTCCCAAACCCGCTTCGTTGTCGGGAAAGCGGCCGCCGCGTTGCGCAACGAGATCGGCGCAAGCCTTGAGATTGCGGGCGCGCGAATAATAGCCAAGCCCGGCCCAGGCCTTCATCACATCCTCGGTTGGTGCTGCGGCGAGTGCCCCAACATCAGGCCATTTTTCGACGAAAGTGCGAAAATAGGATTTTACCGCTTCGACCGTGGTCTGCTGCAGCATCACTTCCGACAGCCAGATGCGGTAGGGATCCGCCCGTGCGCCGCCGGCCGCAGCGCGCGGCGCAATGCGCCACGGCAGCTCGCGGTGGTGCGCGTCGTACCAGGCAAGCAGGCGTGAAGCGATCTCTCCGGATGCGGCCTTGCGGGTCTGTTCGTGCAGTGCCATTGATCGCGGGCTGGCTCTAGGCTGGTGGGGAGCGTGGCTGGAGAACGTACATGGCAGGGAGAACGCCTTACGGCAATCCCGTTCCGGTGAGCGATCTCGCCACCCAGATCCTCGATCCCGTGCTGCGCAAGCGGGCCGGCATCTCGATCGGGCTGGTGCAGTCGTGGGAAGAGATTGCCGGGCCCAGGCTTGCCGGTCACTCGCGCCCGGAAAAGATACAATGGCCGCGCCGCATGCACGAAGACGACCCGTTCGAGCCGGCAACGCTGGTCATCGCCTGCGAAGGCATGGCAGCACTGCATCTGCAGCACGAGACCGGCGAAATCATCAACCGCGTCAACGCTTTCCTCGGCTTCAACGCAATCGGCCGCATCAGGATCGTGCAGAAGCCGGTGCTATCGGAAAAAGCCCGACCGAAACCGGCTCCCAGGCCGCTGACAGCGGTCGAGAAGGCCAAATTGTCCGATACCGTCGGCAAGATCGAGGATGAAGGCTTGCGCGCCTCGTTGGAGCGGCTGGGCGCCACCATTCTTGGCGAAAGGAAGCGGCCGGGGTAATCAACCGGTAATCAGCCGGTCATGAACCCGTCACCAATCTCGCGCATTCGTGATGATGCATATAGAGTTAGGCGATTGGAATGGGACGGCGATGCCTTAATTCCCGCCAACTCTCGCCTTTTCTAGCCTTTGCATTGCAAAATCCAACCATAGTCAGGTGATTCGCATGAACCGTAGCTTGTCTCGCAGAAACCTCCTGTCTTCGCTGGCAGCCATTCCGGCAGTGGCACTGCTCGCCGCATGCAGCGATTCCGGCGAGGACGCCAAGGCGGCGGACGTCAAGCCTGCAACGCCTGCCGTGCCTGCTGCGACGCCTGCCACGCCGGCCGCCGCCAAGGCGCCGGACTCGACGGGCGACGTCAACATGGCCGAGCTGCTGAAGCCCGGCGCTCTGCCCGACAAGCAGCTCGGCAAGGACGACGCCAAGGTCACCATCGTCGAATATGCCTCGATGACCTGCCCGCATTGCGCGCATTTCGCGGCGACCACCTTCCCAGAGTTGAAGACCAAGTACATCGACACCGGCAAGGCCCGCTACATACTGCGCGAATTCCCGTTCGATCCGAGCGCCGAGGCCGGTTTCATGCTGGCGCGCTGTTCAAAGGATAATTATTTCCCGATGGTCGACGTGCTGTTCAAGCAGCAGGCCAACTGGGTCGGCGTCAACAATACCAAGGATGCGCTGCTGCAGATCTCCAAGCTCGCCGGTTTTACACAGGAGTCCTTCGAGGCCTGCTTGACGGACCAGAAACTTCTGGACGATGTGAGATCGGTCCAGAAGCGCGGCGCCGATGAATTCAAGGTCGACTCGACGCCGACCTTCTTCATCAACGGAAAGACCTACAAAGGTGCGATGTCGATTGAAGAAATATCGGCCATCATCGACCCTCTGCTCTGACGTCCAGCCGGCGCCGGAGCGACTGCGCTTTGGCGACTGCGCACCTCTGCGACCTGTGGGCAGGCGCGAATGAAGTTTTCGCGCCTCCGCCTCCTCGGCTTCAAGTCCTTCGTCGAACCCGGCGAGTTCGTCATCGAACGCGGCCTGACCGGTATTGTCGGGCCGAACGGTTGCGGCAAGTCGAACCTTGTCGAGGCGATGCGCTGGGTGATGGGCGAAAGCTCCTACAAGAACATGCGCGCGTCCGGCATGGACGACGTCATCTTTTCCGGTTCGGGAACGCGGCCCGCGCGCAACACCGCCGAAGTCACGCTGTTCCTCGACAACAGCGACCGCACCGCGCCCGCCGCCTTCAATGATGCCGACGAATTGCAGGTGTCGCGCCGCATCGAGCGCGAGGCCGGCTCGCTCTACCGCATCAACGGCAAGGAAGCCCGCGCCAAGGACGTGCAGCTTCTGTTCGCCGACCAGTCGACCGGCGCACGCTCGCCCTCCATGGTCGGCCAGGGCCGCATCGGCGAGCTGATCCAGGCGAAGCCCCAGGCGCGCCGCGCGCTGCTCGAAGAAGCTGCCGGCATTTCCGGCCTGCACACGCGCCGTCACGAGGCAGAGCTTAGGCTGAAGGCCGCCGAACAGAATCTGGAGCGGCTGGACGACGTCGTCGGCGAACTGGAGAGCCAGATCGAAAGCCTGAAGCGCCAGGCGCGCCAGGCCTCGCGCTTCAAGAACCTGTCAGCCGATATCCGCAAGGCCGAGGCGACGCTCCTGCATCTGCGCTGGACGCTGGCCAAGACCCAGGAAGGCGAGGCGCGCTCGGCACTTGCCGTTGCCACCGCTCTGGTCGGCGACCGCGCCTCGGCGCAAATGGCCGCCGCCCGGGAGCAAGGCATCGCCGCGCACCGGCTGCCCGACCTGCGTGACGCCGAGGCCGCCGCCGCTGCCGCCTTCCAGCGCCTGTCGATTGCCAAGGCGCAGATCGAGGAAGAGGCCGGCCGCATCCGCGCCCGCCAGGCCGAACTCGAGCGCCGGCTGCAGCAACTCGATGGCGACATCGCCCGCGAAGAGCGCATGGTGCGCGACAATGCGGACATTCTCGAGCGCCTGCGCGAGGAAGAGGCCACGCTCAATTCCGAAAATGCCGGTGCCGCCGAACGCGAGGCCACCACACGGGCGGCTTTCGAACAGGCCGGCGCCACGCTTGCCCAGAGCGAAGCCAGGCTTGCCGCGCTGACCGCCGAACGCGCTGAGGCCGCCGCCTCGCGCAACCAGATAGAACGCACGCTGCGCGAAACCGCAGAACGCCGCGATCGCTTTGCCCGCCAGCTGGCCGACGTCGACCGCGAACTGTCCGAGATCCTATCGAAGGTCGCCGGCCTGCCCGACCCCGCCGAGAAGCGCGCTCTGGTCGAGGACGCGCTCGCCCGGCTGGAGGAAACCGAGGGCGGCGCCATATCAGCTGAACAAGCGGTCGCCGAGGCGCGTGCCGCTGAAAGTGCCGCCCGTCCGCCGCTGCAGGACGCCAAGGCGGAACTCGCAGGGATCGAGACCGAAGCCCGCACGCTGGCCAAGATCCTGAACGCCGCCAGCGGCGATCTGTTCCCATCGGTGCTGGAACAGCTCAGCGTCGAACGCGGCTACGAGACCGCGCTTGGTGCTGCCCTTGGCGAGGATCTCGACGTGCCGCTCGACCGCAGCGCGCCGGTTCATTGGGGCGAAAGCCAGGTTCAATCAGGCGATGCGGCTCTGCCCGAAGGCATCAAGAGCCTCGCCAGCGTGGTGCGCGCGCCTTCGCAGCTCGCCCGCCGGCTGGCGCAGATCGGTATTGTCGAGCCCGCTGAGGGCCGACGCCTGCAGGCATTGCTTGCGCCCGGCCAGCGGCTGGTCAGCCGGGACGGCGCGCTATGGCGCTGGGACGGTCTGACGGCCAGCGCCGATGCCCCGACAGCGGCCGCGCAGCGGCTGGCGCAGAAGAACCGGCTGGCCGAGCTCGATGCCGAGGCGGTGCAGGCGACGCAGATCGTGCGCGAGGCCGAAGCGGCCCTTGCCCAGGCCGAACAGGCGCTGCGCCAGGCAAGCGAGGCCGAGCGCAACGCCCGCCAGGCCGGCCGCGATGCCCAGCACGGCGTGGACGCCGCCCGCAACGCATTGGCTGAAGCCGAAAAGGCAGGCGGCGAACTGGCAAGCCGGCGCGCCGCTTTGGACGAGGCGCGCGCGCGCATCGTCGACAGCCATGAAGAGACGGCTGCCGCCTTCGCCGAGGCCGAAATGCTGCTGCAGGACGCGCCCGATCTCGGCGACCTGCAACTGCAGCTTGAACAGTCCGCCGCCAATGTCGGCAGGGACCGCGCAACCTTGGCCGACGCGCGCGCCGTCCATGAGGGCCTGCGCCGCGAGGCCGAGGCGCGCACGCGCCGGCTCGACGCGATCGGCGCCGAGCGCAGCAGCTGGCTGCAGCGGGCCGAAAACGCTTCGACCCAGATCGCTTCGCTTGGCGAACGCAGGGCCGAAGCCGAGGCCGAGCGCGAAACGTTGGCCGACGCCCCCGACGAGATCGACGCCAGGCGGCGCGCGCTGCTGTCGCAGCTGACCGAGGCCGAAACCTTGCGCAAGGCGGCCGCTGACCGTTTGCAGGACGCCGAGAACAAGCAGGCGGAACTGGACAAGGCCGCCACCGCGGCGATCCAGTCGCTGGCCGATGCCCGCGAAACCCGCGTCCGCGCCGAAGAGCGGCTGACCGCTGCCGATGAGCGCCGGCTCGAGGTCGAGGCGCGCATCCAGGAAACGCTGAACACGCCGCCGCATCTGGTCATCCGCCACACCGGTCTGGAGGTCGACAGCCCGATGCCGGAAATGGCCGACATCGAGCGCCAGCTCGACCGGCTGAAGGTCGAGCGCGAGCGGCTCGGCGCCGTCAACCTTCGCGCCGAGGAAGAGCAGAAGGAATTGTCCGACCGGCTGGAGACCATCGTTTCCGAGCGTGAGGACATCATCGAGGCGATCCGCAAGCTCAGGCAAGCCATCCAGAGTCTCAACCGCGAGGGCCGCGAACGGCTGCTCGCCGCCTTCGATGTCGTCAACGGCCATTTCCAGCGGCTGTTCTCGCATCTGTTCGGCGGCGGCACGGCCGAACTGCAGCTGATCGAATCCGACGATCCGCTCGAAGCCGGCCTCGAAATCCTGGCCCGTCCGCCGGGCAAGAAGCCGCAGACCATGACGCTGCTCTCCGGCGGCGAGCAGGCGCTGACGGCGATGTCGCTGATCTTTGCCGTGTTCCTGACCAATCCGGCGCCGATCTGCGTGCTCGACGAAGTCGACGCGCCGCTTGACGATCACAATGTCGAACGCTTCTGCAATCTCATGGACGAAATGGCCGCCACCACCGAGACGCGCTTCGTCATCATCACCCACAATCCGATCACCATGGCGCGCATGAACCGCCTGTTCGGCGTGACCATGGCCGAGCAGGGCGTCAGCCAGCTGGTCTCGGTCGACCTGCAAGCCGCCGAGGCGATGCGCGAGGCGAGCTGACTCGTCACAGCATGATGCCGAAAAGTGTGAAGCGGTTTTCGGACGACATCATGCTCTATTGATTTAGTCGGCAATGGCCTCAATCCCGGCTTTCGACTATAGCACCAACGGAATGCAGCCAATCGCCTCTGATGGCTGGCTTGGTCATGTGCCTGGAGAACGTTGTTGCCTGTACTCGTCACCGGAGCCGCGGGGTTCATCGGAAGCCATGTCTGCCATCATTTGCTGAACCGCGGCGAAGCGGTCGTCGGCGTCGACAATATGAACGACTATTACGACCTGGCGCTGAAGCAGGGCCGGCTCGCCCGCCTCACGCCGCATAATGGCTTTTCCTTTCACCAACTCGACATCGCCGAACCCGGCGCGCTGGCCGATGCACTCGCCGGACAAGGCATCGTCAGGGTCGTACATCTGGCGGCACAGGCGGGCGTGCGCCATTCGCTGGACAATCCCCGGCTCTATGTCCGCTCCAACGTCGTCGGCCACCTCGAAGTGCTCGAATTCTGCCGCGCGGCAGTCGGCTTCGAGCACCTGGTCTATGCCTCGTCGAGTTCGGTCTATGGCGGCAACCGCAAGGTGCCGTTTGCGGAGACCGATCAGGTCGACAGGCCGGTCTCGCTCTACGCCGCCACCAAGAAGGCCGACGAGCTGATGAGCCACACCTATGCTCATCTCTTCGGTTTGCCGCAGACCGGCCTGCGCTTTTTCACCGTCTACGGGCCCTGGGGCCGGCCCGACATGGCCTATTGGCTGTTCACCCAGGCGATGCTCGAGGGTAGGCCGATCCGGGTTTTCAACGATGGCGAGATGTGGCGCGACTTCACCTATGTCGACGATGTCGTGCGCGCCATCGTCGCCGTGCTCGACAAGCCGCCGGCGGAAGTGCCGCCATGCCGGATCTACAATGTCGGCAACAACCGCCCGGAGCGGCTCGACGATTTCATCGCCACGCTGGAACGCCTGCTCGGCGTCACCGCGATGCGCAACAATGAGCCGATGCAGACCAGCGATGTCGAGCAGACCTATGCCGACATGACGGCGCTGGAGCGCGATTTCGGCTTCCGGCCCAGTGTTTCGATCGAGGACGGCTTGAAGAAATTCGTCGACTGGTACCGGTCGGAATGGATGGCGAAGTCGGCAAAGTGCTGATTGCCGGAAGCCAGCCCGCCGCCCATTCGGTGCGATTTCGCGGCCGAAGTGAGGGAAATTTAAGCGCAAGCTGCGAGGCTGACGCCACGTCAAGGCGACAGCGCGGGAGGCTTGCGGTGGACCTGAACTACGATTTTGAGATGCAATCGATCTTTCCGAAAGCCGTCTGGCTTGTCCCGGAATGCAAGGAGCTGCTGGACGGGCAGAAGATCGCCCACAACATGAAAGGCAACTACGTCGCGGCCTTCATCGATCCGGCAACCGCCGTTGCGCTCTGGCGCGAGAGACCGGAACTGAGATCGACAATCATAAAGGCGGACTGGAGCACGCTGCCTTACGAAGGCGAAGCGGATGCGGGCAAGGCTCACTTTCTGATCCCCAAATTGATGGAAATCCATGCCAAGGCCGCCAGTGGCACCTATGGTGCGGAAGCCGTCCGCTACGCCGTGTATGACCTTCTTCTCTTCACCAGGAAGCTGACCATGGGCGAGATTCTCGACGCGAACGGCAAGCCGACATGCTCGGATCTGACCCGGCAGAGAATGAGCAACGCCCGGCCGGCATCGAAATTCGACGTCAACAAGGCCGTGATGGCAATGACCTCCGACCCCAGAAATCGTCCCGCATCCGAGACGACTCCGATGCAAGCATCGCCGGTCAAACCGACTGAAGTAGGTCCCGGCCTGTTCGGCCGCGTCGCCCGTGTCTTTGGCCGCAAGACGAACTGATTGTTGTGCGGATCAACGCGCAACCTTCGGCCGCTTGAAAATGATGGGACGCATGGCGCCCTCAACTCAACTCATTATCCAAATAAAGTTGCGCGAAACGAGTTCGTGTTTGTCGGCATTCGGCAGACGCCCGTTTATCGGAGGCCAAAGAAGCTCAGTATCGCAATCACGATGACGACCGCTCCGACGAGCCAAATTATGTTGTTCACGATATCTCTCCCGAAAATTTGTTGCTGGGAGTGAACTCGTCAGAGCCTACTAATGTTCCCGCGTTTTTTGCGTCGAAACAAATGGCCGCCATCCCTTCGTCGGCCGTCAGGCTAAGGTCTGAACATCGTATGACTGAAGTCCTGGCGTTGGAGCCATAGGTCGAAGGCGAGCAACCTATGCCCTCCCAATACATTCCAACCAGGCTGCCGAGTATGAGTCCCTTCATCGGTGGTCAATCGGGTGCCCGCCATTCTCCAAGAGACTAGCGGGCACCCGATTGTCGTGGGACCGCCAAGCGGCGTGACGTTTCAACAACGAGGCTAACAGTGACCTTTGTCCAGAGATCCGCGCGTGACGGCGAAACCCGGCCCGCAAACGACAACGATAATCGTACCTCGGACGTTTTTTCGGTCCTTGACCTGATACCGGCGGCTGACGAAGACAAGGTCGCCGACCTTGTCAGGCGAACAGAGCGCCTGGCGATCGCCGTGCTTATCGCGATGGGGATTTTGCTGATCGTGGCACCGGTGGTCTACATTGCACTTTCTTACGGGATCTGAGACGGCCTGGGTGGTCGAGCACTTCAACGAGAAGCCGGCCAAACGGCGCCTAAGAAGGTGATCTAGAATACCCTACATCAAGGAAAAGGAAGCATGTTGGCTGGGGCGCCAGGACATTAACCCAGCCTGCCATAAGCTTCTGATTTTTAATAAGCTATTGCTTTATCTAACGTTTTCATCACACAACTGACCTAGACAGGTGACCTAAGTTGCACCGTCAGATCGGACACATTGGCCCAAACCTCACACATCAAACGACGCGGCTCGACCTACTACGCTCAAGTCGCAGTGCCACTCGACGTGCAGTCGATCATGAACAGAAAGACCATGGACAGGTCGCTACGCACCAAAGACCCGCGCGAAGCGAAACGTCTCGTGCGTCCCGTCTTAGATGAGTGGGATCGCTTGTTTAGCGAAGCCCGCCGTCAAGCGGCGATCGCCATAGAGCAACGCCAGCAGTTGTCGGTCGCGCAGATAGCTATGCGCGACTACAAGTCTCAGATCGCCTTCGACGCTGAGCTACGTGAAGCCGATCATCGTTGGGCGCAGATCGGTGTCGACTATGACGAAGCCCGCCGGTTCCGCGATGGCTATTCCGGTATCCTTTCCGACGACCAGCTTGAAGGGATCGTTGGCGCTCGCGTCGACCATCACATGGCAGCGCTAGGCCAGCGATCGCCGAAAGGCAGCGCCGAGTGGCGGACAATCGCGCAAGCGCTCTGCGCGTCCACCTATGAAGCCCGTAGCAGGCAAGATGAGCGCGATGGCGGCGATTTTACCGGGACGCCGAAGCACCCGCTATTGATCGACGTAGAGCCGGAAGCTGTGGTCGCTGAAGCGGGCGCGGGCATCATGGACCTCTATGACAGGTATTCGCGCGAGAACTCCAAAGGCATCAGCCAGGACACGCTGACGCAAGCCCGGCGCGACGTTAAGCTGTTTGCCGGCACGACAGGCGATATTCCAGCTTCTAAGATTGATAAGAAGGCGGTTCGCAATTGGAAAGCGCTCCTGATGGATTATCCCGTGAAGGCCGCCGAGATCGCGGTCTTCCGTGGCATGACCATGAAGCAGGTTATTGAGGCTAACGTCTTGGTCAAGAAGCCCGCTATCACAGATCGCACCGTAAATCGGTATCTCTCATCGCTTGGCGCGTTCTGTGAATGGCTTGCCCATAACGAGTATCTCGACCGCAATCCTGTCGACGGTTTCTCTCAGAAGGTCGACAAAGCGAAGCGATCGCAAAAGCCGTTCTCCTCCGACCAAATGAACACGCTGTTTGCATCGCCGCTATTCACCGGATGCCAAAACGATGACGACTGGCACCTTCCGGGCAATCACGCTGTTCGCGATCACCGCTATTGGTTGCCGCTGGTGATGCTCTACAGCGGTGCGCGGCCGGCAGAGATCGCCCAGCTCCATGTCGAGGACGTGCGAGAGCATCACGGCTCATGGATAATCCATATCACCACGGAAGGCGGCGGAGGCAAATCGACCAAGACCAAGGGCTCAATGCGCGTCGTTCCGGTGCACCGGCACCTGGTCGCGCTCGGCTTCATTACCTACTGTGAACGGATGAAGGCGAACGCTGAGACCCGCCTATTCCCGAAGGCCGTCCGAAACCAGCGCGGGCAGATGGTCGCCGACTTCTCACGGGACTTCGGCCGCTATCTGACGCGGATAGGAGTCAAGGTCGGACGAGGGCTTTCGCTCTACAGCTTCCGGCACGGCTTTGTAGACGCCCTCCGCCGAGCCGAATACCTTGATGAACAGTTTGGGTTCTTGATTGGCCATAAAGCCCATTCGATGACTGAACAATATGGCAGCTTGCCTCAAGGCATGTTGCGCCAGCGTGTCGAGATGATCAACCGGGTCGCATATCCGGGGCTGGATCTCAAACACCTCTACCACTAGCTGTGCCGACCAAGGGGCCTCAGCCTTAAAGGCCAAACCCCAAGCCACGGACCTCGCTCCCTTCGCGCTACGGGGCCGACAGTCTAACGCACAGGCCGATCTCAGAACCGATGGTGGCGATACGCGCCTTCGCCGGCCAGCGACCCGGCGCGTCCCATCCGGGATGCGGCTGGCTATAAGGGTGCTATCCTGTAGAGGATCGAAGAATCAGCAGTTTAGATGCAAGCGCTAATCTGAGTTATCCGTAAATATCCCATTATAATCTCGCTATACATAAGATGTAACTGATCTTATGTAAAAGAAAGCGAGAGATATCATGAAGACACCTTCAGGTCGCCCAAATGCGAATACGGAAATCGCGAAGTTCATTGATGGTCGCATCGACCAGCTAAAGGGTCGCAAAAGCCAGAAAGACGTTGCGGTCGAAGCTGGATTCACCAATGTAAATGTCCTGTCGATGATGAAGTCGGGCGCGACCAAGGTGCCATTCGACCGTGTTCCCGGGCTCGCGAAAGCGCTGGAGTGCGACCCTGCGAGACTTTTCCTCTTGGCGCTCGAGCAATACTTTGAGAGCAGCGCGTTGGTGGCGATCAAGCAAATCTTCGGAACTGTCGTGAGCGAGAACGAGGTGTCTTGGATCGAGGTGCTTCGCAAAGCGTCAGACAACACAGATCCACCCGTGACCGCGAGGCGGGCAAAGATCTTGCGCGCGCTTTTCGGGAAGATAGGACCATACCCGGGTCAATGACAGCTAATGCGTGCCCAATCCATCGCGTGAGGGTCACCTCGTCCAACGGAACGGCTGCTGCCCGTGGAGCGTCAATTCCGCGAAGGAGGTAGATGTCCGTGCCATCGCATGTGCAACAATGATAGCCGTGGTGCCGATGATTGCAGGTGCCACGGGTCGTCTTGTGCGACCCTCCAGCTGGCACCCTAGGAATCGCGAACTGTCTCTCAGCATCGACTGACGGCCCCACCCATTCGGTGTCCTAGATCCGAGGCCATCTCGAATGTAGAACCCATCTCAGAGCTGCTCAAGCGCTGCCGCTGATTGTGGAGCGCCAGAGCGTGCCGCCGCGTTTGAACGACAGAAGTCCAGGACTAGGTGCTTGAGCTTTCCTGTTGCCTCCACAGTCGGTGCGCTAAATCTTGATCGCCGGGTCTATCCAAGCGGCTACGCTGGCTAAGGTCGTCTTGAACTCAGGATGATTGGCTGCCCATGCGTCCTCGGAGAGCTTGCCCGTCACAACCTCGGGCGTGGCTTTGCCTGTGGCTACCCCGAAGCAGGTCTCGAGATCGACCGGCCACATCAGCTGCAAGTCGGCTTCGCCGCGGTGCTTCTCGATGTTCTTGCGGACTTTCTCGGTCATCGGCTTCACCGTTCCATCTGGCTGCAGATCCTCGTCGGTCAGCGCGCACCAGCGGATACCTAGCTGGCTAGATATTTGCGCAAAGGCGGGGATTGATCCTACGCTACCGCACTGGGTGATGCTGACCGACCGCCCGTCGTAGTCCACGTTGCACTTGTCAAAGCCGAGGCGTGTAGCGAAACCATCGTCTTTGCCCTCGCAGAAGACAGCACAGTTGCCGAACAAGAAATCGTGGGCGCCGCGATCGTCCAGCTTCGACTGCAACTTTGCCTCAGAATTGATCCGGTCGGTGTGGACGGTGCCCTGGCTGACCTGGCCTTCCTTACGAACCAGCCGAGTGATGACCTGTTTCTCGTCGAAGCTGATGAGCTCTGGCGAATGCGTGCTGATAACGATTGTCCAACCCTTTGATGCGAGTTCGCCTAACACCTTCCGAATTCGGCGCCGTAGATGAGGATGGAGATGCGTCTCCGGTTCCTCCAGCAGCAAGACCACGCGCTCGCGCATCAGCTCTTTGTATTCGGCCAACGCCTCGAGGGCGGCCAGCCGGATAACCGCCTGCCAGCCATCGCCCATGCTGCGAAGCGGCGTCGGCGCGCTGTCTGGGTCCGTGGCCAGGGAAACGGCGAGCTGCTGCGCCAGCCATTCCTCGATCACCTGGGTGCTCGGCTTTAGATCAATCTGGGCGTGGGAGCCGACGTAGCGACCGAAGATCCGCTCGAGAGTGGGCTTCATGTCATCTACCCAGAAAGGGAATGCCTCGACCGCCCGCCTGAAGAAACCGTAGGCGTTCTGAAGGGAATCCGGCATCTCGCGCTGGCCGCCCGGAACTTTGAGCGTCCACTTGTCGACAAGGAAGCGCTGGGCCAGCAGCCGCGACAACTTCTGTATAGGCCCGGTCTTCCAGACATATAAGGAGGCCTCGATGTTCTGCGGCCTGAAGAACCAGACCTCAGGCACGTGCTCGTAGATATCGTCAATACGAGCGTTCACAGGCCGATAGTCGACGCCATGATCCGAAAACCGCTTCTTATCCGCCTCGGCCAGCGGCGACCTGGTAGAGATGACAATGGGCTTCAGGTCGGCATCAAGCAGCGTGCGGCTGTGGCTAATCCGGCCTCCCTTAGTCATCTTGCCCTTGACCTGGACGCCGTGCACCACGAAGACCTTGCCGACGCCGTGGACGGCAGGATAACCCTCGTCCCGATCGGACGCGAAATGGACCTGCACCGTGAAGTCTGTCGCGCGGGCCCCCTTCCGGTCGCTATAGAAGTCGGTCTCCTCAGGTGACCACTGATAGAAAGCGGCACTGTTCAGTGCGAGCGCAATCGCGTTGAGGATGGTGGATTTGCCCGCGTTGTTCGAACCAATAAGCACTGATGGAAATTCATCGCGTAGCTCCATCTGCAGATCGGCGATCCCGCGGAAGTTCTTTATGACGAGCTTCGAGAGCTTATAGTCGATTGCCATGCGAGCCGGTCCGAGGGCTGTTTTCGGTCCGGACACTCTATTCGGAGTCGCACCCGCAGTATCCATACCTTGAACACGAATCTCAGGGAATGTTGGGGTGATCCGCGTAGGTCAGCCTATGCAGGGGAAGAGGCGCTGCCTGTCGGACCAAGCATTGCGCGCGATGTCCGAATTTGGCGTTACTTGCTCCCGTCAACCTGACGGTTGGCGACATTCCGCCCGTCGGAGGAAATTGCCGACAGCTGATTTTCGCCCCTATTGCTCTCCAGCTCGAGCGCGGCTCACCAGCTGGCGACGGTCAGTCCCGCTCATCGAGCGCAGGGGTAACCAAAGCGTCCAACGGGCAGACGCTATGACAACGTGGTGGTAGATCTAGGTGCCATGCAAGGAAGCTGACGACATTCGCCTTGGTTCCTAGAAACCAATCGACTTCGTTCACTTGAGGGGATGCCCCACAGTGAAGTCTTAGGGTTGCCTTGGACAGCGGTGGGGATGCCGCCTGTTACGGCAGACAAAATTCCGACAATGCTCCGCTTTCGATGGGAGGCAGTGCATGTCCTAGACGATCATAGTTGAGATCCAGTCCCCTTTTTAGCAGACGGTTGTGAAGAAGCGCGACGTTGACAATGTCAACTTAGCCACCCAAAAGACCCCGAAAGGGCATCGAACCCAGACCGTTCTGTCAACCAAGATGTAAAGCGTTCTCTTACGGTTTAAGAGCGCGCTTGACGCTAAGTTTACCTTAAGTTGACAACCAGAGCCCAAAACCAGCTTTTTGCCGTTTACGTTGACAAACGCAACCTGAGACCCGACCCAAGGCTAGAACACCGAAACAGACACAGAAGCTCACCAGACACCAACAGCACCGTCAACGCAGCGATGAGTCAAGATACACAACGGAAGCTATCTGGCGCTCAACCCTGGTCGAACACGCATACATACGGCAACAGCTTGACCAGCATGAGACCGATACCGGCACCGTAGATGGCGAATTAGCTAAAGACGCAGAGAGACACGCACGAGCCCACGAAGCTGCAGGGACCTGGATCGTAGAGAGGCTCAGGTCAGAGGTGTGGCGTGATGGTGAGTGTTGAGATTCCCGGCTTTTCGCTTTTAATGATCGTTTATTGCAGGCCGACCTTCTCTGAGAGACCGCGGAGAGAATCCAACTATCCGATGTCTTGGAATTTGGCGAATTTGGAAGAGGCCTATTTTCTCGCCAGTGTCGTGCCAGACGTAGGCTTAAAGCGCACACGAGGGTGGCCTGTCTCTGACTGGCTCACCTCCAACGTTTCAATCTTGCAGACAAGATCACTGAGCTTCTTGGAACCGTAGGTTCGTGGCTCGAAATCGGGTGCAAAATCTGCGAGGAGGTTTCCAAGCTGTCCGAAGGCGATTCACCCGTCCTCTTCTTCCTTCTCGGACATGATCCTTTTGAGAATGCGCGAAGCATGAGCCGGTGTCTCCAATGGCTTCGTGGCCCAGCTTTGGCGCCTGCAGCGGTCGTCTCAAGAACGAGGTTCATTGTGTAGATGAACCGCCGGCAAGCCTGCCGAAAGCTCTCCGGCGTTTCTGCTCACCGAACCTCGCACAGCCCCAGCCTATCCATTGAATTGCTCATGACCTTGACGGACGCCCTAAGTTTCGGTTCTAGGCGGTGCGAAATGGCGTTGGCGCGCAATCGTGTCTATCCCTGCATAATGCGATAAACAGTTGCATCACCCTCCACACCCCGAAGAGGCGCGTCAAAAGCCTCGACGCGATGGCCGGCAAGCATTTCGCTAACCCCGGGCGCGGAATAGAGCGCTTCGGAAATGCAGATCTGTCCGGCTTCTGCCAGGGACTGCACGCGCGCGGCGACATTCACGGTCTGACCGAAGTAGTCGAGGTTGTCGTTGAGCGTTACGGCGATCGATGGTCCACAATGGGCTCCGATCTTGAGAATGATCCCCGGCCCGTCATGGTCGCCGTTGAAGCGATCGATTTCTGCAAAGATGTGGAGTGCAGCCGAAATCGCATCCGACGGCTGCGAGAATACAGCCATCACCGCATCGCCTATCGTCTTGACCACCGCACCGCAATGTTGCTGAACCGCCGCGTTGACCAGAGCGAAATGCTCGCGGACCAAAGCATAGGCGTTGAGGTCACCCAGCCGCTCATACATGGCGGTCGAGCCCTTGAGGTCCGTGAACAGGAAGGTGATCTGCCGGATGCCGAGCCCCTCCTTCTCGTCGACGCGTTCGGACCGGAAGAGCTGGCGGAAGGTTTGCCTCGCAAGCAGCGCTCCACCGGAAACATAAGGGTCGAAATCGAGGGCCGGCTTGGTGGTCAGCGCGACAAGCTCGGGCGGCCAGTTGATGACGAGCAACGAACCCCGCACTGGCCCCTTATTCGCTACCTCAATGACAATCGGACCAGGTGGAACAGCGGCCAACGCCGGCAAGAAGCGGTTGCCGTCATAATCGACCTTCAGAAGTGTCGGCGCCAACACCGGATCGCCAGATATTGGCACGGCGAATGCCGCCTGCGTCTGCACGTTGACGCCCGAAAGGGCACCCGGTCCTAGGTCGGCGCGGAGCACTGTGGTGGTGCCGGGCGGTAGAAACGTCATGCCTCTGACGAAGCCGCGCAGGACGTCAAGAAAGCGAACGTTTTGCCCCGGTAGCCGCCCGTCATGTCCGAAGTGGAGCTTCCAGTGAAAATCCTCGACTGGGAGCGTCTCGGGATCGTGGTGCGGCAGGCGCCGTAACTTCGACGATACCGAGAAGGTGACCTCGATGAAGTCGTCCAGGTCGGTGTCGCCCGATACATCGCACAAGCCACAGACATAGTGGGTCTTCAGCGTTCGCAGGGCGCCGAAACTATCGAGCACCATCCCGGACTGAGGACACAGCACATCCCAGCTCATGTCGAACAGGCCACAGCGGGCGGCATGAAGGAAGAGGTCGATTGCTTCAGGCTCGGCGATTGCGCGGTCGCGAGCAAAGGTTAGCGGATTAACGCGATAGAGTGCGTGGTCGTCGGCGCTCCTGATCAGCGTCTCGAATTTCGAGATGACGCGTGGGCTCCAGGCTCGCGCCTGCTCCACCTTGGTCATCCTGCTTTCGAGAAGACGATCGTCGACTACCGTCACGTCGGGCCCCCAACCTTGCCGCCTTGCCGCGCGACAGCCTACTAAAAAACCAAGCGCGATGCGAATGGATTGCCGTCGAAAGCGTCTGCCGGCACAGCAGAGATGCTTGCTCGTCTAGCCGCGCATCCAAGGCATATCGATCGCCCCGAGCGATACAACGATCCCGACGACCACTAAAGCAACGCCCAAACTACCTTCGAACAGGCGGCCGCGGGGGAACAGCTTCTCGACGAAGACGAGCAGCGTCAAAAGCAGCATCCAGGCGATGCTCATGACTCCGGTCGCGACCAGCACGGCAAACAGCGCCCAGCAGCAGCCAAAGCAATAGAGGCCATGGCGCAGCCCCATCTTGAGCGCGCCAACACGCCCGTCGCGCCAGTGCTGCGCAACGAAAGCAAGCGGCGAACGGCAATGGCTCAGGCAAATGTGCTTGAAGGTCGTGAATTGGTAGAGGCCGGCGACGCCAAGTGTGGCACCGAGCGCGAGCGGAGCCCATTTCGAACGCTGGGGCGGATCCAGGTTCGTTGCAACGTCGCTACCGAGCTGGACCAGGACATATACGAGAAGGCCCGCCCCCGCCCAGACGAGCAGATAGCCCGCGACGAAGGTCCACGTCGGGATGGCCACATGTTGTTCGCGCCTAGCCTGCGCCGCCGCGAACATAAATATCATGGGCGCCGCGGCTGGCAGCATCATAGCCGCCATCATCACGGTCCACACAGCGAGAAAAGCGGCGGCGCCGGCAAATGACCAGTCGTCGGCGGCAATTCCGGCCATCGCCATGCCGGCCATGCCTTCCATGCCCTCCATACCGCCGCGCACGGCAATGCCCATGGGCATATCCATGCTGAATGTCTGGTATAGGGTGAGCGTCCACGCCGCTGCTGTCAGCCCGACGAGCGATGCGAGTAGACCGAGCGGGATCCCGCGCAGATTCCGGGTGAACCGCCGCGATTTCCTGGGGAACGCCTCAGCCATTGTCACGCCCTAGTTCGGGCCGGTCCAGTCGAACGGAATGTGCTTGCTTGAGCGGGCCGTGCCAGTCCAGTCGAGCCCGAAGCCCTTAGTGCTCACCTCGACGGAACGCCCCCAGGTGGCAACCTGGCCCGGGCCGACCTCCGAACCCGGCGGGTTGATCGTCTGCACTCGCTTGCCGGGTGGTGTGGTCGGACCGGAAAGCGCCTCTGCGCGTCCAACGACGAGACCCGGAATTTCGACCCGCCAGGTGGCCAGGTCGCCCGCCACGTCGAAAGTGATTGGCACGAACTCCATGCCACGCATCTCGCCGATATTAGCCGCAAAGCCAGCCGGCCAGCCGCCGGCGTGGCCGCCGAAGATCTCCTGCAGTGCTTCGCGCTGCTGCTCATCCGCCTTCTCGTCGATATACAGGCCCATCACGGCCTTTGCCTCGCCGGCCCATAGATTGCCTTCGAATTCGCCGAGCGCCACCAGCGTCAGGCCGTCGAGCTTCACGCCGCCATACTGACCCTCACGCACATGCCAGGCGAGCACGCCCTGGCAGTGGTTGCCGGTTGGCCGCTGGGCGAACTCGCAGGGGCAAGGGATGTCGCAGCTGCAGATGTCGAACCAGTCGCCTGCGAGCCGCCATTGAGGCACTGCATTCATGGCTCGTCCTCCCGAAAGTGGGCCTAATTATACGTCGAAGATTGGTCGCGCTCCAGCAGTTCGTGCGTCGCCCGCCGACTTTGATGGATTGGCCCCCACACTGATGCTCGAGCGGTGCAGACCAAACCTGCAGTTGGGCCGCTTCAGGTCCGGATCTCGACGACGGACGTGCCGGAGACGGGGTCCGTCACGCCGAGGTCGCCGCCGAGATCCTCCAGCATATCGCGCATCGTATCGAGAAGGCCGATCATCTGTGGCCGGGCCGCGGCGAGGCTGTCCATGTCGTCCCATTCACCGACAACGCAGAAGGTTCGGTCACCGGTCCTGACGAGCGCGGCTTTGCGGAAGCCCTTGACGTCGAGGCTCGCCTTCTTGTGCGCGTCGATGAAGGCCTGTTCCTTGCCGGGCTTGGTGCGGAACCGGACGACGTTGTAAGCCGTCATGTCTTTCTCCAACTGGTGAATGACCGGATTTATGGCCGCGCCTCCAGCACCATATTGAACGGCGTCTCGGTGGCGCGGCGGAACCGCTTGAACCCGCCGCCTGTCACCACCTTGCGTAGCCTGGCCTCGCCCGCCTGGGCGCCGAGCCCCAGCCCAACCTCCTGCGACAGCGAGGCGGGCGTGCAGATGAAGGTCGAGGCGGCGTAGTAGATACGGCCGACCGGATTGAGGTTCGCTGAAAGCTTGTCGTGGGCGAAGGGTTCGACGATCATCCATGTGCCGTCCGGTTTCAGCGCCTTGTGCACATGCCTGGCCGCACCTTCCGGATCGCCCATGTCGTGCAGGCAGTCGAAAAAGGCGACGAGATCGTAGGTGCCCGGGAAATCCTTGGCCGCCGCCACCTCGAAGTGTGTGTTGCCGGCGACGCCGGCCTCCTTGGCGGCGGCGCGTGCCCGTTCGATTGACGGGGCATGATAGTCGAAGCCGGTGAAGCGCGAATTCGGAAATGCCTTGGCCATAAGCACGGTCGATGCGCCGTGACCGCAGCCTACGTCGGCAACGTCTATGCCCCGTTGGAGCTTGTCGAGCACGCCATCGAGCGCCGGCAGCCAGGAACCGATCAGATTGGCGTTGTAGCCGGGCCGGAAGAACCGTTCCGTGCCGCGAAACAGGCAGGCGCTGTGATCGTGCCAGCCCAAGCCCTTGCCCGAGCGAAACGCCTGCCGCACTTTTTCTTCGTCAAGCCATAGTGTCGAGACGACCTCGAAGGCGCCAGCCATGAAGGCGGGACTGTCTTCATTGACGAAGACCTGTTCCTGCTCCGGGCTGAGGTAGAAGCTGTCGCTAGCCTCGTCATATTCGACATAGCCGGCGGCCGCCTGCGCGGAAAGCCATTCGCGGACCAGACGCTCCTGCGTGCCGGTCCTTTTGGCAAGCTGTCCGGCAGTCATTTTGCCGCCCTCGCTCATGGCCGCGAAAAGGCCGAGCCTGTCGCCCAACAACACCGCCGCCCCAGTGGTGATGGCGCCGAGATCGCCGACCATCTTTCCAAGCAGCGCCTCCAGTTTTTCCTGGTCGGGCTGTTTCTCCTTGTTGCGCTCCAGCATCGGCTCTCTCCTCCGGCTCGGTCCAAACACTCGCCACGCCGGCGCACCTGGTTCGGCCACCATGGACAGCGGAGAAAGTTTACCTAAGGATAGCACCCGCCGATAATGCCGAGTTCTGATTGCGGCGATGCATGCCGGGCATCAGCGGGGATGTGTCATGGAAATGCACGAAATTCGTTATTTTCTGGCCGCCTGCCAGACGCTCAACTTTCGCCAGGCGGCGGACCTTGTGCATATCACTCAGCCTGCGCTCACCCGCGCCATACAGAAGCTGGAAGCTGAACTCGGCGGCCTACTCTTCCATCGCGACAAGAGCCATGTCCAACTAAGCGATTTCGGCCGGCTAATGCGAAGCCACCTCGACGAGATCGCGCAGCGCTCGGAGCATGCCAAACGCACCGCCAGAAGCTTCCTGTCGCTGGAGACCGCGCCGGTGACGCTGGGCGTTATGTGCACCATCGGTCCGCTGCGCTTTATCGGTTTCCTCAACGCGTTTCGCGAGCGCTTTCCGGGCATCGAGGTGACTGTGATCGAGGGCGCCGCCGACCACCTCACCGATCTTCTGCTCAAAGGCAAGCTCGACATTGCGCTGCTGGCGCGGCCCGAGCCGTTCGACCACAGGCTGAAGGCCGAGCCGGTCTATGCGGAACGCTTTGGGCTCGCCTTCTCAACAGGGCATCCATTCGAGACGCGCAACACGTTACAGCTCGCCGACGTGCGCAGTGAGCCCTATCTCGAGCGCATCAACTGCGAATACGGCAATCATATCGACGAGCTCTGCCAAAATCTCGGCTTCGAGATCAAGAGCGCTTACCGCAGCGAGCGCGAGGACTGGATCCTGGCCATGGTCGCTGCCGGAATGGGTGTTTGCTTCATCGCCGAATTCTCCGCGAGCCAGCCCGGCGTTTGCCACCGGCTCGTCGTCGATCCCGAGATCGTGCGCGAGGTGTCGCTGGTTTCCGTCGCAGACCGCCTGCCATCGCCCGCCATCTCGGCATTCGCGAGAGCGGTGATGGAGTATGACTGGCACATACCGATAACGGCGGAATCGACTGGTCTGTAGGTCTCCGGTTCCGCCTTCCACGCCAGTCAAACAGGCAACAGACGATCACATCTTCGTGTCGATGTAACTGACCGTAATGTCCGGCGAACCCACGAATGGGGCAACTGTGCCCCCCAAAAAAATGGGAGTATTCCGAATGCATTCGTTCAAGATCTTTGTCGCCGTTGGCATTGCCTCTCTGTGCGTGTCGCAGGCGTTCGCCGAGGATACGATGGGCACGATGTCCATGATGAAGGGCGGGCAAGTTACGGCAATCATGCCCGACGGGCATATGGGCACCATGATGCCAGACGCCAAAATGGGCGCCGAAATGATGAAAATGGCCAAGCCGATCAAGCATTGCATGATGATGATGACCGACGCCAAGGGCAAAACCTACATGGTCGATACATCGACCAAGAAGGCCCAGGCCGAGTGTGAAAAAATGGCGATGTGAGGAGGCATCGCGCCCAGTCAATGCTTCCATCCCGCCGGCACACGCGCCGGCGGGATGTCCTATCGATCCTGCGCTATCGAAATCATGCCACTACGCTGGTTGCTGATAATTCGCCCGCCACAGCTACTGCTTCGCAAGGTTGATCGGCTCGGTGGGTGTGCTAGGCCGAGTATAACCAAGGGACTCAGCATGGCACGCATATCGCGACGACATCCGATGCTGCGGCGCTCGCAGGCGATGTGGGTTTCTCGACGCGTCTGGCAGCCACGCATTGTCTTCTGGGCAGGCGCCATTTCGATTGGACTGATCAGCGTGCTGTTCGCCCTGCTTGCCGACCAAACGCAGGCGCTATTCCATACCGTCATCGACAGCGGTAGCGGGTGGCGCTTTTATCTGCCACTGGTGCTGACACCGCTCGGCTTCGTTCTCTGCGCTTGGCTTGCGCATTCCTTCTTTCCAGGCTCGCAGGGCAGTGGCATTCCGCAGGCCATCGCCGCGCGCCATCTGCGCGATGACGAAGACCGCCGCCACATCCTGTCGTTGCGGCTGGTGGTGGGAAAGATCGCGCTCACCGTCGTCGGTCTCGGCTGTGGGGCCTCAATTGGCCGCGAGGGACCGACAGTGCAGGTCGGCGCCTCCCTGATGCTGCAGGTCGCGCGCTGGGGCGGCATGGGGCAGGCGCGCGGGCTGATCCTGGCCGGGTCGGCGGCAGGCATAGCGGCTGCCTTCAACACACCGCTTGCCGGCATTGTCTTCGCTATCGAGGAGATGGGTCGCGCCTATGAATCCCGCACCAATGGGCTGGTGTTAACAGCGGTGATCCTCGCCGGACTCGCCTCGTTGGGCCTGGTCGGAAACTACACTTACTTCGGCATCGCCAAAGAAACGGTGGCCTTTGCCAGCGACTGGCCGCTGGTGCTTGCCTGCGGCATCATCGGCGGCGGCGTCGGCGCGCTGTTTTCGCTGCTGGCGCTGAAGGCGATGCGCCGCATCCGGCGTTGGAATGCGTTGCAGCCGCTCTGGCGCACATTGGTTGTGGCAAGCATTTGCGGGCTGGCGGTGGCCGCCATCGGGATCGCCTCGAATGGCCTCACCTTCGGCACCGGCTATGCTCAGGCGCGGGGAGCCATCGAAGGCACGCCGCTGCCGGCGTTCTTCTTTGCTGAGAAATTCGCGGCTGGCTTGCTCTCGATGGTTTCGGGCATTCCGGGCGGCATCTTCGCGCCATCGCTGGCTGTAGGAGCCGGCCTTGGCAGCACACTTGGGCTAATCCTCGGCGCCGCTACTGGCACCGCTGCGCTGCTTGGAATGGCCGGCTATTTTGCCGGCGTCGTGCAGGCTCCGATGACGGCCTTCGTCATCATCCTCGAAATGACCGGCAACCACGATAATGTCATTGCGCTGATGTGCGCATCGATGCTGGGCTATGGGACAGCGCGATTGATTTCGCACGAGCCGCTCTACCACGCTCTATCTCGCCTGTTCATCGCCGAGGCGATCCGGCGGAGAAGATCCAGAAATCTTGAAACATTCGGCTCTGCCGCGTAGACTCCAGTTTGATTTTCGCCAATAAGCTTAAACTTCAGTGAGCACAAGGCGCATGGCGCAACGTCGGCTTGCTGGCATTCCGTGTTCGACCTCTCGGCGTAGGGCCTGGCGAAGCCGCTCTCCGGCCTGCGCATCATCTAGCACTTGAAAGCCCAGCTTCTGGTAAAATGGCGCGTTCCAGGTCACGTCTCGGAACGTCGTCAGCGTAAGAGCGACAAGGCGGCGACGCCTCGCATCCGCAATTGCCTTTTCTAGCAGGGCGCGTCCGATACCCGAGCGTTGGCGATCAAGGCGCACGGCAAGTTCCCAGATGTGCAATGTGTCATCCTGGATCTCGGCGCTCAGGAATGCGACCGGCCGGTCGTCGAGCTCCGCCGCGACCCAGCACGTGCCCCTGGCGATGAGTTCACGGTGGCGCTCGACGGTCTGGTTATCGTCATCGGCAATCCAGGCAAGCTCCTCGATCCCACGGTAAGCTTCACCCGCCGACTGTTCGATATCGGGTAACGCTTCCGCGTCACGGTCTTGCGCAATTCGGATGATGGTCATTGAGTTGCAGTCGTCTCTTCAAGTATTTTGCAGAGAATGACGTTGGAGTGTCCCTCCGGCCAATCCGCAAATTCAGCTACGCGCACGAAGCCGGATTTTTCATACATTCCTGGCGCTTGGAAATCATGGCTCTGCACCCAAATCCGCCGAACGCCTCGAGCTTCGGCCTCGGCCGCGAAGGCGTTCAACAACGCTCGCGCATAGCCACGTCCCCTATGCGCCTCGTCGATCCACATCTGTTTGAGTTCAGAAGTGCCTGCCCAGGAAAATCCCGTTGCAACGCCGACGATGCGTCCAACCGCGTCGCGGATCACAAAGCCCAGGCCCTGAGCGTCATCACGCCCTACAGCTTCCCGGTTGAAGGCGTAGATCCTGTCTTCGAAGGCATCGATCTCAATTGCCGAAAGATCGTGCTGGGGTTGGGCAAGGGTGGTCATTTCGAGCGCTCGATTCCCTTGGGTCGAGACAAGACCGTCTCAAGCGACAAACGGCCAGGACCGCCCAGCGCAAGCGTTGCAAGGCCGGCGAGGTAAAGCAGGATGATTTCGTAGCCGACAGGCCCGAACCGGATCCCCTCGGCCGTTACCTCAGCAAACTTCACCGAGAAGAATCCATACTGGGAATGGACCGTGAACAATGCAGTCAAAAGCACGATCGCCATCGGCACGCTAACGAGCGGAATGAATGCGCCCGCCAGGACAGCACCGCCGCCGACAAGTTCAACCAGCGTTGTCAACCATGCTAGCGCGTGAGGCTCAGGGACTCCGAGTGTCTGAAGCACGACGCCAAAGCTTCCTGGCCCTCTGCTGAGTTTGGCATAGCCATGGGCAAGGAAGCCAAAGCCCACTATCAACCTTATCGGCAACGGCGCCCATCCGGCTGTGGTGGACGAGAAGAGTGTAGTTCTCGTGATAAGTCCACGGAGATAGAGATGCATTACCGGTATACCTTTCTGTGGGCGGCGCGCCTGAGGCTCGGCACTATCCGAAAAAAGCGCGCCATGGCGAGCTAGGGAGACGGCCTCTTGTTCGCCCCATGGGAACCGACCGTTACAGCCTCACGGCATCGTTACCGCCGCTGCGGGAGCCTCCACGAGACCAGAACCGAAATCGCCCGGCCCACCCTAGGCGGCGGACCGAGCGTAATGTGAAGCGGGGTCGGTCAGGCAGCTTCGGCGGCGAGAACGACGGGAAAGTCGATATCGGTCTCTGCAACATTGTTGATGAGATTGGTCAGGAAGTTCTCGGCTACGATGGCGACGATCTCGATGACTTGAGCCTCGGTAAAACCCGCCGATTTCACGGCCGCTATGTCGACGTCCGTTACCTTGCCGCGGGTCTCCGCCACCCTGGCAGCGAAACGCACCGCCGCGTCAGCTTTCGAATCGCTCGACTTGCCCTTGCGGTTGAGCGCGATCTCCTCGGGGCTGATCTTTGCCAGGTTAAGGCCGAGATAGGTATGAGCGGACAGGCAGTAGTCGCAGCCGTTCACCTGGGCAACGGCCAATGCAATGCGCTCGCGGGTTTTCACATCCAATGCTCTGGTGAGCGCGCCAGACAGGCTGGTCATGCCCGCTAGAGCGGCAGGGCTTATGGATACGAGGCGGAAAAGCCTGGGAACGACGCCAAGCTGCTTGTTCACGGCGTCAAGAATGGGTTGCGAGGCAGTCGGGGCTGCTTCACGGGTCGGGATGGCAATGCGGGACATTTTATAGCTCTCCTGTTCGATGATGTCGGTGCGACAGGCAGCTACGTATTATCTTCCAAAGGGCGAGAGTATTGGATACCTAGGAGAAGTCACCTCTCAATATCTGGAAGGGCTCGCGCGTGGACCGCCTAGAAGCCATGTCAATTCTGATCGCCGCCGTCGAAACCGGCAGTCTCTCGGCGGCAGGGCGGAAACTCGGAACGCCGCTTCCAACTGTCAGTCGCAAGGTGGCGGAATTGGAGGCCTATCTCCACACCCGCCTGCTCGTCCGATCGACACGCCGACTTATCCTCACCGAGAGCGGAGCCGCCTACGTCGCCGCCTCCAGGCGAATCCTGGAGCAGGTGGGCGAGGCGGAGCGAACTGCATCCGGCGAATACAACGTGCCAAAGGGCGATCTGATTATTACGGCACCTGTTGTATTCGGACGGCTGCATGTGTTGCCGACGATAAATGATTTCTTGTCGCACTTTCCGGACATCAATGTGCGGTTGGTGTTGTCAGACCGCAATGTGAATCTCGTCGACGATCATGTCGACATGGCTGTGCGGATTGGCGCTTTGCCAGATAGCAGCATGGTGGCGACACGGGTAGGATCCGTGCGCAGTGTGGTTTGCGGCAGTCCGACCTATTTTGCCGACCACGACCTGCCGAGGGCGCCGGCCGATCTCTCCGGACTCTCTTGCGTCACGTTTGACGTTTTGGCGTCGGCCACGTCCTGGAGTTTTGCCACGCCAAGCTCAAGTGCTGAGCAGACCGTAGCGATCCGGTCACGCCTGTCGGTGAATACCGCGGAAGCCGCGATCGACGCTGCCATTGCAGGTGTAGGCGTCACCAGGGTCCTCTCTTATCAAGCGGCAAAGGCGATCGAACAGGGAAAGCTGGTGGCCGTTCTTGAAGAGTTCGAACCGGAACCAATGGCGGTCAGCCTCGTCCATGCAGGTCAGGGACTTTTGCCACTCAAGATGCGATTCTTTCTTGATTTTGTAGCCCCGCGTTTGCGTAAAGCCCTGGTGCCGCCAAAGCATGGCTGATGGCAGAGCGGTCTCTTACAGCCGTGCCGAACTCACGTCCTACCATTGCGTGCGACGCCTTGCCGTGTCTGTTCCTTGAGTTACGGGACGATATGATAGCCGTCGCCGCAGGCGCGGCATCATAAGATTTTTGCGGTTGCGAAATCAGGGAGCTTGATCGGGGAAAGACAATTGGATGGTCAAGCCGGCGGGGTATCCTATCGTAAGCCCCGAAACGCGAACGTAAGGATTGGAAGCAAGTCGATCGCGAAGCTCCATCGCCCTCTTAACGGCCTTTTGAAGGTTCTCTCGCAGAACCTCCGGAGCGACTTCGCCGTTGGAAATCTGATATGACGGCAGCGTCTCCTCAATAAACGCTATGTCGGCCGCAACTTGCGCGATGGTCTCTTCTCGGTTCATTTGATGTTGGGCTAACGCGGGACACGCCGACAACCCTATCACACAGGTTGCTACGAGGCGCTTCAACATCGACTTGCTTCCGACCATCCCGGTAGCATTGCGCACCCCAGGACCTCATGCAAGGCGGGATGAATCGCGCAGAGCGAACTTGTGCAAGCCCGCAGTGAGATGGCGCTGGCCAGGACGCGCGAGGGCTCAGTTCCCTCGACAGCAACTACATGGTCTTGGAACGCGCTGACAAAGGGCAGTTGTAAGGGAGATCCGACTGCCACTAGACTGGCTAAGGCTTATCAAAGCCGCTCAGCAGTCGCCACATTAAGGACCAGCGCTCGCATCGTAATAGATTGCGGTTTCCTCACTTGCTCTGGCTGGTGATACGGTCAGCAACGTAGTCAAACGAGAAGACGCCGGCGCCGCGCGTCAGCACCAGAAGCAGCAGCGAGGCCCACAGCAAATGCTCGGCCCAGTTCTCCGGGAAAACGAAGATCTGGATCACTGAAACAACGCCGAGCAGCACCAGTGCGCCGAGACGCGAGAACAGCCCCAGGAAAAGCAGCACCGCCCCGGTGATCTCCGCCGTTGTAGCAAGCGGCGCCGCGATCGACGGATCAATGAGCGGTAGATTGTATTCGCTGGCGAACAGCTGCAGCGTCACGGGCCAGGACGCGAGCTTCGATTGTGCAGACTGCCAGAAGACATGCGCAATCGCCACGCGAGCTGCGAGCTGGACCAGCGAAAACGGGATACGCTCCGGCAACTTGGTCACACGTCGGTAAAGACCAACAAGCCCGGCAGGGCGAGGCGTGGAATAGTCTGGTATTGCAGTCATGATTGTCTCCTTCAGTTTGAGAGGGGATGCACCGGGACGCGCACGTCGGTGACGAGCCTGTCGCGGAACAGACGCACAAGCGCTGAAACCAGGTCGAAGGCGGGGTCGAGCGCCAAGGCGCGGCCAGTGGCATGCTCAAGGCCGAAGCCGTGCTTCAGCGAATGCCAGAAGGCGAAGCTCGCGCGGTCGAGCAGAAAAAGCCGCACGTAGTTCCCAGATCGCCACAGCGCCACCCGCTCGGGGCGCCTTGTCCAGGTGATTTTTTCATCAACCGCAGTCTCCTTTTGATGCTCCATCCATACCGATAGGATCGACCAGTGGGAGACGATCAGTCGCAGTGAAGGCTGGAGCAGGATATCCGGCGACAGCCCAAGGTCGGTGCTGTCGTATTCTGCGAGACTGCGGGCCGGCAGCGAAGCTGTATCGAGCGCTTCGGCAATGGCCCATTCGAGCCGCGCGGTCTCGGCCACGATTGGCATGTCGGACAGCGTGTCGATGGTCTTCAGGAAGCGAGGGAAGCCCGCGCCATAACGCGCCAGGCGTGATTCCGCCGGCGGATGCCGTCGAATGAATTCGCTCGCCATAAAGCGGAAGAAACGTTCGTCGACGAGGCGAGCCGTAACGGGGAAGACCGCCACCAGCACAGCAGTCAACGAACTGCGCGTATTGTTCTGGTAGATGCGCAGGCGAGCCATTGGGTCGGCCTTGCCGGCGGTCAGCATTTTTGCGTCGATCACTGGCTCCATGGCCAGCACCGAGCGCGCCACGATGGTCTGCAGATGTTCAAGCGGCAGCATGATATCCTCCCTCGATTGTCGGCAAGGCCATGTGCATGGCCGGTTTGGGTCTGGCAGCGGCAAATGCCGCAAGCACAGGCATGCTGGTCTGAGAGCTTTCGAAAGCCGGTAGCGTGGGCGCCGGCGGGGCCATAGTCGTGGCGATGTGCCGCGTGGCCTGCTCGCGGTTGAACATGACCGAAGCGGTGAGCATGTCGGCCCACATGGCTTCACCAAGCAGAACGTCGAGAACCGGCACATCGGTATCCCATTCGATCAGCGTAGGGCGCGGTCCAAGACTGGTGATGGCATGCTGGTAGAGGTGCCAGACAACTGGCGGCACGCGAGAGCCGTGGTCGTCGATAAGCACCGTGTCGCCGCCGACCTGATTGGTCGCGTGACCGGCAAGGTGAATTTCGCCGATGGCATCGGCAGGCAAAGCGTCGATGAAGGTCTTGGCGTCGTATTGGAGATTGTGCGCCGAAACCTGGACATTGTTGACATCCAGAAGCAGGCCGCAGCCAGTTTGCGCCACCAGCCCAGCCAGAAATTCAGCTTCATTCATGGAGGAGTCCGCAAACGCGACATAGGCGGACAGGTTCTCGATCAGCACACGCCGCTTCAGCGTATCCTGGACGCTTGCGACATTGCGCGCCACGATCGCCAGCGCCTCTTCGTCATAGCGAAGGGGCAGCAGGTCATTGAGATAGGCTCCGTCGGCAACGCTCCAGGCAAGATGCTCCGAAACAAGATCAGGCTGGAACCGCTCGCAGACCTTGCGCAGCCTTTCCAGATGACTGCGGTCCACGCCTTGTGCGCTGCCCAGAGACAGGCCGACGCCGTGCACCGACAGCGGATATATTTGGCGCAGCCGTTCAAGCGCCTCGACGGGGGCGCCGTCGCCCATATAGTTCTCGGCATGAACTTCGAGCCAGCCAGCGGAGGGTCTGCGGGTCAGCATCTCGCTGATGTGAGGAGAGCGCAGACCGATGCCAGCGGATGCCGGGATCGTGAGGGGCTGAAATGCACGGGACATCGGTCTGCTCCCTTCCAAAGGGGGTTGGCTTGAAGTCTGGGTCGGTCAGGCTTTCGGCTTGTCGCTGCCGCCGGTGATCTTGGCGCAGCTGCCGGCCGGCACGTAGAGCCAGGAGTCCGGCTGGTTGTCGGCGGTCGAGGTGCCGGCGCATGAATGCGTCGCAGTCTGGCAGTCGTTCTGGCCAGCCTTGACGACGCCATAGCACTTCTCGAACGAGAAGCTGGGCTGAGCGGCGGGGCCGCTATAGGCTGCAGTTGCAGCAAGCGAGGTGGCGGCCGCGAGGGCCGATCCGATGAGGGTCTTGGTGTTGATCACGGTCGTTTCTCCTGATTGGGTTTCGAGGGAAGACTGACCTAGCGGCCTGTCTGCAAACAGTGTCGTCGAACGTGCGATGAAGCTGAAATGCTGTCTCGGCATGGATTTGATACGCGGTCACTATGTTGAGGAGGATAACGAGCAAAAGCCCTCCGGCGGGGAACCGGAGGGCTTTAGCGCCTGCACTTCGTGAGCGGGGCGAAGCGGGCGCGGCCAGGCGGAGGGAGGCGCCTAGACGTATCGGTTTTTGCTGTCGACGACGACCGGGCTTTTGCTGAAGGTTGGATGGTCCGCGAGAAGCCAGTCCTCGGCTCGCTGCCGTCCGCGGTCACGCATCTCGGTCAATTCGCCCCAGTCGGTCCAGGGCCTGGAAAACAGCGCAGCGCCTGGTCTGTGATGACCGTCGAAGATGGTGTGGACAGATGCAGAGTTCGCGGCATGTGCGGCGGGGCGGTAAGCCGCGCAAGGCGTGATGCACCCCGAGGGTTTGCCGCTGACAATCAGCCGATGCCCAGCCTCGATTGGCTGGACCGCTGGCAAGGCCGAAAAATCGCCTTCACCCCAATACGGATCGCCATCGATTTCCACGGCGGGGAAGAGGAATGGGACTGTCGCTCCCGCCAGGATCGCGTCGATCGACAATCGATCGCCGGAGAAAATCGTCACGGTATCGGTGCGGGCATTTGAAGCCAGGATGTTGAGCTTCAGCGGGCAGCTGTTCTTGTGCAACTCGGCAATGTCGATCGACTGTTCCAGGATCGATCTCAGTGGATTGGCTGTCGTGGCCACAGACATCGATGCATGGCTGACGCGCCGCCAGAAATTGGTGAGCGCCGTCCTTGCCCCACGCCGGCCGCCCAGAGCCAGTCCGTAGGCAAGAACCGCTGCCTCCATGCCTCCGAAACCCGATGCCGTGATTGTGCGAAAGGAGAGGCGAGGTTCATCCAGCAAGCGATCGAGCACGCCCCAGACAAATGCGCCGTGCGCGTCGTTTGCCAGCGTAATGTCGATCGGCTGGTGGTCTTCAATCACCAGTTCTGCACCGGCAATAAAGGCTTGGTCGGTTGCGGCCTGGATTTGCATCTCTTGGGTCTCCTCCCGAAGAACGCCAGGCAAGGCGTTTGATGGAGACACTGCCGCATGATCCTCTGTTCGCGAAATGCCAAGGTGGCATGAACTCCATAGGCAGATTGCATTGGCTGCAATCCCTTGCGCGGCGCCATGGTTTGCCAGGCGAGGATCCCGCGATCTAGCCTTGGAACCGGCGCCAACAGCCGCCGGCAAGCCTTCAGCAGAAGGAGGAGCGTGTCATGAGAATACGAAATGTCTGTTTGGGTGCGTTCGCCCTCGCTCTTTTGGCCGGGCCCGCATCCGCCGATGCCTTCAGCGACCTGGCGTCGCTGCCGTCATTCTATAGCGATGCCGGCATGAAAGCGATGAAGCCGATGGCCGGTTTCAAAAAGGCCTGGCTGGCGGCGCCTCGGAAGGATCGGGATAGGATGATGAAGATGTGCAATGACGCCGCCATGAGCAAGCCGCATGCTGCGTTCTGCGCCAATGTATTGGCGCTCGGAGGCGCCAATTGATCTGCTTTGCCATTCTGTTTGAAGCTGGTCAGCTGCTGCGCAACACAATCTGTCCGTAAGCGCGCGATGTCACGGCGCCATGACGGACTGCTATCGACTTTATAGCCGCAGTGCATTGGCGCCAAAGCGTGCCTTGCGGCAGTCTCCGAAGCACGAATAGTCACGTCTGCAATTCGGGGGCAATCGGCATGGACATTCACCACATCCGTTACTTCCTGGCCGTGTGCGAGACGCGAAACTTCACGCGCGCAGGTGAAAAGTGCAACGTCACTCAACCGGCTCTGTCCCGCGCCATTCAGCAGCTCGAGGAAGAGGTGGGAGGGCTGCTGTTTCGCCGCGAACGAAGCTTGACCCACCTGACAGACCTGGGTGTGCTGCTTCGCCCCCGTTTTCAGCAGATTCTCGACGAACTGACTGGAGTGCGGCAAGAGGCGTCGAGGTTCCTGTGCCTGGAAAACGCCAACCTGAAGGTCGGCGTCATGTGCACGATAGGGCCCCGTCGCTTCACCGGCCTGCTGACCGACTTCAACCGGCGGCAGCAGGGCATCCAGCTGCAACTGGTTGAGGGCGTGCCGGCATCGCTCTCCCAACTTCTGGAGTCCGGCGAGATCGACGTCGCCATCATGGCGTCGAGCGACAGCTTCCCGGACCGCTTCGACGTCACACCGCTTTATCGCGAACGCTTTGTTCTCGCCTTTCCAAATGGCCACCGGCTGGCTCGCAATGACAACGTGGCCATCTCCGAGCTCGATGGCGAAAACTATCTCAGGCGTCTCAACTGCGAATATCGTGATCACCTCGCAGGCCTGTGCACGGATCGCGGCGTGAAGCTCAGGATCTCCTACGCCAGCGAACGCGAGGACTGGATCCAGAATATGGTGTCCGGAGGACTGGGCATCTGCTTCATCCCGGAATTCAGTGCGGTAATTCCAGGGCTGCAGGTCCGTCCCGTGATTGATCCTGAGGTCTGGCGGGAAGTGTCGCTGGTTGTCGTTGCGGGGCGCAGGTTCTCGCCTGCCGCAGCGGCTTTCGTAAACAGCGTCAAGGCGCATGGCTGGCCTGAGAGCGCAATCGTTCAGGCCATCCAAAAGACCGCTGCGTAAAGCAAATCAAAGAATTAAGGGGATCGCACCTGGCGGCTTTCCGCGTGTGCCCCACATGCAGTTGCAATGGTCCACCATAGTTTTCAGGTATCGATTTCAGAGCCAGTCAGCATTTCTCTTTTCGGATCGCTGCCGTCACTCTCCTCGTCATGCCCCGCCTCCCGCGTTTGGGCACCGACAAAGGAGAAATACAAGATGGCTACCAAAAAACTCACCCTTGCGTTTGCGGCAGGTCTGCTTTCGGCAACCGCTGCTTTTTCCTCTGCTCCAGCCTTCGCCGGCGACTGCCCTGCCGGCCAGGCCGCAACGACCGATGTCCAGGAACATCCCAGCAAACCGGTTGGCGTCGTCGACACGGTTCTCTCGGCGATCGATCTGAGCAGCAAGGGCGAGGCCTGGAAAGGCAACATGCTGCGTCTTCGCAAGCTCGTCGTTCAGCCCGGCGGCGTCGTGCCATGGCATGAGCACAATCTGCGCCCGGCCAACATCCTGATCGTCGAAGGCTCGATCACCGAATACCGCAGCACCTGTAAAGTGGGCATCGAGCATCCGGCTGGCGATGTGACGGCCGAGTTCGGCCAGCTCGCCCATTGGTGGAAGAACAACGGCAAGGTGCCCGCCGTGCTCTATTCCGCCGACGTCCTGCCGCCCGCGATGCCCGACGACCACATGATGTGAGCCGCGCCTGCGGCGAGCAGTCCAACCCTCAGCAATCGAAAGAGCGTCCTCAGGTGATCACCTGAGGACGTCGGGCCACGGAGCGTCGTCATGACAACCAGTGAACACACAGAGACGACGCGGTTGCACACGGTGGCCGCAGACAGCTGGCGCTTTGGCCTAGTTGCGCTGATTGCATTTCTTACGCTTGTCGATCTGTTCGCCACCCAGGCAATACTGCCCTCACTGGTGATAAAATTCGGCGTCAGCCGTGCAACCATGGGCTTCGCCGTCAACGCCAGCACATTCGGCATGGCGGTGGCAGGTATCGCCGTTGCCCTCTTCGGGCGCGGGATTGATCGCCGCAACGGTATCTGGATCAGTCTGGCCATATTGGCGATCCCGACGACACTGCTTTCGCAGACTGACAGCATAGTCATCTTCGCCCTCCTGCGCGTAGCGCAAGGCCTGTGCATGTCGACTGCGTTCACGCTGACGATGGCCTACCTGGCAGAACATTTCTCCGCGCGGCAGACGACCAGTGCGCTTGCCGCCTATGTGACGGGCAATGTCGCCAGCAATTTCTTCGGACGACTGATGTCGGCCGCCGTAGCCGACACGTTCGGCATCTCCACCAACTTCCTCACCTTCGCGGCCCTCAATCTATTTGGAGCGGCGCTGGTTTGGTTTACGCTCCAGAAGACCTCCGCAACTATGCGCGCCGAAGGTCAATCTGCCCGTGCGTCCTGGAAGGGCCCGCTGGAAAATCCCGAACTGTGCGCTTGTTTCGCGATCGGCTTCCTGATCCTCTTCGTCTTCATAGGCACCTTCACCTATGTGAATTTCCAGCTTGTCGCCCCGCCGCTGTCGCTGTCGCCGATGGCATTGGGACTGATCTATTTCGTGTTCCTGCCATCGATGTTGACCACGCCTCTCGCCGGGCGTGTCACGGCCGGTCTCGGCCCGAGGATCGGCATCGGTGCAACGCTTGCGATGGCAATCGTTGGGCTGCTGCTGTTGCTCACGGCCAGTCTGCCGATCGTCCTTGCAGGGATGGCGCTGGTCGCCATGGGAACCTTCCTGGCGCAAGCGATAGCTACGGGACACGTCAGCCGGACCGCCTCGCGTGATCGCACCGCCGCGAGCGGCATCTACCTGGCCTCCTACTATGCAGGTGGGCTCGCTGGCAGCTTCGTCATCGGACAGATCTACGACCGGATCGGGTGGACCGCATGCGTAGCCGTGCTCGCCGCCTTCCTTGCCGGCGCCATCGCAGTGGCGCGCATTCTGCAACCCTCAAAGACGTGACACCCAAAACCGAAAAGTGGCTATTCAACAAAGGAGACTGACATGACCGACTACCTGAAGACCATGATTGCCGGAGCCGCCATACTGATAGCTGCCGTCATCCCGGCCGCTGCTTCGGATGGCGTTGTCACGGTGAAGAGCGACTATTCCGTCACTGAAACCGTCGCTCGCATCAAGAAGGATGTCCTCAAGAAGGGCATCAAGTTCTTCGGCGTCATCGACCAGGCAAAGCTTGGCAACAATGCCGGCAACGACGTCAGGCCGTCGCGGCTGGTGATGTTCGGGAACCCGGCGCTCGGCACAACCTTCATCACATCCAACCCCGAAGCCGGCCTCGACTGGCCCGTGCGCGTGCTGGTCTACCAGACTGCGGATGGCACGGTTTATGCCGCCTATAGCGATTTCGACTGGATCGCCAAGCGCCATGGCATCACCGACCGCGCCCCGCAATTCAAGATGGCGACCGAGGTCATCCAGTCCGTGACCTCGACGATCAGGAAGAACTGAGCGTGGACAGGCGCCGGAGATCCGTCGCTCTGGCATGGGAAAGAATGTGTTTGCGCGCAGAGGCTATTCAGCTGCGGATAACGCCTTTGCACGCTCGCCGAACCACTTCTTCTGCGTGGCCTCGCGCACGAGTGCGCCAACCRCCGGCGAATGCCTGCGGCCGCGCACCGTGACCAGATTGACCTCGCGCCAGAATTCCGGATCGGTGATCGGCAACGGCACCACTCCAGGGTGCTTGGCGGTATGCTCGGGCATGAACCCAAAACCAAGCCCGGCGGCGATCATAGCGAGTGTCCAATCGTCACGATCGCTCCAGTAGACGGGACTGACCGTGACGCCCTGGTCGGCCAGAACGGCATCAGCATAACCTGCAAATTCGCAATTGTTGCGGTGGATGTAGGTCTCATCGCTCATATCCGTCACCCGCACGCTACGCTGGTTGGCCAGTCGATGGTTCAGATGAACGGCCATCACCATCTGCTCCTGAAACAGCGGCAAGGAGTGAACCTCCTCATCGGGCACTTTTGACGGCAGCGCGTAAATTGCCGCCTCGAGGTCGCCTTCGAGGAGGCGCCGTCGCAAGCTCGGTGCATCGGCATCGCAGAGGTGAAGCTCCCCGCCGGGATGGTGCGTGCGCACGGACGAGATGAGTTCGATGATTTCATCCGGAGCTATCGTGCTCATGATGCCGACCCTGAGAGGCGTCTTCTTGAGGTGCACATATTGCTCGGCGATCTGCTTTGCCTGCCGGGAGTTCTCAAAAACGCCTTCGAGATAGGTCTCGACCATGCGACCGAGTTCCGTCAGATGGGTAAAGCGTCGCTCACGGTGAAAAAGCGCGCCGCCGAACTCGTCTTCGAGCAGCTTGATTGCGCGCGACAGGGCCGGCTGCGTAACGTTGCATAGCTCGGCCGCCCTGGTGAAATTCAGTTCCTTGGCGACGGCCAAGAAATATTTGACCTGGCTGATCTCCACTGCGCGCTCCCCCAGCGGCTGGCATACGGCACGACCCGCGTTGCCCGGTGATCTTACTAGCTGCCCCAACGTCAAACAACCAGATCCGGCGATTGATATCCCAGGCGACAGATTGACGATCTGACCGTGGGCTATCGAATCCATGTCTCAACGGCATTTCCGCTGTCCCGAGCCAGCCGCCATACTTTGCCCAGAAGTCGAGACCCGGGTGCTAACGCCCGTTGCTCGCAGCCGTTTGCAGGCCATTTCGGCCGCAGCTTCAACCGTAGGAAACAACGATGTTCAGAGGAAAGACGGCACTGATCACAGGCTCGACCAGCGGCATTGGCCAAGGCATTGCCGAGGCCTTCGCTACGAAGGGCTGCAACATTGTTCTGAACGGTTTCGGCGATCGCGGCGAGATCGAGTTGCTGCGGGCAAAGCTTGCCGCGGACCATGGGGTGACTGTTCGCTACGACGGTGCGGACATGAGCAAGGGCAGCGCGATCACCGCGATGATGGACAATGCAATCGCCGAGTTCGGGGCGGTAGACATCCTCGTCAACAATGCCGGCATTCAGCACGTCGCCCCGATCGATGACTTTCCGATCGAAAAATTTGAAGCAGTCGTGGCGATCGACCTGATGTCGTCATTCTACACGATCCGGCGCGCGCTGCAGGCAATGAAAGAACGCAAATGGGGCCGCATCATCAATGTTGCGTCGGCCCACGCCCTTGTCGCCTCGCCTTATAAATCGGCCTATGTCGCTGCCAAGCACGGTGTCGCCGGTCTGACCAAGACGGTCGCACTGGAGGTTGCCGAACAGGGTATCACCGTCAATGCGGTTTGCCCCGGATACGTGCTCACCCCGCTGGTCGAGAAGCAGATACCGGACACAGCCAAGGCCCGCGGTATCACCGAGCAGCAGGTGATCAAGGATGTGCTGCTGGCTGCGCAGCCGACCAAGCAGTTCGTGACGGTGGAACAGGTCGCGGCGCTTTGCCTGTTCCTGGCCTCGACCGATGCGGCCTCGATCACCGGCGCCATTATCCCGATCGAAGGCGGCTGGACCGCTCATTGAACCGGCAACGAGGAGCAAAGACCATGAACAGGATCACCCGAAATCCTCCGATCGCCGAACCTTTGCCGGAGGTCGCCCATCCGGCTGATGCTGCCGTTCAGCGACAAACGGTGTTGGTGCTGCAAGGCGGCGGCGCTCTGGGTGCCTATCAGGCCGGTGTCTACCAGGCGCTCGTCGAAGGCGGGATCGAGCCGGATTGGGTCATCGGCACCTCGATCGGCGCTATCAACGCGGCGTTGATTGCCGGAAACGAACCGACGGTTCGGCTCGCGAGGCTTGAGGAATTCTGGGAAAGCGTCAGCCGCATCAGCCCGCTCGATGAGTTTTTCCGGATGATGGTTCCAAGCAATGTCTTTGCCAATATGGGCACCGTGATGCGGGGCATACCGGGATTCTTCGAACCGAATCCGAGCGCCATGTTCGGCGTGAACCGCGAAGTGGGTGTCGAGAACGCCTCTTACTACACGACCGACCCGCTCAAGAGGACGCTGAACGATCTGATCGACTTCGACTATCTCAATCGGCGCCATACCCGCCTGACGGTCGGCGCAGTCAACGTCAACACCAGTGAACTCAGATACTTCGACACCCGAGAGATGACGTTGTCGGCGGCGCACATCATGGCGTCGGGCGCCTTGCCGCCTGCGTTTCCGGCGGTCTGTATCGACGGCGAGCCTTACTGGGATGGCGGCATCTATTCGAACACGCCCATCGAGGTCGTGCTCGACGCGCGCCCGCGGCGCGACTCGCTGATCTTTGCCGTCAACATGTGGCAGCCTCGCGCCACTGAGCCGAAATCGATCTGGCAGGTCATGGGCCGGCAAAAGGACCTTCAATACGCCAGCCGGGGCCGGAGCCATGTTGCCAGGCAGGAGCAACTGCACCGTCTGCGCCACGTCGTGCGTGAAATGGGAAGGCTGGTTCCCGAGGAGCGACGTGAGGATCCGATGTTCAAGGAACTTGCCTCCTATGGATGTCCGTCGGTCATGCACCTTGTTCGGTTGCTTTCACCGCGCCTCGACGGCGAGGACCACACCAAGGACATCGACTTCACCCGCGCAGGCATCCGCACCCGCTGGCAGGCCGGATACGAGCATGGGCAGCGCGTCCTCTCGGAAAAACCGTGGGAATGCGAAGTCGACATGCTCCAGGGCATCGTTATTCACGAATCGCAAGAGTGAGTTGTTCCAGTGGCGAGCCCGAGGAAAGACGGAGACTACCGATGCAAATCATCACTCCCGGGATGCGGCTGGTTCCGGAAGCCGTGCTCGCCAACGACGCCGCGCTTTTCCGCACGATACCGGAGACACCATCTCATGCCGACAGTTCACGGCATCGCGTAGTCATCGTCGGCGGAGGTGCCGGTGGACTCGAGTTGGCAACACGGCTCGGCAGGAAATTCGGCAAGCGGCGGCTTTCCATAACGCTGATCGATCGCAATCGCACACATGTCTGGAAGCCACTTTTGCACGAGGTGGCGTCCGGCACGTTGAATCCGTCCAGCGATGCTGTGGAATACATCGCGCATGCCAGCAGGCACCACTATCGCTACCGGATTGGCGAAGTCGTCGGCATTGACCGAGCCAAGCGCCAGGTCTTTGTTGCGCCGAGCTTCGACGACGACGGCAGACAGATCATTCCGCCGCGGGTGTTGGGCTACGACACGCTGGTGCTGGCCGTGGGTAGCGTCAGCAACGATTTCGGCACGCCGGGGGCGGCACGTCACGCCATTGCGCTCGACACGACCGGTCAGGCCTCCCGTTTCAACAAGCGCATGATCGACGCCTGCCTGCGTGCTAACGCTCAATACGAGAAGCTTTCACCGGGGCAGCTCCATTGCATCATCGTTGGCGCCGGGGCGACCGGCGTTGAACTGGCGGCCGAGTTGCACAAGTCGATGCGGGAAATAGCCTCGCACAACCTCGACAACATCGATTTCGAAAGGCTGATCCGCATCACCATCGTCGAGGCAGGACCCGGCATCCTGCCGGCCTTGCCGGAACACCTTGCGCGCTCTTCGGCGCGCCGGCTTGTTGATCTGGGCGTTCAGATCCGATGCGGCATCAAGGTCACCGAAGTGACAGAAGACGGCATCAGGCTTGGCGAGAAGCTGTTCGTGCCTGCCGAACTCGTCGTGTGGGCCGCCGGGATCAAGGCGCCGGATTTTCTGACGAGCCTTGATGGCCTCGAAACGGATCGCATCAGCCGCCTGGTCGTGGACGAGACGCTGCGGGCAAAAGGGGACGAAAACGTGTTTGCCATCGGCGATTGCGCGCGTTGTGTGTTGCCCGGCAGTGAAGATCCGTTGCCGCCGCGCGCCCAGACGGCCCATCAGCAGGCCGATCATATGGTCAAGGTGATCGCGGCACGCCTCGAAGGGCAGGCGGCGCCGGCGTTCCGTTACCGCGACTACGGTTCTCTCGTTTCGCTGGCCGACTACGGCACCTTCGGCAGCCTGATGGGCGGACTGRAGGTCGAGGGCTTGGTTGCCCGGCTGATGTATCGCTCGCTCTACAAGATGCATCTCAAGGCGGTGCACGGGACCTTCAAGACCGTGCTGGACACGGCAATCGGTTTCCTGTCACGTCGCGCCAGGCCGCGGGTGAAACTGCATTGAGTCTCGGGAAGGCGAGTATATGCATTCCCGGGCTGTCGATACCGATGGTAGAGGCGTGCAGTCTGGCGGAACTCAGATATCGGGAACACGCTGTAACGATTCACCCCGCAATACCGAACAGAAGATGAACTTGCGCGGGTCCGATGCAGGCAAGGCATCGACTCCATGCAGGAAAAGCATGGCCATATTCACGGGGCTTCAATGATAGGCTGCTTGAAAATTGCGAAAGTGCAGACATGGCCGCCGACGAACAGCCAATGACATTTGAACAGTCCGTTCAGGCCGCCATCGAACTCGATGCACCTCTCAACGAGCGGCTGGCGGTGATCGCGAGCGCAGTGCGCCGACTGAACTCGGATTTCGCTGACGCGGTTGACCGGCTGGTTGCGCGCCTTCGGGAGCAGGGAGCTGGCGCAAGTGCTCCCGCCCCCGGCGATGTCATGCCCGCATTCTTGCTGCCTGATGACGAGGGCAGGCTCGTGAGTCTATCGGAAATCCTTAGCCACGGACCGGCCGTCATTACCTTTCAGCGCGGACATTGGTGTCCCTATTGCCGCCTGAATGCGATCGGCATTGTCGAAGCCCAGCAGGAGATTGCGACACTGGGCGGCCAGGTCGTGGTGATCATGCCGGAGCGGCGCAAATTCGCAAAGGCGATGAAGGCATCGGTTGGTGCGCAGTTTCCTTTCCTGACCGATATGGACAATGGCTACGCTTTGTCCCTCAACCTGGCGATCTGGGTGGGAGCGGAGATGGAGACGCTGATGGGCCTTGGCCTCGACCTGCCGAACTATCAGGGCAACAACAGCTGGTTCCTGCCGATCCCTGCTACTTTCGTCGTCGGAACGGATGGCGTCATCACAGATAGGTTCGTCGATCCCGACTACCGTCGGCGGATGGACATCGACGACTTGATCGCGGCGCTCAGGCGGGCTCGCTGACGCCAAACGTAGACCAGTCGGTCGATCGCAGCAGGTTGAGGAGGGTCATGGCGACCTGCGAGCGATGTCGGCCGGCGACTGCGTAGACGGCGACGATCCGAGAAACATCCAGATCACGTAGCTTGAGTCTGCGGACGTTGGGCGAGCGGGGTGCAGTCATCGAGACAAAGCCAACGCCGGCATTTGCTTCCAGCAGCGCCAGCAGATCCTGGTCGGTTTCAACCTCATGTGCAGTGCGAGGCGTAATTCCTTTGGCCGCGAGACCGCGCGACAGATCTTCGCTCGTTTCCCAGTCAATGCGGCTGAGCACGGGTTCTGCGGCCAACTGGCTCAGCGCGACGTCCGCTTCGTTTCGACGGGCAAGAGGGTGATCGGAATTCACGACGAGCTCGATCCCTTCCTGGAAAAGTGGCCATGTGTCGAGCCGATCCCAGGCCTGTCCCAGCGGGCCGGCAACCGCTAGTTCAACCTCACCGTTCTTGAGGGCTTCGATGACAGCGGTCGGCGAACCGCGACTGATTTTGAGATGCACACCTGGGTAGGCCCGGAAAAGCTCGGTGAACGGTGAAACCAGCAGCGCTATGTTGATACTATTGGAAATGGTGACGTTGAGTGGAGCGATGTCACTGCTTTGCACTGCCTTGGCAAGAGATTTTGCGGAGGTGGCAGCATCGTAACATTGTTGCAGAAGGGGCAGCATGCGCCGGCCGAGCTCGGTCAGATGGGAATGCTGGCGCTCGCGCCGAAGCAGCTCCCCGCCCAATTCGTCTTCAAGGGTCTTGATTGCGCGCGTCAGTGCCGGCTGCGTGACATTGCACTCTTCCGCTGCTCTGGTAAAATTTAGCGTGTTGGACAGGGCCAGAAAATAGCGGACCTGCTGCATCTCCATGAATTTTCGCCCCCTCAGCGACATGGCTTATTCAGCGATGGTGCATATTCGAAGATTAACGCAATAAATCGTTTTCAGCAAAGTGGCCTGCACCATGGTGCGAATGGCCGCCGACGGCAAGACAATCAAGATTCTGACAGTCCCGAGTCATGAGGAACCGAGCGATCTGCTGAGCCAATCGGCAAATCCCCTTGCCCGTTTGCTCGGCTGGCGCCCGGCCGGGAACAGGACGTGGATGGGTATGGTCGGCAGCGGAAACTCCGGCAGAAGCCGGCGAAGGCGGCCGTCCGCGAGTTCGGCATTGAACATCCAGCCGGAACCGAAGGCCACGCCAAGTCCGGCCAGCACGCAGGCGGTGACGCCGGCTGAACTCGATACCCGGATGCGCGGGCTTTCCGGCAGAGTGAAGTTGGCCTCTGGACCGATCAGTTCTTGAAAAGTAGCGCCGGTGCTATCGGAGGGGCCGAAGATGACCTCGTGCTGAACCAGATCGCCAGGGCTTTGCGGCAAACCGCGCCGGGCAATGTAGTCCGGTGAGGCCACCAGTAGTCGCGGCGTCTGCCCAACCTTGCGCGCCATCAGGCTGGAACTGTCGAGCAGACCGAGCCTCACCGCGATATCGGCGCCTTCTTCGACAAGGCTTCGCCTGCGATCGTCCATCATCAGTTCAATGGAGAGGTTGGGATGCTCGGCAAGAAGGCCGGGCAGCCGCGGAATGAGCGCGCGCACGGCGAAAGTGACGGACAGCTCGACGCGCAGCAGCCCGCGCAACTCCTCATTGCCGGCCGCGGTATCGGCCGCCGCCCCAAGCTCGGCAAGCAGCGGCCGGACCTGTCCGAGATAACCATGCCCCGCCTCGGTCAGCCCGACCTTCCGGCTGGTGCGGACGAGGAGGCGGGCGCCGATGCGCCCCTCCAGATCGTTCAGTATCCGCGACACTGAGGGCTGCGACAGGCCGATTTCGCGGGCGACCTGTGAAAGGTTGCCACGCTCCGCCACCCGAACAAACACTTCAAGTTCCTGGAGCCGGTCAGCCATCCATTTTCCGAATGATTGCTATCCTTTCCGGCAGGCTACCCCTGTTTTGGGAAATAGGCGAGGACGTTTCCGCCGCTGTGAGAGCGGTGAGAAATTTTCGGAGTAATTCCATGTCGCTTCAAGACAAGCTTGATGCCTTTAAGGCCGACTTTGAGAGCAAGAAGGCGCCCAGACAGGCGGTCGAGATCATGCATCGCGCCACCGCCGAGCTTATCGCTTCCGGTCAGGCCGCCCGCGCCCTGGGAGTCGGTGCTGTGGCCCCGAACTTCGCATTGATGGAGGCTGACGGCGGCCTCGTTTCGTCGGCCGACCTGCTGGCGCTCGGCCCGCTGGTGCTCAGCTTCTACCGCGGTGTCTGGTGCCCCTATTGCAACATCGAACTTGGCGCACTGCAGGAAACCTGGCCGGCAATCAACGCCACCGGCGCGCAACTGGTCTCGATCTCCCCACAATCACCGGCGAACGGTCGCAAGGCCAAGCGCGACAAGCAGGTCACGTTCCCGATGCTGAGCGATCCGAACGGCGAGGTCGCCAGCGCCTTTGGCCTGCGCTTCCGCCTCCCCGACGATCTGATCGCGCTCTACAAGAGCTTCGGCGTCGATCTGCCTGCCATCAACGAAGACCCGTCATGGACATTGCCGATGCCGGCGCGGTTCGTGATCAGGCACGATGGCATCGTCGTCTATGCGGAGGTGAGCCCGGACTACACAATCCGACCCGACCCGGCCGGTCTGCTTCCGCTGCTAAAGCGGTTGCAAAACGTCGTCACCGTCTGAGACCACCAGATGGAACCCATGGCCGCCACGAATCCGGCCGGCATTGGCGCCGGCCGGCGCTGGTCGATGCTGGCGGTGATCTGCGCCGGCGCCTTCCTGCCCATGACTGCCTGGTTTTCGGCTACCGCGATCGCGCCGCAGCTGACGCAAGTCTGGGGGTTGTCGCCGGCGCAAGGCGCCTGGATGACAGGCGCCGTGCAGGTCGGCTTCGCGGCTGGCGCGCTCGCCTCCAGCATTGCTGGCCTGCTGGACATCGTCTCGCTTCGCAAGGTGATCGGCATCAGTGCCCTGATCACCGCCATTGCCAATCTCTGCCTGCTGGTCGCCCCGTCCATCGGCTTGCTGCTGCTTGCCCGCTTCGCCACCGGTGTTGCCCTGGCAGGTGTCTATCCACCGGCGCTCAAACTGGTTTCGACCTGGTTCCACCGCGGGCGCGGCGTGGCACTGGGTGCCTTGCTCGCGGCGCTGACGCTGGGATCGGCTTTTCCGCATCTGCTGTCCGCATTTGCGACCGATGTCTCCTGGCAGGATGTCATCATCGCGACCTCGCTCGCTGCATTGGCAGGCGCAATCCTGATCCTGTGTCTTGGCAGTGAAGGCCCTTATCCCTTCGCCAAATCTACCTTCGACCGCCGCCATATCCGGGCGGTCCTGCAGAACCGCCCGCTGGCTCTCGCCAATCTCGGCTATCTCGGACACATGTGGGAGCTCTACGCCATGTGGGGCTGGATCCTGGCCTATATCAGGGCGGGAAGCCCCGGCCTAGGCATCGATGGCCCAAGAATGGCGTCCCTGCTTGCCTTCCTTGTCGTCGCGTCTGGCGGGATCGGCTCGATCCTGGGCGGGATTGTCGCCGACCGCATCGGCCGCACGGCAACAGCAGCAATGATGATGACGCTTTCGGGATTTTGTGCGCTGACGATCGGCCTCGCCTTCGACGGGCCGCTTTGGCTGTTCATCGCCCTCGCCATTCTCTGGGGGATGGCCGTCATCGGCGATTCCGCGCAGTTTTCCGCAATGACCACCGAATTGAGCGACCCGCGCTATGTCGGCACGGCGCTCTCGTTGCAATTGAGCGTCGGCATCGCGCTCACCTTTGTCTCGATCCACCTGACCTCATCGGTGGCGGAGGCTTTGGGCTGGCGCTGGAGCTTCCTGATCCTCGTGCCCGGCCCGCTGTTTGGGGTTGTCGCAATGATAGCGCTGCGGCGAATGCCGGCTGCGCGATTAATAGCGCATGGACTGATGTAAAGGTTCAAAGGGTGATGAGGTGTCAAGGCTCTCGGGCCGCTCATCGATCCCAACGAGCACTCTTGCGGCAGTGTTCCGCCCCATGGCCATCGCGAGCTAAGTCACCCCGAGCCCGGCTTCTACACTGTCGGGATCAAGAGCTACGGCAGGGCGCCCACTTTTCTGCTGCTGACTGGCTACGAGCAGGTTCGCTCGGTCGCGGCCGCAATAGCGGGAGATGTTGCTGCAGCCGACGCGGTGCAACTGGTGTTGCCTGAGACCGGCGTCTGCACGGTGCCGGTGTCTATTTTGGGCAACTCATCCCAAGGCTGCTGTGGCGGTCCGGCCCCGGCCGAGGCGGACGCTTGTTGTGTCGCGGACGCAGACGCAAAAGCGATCGCAAGAGCGGTTGTGACTGCAGCGTCGCAGCATGAGCCTTTTGCCACCTTCAACGACCATTGTGCGCAGTCGGCGCATGATTATCGCGACGCTTGGCGTGACCCAGATCATGGCTTGGGGGGTCGTCCTACTACCTGCCTGCGGCTATCGCGCCCCGGGTGGCGGCCGATACCGGTTGGCCGCTGGCTTGGGTGGTCGGCGGCCTGTCGCTCGGGCTGCTCGTCGCCGGCTTGATCTCGCCGCGCGTTGGCTCGTCTATCGAACGGCGCGGTGGCCGAAATGTGCTTGCGTTCAGTGCCATCTCAATAGGGCTTGGCCAGATCGGTCTGGCGGCAGCGCCGAACGTTGCCATCTTTATCGTCGCCTGGCTGGTGATCGGGCTCGGCATGGGCGCAGGCTCTACGACGCGGCCTTCGCGACGCTGGGCCGCCTCTACGGCCACGGCGCGCGTTCCGCCATCACCACCCTGACGCTGTTCGGCGGCTTCGCCAGCATGATCTGCTGGCCCATTTCAGCCTTCCTGATGAGCGAGGTAGGCTGGCGTGGAGCCTGTCTTGCTTACGCCGCTGTTCAGCTCTTGATCGCGCTTCCGCTCTATCTCGTGATCTTGCCACGAGAGAACCCACAGCCACCTGTCAAATCGGTGTCGAAAGATACAACGGCATCTGTTCCAAGCTCGCGATAATGGTCGTTCTGGCCACCACGCTAACGCTTGCTGCCGGCTCCGACCCTGTCCGTGCACCTGCTCACGATCCTGCAGAGCAGGGGCATGGCGCTTGCTGCTACCGTAGGGCTTGGTGCGTTGGTTGGCCATCCCAGGTGGCTGCCCGGTCGATCGAAATGGTGATTACGCGCTACCATCACCAGATCTGGACCAAGTTCGCTTCCGTCACCTTCGTGGTGATCGGCGTCACGGCGCTTTGGATAGGCAGGCCATTCGTTCCGGTAGCGCTCGGTTTCTACGGCGCCGGCATCGGCTTGGAATCAATTGCGCGGGGAACCCTGCCGCTCGCACTGTTTGGCCCCTTAGGCTATGCAAAGCTGATGGGTCGCCTAGAATTGCCGAGCCTGATCGCCCAAGCGGCGGCACCATCCGTCGGCGCGCTCTTGCTTGAGCAGACGGGCGCCCACGGTGTCCTGGCGGCTCTTTCCGGACTCGCCTTGATGTCGCACTTGCGTGCGGCTTGGGTTGGGTTGTGATGCGTCGCAGGAACCTTCAGGTTCAGGCCTAATAGGACGGCTTAGCGGACAGCTTCGTTGCACTCAGTATGCGATCAAACCTTGTTCGCTCCGCGCCCTTCTTCTGCTAGTCTCATGTGCTAGGCGATAGCTGTTTGGCTGCGGACGGCGGGCTTGTCGGCGATGGCGCGACTGCGAGGGGGCACAACACTTCCACGCTCCGCTTTCAGGCCGGCGTAAAGCAGTCTGCAATGGCCGCCAGCCATCATAGACGTATCTGCGGCCCCCAGCGCACCTTTCAAGGAGGAAGCGCTTCACGGCCACCCTATGACGTGATGTGAGCGCCTGCCTTCTGGACCGGAGATTTCAGTTCCACGCATGTCCTACATCAGACGCTAGCGTAACCGAATTCTCTCCTAACGAAGTTCTTTCTTCCTTTCTTCCTTTCTTCCTTATCTTACTTCTTGTTAGGAGGCGATTTCGGTTACGCTAATTTTCCATGGTTTTTAAGTATTTGTTATTACTCGATAATGGTTGAATCGCGGCCAGGGTTTATTCGCGGGACGATATCTCCGCGACGGCGGTTGGGGTGTCCTTGGCCACTTCGAGCATTGTGATGCTTAAGAAGCCAGTTGAATAGCACTTAGATCACGGAACATTTCAACGCGGCAGCATTTCGTTATCAGGTGCCGTGCATTTTCCGCTATAGCGCAATTATGACCCGTCAATCACTTAAGCACATGAACGCGGACGAACGCGCAGAACACCAGCGCGTGCAAAGTCGTGAACGAATGCAGCGCAAGCGACTAAAGGATAAGCCATCGGCTCTCACCATGACGCCGGACCTCGATCGATTTGTTGACACGCTGCTTGTCATGCCGCTCGGCCGAGCAGCCCTCCAAATGGCGATTTGGGAGCGCGATATGAAGTGTCGATTCCCCCAGATCGAAAGACCCCAATGGAACGCAGGCATTACACAATGCGAACTCAACACGCTCGATGATCGCTGGCGCCATATACGGATCATTCGGCATTGGGCCAGCGATGCTATTCAGAGGCGCGCAGCCGGCGAGCATCGACGGCGTTTCCTTGCCAAGGAGGCTGGCGAGGCTGCGACCCTTGGGATATCGGTAGTAGTCTACCGGTCTCGGAAGCGGGCAAAGCGCCAGCGGGCAAAGGCCTTGCGCGTGACGCAATCCGCTAAGCAGAGAGCTGTAGCGGCCGCGGCCCCCACGAACATCCACCCGGATTTTGGCCGGATCTAAAAGGCTCCGCGAGGCCGCACCTGGCACTGTGGGCTTCAATTCCTATCAAAATCGCGAACGGCTCGCCCTGAACATTGCCGTCGGCTGAGATATGGCCGGCAAGTGCGGAGCCTATGCTGTCTGTCAACAAATGATGAACAGTGTGTTCCAGATCGAGAACAGCAAGGCCGCTATAGGGTAAATGTCGACGCTCCTGTCGGCTGACCAAGGAGTTCCAACATTATGACCACACCCCTAGATGCTATTCGCGACCGCGTGCGGACCGAGATCGACGACGCCCGACGCTCAGGAAATAACTCCAACTATGGGGTAACCGAACTGATTGCTGATCGCCTGTTACGACAAGTGCAAGACTGCTACCTCGCAATTGATGCCCTCGTTGCGATTGTCGGGGCACCTCGCGACCCGTGGCCAGGACTCACCGACGCAATGGTCAAGGAAATGATCGGGACTAAGCAAGAGCGGATCAACACCGCTAGCAATCTTGGCTTCTATAGCCACCGAGGCGGTGTGACAAACAGACCGTGTGCTACAGACGAGAAGTGGTTCGCGGCGAAGAGCCGAGACTGGTTAGAGGCTGGCCCTGATTTCGAGGGCACACCTAGGGCCGCCAGGGGTCGCTCGACAAGAATCAAGCCGCGTATCCGCGTCCAGGCAGAAACGCGACAGGTGGCATAATGGATAGCCAAACCCTCACGCCCGACGAAGGGAAGGTTCCGCTCGATTAGCGCTGCTCTCGACATCAAGGCGTCGTCGAGCATGTCGCCCCTGTCACGTTCGACGAATTCAAGAGCACCGGTGATGCCTTCGCTCTCATAATACCCGTGAACGGATCCGGTGTGCTGCTAATGCCCGATAACGATAGCTACACCGGCGGTCGGACCACACATACGAAGGGCGCGGAACACTTCGCACCCTTCTGTGCTAGATCATCTCCAGAATAGCCCCGATGCCCTTATCTAAGGGGACTCGGCTCGCAGAGCAGGTCAGGAGAAATCGTTGGCTGCAGTCTTCCAAATAGCATCGGGCTGGTGGTCGGTCGCAGGCCTGACGGCTGACATGGCCGGAGTCGCAATCTTAGCTTGGGATTTGATCCCGGAGTATAGGCTTTACGTGGCCGCTAAAGCGCTCGGTAGCGCTCGGATAGAGGTAGCTGCCTACAAAGACGTGATGGAAAGGCAGAACGTAGCTAATGCGAAGGGCATTGTGCGGGCCGGCTACGATGACGCAACATTGTTGGATCACTTCGGCACGAACTCCCGTGCTTCGATCCTATATGCCTCGCTACAGCTGTCGCACCCCATAGGCGCGCTTGGACCCTTGGATACCGTTGACTCGCGCCTTTTGGCGATCGCAGAGCTTGAGAAGAAGCTAGCGGATGCCCGAGATCGGCCTCGGGCTCATCGACCCCCAATCGGCCTAGGAATTTTGTCTATTGTGACCGGGTTCGTGCTGCAGATAATCGGCTCATTTCCGACGTAGTCACCGAATCGTCGAGATAACGATGGCAAAGCGAGTTGCTCCCACTACGCCAGAATGGCCCCCCGAAGCACTTGAGCTAGAGCGAGCTATCGGGAAGTTCGTGATCTCTTGGGCCATTCTAGAGCAACAGATCGACTTTTTTATCGAGGATCTTGTCAGAGGCGATGAATTGATCGGTTGGGCGGTAGCCGCGCATCTAGCAGCCAAGGCCAAGCTAGACCTGGCACAAGGGCTAATGCATGTCCGCGAGGATGTATTCGGGAAAGAGCTAGTGAGCCAAGCCGATAAATTGTTGGCTCGCACGAACAAGGCTGCCGGCGATTTCCGGAATTTCATCGCACACGGCAAACCAATGCCGGTAGGTAAGGAAGAAGCTGGCTTTCAAGTTGTCTGGTTTTGGATGCAGTTTCGTGCACGTAAAGGCGGAATGTTGGGCAGCGGTCTGAAGCTCGGCCCAGACGCTTTGGAAGAGATGAACGAGATAACCAAGGTGCTTGTGAGCGACTGGCACCGCCTACGCTGCTGCATACAGCAAGGGCTGGAGTTAGCAGATTTGATCGCCAGAGGCTGAGTTTGCCAGCAGGCCTAAACAGGTGACCTAGAATACTCTACGTCCAGAAATTGAAATCTCTGTAAGCATTTGATTTTGTTAAATTAAACTATGGTGGCTGGGGCGCCAGGATTCGAACCTGGGAATGTCGGTACCAAAAACCGATGCCTTACCACTTGGCGACGCCCCAGCAGGCGGGCTTTGCCCGCTGCGCGCGGCCTTATAGGACGAGCGGCACGAAAGCTCAATGCCGAGTTGGTCCCTGTGCAAAACTGATCCACCTCTTGGTGCGATGCTCGCTATTCGCCCCAGACCGCCAGCTCATTGCCGGCCGGATCGGTGAAATGAAACCGCCTGCCGCCCGGAAACGAGAAGATCGGCTTGACGATAGTGCCGCCGGCATTTTCGACGGCGTCGAGGGTTGCTTCCAGGTCTTGCGAATAAAGCACCGGCAACGGTTTGGCCGGCGCCTCCGCGCCATCGGCCTGGAAACCGCCGTCGAGCCCTTCGCCAAAGGCCGAATAGGTCGGCCCGTAGTCGGTGAACGACCACGAGAAGGCCGCGCTGTAGAAAGCCTTGACGCTGTCCAGCGTCCCGCCGGTCGCAGGCAATTCGAGATAGTCGAGTTTTCCGTTGAGTTTCATCACGCTACTCCCAACTTGTTCATGGTATGTTCTATATCGCGGACGACTAGCCGGCAAGTCTTTTTGACGCAGCTTTTGCTTAATCGATTGTAGTGACCGGGCTTGGCTGACCACGCCTTGCCTTTCGCACTGCAGCATAATAACGCTCGGGTCGTAACGCGGGGGAACCGGGCTTTTGGCTCCGGTGTTGTCTATCTTCCAGGACTTGGAGGGCGAGCATGACCAAATGGGTCTACACCTTCGGCGATGGCGCCGCGGAGGGACGCGCGGGCGACCGCAACCTTCTCGGCGGCAAGGGCGCCAATCTGGCCGAGATGTGCAGTCTTGGCCTGCCGGTGCCGCCGGGCTTCACCCTCACCACGGACGTCTGCAACGCCTATTACGCCAATGGCAACTCGTATCCAGCCGCGTTGAAGGCCGACGTCGTCAAGGCGCTGGACCATATCGGCGCGCTGACCGGGCGCCGTTTCGGCGATCCGTCGAAGCTGCTGCTGGTCTCGGTCCGCTCCGGGGCGCGGGCCTCGATGCCCGGCATGATGGACACAGTGCTCAATCTCGGCCTCAACGACGAGACGGTCGAGGCACTGGCCGCCGATTCCGGCGATGCCCGCTTTGCCTATGACAGCTATCGCCGCTTCATCCAGATGTATTCCGATGTCGTCATGGGGCTCGACCATGAAGTGTTCGAGGAAATCCTCGAGGACCAGAAGGCGAGCCTCGGCCACGAGCTCGATACCGAGCTGACATCAGAGGAATGGCAGGGCGTCATTGCGCTCTACAAGGCCAAGGTCGAGGAGGAACTCGACAAGCCGTTCCCGCAGGACCCGCACGAGCAGCTCTGGGGCGCGATCGGCGCCGTCTTCTCGAGCTGGATGAACAACCGCGCCATCACCTACCGGCGCCTGCATGATATCCCTGAAAGCTGGGGCACGGCGGTCAATGTCCAGGCCATGGTGTTCGGCAATATGGGCGAGACGTCAGCCACCGGAGTCGCTTTCACCCGCAACCCCTCGACCGGTGAAAAGATGCTCTATGGCGAGTTCCTGGTGAACGCGCAGGGCGAGGATGTCGTGGCCGGCATCCGCACGCCGCAGAACATCACCGAGGCGGCGCGCATCGCCGCCGGCTCCGACAAGCCGTCGCTGCAGAAGCTGATGCCGGACGCGTTCCGCTCCTTCGTCGACATCTCCGACCGCCTGGAGCAGCACTACCGCGACATGCAGGATCTCGAATTCACCATCGAGCGCGGCAAATTGTGGATGCTGCAGACCCGTTCCGGCAAGCGCACCGCCAAGGCGGCGCTCAAGATTGCCGTCGAAATGGCGCGCGACAAGCTGATCACCACGGAGGAGGCGGTCGCCCGCATCGATCCGGCCTCGCTTGACCAGCTGCTGCACCCCACCATCGACCCCAAGGCAGCGCGCGACGTCATCGGCGTCGGCCTGCCGGCCTCTCCGGGCGCGGCGACCGGCGAGATTGTTTTCTCCTCCGCCGACGCGGAAGAGCTGAAGACGCAAGGCCGCAAGGCAATCCTGGTGCGCACCGAAACCAGCCCTGAAGACATTCACGGCATGCACGCTTCTGAGGGCATCCTGACCACGCGCGGCGGCATGACCAGCCACGCCGCCGTGGTGGCGCGCGGCATGGGCAAGCCGTGCGTGTCGGGCGCCGGCTCGCTGCGCGTCGACTACAAGGCCGGCACGTTGATGTCGATGGGCCAGACCTTCCGCAAGGGCGATATCATCACCATCGACGGCAGCAACGGCCAGGTGCTGAAGGGCGCCGTGTCGATGCTGCAGCCGGAACTCTCCGGCGATTTCGCCGCCATCATGGAATGGGCCGACGGCGTGCGCCGCATGAAGGTGCGCACCAATGCCGAGACGCCGCTCGATGCGCGCATGGCGCGCTCCTTCGGCGCCGAAGGCATCGGGCTCTGCCGTACCGAGCACATGTTCTTCGACGGCGAGCGCATCGTTGCCATGCGCGAGATGATCCTGGCCGACACCGAGAAGGACCGCCGCACGGCGCTGGCCAAACTGTTGCCGATGCAGCGCTCGGATTTCCTCGAATTGTTCGAGATCATGGCCGGCCTGCCGGTGACGATCCGGCTGCTCGACCCGCCACTGCACGAATTCCTGCCCAAGACCGAAGCCGAGATCGCCGAGGTTGCTGCGGCCATGAACGTGTCGCCGGACAAGCTCAGGCAGCGCACCGAGGCCTTGCACGAGTTCAACCCGATGCTCGGCCATCGCGGCTGCCGGCTCGCCGTCTCCTATCCCGAGATCGCCGAGATGCAGGCGCGCGCCATTTTCGAGGCCGCCGTCGAGGCCGGCAGGAAAGCCGGCGCGCTGGTGGTTCCCGAGATCATGGTGCCGCTGGTCGGCCTGGTGAAGGAGCTCGATTACGTCAAGGCGCGCATCGATGCCGTCGCCAAGAGCGTGATGGAGGAGACCGGCGTCAAGATCGAGTATCTCACCGGCACGATGATCGAGCTTCCCCGCGCGGCGATCCGCGCCCATGTCATCGCCGAGTCGGCCGAGTTCTTCTCCTTCGGCACCAACGACCTCACCCAGACCACCTTCGGCATCTCGCGCGACGATGCGGCGTCCTTCCTTGAGACCTACCGGCAGAAGGGCATCATCGAGCAGGATCCGTTCGTCTCGCTCGACATCGAGGGCGTCGGCGAACTGGTGCGCATGGCGGCTGAAAAGGGCAGGGCGACGCGGCCCGACATCAAGCTCGGCATTTGCGGCGAGCATGGCGGCGATCCGGCCTCGATCCGCTTCTGCGAGGAGGTCGGCCTCGACTATGTCTCGTGCTCGCCCTACCGGGTGCCGATCGCAAGATTGGCTGCCGCGCAGGCCGCGGTGCAGATTGCCAAGGTAGCGGCGCCTCGCCCCAAAAAAAGCGCCGCCGCATCCTGATTTTGACATAGTCCTCTCGGCGTCGCGCAAACGGCCATCCCAGACATGGCCGTTTGGCGCTAAGCTTACGAATTTGTATGGAAATTCACGCTGATTTGCCCGCCTTAACACGCAATCCCGACATCGTTTCTACCCACTTTCGCGGTCCCCCAACCCGCCCGGTGCCGAAAACAGATGTTGCAGATTTCGCCCAAACCCTTCCGCTCGATCCTGATCCTCCAGACCAAGTTCATCGGCGATATTGTTTTATCCTCCACGCTCGCCAGGAACCTGCAGCTCGAATATCCCGGCGTCCGGATCGTCTTCCTCTGCGAAGCCCGCCTCGCCAGTTTCGTGACCGCGCACGGCATCGCCGCCGAGGTCGTGACCTTCCGCCGCGCTGCCATGCGCGGCACCCCGCTGGAGCGGGGACGCGAACTCTATTCGATGACCAGCAAGCTGCGCCAATTTCGCTTCGACCTGACCATCGACCTCACCGATTCCAAGACCTCGCGCATCATCGTCAGGTTCCTCAATGCCAGGACCCGTGTCGGCTACAATCCACCGGAAAGGCCGCTGCGCTGGCACGAGCGTCAGCCGGCCAATCTGTTTGCCGAGCCGTTCGGTTTTGGCGAGCAGCACTATCTCTACCGCTATCTGTCGCCGCTCGAGCCGCTTGGCGTGCCTCTGCGCGTGCGCGTGCCGTCGATCCGGCCCCTGCCGCTGGAGACGGCGAAGGCCCAGGCATTGCTGGACAAGCACCATTTGCGGCCCAACGGCTTCATCGCCGTGCATTCCGGCGCGAGTTTTCACGGCCGGCGCTGGCAGCATGAACGCTTTGCCGCTGTGATCGACACGATTGCGCGCGAAACCGGACTGGATTTTGTGCTCGTCGGCGGTCCGGACGAGCGCAAGCCGGCCGAGCAGATCCTCGCCAGTGGCGCGCCGATCGTCAACCTCGTCGGCGCGCTGTCGCTGGAAACGCTGCTGGCGGTGTTGGAGCAGGCGCGCATGTTTGTCGGCAATGAGAGCGGCCCCATGCACATGGCAGCCGCCGCCGGAACGCCGGTTGTCGGCCTGTACGGCCTGACCAGCCCGGCCATCTGGGGGCCGGTCGGCGTGCCCAGCCTCGCTTTGCAGCCGTCCATGCCGTGCAATTGCGTGGCGGGCAGCCTGTGCAATCCGCTCGATCCCAGCAAGGCCTGCTGCGTCTGGCGCCTCGAGGTCGAACCGGTCGTCGCCGCGGTGCGCGAGATCCTGTCACGCACGCAAGTGGGGCTGGAACACGCCGTCTGACGGTGCGCGGCGGTCACATTGTCGGGATATCAGCTTTTTGCACGGCCGATATCCCGATTTCCGCCTTGTTGCGGGTCTTGGGGTGCGGCTATGACAGCGCCGATCCGGAAACAGAACAAGGCATCCCTTGCAAAAGCTGCTTTGCGCCTTGGCGCTATCTATCTTGGCCGTGCCTTCGGCCCATGCCGCGCCGCTTGTCGAGCCGACGCTGCGCCTCAAGGCGGATGCGGACGGCAATGTGGGCCGCGTCGCGCTCACGCTCGACGCCTGCGGCGGCCAGACCGATACGCGGATACTCTCGGCCCTGGTGGACAACCGGATTCCGGCGACGATCTTCGTCACCGGCATCTGGCTCAAGCGCAACGCCGCCGCCGTCGAAATCATGCGCGCGCATCCCGATCTGTTCGAACTGGAAAACCATGGCGGCCGTCACATCCCGGCGGTCGACATGCCGCGCAAGATCTACGGCATCCGCAGCGCCGGCAGCCCTGAAGCGGTGCAGGCCGAAGTCGAGTCGGGCGCGGCCGCTCTTGCCGGCACAGGTGAGCCGGCGCCGAAGTGGTTCCGCGGCGCGACCGCCGAGTACAGCCCATCGGCCATCGCCATGATCCGCAAACTCGGCTTCAAGATCGCCGGCTTTTCGATCAACGGCGATGGCGGCTCGTTGCTCGGCGCCAAGGAAACGGCCCGTCGCATTGGCGCCGCCAAGGATGGCGACGTCATCATCGCCCACATCAACCAGCCGACCCACGCAGCCGGCGAGGGCGTCGTGCAAGGTCTGCTGGCGTTGAAGGCGAAGGGGCTGACCTTCGTGCGCCTCGACGACGCCGATGGCGTCGGCAATGACGGAACTACAGATTAACGCTTCCAGAAGCGGGGTTGGGCCGGTCAGGCCACAACGGCGCGCTTGTTGTTGACGAGTGCCGACAACACGCGCGTCGATATGACGGTGCGCACGGTCATCGGCTCGTTGCGGCCGCGGATCGCGACGTCCTGCGCCGGCAGGGCATCCTCGGCCACTTCAGCGGTCGCGCGTACCTCGTCCGAGATCACGGCTTCGCATTCGAGGCTCTTCGTCATGTCTTGCAGCCTGGCGGCAACGTTGACGGCATCGCCGAGCGCGGTGAACACCATGTGCTCGGAATAGCCGATCTCGCCGACGATCACCTCGCCGCCATGGATGCCGATGCCGAAGCGGATCGGCTCGTGCAGATCGTGGCTGAGGAACTGGTTCAGTTCGTCGATATTGGCTGCAATCAAAGCCGCCGCCCGCAGCGCCTGCCGGCAAGCCTCCGTCCGGCCGGTGGTGAGCCCGAACAATGCCAGCATGCCGTCGCCGAGGAACTGGTTTGGCCGTCCGCCGGATTCCATCACCGCCTGCGAGACCGCGCCGAGGAAGCGATTGACGATGAACACTGTATCGAACGGCAACCGTTTCTCGGCAAGCCGGGTCGAGCCGCGCATGTCGACGAACATACTGACCAGATAACGCTCCTCGCCTATTCGCGCAGGCGCCTTGCCGAACGCATGCGCTGACATCATGTGCGGCAGGAACAACTGAAAGAAGGTCAAGTCGGTAGCCGGCCGCAACTGGCAGGCTAGCCGGATCGACGGATCGACGCTGCCGACCCGGCGCAGCACGAAGGCCTCGCGCGGCGACGGTTCGGGCAGGGCGGTGTGGTCGCCGATGATGCGGATGCGGCATGTGGAGCAGCGCGCGCGGCCGCCGCAGACGCTGGCGTGCGGCACGTTGTTGCGCAGGCTGGCCTCCAGCACGCTCAATCCCTTCGGCACCCGGACGGTGCGGCCGTTCCCATAGGACAGCGCGATCATTCCGCCGCGATGCTCCAGCAGAGCGCGCCCGCCGCGTGCGACCAGGGCAAGGCCGAGCAGGCCGAGATAGCCGATCGTCAGGCCGCTGGTGACGCGGTCGAGCATGTTTCCCTGCGCCTCCGTGCCGAGCTTCTGCGTCGACAATTCCTGACGGCGCCAGTTGGGATCCTGGTAATTGGACACCGTGGTACGGCCGCCCTGGTAGATGCCGAGCATCGCCAGCGTCGGGACCAGTACGGCTGCGGCAAGCAGGAACGGCGAGGCGCGTTTGAAGAAAGGCCGCAGCCGTAGCCAGAAATACAGGCCGATACAGCCGTGCACCCACGCCACCACCAGCACCGTGAGCATGACCCAGATGCGGTACTGCGAGGCAATGAAGAACAGATAGAACTCCTGCGGGTAGTACTTCTCATGCCCGTATAAGGATTGGCCGAGCCTGACGCCGACGACATGGGCGACGATCAGCATAGGGATGCTGAGGCCAAGTACCAGCTGCAGCGGCTCGATCGCCTTCCAGCTGAATTCCCGACGCTGGTACAGCGCCCAGACGCCGAGCGCGGTATGCACCAGACAGGCGCTGTAGAACAGGATCGCGACCGGCAGAAAATGCCAGAGCATTGTGTGGTAGTGGATGCCGGTCGCCAGCGCCGCCATCGAGATGTTGCCGAGCGCGTGGTTGAGGAAATGGCTGATCAGATAGGCGAACATGATCGTGCCCGAGATCAGGCGGATCTGGCGCAGCCCGACGCCGCGCACCGTCTTCTGCAGACGTGCGCGTGACAGGGAGGCCATGTGATTCATGATGGGCAACTTTAGTGCTTTGTTCCTACGCTGAACATCACCACGGAACCCGCTGAGAGTTTGATAGCAGACGCCGCCGGGCGTGCCCACGCAAGGTATACTGGCGCTCAAGGCCAAGGGCCTTACCTTCGTCAGACTTGATGATGCCGATGGTGTCGGCAACAAGGGTCCGATGGGCTGCTGCGCAGGCGGTGCCCATCGTCGCCTGGCTGCGCATCGCGATGGGCGTTTGGCTGCCCTTCAGCGATGCGAACAGAGCCGTTCGTCCATACCAAGCCGCGTCCGGCCTGTCAGGCAGGCGTGGCTTCGATCGTCACCCTGTTGGCGTAGAACGCGCCGTGATCGCGGATCTCGGCCATTTCGTCGAAAGGCCGCTCATAGGCCCACATCGCGTCCTTGCCGGTCTCGCCGGCCGGCAGCGCGCTCCAGTAGCTGGCGTCGCCCTTGTAGGGGCAGTGCGTCGACAGGGCGGTTTTGCCGAGCTGGGTGAAATCGATGTCTTCGAAGGGGATGTAGAAATGCTGGGGGTAGGGCGGTTCTGACAGAAGCTTCGCCCGCGTTGACGTGGCGATCACCGCATCACCGGCACGCACGACGACGGTACCGCGATAGGGCTCGACGGTGATGACCTTGCCGGGATTGCTCTGGAAGCCGGGTGCGGGGTTGGCGATCTGGTCCATGCGGGGGTTCTCCTTGTCCGATTGGGAGCACGGGGGATTGCTTCCCATATCCCTCAAGTGTGTTCGGAGAACCTGTCGCGCAAGGCCATCGTGACAGGCAGGTGAGCCTGGTCTGTCGTTGAAACGATCACAAATATGCGAACGTCAGGCCGCGGTCTTGAAGACGTCCATCAGGCCGGCATAGGCAGCGGCAATGCCGGCCACCGGGTTGGTGCTTCTTGACGTGGTCTCGACCTTCAGCGCGCCGCCGCCTGTCGGCAAGGTGAGCAGCAGGAACTGGCGATTGCCGCCATCGCCGATCGATGCGGCCGCGACATGCTGGCCTTCGCCTTCGTTCTGGACGCACATTTTGAACAGCAGCGTGCCGCCGACCGCCTCGAGGGCGCCGCCGACCACCTCGACAAATTCGTCTTCGGAAACCTTTTTGGCCTCCGGCACCAGATCGGCCAGGCTTGCGGCCAGCGTGTCTTCCAGCTCTTTGTCGTCGAGTTGGATATCGTCCAGCAGCACGTCTCCGGCCTGGTTGTCGTCCAACGGCCTGTCTTCCACCTGCGTGTCGTCGAGCTGCGCGTCCATGCGAACCTCTTTCAGTCGCCTATCGCACCCCTTGCCCCGTTAACGAACGTTAACGCCGAGGATGGCCGGATTGTGGCGGTTTTCCCAGGGATTCGATCACTGCTTGCTTCAGCCGTTAACGGTTGGAGACTTGATGACTGGACAATCCGTCCGTTCGTCTCACAATGGAACAAAAAACGGGAGAACGAGGAACCAATGGGAGGAACCAGATGCTCGGACTGATGCAGGAATGGCCGCTGCTCTGCCACAAGCTGATCGACAATGCCGAGAGGCAGCACGGGACACGAGAGATCGTGTCGCGCTCGATCGAAGGTCCGATCGTTCGCACCACCTATGCCGAGATCCATCGCCGCGCGCTGAAGGTTGCCCAAAGGCTCGAACGCGACGGCTTTGTGCTCGGCGACCGCATCGCGACGCTGGCCTGGAACACGGCGCGCCACATCGAGGCCTGGTACGGCATCATGGGCATCGGCGCCATCTACCACACGCTTAACCCGCGCCTGTTTCCCGAGCAGATCGTCTGGATCATGAACAATGCCGAGGACAAGGCGATCTTCGTCGACCTCACCTTCATGCCGCTCTTGGAAAAGATCGCCGGCGCCGTCAAATCGCTGAAAAAGGTGATCGTGCTGACCGACAAAGCGCATCTGCCCGAGACGACGCTGCCGAATGTGGTCGCCTATGAGGACTGGCTGAATGAGGCCGATGGCGACTTCGCCTGGAAGACGTTCCCTGAAAACACCGCCGCCGGCATGTGTTACACCTCGGGCACGACAGGCGATCCCAAAGGCGTGCTTTACAGCCACCGTTCGAATGTGCTGCACGCCATGATCGCCGCCATGCCCGACGCCATGGGCATCTCCGCGCGAGACACGATTCTCCCCGTCGTGCCGATGTTCCATGCCAATGCCTGGGGCCTTGGCCAAAGCGCGCCGATGATCGGCGCCAAGCTGGTCATGCCCGGCTGCAAGATGGACGGCGCCTCGATCTGCGAACTGCTCGACACCGAGAAGGTGACCTTCAGCGCCGCCGTGCCGACCGTCTGGATGATGCTGCTGCAGCATCTGGAGGAGACCGGCAAGAAACTTCCCCATCTCAAGAAGGTCGTCATCGGCGGCTCGTCCTGTCCGCGCGCCATCACGAAAAAATTCCAGGACAATTACGGCGTCGAGGTCATCCATGCCTGGGGCATGACCGAAATGTCGCCGCTCGGCACCCTGTGCACCATGAAGCCGCAATATCAAGGGCTCGAGGGCGAGGCGCGGCTCGATGTCCAAGGCAAGCAGGGCTACCCGCCCTTCGGCGTCGAGATGAAGGTGACGGATGACGACGACAAGGAACTGCCCTGGGACGGCAAAACCTTCGGCCGGCTGAAGGTGCGCGGTCCGGCCATCGCCCGCGCCTACTATGGCGGCGTCGGCGCCGAGCAGTTCGACAAGGACGGCTGGTTCGATACCGGCGACGTCGCCCATATCGATCCGGGCGGCTACATGCAGATCACCGATCGGGCCAAGGATGTGATCAAGTCGGGCGGCGAGTGGATCTCGACCATCGACCTGGAAAACCTCGCCGTCGGCCATCCCGACGTTGCCGAGGCCGCAGCCATCGGCGTCCACCATTCGAAATGGGGTGAGCGGCCCTTGCTGGTGGTGGTCGCCAAGCCGGGCAAGGAGCCGAGCAAGGCCGACATACTGGCCTTCATGGACGGCAAGGTGGCGAAGTGGTGGATGCCCGACGACGTCGCTTTTGTCGGCGAAATCCCGCACACCGCCACCGGCAAGATCCAGAAGATCACCTTGCGCAAGCAGTTCAGCGACTATCGCCTGCCAACGGATTGATCGGGACCGTGCGATTCCTTGACCTTCAAAAACGTTAGGCAGGGGATGTTCAATTTGAGCATCCGTTGCTCTAGAGCAATTCCAGGAAAAGTGCGCAGCGGTTTTCCGTCCGGAATTGCGCGCAAAAAGAAGAGCTGGAACGGTTCAACGGTTCCATCAACCGTTGAACCGTTCTAAGCCTCTGTGCGGGTTGGGGCGGTGCTGAAGACAATGGACGTTGACGAGCGGCAGACATCGAAGGCGGCCGGCTGGTCGCGGCGCACGGGCGCCTTTGCCCTGGTGCTGCTGCTGACCGTGCTGGCCGGCCATCATTTCGAACTGGTTGAAACGCCGGCCTTCCTGTGGGTAGTGGCGATTGTCGCCCTGCTTGCCGCGTTCGCTTTGCTGTTTGCCGGCCTCGCTCTATCCCGGCTGTGGCATTTCGGCGACCGCGGCGGCCGCGACCTCTCGGTTGGCGCCTTGCTGGCGCTGCTGGTGCTGACGCCCTACGGCGTCGCCGCCTATTGGGCGGCGACGACACCGCCGCTCCGGGACATCTCGACCGATCTCGACAATCCGCCTGATCTCGATACCAGCGACCGCACCAAGGACATGAACGTGCTCGCGCCGCCAACGCCGGGCGAGGCGCGCCTGCAGGCCGACGCCTATCCACTGGTCACCGGGCACAGCTACAATCTGCCGTTCGAAACCGTCGTCGACGCCGTCGAAACCGTGCTCGACCGTCGCGACTGGCAGCTTACTGCACCTTACCCGGTGACAGACGGTCAGGACGAGGTGACGATATCGGCCGTGGCCCGGAGCTTCGTGGTCGGCCTGCCCGCCGACGTCGCAATCCGGGTGAGCAACGACGGCGACACGGTCGTCGTCGACA